>CAMTVD010000018.1:0-123073 GCA_947085095.1 uncultured Thermus sp. | reverse complement strand
GGGTGTGTGGCGGCGGGTGAAGGGGTTTTTGATGCCTCGGCGGCACTACGGGGGGGTTGAGGAGCTTAGGGAGGCGGTGGTTCAGGCCCTCAAGGCCCTGGGGGGTGTGGAGTTGAAAATCTTGGGGGAGGGTACTTAGAAAAGAGCGGCCACGACGAGCTTCTCATCCTCTACGGCCTGGGGCTAGCCCTTCTGGGGGGGGAGAGCTTTCGCCAGGTGGGGCTCTCCCCGGAACTGGGAGCCCTCCTGATGGGGGCCCTCCTCTCCGGCCACCCCAAGGGGGCGGAGATGGCCAAGGCCATCTGGAGCCTCAAGGAGGCCTTTTTGGTGGCCTTCTTCCTGGAGATCGGCATGAAGCATGGCCTGGCGGGGTGGAGATGGGTCTTCTCCTGGGGCTTCTCCTCCTCTCCCTCCTCAAAGCCCCTCTCTTTTTCCTCCTCTTCCTCCTCCTGGGCCTCAGGGCCCGCACGGGCTTTGTGGCCGGGGTCTACCTGGGCAACTACTCGGAGTTCGCCCTGATCGTGGGCGTGGCCCTGGAGCGGGGAGGCCTCCTGCCCACGAACCTGGCCACCCTGGCCCTGCTGGTGGCCCTCTCCATGGTGCTCTCCGCCCCCCTCTCCCGGTACAGCCACACCCTCTACCGCCGCCTGGAGCCTTTCCTCCTCCGCTTGGAGCGCCGGGGGCCCCACCCGGACCAGGAGCCCGAGCGCCTGGACGAGGCCACGGTCCTCATCGTGGGCATGGGGCGCAGCGGGGGGGCCGTCTACCGGGTGCTGGAAAAGCAGGGGGAAAAGCCTTTCGGCCTGGATGCCGACCCCGAGAAGGTGGAGCGCCACCGGGGCAAAGGGCGGAGGGTCCTCTACGGGGACGCCGAGGACCCGGAGCTTTGGGAGAGGCTGGACCTCTCGGGGCTGAAGGCGGTGGTGCTGGCCCTGCCGGACCTGGAGGCCAAGCTCCTGGCCGCCCGCTGGCTCAGGGAGCGGGGCTTTAGGGGCCTGGTGGCCGCCACCAGCTTCCACCTGGAAGAAGACCCCCCCCTGCTGGCCGCCGGGGTGGACCTCCTCTTCCACCCCTTCCGCGAGGCGGGAGAACGCCTGGCGGAGAGGGTTCTGGAGGAGCTGGCTATAATGGATGGGGTGAGCCATGGCCGGTCATAGCAAGTGGGCCCAGATCAAGCGCAAGAAAGCCGCCAACGACCTGAAGCGCGGCAAGATCATCTCCAAGCACCTCAGGGCCATCCAGGCGGCCGCCAGGGCGGGGGGAAGCCCCTACCCCGAGGCCAACGTGCAGCTCAGGAACGCCATTGAGGCCGCCCGGGCCGACGATGTGCCCATGGAAAACATTGACCGCCTCCTGCAGAAGCTCCAAGGGGGCGGGGAGGGCGCCGAGCAGTACGAGGAGATCGTCTACGAGGGGTATGCCCCGGGGGGTGTGGCTGTCTTGGTCTACGCCCTCAGCGACAACCGCAACCGCACCGCCGGGGAGGTGCGCCACGTCTTCAGCAAGTACGGGGGCTCCTTGGGCACCTCAGGCAGCGTGGCCTGGCAGTTTGAGAAGCGGGGGGTCATCGTCTCTGAGAACACCGAGGCCGCCCAGGAGGCCGCCATTGAGCTGGGGGCCCTGGACCTGGAGGAGGAGGGGGATAGCCTCACCGTCTACACCGAGCCCGCCGAGGTCTACCGCATCGCCGAGGCGCTGAAGCGCCGAGGGATCCGGGTAGAGGCCACGGAGGTGACGCAACACCCGCAGAACGTGGTGGCCCTCGCTCCCGAGGAGGCGGCCAAGGTCATGCGCCTGGTGGAGGCCCTCGAGGACCTGGACGACGTGCAGAACGTCTACACCAACCTGGACCCCGCAAGCCTCCAGGTGGAGGCCTAATACCATCCCATCCTGGCTTGCGCCAGGATGGGGACCCCGGGGGGCCTACTCCTTCTTGCGCTTCTTCTCCTCCCGCATGAGGCGGCGGCGCTCCGCCCGGGAAAGCCCGGGCTGGGGCGGGGGGGTGGCAGGGCGCTTCCTTTCCACGCCGAAGGTCCCCGCCTCCTCCGGCCTGGGCTCGGGCACGGGCACATAAGGGGCCTCCCGCACGGGCCGCACGGGCTCGGCCTCCACCTTGAGGCGGAAGAGGAACTTGGCCACCTCGGACTTGATGAAGGTCACCATGTCGTTGAAAAGGCGGGTGGCCTCAATCTTGTACTCCTGGAAAGGGTCCCTCTGGCCGTAGCCCCTTAGGAAGATGCCCTGCCGGAGCACGTCCAGGTTGTGGAGGTGCTCCTTCCAGGCGGAGTCCACCACGTTGAGGATCACAAACCGCTCCACCGCCCGCATGAGGGGCGGGGAGAGCTCCTCTTCCCGGGCCTCGTAGGCCTTGAGGGCCGCCTCCACCAGGCGCTCCACCCCCTCCTCTGGCTTCAGTCCCCTAAGCTCCTCAAAGGAGAAGCCCGAAAGCTGGGGGGCCACGTCCAGGAGAGCGGTCCTCAGGCCCTGAAGGTCCCAGTCCTCGGGATGGATCTGGGGGTTCAAGAAGTTCTCCGCCACCGAGGCCACGGTCTCCTCCACCATCCCAAGGGCCGCCTCCTTCACCTCCTCGTCCTTTCCCAGGAGGATCAGCCGGCGCTGGGCGTAGATGACCTCCCGCTGCCGGGCCATCACGTCGTCAAACTGCAAAAGCTGCTTGCGGATGGCGAAGTTCCGATCCTCCACCCGCTTCTGCGCCCGCTCTATGGAGCGGCTCACCATGGGGTGCTCTATGGGCTCGGAGTCGTCAAAGCCCATGCGGTCCAGCATGGCGATGACCCGGTCCGAGGCGAAGAGGCGCATGAGGTCGTCGTCAAAGGAGACGTAGAAGCGGCTCCCCCCGGGGTCCCCCTGGCGGCCCGCGCGGCCCCGGAGCTGGTTGTCGATGCGCCGGGACTCGTGCCGCTCGGTGCCCAGGATGAAAAGCCCCCCCAGGCTCCGCAC
Source organism: uncultured Thermus sp. (assembly GCA_947085095.1). Taxonomy (GTDB): domain Bacteria; phylum Deinococcota; class Deinococci; order Deinococcales; family Thermaceae; genus Thermus. The sequence goes on along the minus strand of CAMTVD010000018.1, from coordinate 120,112 downwards.
CCGCTCCTCGTCGGCCCTGCACTCCTCCCGGATCTGGCGGATCCTCTCCAGGAGCTCCTCCTTTACCCCAAGCTCCTGGGCTAGGGCCCGGGCCTCCTCCTCATGCCCCGCCACCATCTTCTTGATGAAGAGCTCCACCTTCCACTCGTAGCGGTCAAACCCCTCCTTCTCCAGGAGGGCGGCGGCCAGGTACTCGGGGTTCCCCCCCAGCTTGATGTCCGTCCCCCGGCCCGCCATGTTGGTGGCGATGGTGATGGTCTTGGAGCGGCCCGCCTGGGCCACGATCTCCGCCTCCTTGGCGTGGTGCTTGGCGTTCAGGACCTGGTGGGGGATGCCCTGGCGCAGGATGGAAAGGGTGTGCACCGCCCGCTTCAGGCCCTCCCAGGCGCTCCGCAGGTTCCCCTTCTGGGGGATGAGGTCCTCAAAGGGGGCGAGGTCTTGGTCCTTGAGCTGGGTGGGTTTTTCCAGAAGCTTCCTCAGGCGCTCCCAGGCCTCCCCGCTTTGCTTGGCGCTGGCCTTTTTAAAGAGCTCCAGGCGCATCTCCAGCCGGGGGAAGTAGAGCCTGGGCTCCTTGAGCATCTGGGAGAGCCTCTCCGACTTCTCAATGCTGATGGTGCCCACCAAAACGGGCTGGCCCCGCTCGTACTTCTCGGCGATCTCCTCCACCACCGCGTAGAACTTCCCCTTCTCCGTGCGGTAGACCACGTCGGGGAAGTCCTGGCGGATCATGGGGCGGTTGGTGGGCACCACCACCACGTCCATGCCGTAGATCTCCTGGAACTCCTTCTCCTCGGTCTTGGCGGTGCCCGTCATCCCCGCCCGCTTCTCGTAGAGGCGGAAGAAGTTCTGGTAGGTGACGGTGGCCAGGGTCTGGTTCTCCCGCTCAATCCTCACCCCCTCCTTGGCCTCTATGGCCTGGTGGAGGCCCTCCCCGTAGCGCCTGCCCGGCATGAGGCGGCCCGTGAACTCGTCCACGATGATGACCTGGCCATCTTGGACGATGTAGTCCCGGTCCCGGTGGTAGAGCTCCTTGGCCCTTATGGCCTGGATCAGCATGTGGGCGAGCTCCATGTTCTCCGGGCTAAAGAGCCCCTCCACCCCCAAAAGCTTTTCCGCCTTGGCGATCCCCTGGAGGGTGAGGTGGACGGAGCGGTTCTTCTCCTCAATGGTGTAGTCCCCCGTGGGCTCCTTGCGCACTCCGGGCTCCGGGGGAAGGCCTCGCTCCAGCTTCTTGGCGATCTCCGCCATCTTGTAGTAGAGGTCCGTGGCCTTCTCCGCCGGGCCGGAGATGATCAAAGGGGTGCGGGCCTCGTCGATGAGGATGGAGTCCACCTCGTCAATGATGGCGTAGTGGAGGGGGGTGTCGTGGCGCAGGACCAACTGGTCGGGGCTGATGGCCATGTTGTCCCGGAGGTAGTCAAAGCCCAGCTCGGAGTTGGTGATGTAGGTGACGTCGCAGAGGTAGGCTTTGCGGCGCTCCTCGGGGGTGGAGCTGTGCTGGATGACCCCCACGCTAAGACCCAGGCCCCGGTAGACGGGCCCCATCCACTCGGCGTCCCGCCGGGCCAGGTAGTCGTTCACCGTGACCACGTGCACGCCCTTGCCGGTGAGGGCGTTGAGGGCCACGGCCAGGGTGGCCACCAGGGTCTTCCCCTCCCCGGTCTTCATCTCGGCGATCTTGCCCTCGTGGAGCACGGCCCCGCCAATGAGCTGCACGTCAAAGTGGCGCATGCCCAGGTAGCGCTTGGCGGACTCCCGGGTGAGGGCGAAGGCCATGGGGAGAAGCTCCTCCAGGCTGGCGCCTCTTTCGTGCTTCTCCTTGAGCTCGCGGTAGGCGGCGGACAGGTCTTGGATCTTCTCCACCTCCGCCTCGAGGCGGTTGGTGGGCTCCACCACCTGCTTGTGGTAGCGGGCAATCTCCCGCTCGTTGTTGTCAAAAAGCTTCCGTATGAGGCCCAGCATCCTAAGGCCGATTGTACCCCCTCGGGATGAGAAAGCGTTCAGACGGCCTCGAGGGGCCAGTAGGCGGTGGCCCCCAAGGAAAGGGGGCTTGGGGGAAAGCCCGCCCTAAAGCGCCGCCAGGCGGCCAGGGCGATCATGGCCCCGTTGTCCTGGGAAAGGCCCCTGGGGGGGAAGTGGACCTCAATCCCCGCCGCCTTAAAGCGCGCCTGGAGGGCCTGGTTGGCCGCCACCCCCCCGGCCACCAGGAGGACCCGGTGCCCCGTGTCCCGGGCCGCCCTCAGGACCACCTCGGCCAGGTGCCCGATGGCCGCCTCCTGGAAGCCCCTGGCGAGCCCTGGCCTGGGAAGGCCCTTTTCCACAAGCTGCAGGGCCCTCGTTTTCAGGCCGGAGAAGCTGAACTCGTACCCGGCCTGGTCCTTCAGGGGGACGGGGAAGGGGACAGGCTCCTCCGCCTCCTTGGCCAGGCGCTCAATCTCCGGCCCCCCGGGGAAGCCAAGGCCTAAAAGCCTCGCCACCTTGTCAAAGGCCTCCCCGGCGGCGTCGTCCCGGGTGGCCCCCAGGAGGCGGTAGTTCCCCAGGTCCAGGACCTCGTAGAGGTGGGTGTGCCCCCCCGAGGCCACCAGGGCCAGGAAGGGGGGCTCTAGGCCCTCGGGCCAGGCGGCGGCGATGTGGCCCTCGAGGTGGTGAATGGCGTAGAAGGGCCTCTCCAGGGCCCAGGCCAGGCCCTTGGCGAAGGTGTAGCCCACCAGAAGGGCCCCGATCAGGCCGGGCCCCCGGGTGGCGGCGATGAGGGAGAGGTCCTTAGGGGCGATTCCCCCCCTGCCCAAGGCTTCTTGGGTGAGGCGGGGAAGGGCCTTGAGGTGCTCCCGGCTGGCGAACTCGGGCACCACGCCCCCATAGGCCTCGTGGAGGGTCTGGCTCAGGACCAGGTTCACCACCACCTGGCCGTCCTTTACCAGACCCACCCCAGTGTCATCACAGGAGGTATCTATGCCCAAGACCCACATCCTTCCCGCACTCTAGCAAAGCCCACCCCCGGGGGCTAGGCTTAGGGTGGGTGCTCTGGCTCCTCCTCCCCGTCCTCCTCCTGGTCTACCTCCTCTACCGGAGGCACCTTCCCAAGGCGCGGCCCTGGGCGGGGGTGTGGCTTTGGCGGAAGGGGCGGGCTAGGCGCTACCGGCCCCGGCTGGACCTTCGGCTATTCCTCCTCCTTTTGGGAGCGGCCCTCATGGTGCTGGCCCTCGAGGACCCCCCCTTGGGACCCTCCCCCCTGGTCCTCGTGGTGGACGCCTCCGCCAGCATGGCGGCCCGGGAGGGGGGAAGAACCCGGCTGGACCTGGCCAAGGAGAGGCTCCTTCCCCTTTTGGAAAGGGCCCCGGAGGCGGTCTTGGTGCGGGCTGGGGAGCGCCCCGAGGCCTTTGGCCCCGCCCCCGGGGTGGCCCTCCGGGCGAGGCTTCTTGCCCTGGAGGCGGGGGACAAAAGGGCGGACCTCGAGGGGGCCATGGCCCTGGGGAGGCGGCTCCTCAAGGCTCCCGCGGTGGTGGCCACGGACGGCCCACCCCCTCCGGGGGCCGAGGGGTACCTGGGGGTGGGAGGCCCGGCGGAGAACCTGGGGATCGTGGCCGTGGCCCCCGGGTTCCTGGCCCTGGGAAACAGCGCAAACCGCGCCCTCCTGGCCCGGGTGGAGGTGGGGGGAAGGACCCACGAGGTCCTGGTCCCCCCAAGGGGCTTTGCCCCCCTCCCGGGCCTCCCCAGCGCCTTCGCCGCCCGGCTTTTGGGGGAGGACGCCCTGCCCCTGGACGACGGGGCCACCTTGGGCCTGAGGCGGCTCGGGGTGGCCTACCCCAGGCTTCCCGCCCTGGAGCGCCTTTTCCGCCTTTTGGGAACCGCCCCTGGGGGGGAGGTCAGGGTCCTGGTGGGGGTCCCGGAGGGGCCTCCCCCAAAGCCCACCCTCTACCTGGCCCCCTCGGGAGGCAGCCCGGTCCCCGTCCTCCTCACCGCCCCCCATCCCCTCCTGGAGGGGGTGGCCCTCCTGGGGGAGCGCCTCCCCCCGCCCCCCAGGCCCCAAGGCCCCTGGCGCCCCCTGGCCGAGGGGGAGGAAGGGGTGGGCCTCCTCTACTTCACGGAAGGGGGCCTCTACCTCCCCCCCCTCGCCGCCATCCAGGACCGGCCCTTCTTTCCCCTCCTCGTCTACAACTTCCTGAGGCCCTACCGGGAAGCGCCAGCGGGCCTGCTCGCCCCCGAGGAGACCCTGCTTCCCACCCCCGGGGAAAGCTTCCTCCCTAGGGTCCCAGGGGGAACGGGGCGTTATTTGGCCCTCCTGGCGGGGATGGTGCTCCTCCTCGAGGCCCTCCTCTTCCTGAGGCGCAGGGAAGGATAATGGGCCCATGCGCTTTCGCCCCTTCACGGAAGAGGACCTGGACCTTCTAAACCGGGTGGCGGGGGAAAGGCCCGTAAGCCTCGGGGCCCTCCGCTTCTTCGCCCGCACCGGCCACTCCTTCCTGGCGGAGGAAGGGGAGGAACCCCTGGGCTTCGCCCTGGCCCAGGCGGTCTGGCAGGGGGAGGGCACCACCCTGCTCATCTCTCGGATAGAGGGGAGGGACGAGGAGGTCCTCAAGGGCCTCCTCCGGGCCGTGGTCAAGAGCGCCTATGACGCCGGGGTCTACGAGGTGGCCCTCCACCTGGATCCCAAGCGGAAAGCCCTGGAAAAGGCCCTCCTCATGGAGGGTTTCGCCGTGGGGCCCCTGGTCCTTTGCGTCCAGGTCCTGGGAAGCCGGGGGGCGCGGGGGGAGAGGCGGGGGGTCTTAGAATAGGAGCATGAGCCGCGTGCTGATCGGGATCCGGGGGGAGCCCACCCCGGAGGGGATGACCCGCATCCTAAAGGCCCTAAGCGCCTTGGAAGGGGTGAAGGAGGCCCAAGCCACCGGCCCCGCCCAGGTGCTGGTGGAGTACGACCCCCAGGACCTCACGGTCATGGACCTCATCCGCACCATCCGGGAAGAGGGCTTCCTGGCGGGGATGCTCTAGATGCTCCCGGAAGCCCTCCAGGGATTTTCCGGCTACCGGGAGTGGCTGGAGTCTTTGGAGGAGTTCCGGGGCCGCATCGCCTTCGCCAGAACCCTCCCCAAAGCCCCCCCAAAGCCCACCCCCTACCGGGGGGCCTTCGCCGGGGTCCTGGAAGCCTTAGGCCTGGTCCCTTTCGCCCACCAGAAGCGGGCCCTGGAGGAGGTGGAGCGGGGGAAGAACGTGGTCATGGCCTACTCCACCGCCGCCGGCAAGAGCCTGGTCTTCCAGGCCCCCGTGCTGAAGGCGGCCCTGGAAGGGGAAACCAGCCTCCTCCTCTTCCCCACCAAGGCCCTGGCCCACGACCAGCTAAGGCGGCTCAAGGCCATGGCCGAGGCCCTGGAAATCCCCGGGGTCTTCCCCTACGACGGGGACACCCCAAGCCCCATAAGGCGCAAGGCCCGGGAGGAGGGCCTCATCCTCCTCTCCAACCCCGATATGCTCCACTACGGCCTCCTCCCCCGGCACGGGGAGTGGGCCCCCTTCCTTTCCCGGCTCCGCTACCTGGTCCTGGACGAGCTCCACGCCTACCGGGGGGTCTTCGGCACCCACGTGGCCCTGGTCCTCTTCCGCCTCCTGCGCCTGGCCCGCCACTACGGGGCGAGTCCCCAGGTCATCGCCGCCAGCGCCACCATCAAAAACCCCAAGGCCCACGCCGAGGCCCTCACCGGCCTCCCCTTTGCGGAACTGAGGGAGGAGGTGGCCCGCTCGGAGAGGGAGCTCTTGGTCCTCCTCCCCAAGCCCCTGGACCGGAAGGGGGAAAGAAGGCGGAGCCCCCTCCTCGAGGCCGCCTACCTGGCCCGGGCCCTGGCCGAGGGGGGGCTTAGGGGACTGGTCTTCGCCAACAGCCGCAAGAGCGCCGAGCTCATCGCCCGCTACGCCGCCCATCCCGGGGTGCGCCCCTACCGGGCGGGCTACACCGCCAAGGACCGGAGGCGGCTGGAGGAGGCCCTGAAGCGGGGGGAGGTGCGGGTCTTGGTCTCCACCAGCGCCCTGGAGCTGGGGGTGGATATCGGGGAGCTGGACGCCGTGGTCCTGGTGGGCTACCCGGGCTCCATGGCCGCCTTCGGGCAGCGGGCGGGGCGGGCGGGGCGGGGGGCGAGGCGGGCCCTGGTGGTCTTCATCCCCCGGGAGGACCCCTTGGACGAGTACTTCCTCCACCGCCCCGAGCTCCTTCTCAAGACCCCTCCGGAGGAGGCGGTGGCTGACCCCCAAAACCCCGTCCTCTGCCCCCTCCACCTGCACGCCGCCGCCTGGGAGATGCCCCTTAAGCGGGAGGAGGTCCTCTGCCCCGAGGCCCTTATAGGGCTCAAGGAGCAGGATGGGCGCTACTTCACCCCCAAGCGCCGCCCCCACCGGGAGATCACCCTGAGGGGCCTGGGGGCCACCTTTACCCTGCGGGGCCCAGAGGGGGAGGTCCTGGGCTACCTGGACGAAAGGCAGGCCTACTGGGAGGCCCACCCCGGGGCCGTTTACCTGCACCAGGGGGAAAGCTACCTGGTGCGGAACATTGACCTGGAAAGGCGGGAGATCTGGCTTCTGCCGGCCCTCGAGGACTACTACACCGAGCCCCGGGCGGAAACCGATCTGGAGGTTCTTTCCGGAGAGCACGTGGGCCACGGGGTCCACGTGGGCCGGGTGGTCCTTAGGGAAAGGGTGGTGGGGTACGTGAAGAAGCGCTTCTTCACGGGAAGCGTCCTGGAGGAGGTGCCCCTCGCCATGCCCGAGATCACCTTCCCCACCGAGGCCCTTTGGTTCCACCCTCCCGAGGTGGTGCCCCCTCACCAGATCCCCGGGGGGATCCACGCCCTGGAGCACGCCCTGATCGGCCTCCTGCCCCTCTTCATCCTGGCGGAGAGGCAGGACATCGGGGGCCTCTCCTACCCCTTCTACCCCCGCCCCCTGCCCTCGGGGGGGGGTCCCACGGTCTTCATCTACGACGGCTACCCCGGGGGCGTGGGGTACGCCCGGGCGGCGGCCCGGCGCTTTCCCGAGTGGCTTAAGGCCACCCTGGAGCTCCTCAAGGCCTGCCCCTGCGAGGAGGGCTGCCCCCGGTGCGTCCTCTCCCCCAAGTGCGGCAACGGCAACCAGTACCTGGACAAGAGGGCGGCCCTCCTGCTTTGCGCCCACCTGGTCCTCTCCCTACCCCCCCGGGTGGTGCATTAAACTCCTCCTATGCAGCCGAAGGGGATGGCCCTCGAGGAGAGCCCGGAGACCTTCTTCCACCGCTTCCAGGACCACGCCCTGGAGGTTCACCTCTTCCCCGAGCCCTGGGGAAGCCCGCTCTTGGAGGTCCTGGTAAGGGGGCAGGTGGTCTATGCCTTTGACCGAGGAGCCCCCCCGGCTCCCTCGGGCCGGGTTCGGGCCCTGCTCCACGGCCTGGTGCGGGAGGCCAGGCCCCTTTCCCAGGACCCCTTTCTGGAGCGGGAAGGCCCCGCCTACCGCCTGGGGGGAAGGGCCAGGCCCCTGGGGGAAGGGTTTTACCTTTTGGAAGGCCCCATCCCCCTCCTGGTCCATAGCGAAACCCCCCTGCCCGAGCGGGCCGAGGTCCACCTCTGGCCCCCCTTGATGCTCTTCCGGGAGTGAGATGCGCTGCGCCTGCGGCCAGAAAAACCCCCCAGAAGCCCGGTTCTGCATGGCCTGCGGCCGGGCCCTAGGGGCCATCCTGCCCGAGGAGCGGCGTTTTGTGAGCGTGGTCTTCTTTGACCTGGTGCGCTCCAGCGAGCGCTTCCGGGAAGGGTTAGAGGCCGCTTACCAGGACCTGCAGGAGGCCCTCGAGGAGGCCGCCCGCACGGCAAGGGCCCACGGGGGGTTCGTCCACCGCTTTCTGGGGGACGGGATCCTGGTCCTCTTTGGGGCCCCCAAAGCCCGGGGGCGGGAGCCCTGGCGGGCCCTCGAGGCCGCCTTGAGGATGGTCCAAACCTCCCCCCTCCCCGCCCGGGCGGGGGTGGCCAGCGGAGAAGCCCTCTGGGCCCCCTTGGGGAGCGGCCAGGCGGGAGAGCCCACGGCCCTGGGCCCCCCGGTGGTCCTGGCCGAGCGCCTCTCCAAGCTGGGGAAGAGTGGGGAGGTCCTGACCGAGGGCCTCACCTTGAGCCTGGCCCCTGGGGCCGAGGCCGAGCCCCTAGGCCTGAGAGAGGTGCAGGGCCTGGGGGCCAGGGAGGTGCACCGGCTCCGCCGGGTGCGCCTGGCCCTGGACCCGGAGGGAGAGGCTCACCTGCAAAGCCTGCGCCGAGCCTTGGCGAGCCCCCCGGCCCGCCTGAACCTGGTGGGCCCTCCGGGAAGCGGGAAGAGCTTTCTCCTGGACAAGTTCCTGGAGAACCCCCCCTTCCCCGCGGTGGTCCTGGAGCGCATGGGCCCCGAGACCCCCTTGCGGGCCAGCCTGCTGGAGGCGGTGGAAAAGGCCTTTGGCAGCCCGGAAGCCCTCCTGGGACACCTCTCCCTCCCCCCAGAGCTGGAGGTGGCCTGGCGCTACAGCCTGGGCCTCCTGCCCCGGCCCAGCTGGGGGCGGGAAGCCCTGGAAGAGGCCATGGTCACGGCCTGGCAGCAGGTCCTCCAGAGCTTACCCAAGCCCCTGCTCCTGGTCCTCAAGGACCTGCATACCCCGGACCCTACCCTGGAACGCATCCTGAACCACCCCTTTCCCAATCTCCTTCTCCTGGTGGAGAGCCGTAGACCCCTCTTCTCCCCCCAGCTGGCCCTCAAGGAGACCAAGACCCCCCTTCTTCTCGCCCTGCAGCCTGCCCTGGACGCCCTCCCCTCCCGGGAGCGCCAGGCCCTCCTCGCCTGGGGGGTTCTGGCCGGAGTGCCGGAGGGGCCACTGGGGGAAATCGTGGGCACCTTTTCCCTAGAAAGGCTACGGCGGGAAGGGCTTCTGGGGGAAAAAGGCCCCCTGCCCGAGGTGGCCCAGGCGGCCCAGGCCCTGGTGCCCGAGGAAAGGAAGCGGGCTTGGCACCTGGAAGCTGCCCGCCTCTTCCAGGAGCGAAACGATCTCCTTCCCATGGCCCGGCACCTGAAGGAGGCGGGAGAGGCGAGGAGGGCCGCCCTCACCTTGCGCCTCCTCGCCCAGAAGGCCTGGCGGGAGGGCCACCCGGAGAAGGCCCTCCCCCTCTACCGCGAAGCCATGGAGACCGACCCCTCCTTGGAGGAAGCCCTCAGGCCCGAGCTCCAGGACGCCCTGGCCTCCTTGGGGCTGGGCCCGGAGGCGGAAGCCGGCCCCAGGAAGGAGGACCCCGTCCTCCAGGCCTTCAGGGAGGCCAAGCACCCCAAGGACCTCCTCCCCCTTCTTCCCGGCTTAAAACCCTACCCCAAGGAGGAAGCCCAGGCCCGGCTCCACTTGGCCGGGGCCCTGTGGCGGGCCTTCCAGCCCCGGCGGGCCCTGGAGGTGCTCTACCCCTTTCCCCTCCAGGCCCCGGCAAACCTTAAGCTCCACGGGCGGAGCCTGAGAGCGGGGCTTCTCATGGATCTGGGGCGGTACTGGGAGGCGGAAGCCTTGCTTTCGGAAACCGAGGAAGGAGACCTGGAGGCCAGGGCCCGCTTCCAAGCCACCAGGATCCGCTTCCTGGTGGAAACGGGCCACCTCCAGCAGGCCCTGGAGGAGGGGGAGGCCGCCTACCGGGAAGCTCCCCACCCTTGGCTCTCCGCCGCCCTCCTCACCGCCTGGGCCTTTAAGGGCCGGCTCCGGGAGGACCTCCTCCAGGAAGCCCTGAAGCACCCAGACGGCAAGGGCCTGACCCTCTTGGCCCTAGGCCACCACCGCTGGCTCCTAGGGGAAAACCCCGTAATCCTCCTCAAGGAGGCGCTGAAAGAGGCCAAACGGCTCCCGAACCCCTACGTCTACTACTTCACCCTCACTTCCTTGGCCCTCTACCTCTGGCCTCGGGCCCCCAGGAAGGCCCAGGTCCTCTCCCAGTACCTTCTCTACCACACCCACCGCACCGGCTTCGCTGTGCACCTGGAGGTGGCGCGGCTCCTCAGGGCCCAGCTCCTCCTCGAGGCCGGGGAAAAGGTGGACCACCTCCTGGGATTCACCCCCTCGTTGCCCTTCACCCGCGGCTGGAAGGCGGTCTTGGCGGGGGAAGGCGAATGGGAAGACCTTCGGGGGTACGGTATGCTGGGAAGGTGGGTCCGCAGACTCTGGCGTAAGCGGGGGGCTTTATGGACTCGGTCCATGTAATAGAGGCCATCAAGCGCCGCCTCTCCCTCAAGGAGGTGGTTTCCCGCTACGTGGCCCTTAGGCCCGCTGGCCGGGGGAGGTGGAAGGGCCTCTGCCCCTTCCACCAGGAGAAGACCCCCTCCTTCCACGTGGACGAGGAGAAGGGTCTCTTCCACTGCTTTGGCTGCAAGGCGGGGGGGGACCTCATCGCATTTGTGGAGAGGATAGAGGGCCTGGACTTCCAGACCGCCCTGGAGCGCCTGGCGGAGGAGGCCGGGGTGGAGCTCCCCCGGCGAGGGGGAGGAGGGGAGAAGCGGAAGGAGCTCTACGAGGTCCTGAAGCTGGCCCAGGCCTACTTTCAGGAGGGCCTCCTGGCCCACCCTGAGGCCCAGACCTACCTGAAGGGGCGGGGCCTTGCGGAGGAGAGCCTGGCCCGCTTCGGCCTTGGCTACGCCCCGCCTAAAGGGAACGGCCTCCTCACCCACCTGGCCCGCCACGGGGTGAGCCCCGAGGAGGGCCTTAAGGCGGGGGTGCTGGCAGAAAAGGAAGGGCGGTACTACGACCGCTTCCGGGACCGGATCACCTTCCCCATCAAGGACCACCTGGGCCGGATCGTGGCCTTCACGGGGAGGGCTCTGGGGAGCGAGACCCCCAAGTACCTGAACTCCCCGGAAACCCCCCTTTTCCGCAAGCGGGAGGTCCTCTTCGCCTTCCCCGAGGCCAAGGCCAGGCTCAAGGAGGGCCGGGCCATCGTGGTGGAGGGGATTTTTGACGCCATCGCCCTGCACCAGATGGGCTTTCCCGAGACGGTGGCCGCGCTGGGCTCCGGGCTCTCCGAGGAGCAGGCCCAGCTCCTCAAGACCCAGGGGGTGGGGGAGGTCTACCTGGCCTTTGACGCCGACGAGGCCGGTCAGAGGGCCGTCCTGCAAAGCCTGAACCTGGAGATGGCGAGGAGGTTCCTCTTCTACGCCGTGCACCTCCCCGCCAAGGACCCCGGGGAGCTTCTCCTCCACCCCCAGGGAAGGGAGCTCTTCCAAAAAGCCCTGGAGGAAGCCCTCCCCGAGGTGGAGTTCCGCTTCCAGGAGGCCGTAAAGGGTCTGGACCTCACCCGGCCCGAGCACAAGCGAAAGGTCCTCGAGGCCCTCACCCCCAGGATGCTCTCCCCTGAGCCCTTTGACCCCGTGGCCGAGCGCATCAAGGCCCTCGTGGTGGAGCGCCTGGGCCTCTCCCCCAAGGAGCTCGCTGACTACCTGCAGGCCCGCAAACGGGGCAAACCCCCTCCTCCCCCGCCCCCCAAGGCGGAGCCCAGAAACCGCACCCTGCTTTTGGAGCTGGACGTGATCGCCCTCCTCCTCTCCCTCCCCGAGGAGCGCTTCCAGGAGTGGGTCCTTTATGTGGCCGACCACGTCTGGCCCCCCGAGGGCTCCCTTTTGGCGGAGTTCTTGGACCTGGCCCGCAGGGAGCCCCGCAAGGACTACCTGCGGGGGGTCCTGAGCCGCAAGGAAGCCGGGGGCATCCTGCTGGAGCGGCTAATGATGGCCCCCGAGGTGGAAGCCCCCCGCCTACAGGAGGTGGTGGAGAAGGCCCTAGCCCGCCTGCGGGAGGCCTACTACCTGGAGCGCCGGGCCAGGCTTAAGGAACGCCTCCTGCAAAGCCCCAGCCAGGACCTCCTCAAGGAGATCCAGGAGCTGGACCAGGCCATAGAGGCGGAAAGGCGCATCTACCGGGGTCTCTAGGGGTAGAATCCCTGTGGGCGAAGGCCCAAAGGAGGTAAGGGATGAAGAACCCTGTTCGCGTGGCGGTGACCGGTGCCGCAGGCCAGATTGGCTACAGCCTTCTCTTTCGCATCGCCGCGGGGGAGATGCTGGGCAAGGACCAACCCGTGATCCTGCAACTCCTGGAGATCCCCCAGGCCCTGAGAGCCTTAGAGGGGGTCATCATGGAGCTGGAGGACTGCGCCTTCCCCCTCCTTGCAGGGATTGAGGCCACCGATGACCCCAAGGTGGCCTTCAAAGACGCGGACTACGCCCTCCTGGTGGGGGCCGCCCCCAGGAAGGCGGGGATGGAAAGGCGGGACCTTCTAGAGATGAACGGCCGGATCTTCGCCGAGCAGGGCCGGGCCCTGGCGGAGGTGGCCAAGAAGGAGGTCAAGGTCCTGGTGGTGGGCAACCCCGCCAACACCAACGCCCTTATCGCCTATAAGAACGCGGAGGGCCTGAACCCCAGGAACTTCACCGCCATGACCCGCCTGGACCACAACCGGGCCAAGGCCCAGCTCAGCAAAAAGACCGGGGTGGCCGTGGACCGCATCCGCCGCATGATCGTCTGGGGCAACCACTCCTCCACCATGTTCCCCGACCTCTTCCACGCGGAGGTGGACGGGAGGCCCGCCCTGGAATGGGTGGACATGGAGTGGTACGAGAAGGAGTTCATCCCCGCCGTGGCCCAGAGGGGCGCCGCCATCATCCAGGCCCGGGGGGCCTCCTCCGCCGCCAGCGCCGCCAACGCCGCCATTGAGCACATCCGCGACTGGGCCCTGGGCACCCCGGAGGGGGACTTTGTCTCCATGGCCGTGCCCTCCCAGGGGGAGTACGGCATCCCCGAGGAGATCGTCTACTCCTTCCCCGTGACCGCCAAGGGCGGGGCGTACCGGATCGTGGAGGGGCTGGAGGTGAACGAGTTCGCCCGCAAGCGCATGGAGATCACCGCCCAGGAGCTTCTGGACGAGATGGCCCAGGTGAAGGCCCTGGGACTGATTTAAGAGAGAGTCCAGGGTCTAGCGTCAAGGGTCCAGCCAGGGCACTCCTCCTGACCCTAGACCCTTGGCCCCAACCCCTCCCTCATGCCTGCGCCGCCCTGGGGCGTCAGGCCCTTTCCAGCTCAAAGGCCTGGTGCACCGCCCTCAGGGCGGCCTCGGCGTAGGCGGCGGGGATGATGACGGAGATGCGCACCTCGCTGGTGGCGATCATCTCTATGTTGGCCCCGACGGAGGCCACCGCCTGGAACATCCTGGCGGGGATCTCCGGAGCCGAGGCCAGGCCCACGCCCACGATGGACACCTTGGCGATATCGGGCCTGAGGATGGCCTCCCCCCCGATCTCCGCCAGGACGGGTTCCAGGGCCTCGAGGGCCTCCTGGGCGAAGTCCTTCTTCACCGTGAAGGCCATCTGCTGCCGGGAGGGGTCGTGGCCGGGCACCCCCTGGATGATCATGTCCACGGCGATGCCCCTTTCCGCCAGGGCCTGGAAGACCTTGGCGGCGATGCCCGGCTGGTCAGGGATGCCGATGAGGCCGATCTGGGCGTGGTCCAGGTCCAGGGCCGCGCCCGTCACCGATTTGCCCATCTCCATAGGAACCTCCTTCACCAGGGTACCCGGGTTGTAGGAAAAGCTGGAGCGCACGTGGAGGACCACCCCGTAGCGCTTGGCGTAGTAGACCGCCCTAGGGTGGAGGACCCTGGCCCCCAGGGCGGCCATCTCCAGCATCTGGTCGTAGCCGATGACCTCTAGCTTCCTGGCCTCGGGGATCAGGTGGGGATCGGTGGTGTAGACCCCCTCCGTGTCCGTGTAGATCTCGCACTCCCTGGCCCCCAAGGCGGCGGCGATGGCCACCGCGGTGGTGTCCGAGCCGCCCCGGCCCAGGGTGGTGATCTCCCCCTCCTCGGTGGTGCCCATGAAGCCGGCGATCACCGCCACGTACCCCTGGTCCATGGCCTCCTGGATCCGGCTTGGGTCCACCTCCAGGATCCGGGCGTCCCCGTAGCGCCCGTCCGTCCTGATGCCGATCTGGTGCTGGACAAACCCCCGGGCGGGGATGCCCATGGCCCAAAGCTGCAGGGAAAGGAGGGCCACGGAGACCTGCTCCCCCGTGGTGGTGAGGAGGTCCAGCTCCCGAAAAGGGGGTCTCGGGTTCACCCGCCTGGCCAGGGCGATGAGCTCGTCGGTGGTGTGCCCCATGGCGGAGACCACCACCGCAAGTTTATGCCCCTTCTCCCGGTAGTGGGCGATGCGCTGGGCCACCTTGTGGATGCGCTCCAGGTCGCCCACCGAGGTGCCGCCGTACTTCTGTACCACCAGGGCCACGCTCCCTCCTTTCCGCCCAAGGGGCGGTCTGAGGAATATTATCACATTTGCCCTCCTCCCCCAAGGGGCGTATCCTGGGAAAGCGTGGGCCTTACCCTGGCCGAGTACCACCGCCTCACCCCCCTGCCCCGCCCCGGGGGGGTGCTCTACGTCAAGCCCGGGGCCCGGGGCTACCGCGACCCGGTGTACGAGCTTTTGCAGAAGACCGTGGCCCCCTTCGGGGAGCGGGCCTTGGACCTGAACCCCGGGGTGGGCTGGGGAAGCCTGCCCCTGGAGGGGAAGATGGCGGTGGAGCGCCTGGAGACCTCCAAAGCTGCCTTCCGCTGCCTGGAAAGAAGCGGCCTAAACGCCCGCCTGGCCCCCCCTTGGGAAGCGGAGGAAGGGGCCTTTGACCTGGTGGTCCTGGCCCTGCCCGCAGGCCGGGGAACGGCCTACGTGGAGGCCAGCCTCCTCTCCGCAGCCCGGGCCCTGCGGATGGGAGGGAGGGCCTACCTGGCAGGGGACAAGAACAGGGGCTTTGAGCGCTACTTCAAGGAGGCCAAGGCCCTTTTCGGCTACGGGGAGGTGCTGAGGCGGGAAGGCCCTTACCGGGTAGCCCTTTTGGAAAAAGAGCAAGAATCCCCTCATCTTCCCCCCCTCTGGCAGAGCTTCCAGGCCCAGATCCTGGGGGCTCGCTTCACCTTCCACCACCTTCCCGGGGTCTTCTCCGCCGGGCGGGTGGACCAGGCCTCCCTCCTCCTCCTCGAGGCCCTGTCCCAGGAGGTGCCCTCCCTCCGGGGCAAGCGGGTCCTGGACCTGGGGGCCGGGTACGGGGCCCTCACCCTGCCCCTGGCCCACCTGGGGGGGGAGGTGACGGGGGTGGAGGACGACCTGGTCTCCCTCCTCTCCCTGAGGCGAAGCCTGGGGGCAAATGGCCTCAAGGCGGAGGCCCTCCATTCCGACGTGGACGAGGCCTTGACGCCCGAGGATCGGTTTGACATCATAGTTACGAACCCCCCCTTTCACGTGGGGGGTGCGGTCATCCTGGATGTGGCCCAGGCTTTTGTGGAGGCGGCGGCGGCCCGGCTGAAGCCGGGCGGTGGGTTTTTCCTTGTGGCCAACCCCTTTCTCAAATACGAGCCCCTACTGGAGGCGCACTTCGGCAACTTCAAGACCCTTTTGGTGAGGGAGTACAAGGTGCTTTTCGCAAAAAAGGAGGGAGGACGTTGAAAAAGGTCAAAAACAAGAAAAAGACCCCGGAGATGGCGGCAAACCAGGCCCAGGAACCCCTGGTGGAAACCCTCCCCGAGCCCGACCCCTCCGCCCCCGTTCGTTTAGGGGTAGGGGATCCCGAAGCTGTCCCCGGGGACCTGGCCGACCTCCCCGAGCCCGACCCCGAACTCCTGGAGGCGGACCTGGCGGACCTGGTGGACCCCTTGGACCTCGAGCCCGAAGACCTTCTCACCCCGGAGGTGGGGGTCCACGAGGAGGGTCTGGCGGAGGAAGAAGAGGAAGAGCTGGCGCTCCCCAAGGTGTCCACCTCCGACCCGGTGCGCCAGTACCTCCACGAGATCGGCCAAGTCCCCCTCCTCACCCTGGAGGAAGAGATTGAGCTGGCCAGGAAGGTGGAGGAGGGCATGGAGGCCATCAAGAAGCTCTCCGAGGCCACGGGCCTGGACCAGGACCTCATCCGCGAGGTGGTGCGGGCCAAGGTCCTGGGCGCAGCCCGCATCCAGCAGATCCCCGGCCTCAAGGAGAGGCTGGACCCCAAGACCGTGGAGGAGGTGGACCAGAAGCTGAAAAGCCTCCCCAAGGAGACCAAGCGCTACCTGCACCTGGCCCGGGAAGGGGAGGCGGCCCGGCAGCACCTCATTGAGGCCAACCTCCGCCTGGTGGTCTCCATCGCCAAGAAGTACACCGGCCGGGGGCTCTCTTTCCTGGACCTGATTCAGGAAGGCAACCAAGGCCTCATCCGGGCGGTGGAGAAGTTTGAGTACAAGCGCCGCTTCAAGTTCTCCACCTACGCCACCTGGTGGATCCGCCAGGCCATCAACCGGGCCATCGCCGACCAGGCCCGCACCATCCGCATCCCCGTGCACATGGTGGAGACCATCAACAAGCTCTCCCGCACCGCCAGGCAGCTCCAGCAGGAGCTGGGCCGGGAGCCCACCTACGAGGAGATCGCCGAGGCCATGGGCCCGGGCTGGGATGCCAAGCGGGTGGAGGAGACCCTCAAGATCGCCCAGGAACCGGTCTCCCTGGAAACCCCCATCGGGGACGAGAAGGACAGCTTCTACGGGGACTTCATCCCCGACGAAAACCTCCCCTCCCCCGTGGAGGCCGCCGCCCAGAGCCTCCTCTCCGAGGAGCTGGAAAAGGCCCTCTCCAAGCTCTCTGAGCGGGAGGCCATGGTGCTCAAGCTTCGGAAGGGTCTCATTGACGGCCGGGAGCACACCCTGGAGGAGGTGGGGGCCTACTTCGGCGTGACCCGGGAGCGCATCCGCCAGATTGAGAACAAGGCCCTAAGGAAGCTCAAGTACCACGAGTCCCGCACCCGCAAGCTCCGGGACTTCCTGGACTAAGACCCCAGGGGGAGGCGGGCCACCTCCAGGAGGTCCCCCTCCTCCTGGCTCCTGACCAGGGCCACCTCCTTCACCAAGAAGGAGCGGCGCGGGGGCGGGGGAAGGCTTTCCGCCAGGTATTTGGCCGCCTCCTCGGAAAGCCCCAGGGCCAGGGTGAGGTGGGGGATGTAGCTGGGGCCCTCAATCTCCTTAAGGGGCGGGGCCAGGGCCTCGAGGGCGTGGTAAAGCCGAAGGAAGGCCCTCCCCCCGTAGGCCCTAAGGTACACCACCCCCTGGGGGAAATGCCCCCACCCCCCGAGGCGCACCCGGAAAGGGGCATGCCCCCGGAGGATGCCCAAAAGGGCCACCTTCAGGGCCTCCTCTTCATAGGGCCAGTCAAAGGGCTGGCGCAGGTTCAGATGGGGGGGGCCAAAGCCCCGCACCCCGTGCGCCTCCATCAGGCCCTCCATGAAGGCCCGGAGGTCCTCAGGCGGCCAGACCAAGACCCCGTACACGGGGCCAGTATACCCCCGCTAAAAGAGCTCCAGATTCCCCCGGTAAACCCGGCCCACGGGCCGCCCCCCCTCCCACAGGGTGAGGTCCGCCCGCACCCCCGCCTGAAGCCGACCGCAATCCTCCCAGCCCGCCGCCTGGGCCGCCCCCAGGGTGTGGGCCTGGAGGACCTCTTCTGGGGAAAGGCTTTCTCCCGGGGAAAGGGGGTGGCGGGTGGCGGCCTCCAGGTTGAGGGCGTACTCGGGCGGGGCCACGGGGGCATCGGAGCCGAAGGCCAGGGGCAGGCCCGTGGCCCAGAGGCTCCGGAAGCGGAAGGCTTCCCGTTCCGGGAGGCCGTAGGCCCGCACCAGGCGCTGGTCCAGAAGGAGGTGGAGGGGCTGGAGGGAAAGGGCGAGGGGAAGCCCCGCAAAACGGGGAAGGGCCTCGTCCCGAACGTGCTGGACGTGTTCCATCCGCAAAACGAGCCCTTTTCCCCTGGCCAAAGGGGCAAGCTTATGGAAGACCTCCAGCACCCCCTCCACCGCCCGGGTGCCGATGGCGTGGACGGCCAGGGTAAAGCCCGCCTTAAGAGCGGCCTCCCCCTCTTCCAGGAGGGCCTCGAGGGGGTCCAGGGGCATGCCGGTGGAGCCGTCCGGGTAGGGGGCGTGCATCCAGGCGGTGCGGCTTCCCAAAGCCCCGTCGGCGAAGAACTTCACCCCGGCCAGGTGCACTTCCCCGCGCCACCCGGGCTCCCTTCCCCGCCAGGTGCCCCGGGGCAGGGCCCACCAGAGCCTCAAAGGAAGCTCCATCCTTAGGGCCCAGTCCAGGGCCTCCGGGGGCTCATACCCCATGGCGTGGACCGCGGTGTACCCCCGCTTGGCGAAGTCCCTAAGGCCCCGCTCCAGGTCCTCGGGGGAGGGCGGGGGGAGGTGAGGGACAACCAGTTCTTGCGCCCTTTCCAGGAGGAAGTACGGAACGCCATCCTCACCCCGGAGGAAGGCCCCGCCTTCCGGGGGCTTGGTTTCTGCGGTAAACCCCGCCCTCTCCGCCGCCTGGCGGTTGATCCAGGCGGAATGGTAGTCCCGGCTTCGCAGGAAGACGGGGTTTTCCGGGGCCGCCCGGTCCAGGAGGCCTGGGGGCGGGGGCTTGGGAAAGAGGAAGCCCTGGCCCTCAAGCCAGGTGCCCGGGGGCAGGGCCTTGGCCCTTTCCGCCACCCGCTTTGCCACCTCCTCCGGCCGGGTGAGGCCGGAAAGGTCCAGACCCCTGAGGGCCACCCCCCAGTAGAGGGGATGGGCGTGGGCGTCCTGAAGGCCAGGAGTGATGGCCTCAAAAAGGCGGCCCCGCCTGCCCTCCTCCACCCGGGCGATGCCCTCCCCCTGCAAAAGGAGGCTTTTTCTCCCGTCGGTAAGCCACATGGCCCCAGTTTAGCGGGACATATTACCCTTGACTAAAGCGGTGGTAAGGGTGTGTACTGCACCCTGTAAGGGGGTGACCCATATGAAGAAAGCGGTACTGGCCCTCCTAGCCCTTGGCCTCATGGTGGCCTTCTCCAGCAAGGAGGCCATGCAGCGGGAGTGGGAGCGAAGCGGCCACAACAACCGCGACATGGGGGCCAAGACCCTGACCGTGGCCACGGTGGAAGCCCGGGGCGAAGGGGCGGCCCACTGTGCCCGCTGCCACAGCGAGCAGGGCTTTTTGGCCTGGCTGGACCAGCTCAAGAAGGGGAATCCCGGCAACCTGGTGGGTCCCGACGGCAGACCGGCCACCGTGGATTACCTGAGGGGCTTGGGCCTTACCCGCGACCAGGTGAAGCCCATCACCTGCAAGGCCTGCCACGACGAGGACGGGGACCTGCGCCTGGTCCACGACACCCCCATGCTCCCCGCTGGCTTCAAGGCCACGGCGGTGGGGAGCGCCGCCCTCTGCATCGCCTGTCACAACACCCGTAACGGCCGCATCACCTGGAATGCGGAGGACCCGGGCCGCTACACCTCTCCCCACGCCTCGAGCCAGGGGGACGTGCTCCTGGGCAAGAACGCCTACTTCGTGGACGACACCCGGGAGTGGCCCAACCCCCACGCCTTCTTCACGGGCAGCGCCTGCTCCACCTGCCACATGAGCCTGGCAGGCACCGGGGAGTACACGAGCCACACCTTCAAGACGCCGGAGAACCTCTGCTCCTCCTGCCACGGGGCCAAGTACACCAAGGAGATGGTCCAGGAGAACACCGACCACCTCCTCTCCCTGGTCCGGGTCAAGGTGAACGCCCGGGTGCTGGCGGTGCGGGACCGCATCAAGACCGTACGGGCCTACAACCCAGAAAACGGCCAGTTCACCCCCAACGTGGCGGTGAGGGCCCCGGTGTACCGGGTGGACATCCTCTCCATCGCCGGGCAGGTCGCCTTCAAGATGACCCTCACGGACGGGAGCGAGCTGTACAGCCAGCTGGCGGACATCCGGGACGAGAAGGGCCAGCCCGTCTTCCCCACCAAGGACCCGGTGGTGCGGGCCGCCTGGAACTACCTCCTCATCCAGAACGACCGCTCCAAGGGGGTGCATAACCCCACGTACACCCGCCAGGTGCTCCTGGCTACCCTGAACTCTCTCTAGTAAAGATGCAAGGCCGCCCCGGGGCCCCAGGGGCCCCGGGTTTCCCGTAACATGGGGGCGTGGAACGCACCTACCTCTACCGGGGCCGCATCCTGAACCTGGCCCTTCAGGGCCCTTACGAGATCGTGGAGCACAAGCCCGCCGTGGCCGTCATCGCCCTGAAGGAGGGGAAGATGCTCTTCGTGCGCCAGATGCGCCCCGCCCTGGGCCTGGCCCCCTTGGAGATCCCCGCCGGGCTCATAGAACCGGGGGAGGACCCCTTGGAGGCGGCCAGGCGGGAGCTGGCCGAGGAAACGGGCTTGAAGGGGGACCTCACCTACCTCTTCAGCTACTACGTCTCCCCCGGCTTCACTGACGAGAAGACCCACGTCTTCCTGGCGGAGAACCTGGAGGAAACCCAGGCTATTCCCGATGAGAACGAGGAGATAGAAGTGGTCTGGATGCCCCCTGAGGAGGCCCTTTTCCGGCACCGGCGGGGCGAGCTGGAGTTCTCGGCCACGGGGATCGTGGGGGTCCTCTACTACCATGCTTTTCTCCGAGGTCGCTGACGTCCCCAAGGGGCCCAAGGTGGTGGCCGTGGGCTCCTTTGACGGGGTGCACCTGGGCCACCAGCACCTCCTGCACCTGGCCCTTTCCGAGGCCAAGGACCGGCGCCTGCCCCTCCTCGTCTACACCTTTGACCCCCCCACCAAGGTCTTCACCCGGGGGGAGGGGTTCCTCATGGACCTCGAGGAGAAGGTGGAGGCCCTGAGGGCCTTGGGGGTGGAGCTGATCCTGGCCGTGCCCTTCAACGAGGAGTTCGCCAAGAGGAGCGCCGAGTCCTTCCTTTGGGACCTAAAGACCCTGGGGGCCGAGGCCCTGTACGTGGGGGAGGACTTCCGCTTCGGCCAGGGGCGGTCCGGGACGCCGGAGGCCCTGGAGCGGGTGGCCCCGGTGCGGGTGGTCCCCCTCCTGGAACTCGGAGGGGAGGCGGTGAAGAGTAGCCGCATCCGGGACCTCCTCAAAAGGGGCCAGGTGGAAGCGGCCCGCCACCTCCTGGGAAGGCCCTACACCGCCTACGGGGTGGTCGTGCCCGGAGACCAGGTGGGTCGGAGGCTGGGCTTCCCCACCGCCAACCTGGCGGTCCACCCCCTGAAGGTCCTCCCCCCTGGGGTCTATGCGGTGGAGGCGGAAGGGGCCTTCGGGCGGTACAAGGGCGTGGCCAACGTAGGCCAGAGGCCCACCCTGGGAGGGGAGGGGCGCCGCCTCGAGGTCCACCTCCTGGGCTTTTACGGGGAGCTTTACGGGGAGGAGATGCGGGTGCGCTTCCTGAAGAGGCTACGGGAAGAAAAGCCCTTTCCCTCCCTGGAGGACCTAAAGGCCCAGATCGCCAAGGACGTGGAGGAGGCCCGGCGCTTCTTTGGGCTTTAAGGACAACCTTCCCCGCCCTAGAGGGCTAAGCTTAGGGGGATGGACTGTGTGGAGCTGGCCGAGGCTTTGCTGGAGGCCCCGACCCGGGAAGAGGTGGTCCGGCGGGCCCTGGCCTTTTTGGAGGGAAAAGGGCTCCTCCGCTGTGGGGAAGCCTACTGGGTGGGGGAGGGCCTGCACCTTTTCCAGATGCAGGCCTGCCGCACCAGCTGTCCCCTGGTGGAGCACTCCCGCGCCCTGGCGGAGAAGGCTCTGTCCACGGGAAAGCCGGTGGCCCAGGACTCCCTCCTGGCCCTCCCCCTAGGCCGGGGAGGCAAGCCCCTTCTGGTTCTGGTGCTCAGCCTGGAAGAGGGGGCCCGGCTTCCCGAGGCCCTTCCCGCCCTCCTCCTCCTGGCCCTGAAGCGCTCGGCCATGGGCCAGGCGGCCAGGTTCCTCCGCGCCCAGGAGGAGGAGCGCCGCCGGGTGGGGCGGGAGCTCCACGATGGAGTGGGGAGCCTCCTCACCGCTGCCCTCCTCACCCTCAAGGTGGCGGAGAAGCGGCCAGAAAAGCTCCCCGAGGCCCGGGCCCAGGTAGCCGAGGCCCTGGAGGAGGTCCGGAGGCTTTCCCGGGAGTTGCGCATGCCCCTTTTGGACGACCTGGGCCTCGAGGAGGCTCTTAGACGTTATCTGGAGGAATACCGGAAAAATGGCCTAGAGGTGGAGGCCGACCTCCGGGTTCCCTCCCTGCCCAAGGAAAAGGAGGTGGCCATCTTCCGGGTGGTGCAGGAGGCCCTCACCAACGTCCTGCGCCACGCCAGGGCCAGGCGGGTCAGAGTGGCCCTTTGGCCTGAGGGGGAAAGGCTCTTTGGCCTGGTGGAGGACGATGGCCAGGGCTTTGACCCCAGGGAAACCCCTCCTTCTGTAGGCCTACTGGGCATGCAGGAGAGGGTGCAGGGCCTGGGGGGAAGCCTGTTCGTGCGCTCAGCTCCTGGGCAAGGAACCCGGGTGGAGTTCGGGGTTCCCCTATGAGGGTGGTGCTGGTGGAGGACCACCACCTGGTGCGCAAAGGCCTCCGGCTCCTTTTGGAGGAAGAGGGACACGAGGTGGTGGCCGAGTACGGCCGGGCCGAGGAGGCCCTAAAGGCCCCTTGGGAAGCGGACGTGGTCCTCCTGGACCTGAACCTCCCCGGGATGGGGGGCCTCGAGGCCCTGCCCGAGCTGTCCCAAAGGGGCAAGGTCCTGGTGGTCTCCATGCACGACGAGCCCGCCTACGTGGCCCGGGCCTTCCAGCTGGGGGCCAAGGGGTACCTGCCCAAGCACGCCCTGGACCAGGACCTCCTCGAGGCCCTGGAGCGGCTGGAAAAGGGCCTCCGCTACCTGCACCCGAGCCTCACCGAGGCCCTCTTGGAGGCCCAGACCACTCCTGGCCTCGAGGTCCTCTCCGAGCGGGAGCGGGCGGTGGTGGCCCTCCTAGCCCAGGGCTACACCCTCTCCCAGGCGGCGGAGAAGCTGGGGGTTTCCGTGAAAACCGCCTCCACCTACAAGCAGCGGGCCCTCAACAAGCTGGGCCTCATGGACACCCCGGAGCTGGTGCGCTGGGCCCGGGAGCAGGGCCTGGCCTAGGGACATTTGCCTTAGGAAGCCTTCCTACAGGTGGAGCGGAAGCCCTCTGTCTTGTGAAAGAGTGGGCAATCACTAACCTAAACCCAGGAGGTGAGGCATGGAACTCCTGGGTTGGGTAGTGGCCGGTCTCTTCGCTCCCCCTGGGGAAGCCCTTTGGCAGGAGCTCCAAGGGGGTACCCTGGAAGAGGCCTTCAGCGAGCTCAAGGGGGCCCCGGTCACCCTCCCCCACCCCCCCCTCCCCGCCCTACAGGAGGCCTACACCGCCCTGTTCGTCACCAACCCCCAAGGGGTTCCGGCCCCGCCCTACGCGGGCTACGCCCGGGATGGGGTGCTCTTGGGCCCTTCCTACCACGCGCTTCTGGAAATCTACCGGGAGGGGGGCCTCGAGGTGCGGGAAACCTGGCGGGACCTGCCGGACCACCTGGCCGCCTTGGGAGAGGCCATGGCCCTTCTGGCCCCCAAGCGTCCGGACCTGGCGGAGAGGCTAGCCCGGGAGTTCCTCCACCCCTGGTTAAAGCGCTTTGGCGAGACGGTCAAAGCCCAAGACGCCACCGGCTTCTACGCCCACGCAGTGGACCTTTTAGCGGAGGTCATCCATGCAAAGACGGGAGTTTCTCAAGCTTAGCGCCCTAGGCGCCGGAGCCCTGGCCCTCAGGGGAAGCGGCCCCGCCAAAGCAGCCCGCGCCCCCTGGTACGCCAAGGAAGTCAAGAGCGTGTACCAGATCTGCGAGGGGTGCTTCTGGCGATGCGGCATCGTGGCCCACGCCGTGGGCAACCGGGTCTACAAGGTGGAGGGGTACGAGGCCAACCCCAAAAGCCGGGGGATGCTCTGCCCCAGGGGCCAGGGTGCGCCCCAGACCACCTACGACCCGGACCGGCTGAAACGCCCCCTCATCCGCGTGGAGGGGTCTGAGCGGGGGGAAGGGAAGTACCGGGTGGCCACCTGGGAAGAGGCCCTGGACTACGTGGCCCAGAAGATGCTGGCCATCAAGGAGCAGTACGGCACCGAGGCCATCGCCTTCTTCGGCCACGGCACGGGGGATTACTGGTTCGTGGACTTCCTCCCCGCCGCCTGGGGAAGCCCCAACGCCGCCAAGCCCTCCGTGGCCATCTGCACCGCTCCCAGGGAAGTGGCCTCCCAGTGGGTCTTCGGCCGCCCCATCGGCGGGCATGAGCCCATAGACTGGGAGAACGCCCGCTACATCGTCCTCATCGGGCACCACATCGGGGAGGACACCCACAACACCCAGCTCCAGGACTTCGCCCGGGCCCTGAAGAACGGGGCCAAGGTGGTGATGGTAGACCCCCGCTTCTCCACCGCCGCCGCCAAGGCCCACCGCTGGCTTCCCATCAAGCCCGGCACGGACACCGCCCTGCTTTTGGCCTGGATCCACGTCCTCATCTACGAGGACCTCTACGACAAGGAATACGTGGCCAAGTACACCACGGGCTTTGAGGAGCTCAAGGCCCACGCGAAGGACTTCACCCCCGAGTGGGCGGAGAAGGAGACCGAGATCCCCGCCCAGGTGATCCGGGACGTGGCCCGGGAGATGGCCGCCCACAAACCCAAGGCCGTCCTTCCCCCCACGCGGCATACCGTCTGGTACGGGGACGACACCTACCGGATGATGGCCCTCTACTACGTGAACGTCCTCCTGGGCAACTACGGGCGGCCAGGTGGCTTCTACATCGCCCAAAGCCCCTACCTGGAGAAGTACCCCACGCCCCCCCTGCCCCTGGAGCCCGCCGCTGGGGGGTGCGCGGGGCCTGCGGGCGGGGACCAGGAACCCGAGGGCTTCAGGCCCCGGGCCGACAAGGGGAAGTTCTTCGCCCGCACCACCGCCATCCAGGAGCTCATTGAGCCCATGATCAGCGGGGAACCCTACCCCATCAAGGGGCTCATCGCCTACGGCATCAACCTCTTCCATGCCATCCCCAACGTGCCCCGCACCAAGGAGGCCCTGAAGAAGCTGGACCTCTATGTGGCCATAGACGTCCTGCCCCAGGAGCACGTGATGTGGGCGGACGTGATCCTCCCCGAGGCCACCTACCTGGAGCGCTACGACGATCTGGTGACCGTGGCCCACAAGACCCCCTTCATCCAGCTCAGGGTCCCCGCCCACGAGCCCCTCTTTGACACCAAGCCGGGATGGTGGATCGCCCGGGAGCTGGGGATCCGGCTGGGCCTAGAGGCCTACTTCCCCTGGCAGACCATTGAGGAGTACCTGGACACCCGCCTCCAGAGCATCGGCTTTGACCTGGAGACCATGAAGTCCCTGGGCACCCTGGTGCAGAAGGGCAAGCCCTGGCTGGAGGACTGGGAAAAGGAGGGCCGCCTGCCCTTCGGGACCGCCTCGGGGAAGATTGAGCTTTACTGCCAGAGGTTCAAGGAGGCGGGCCACCACCCCCTCCCCGTCTACACCCCGCCTGAGCCGCCCCCGGAGGGCTTCTACCGCCTCCTCTACGGCAGAAGCCCCGTGCACACCTTCGCCCGCACCCAGAACAACTGGGTCCTCATGGAAATGGACCCCGAGAACGAGGTCTGGATCCACACCGAGGAGGCCCGGAGGCTGGGCCTGAAGAACGGGGACTACGCCTACCTCATCAACCAGGACGGGGTCAAGGAGGGCCCGGTGAAGGTCAAGGCCACGGAAAGGATTCGCAAGGACTGCGTCTACCTGGTCCACGGCTTCGGCCACAAGGCTCCCCTGATGAAGGTGGCCCACGGCCGGGGAGCCTCGGACAACTACCTCCAGACCCGCTACAAGCTGGACCCCATCTCCGGCGGAGCGGGCCTCAGGGTGAACTTCGTCCGCCTGGAGAAGGCCAAGAAACCCAACCTTCCCTCCCTCACCTCCCTGGCCAAGCGCCCCTTTGACGAAAGGAGGATGTGATGCCCCGCTACGCTATGACCATAGACCTAAGCCTCTGCGTGGGCTGCGCCGCCTGCGCCGTGGCCTGCAAGATGGAAAACGAGGTTCCCCCTGGGGTCCACCGCCTCTGGATCCGGGAGCGGGAGCTGGGGGTCTTTCCCGACCTCACCGTGGAGTTCCGCCCCGAGCAGTGTCTCCACTGCGCCAACCCCCCCTGCGTGCCCGTCTGCCCCACAGGGGCCAGCTACCAGACCAAGGACGGCCTGGTCCTGGTGGACCCGAAGAAGTGCATCGCCTGCGGGGCCTGCGTGGCCGCCTGCCCCTACGAGGCCCGCTACCTGCACCCCGCCGGGTACGTGGACAAGTGCACCTTCTGCCAGCACCGCCTGGAGAAGGGGAGGCTTCCCGCCTGCGTGGAAACCTGCCCCACGGGCTGCCGGGCCTTCGGCGATCTGGACGACCCGGAAAGCCCCGTAGTGAAGGTGCTGAAGGAGGCTTTGCGAGTGGACGTCCTCAGGCCCGAGCTGGGCACCGAGCCCAAGCTCTTCTACCTGAACGCCCCTTCCAAGAAGGGGCTCACCCGGGAAAGCGAGGTGCACCATGACTGAGTTCTACGGCCTGCCCAACGCCGGAGAGTTCTGGCACTGGACCAACGCCCTCCACTTCATCCTGGTGGGCCTGGCGGGGGGTGTGGCCTTTTTGGCCGCTCTTCTCCACCTGCAAAACGCCAAGGAGGCCCGCTTCTTCACCCTCGTGGCCCTGGGCCTCATCGCCTTGGACCTCTTCGTCCTCTGGGCGGAAAGCCCCGCCCGCTTCCGCTTCACCCACGTCTGGCTCTTCCTCACCTTCCACCCGCAAAGCCCCATCTGGTGGGGAGCCTGGGGGTTGGCCCTGGCCTTCCTGAGCGGGGGCCTCCTCCACCTGAACCGGGGCCCTAAGGAGGCGCTCAAATGGGTCTTCCTGGTAGCCAGCCTGGTGGCCCTGGCCTACCCTGGCCTGGCCCTGGCGGTGAACCTGAACCGTCCCCTCTGGAACGCCCTCATGCTGGCCCTCTTCCCCATCACCGCCCTGGCTTTGGGCCTGGGGCTGGCCATCCTCCTCAAGCAGGCCTGGGCGAGGCTTCCCTTCCAGAGCTTTTTGGGCCTGGCCCTCTTCCTGGCCGCCCTCTACCCCTTTAGCCTGAGCGCGGAGGCCCGGGCCCACTTCCTGGAGGAGGGGGGCATCGCCTACGGCCTCCTCTTGGCCCTGGGCCTTGGAGCCTTCTTCGGCAAAGGCCTCGCCCCGTGGCTGGGGCTGGTTTCGGCAGCTGGCCTGAGGGCCCTCCTGGTCCTCGTGGGCCAGTGGCAAGGACTGGGTCTCTAAGGGGGTTCTGGCCCCCTAGGGAAAGGAGGTAAGCGATGAAAGGCATGAAGAAGCTCGCTTGGTTGGGTCTTCTGGCGGCGATTCCGGTTCTGGCGCAGGCCACCACGGTGACCTTCTCCGCCCTCACGGTGCGGGAGATGGGCAACTTCCTCATGGCCCTGCCCGCGGACTTCTACGGCAGGGCGCCCGCGGCGGCCAAGCAGATGATGGACACCCTGGACGTCTTCATCCTGGACGTGCGGGAGAAGAGCGAGTACGACGCCGGCCGCATCCCCGGGGCGGTCCACATCCCCATCCGGGAGCTGCCCAAGCGCATGGGCGAGCTCCCCAAGGGCAAGCCCATCATCGTCTACTGCGGCTCCGGCCACCGGGGGGGCATGGCCTTGCCCTACCTCCGGGGCCAGGGCTACAACGCGATCAACATCATCGGTGGCTTCAAGGCCTGGAGCGACGCCAAACTTCCCGTGGAGAAGTAGCCGGATAGGCTGAGGGGGCGGGCTTTTGCCCGCCCCCTTTGGAGTTTATCTCACCCTTCTTGGTCAAAGTAGGTGAGCTTGGGAGCCTTGTTGGCCCTAAGCTCGTCCAGGCGGCGGACCGGGGTGGTGTAGGGTGCGTTTTCCAGCCACTCCTTAGGCTTTTTAAGGAGGGCTTCCATGGCTTCGGCGAAAGCCTCGAGGGTCTCCTTGCTCTCCGTCTCCGTGGGCTCCACCATGAGGGCCTCCTTGACGATCAGGGGGAAGTAAACCGTGGGGGGGTGGAAGCCCAGCTCCAGGAGGCCCTTGGCCAGGTCCAGGGCGCGGAAGCCCTGGGGGGGCTGGGCCACGAACTCGTGCATGCAGGGCCCCTCGTAGGGGATGCGGTAGCCCCGCTCCTTCAGAAGCTCCTGCAGGTAGCGGGCGTTGAGCACGGAAAGGGCGGCGGCCTTTTTGAGGCCCTCTAGCCCCAGGGTGCGGATGTAGGCCCAGGCCCGCACCAGGGCCAGGAAGTTCCCGTGGAAGCTCCGCACCCTCCCGATGCTCTTTGGGCGGTCAAAGGAAAGGTAGAAGCCCTCCTCCCCCTTCTCCACCGTGGGCACGGGCAGGTAAGGGGCCAGGTGAGCCTTCACCCCCACGGGGCCGGAACCCGGCCCCCCGCCCCCGTGGGGCACGGTGAAGGTCTTGTGCAGGTTCAGGTGGACCACGTCAAAGCCCATGTCCCCGGGCCTGGCCCAGCCCATGATGGCGTTCAGGTTGGCCCCGTCGTAGTAGAGCTGGACCCCCGCCTCCTTGGCCAGGCGGGAGATCTCCAGGATCCGCCGCTCAAAGAGGCCCAGGGTGTTGGGGTTGGTGAGCATGATGGCGGCCACGTGAGGGGAGAGCTCCCGCTTCAGGGCCTCGAGGTCCACCTCCCCATCGGGCCCCGAGGGAACCTCCCTCACCTGGTAGCCCGCCATGCTGGCGGTGGCGGGGTTGGAACCGTGGGCCGAGTCCGGCACCAGGACCACCCGCCTCGTCCTCCCCTCCCCCCGGTCCTCGTGGTAGGCGCGGATGATGAGGATCCCCGTGAGCTCCCCGTGGGCCCCGGCGGCGGGCTGGAGGGTGATGGCCTCCATGCCGGTGAGGGCCTTCAGGTACTCCCCCAGCTCCCACATGAGCCTCAGCGCCCCCTGGACCGTCCTCGGGTCCTGGTAGGGATGGAGGTGGGCGAAGAGGCGCACCGCCTCCTCGTGGAGCTTGGGGTTGTACTTCATGGTGCAGCTTCCCAAGGGGTAGAAGGTGGTGTCCACCCCCACCTGGCGGCGGGAAAGCCCGGTGTAGTGGCGCACCAGGGTGAGCTCGTCCACCTCGGGGAGGCGGGGAGGGGCCTCCCGCAGGAAGCCTTTGGGGATGTAGTCCTCTGCCTGGGGCACCGCCTTCACCAGCCTAAGGCCGCGCCTTCCCTTGCGGCTCCGCTCGTAGATCAAGGGGTAGCTCATAACACCTCCTTCAGGGCCTCCCGGAAGGCCAGGAGGTCCTCCTCCTCGTGCAGCTCGGTGGCGGCGAAAAGGGCCAGGTTCTCCCCGTACTCCTTGGGCACGGGCGTGGCCCCGTGGAAGCCCCGCTTTGCCAGGGCGTGGCGCACCTCCAGGGGGTCCTTGGGAAGCCTCAGGGCGAACTCCTGGAAGAAGGGCTCTGGGGTGAAGGCCTCCACCCCGGGGATCGTGAGGAGGAGGGCCCGCAGGCGGTGGGCCATGGCCACCCCCTTCAGGGCCACCTCTTTCAAGCCCAAAGGCCCCAGGGCCGCCAGGTACATGGCCCCCATGAGGGCGGTGAGCTGGGCGTTGGTGGTGATGTTGCTCTTGGCCTTGGCCCGCCGGATGTACTGCTCCCGGGCCTGAAGGGTGAGGATGAAGCCCCTCTTGCCCTCCGCATCCACGGTCTCGGAGACCAGCCTCCCGGGAAGCTGGCGCACGAAGGCCTTCTTGGTGGCCAAGAAGCCGAAGTGGGGCCCGCCGAAGCCCAGGGGCAGGCCCAGGGTCTGGCCATCCCCCACGGCGATGTCCGCCCCCAAGGCCCCTGGGGGCTTGAGAAGGGAGAGGGAAAGGGGGTCGGCCACGGCCACGAAGAGGGCCCCGGCCCGGTGGGCGGCCTCGGCCAGGGGCGCAAGGTCCTCGAGGGCCCCCAGGAAGTTGGGGTTCTGGGCCACCACCGCCCCCACCTCCTCCGGCACCTCGGGAAGGGGCGTCCTCCCCCCCTCCAGGGGGAGGGTGCGAAGCTCGGCCCCCACCGCCTCCAGGTAGGTCTTCAGGACCTCCCGGTACTCGGGGTGAACCCCCTGGGAGACCAAGACCCCCATCCTCCCCGTCTCCCGGAGGGCCAGGAGGACCCCTTCCGCCAGGGCGGTGGAGCCGTCGTACATGGAGGCGTTGGCCACCTCCAGCCCGGTGAGCTCCGCCACCATGGTCTGGTACTCAAAGGTGGCCTGAAGCACCCCCTGGCTCACCTCCGGCTGGTAGGGGGTGTAGGCGGTGAGGAACTCCCCCCGGCTTCCCAGGGCCTGGACCACAGGGGGAACGTAATGGGCGCGAACCCCGCCCCCCAGGAAGGCCTTCCTGGGGGGGAGGTTGGCCTCGGCCAGGCGGGCCAGCTCCTCCAGGACCCTCCACTCGGGCATGGGCTCGGGGAGGCTGATGGGGGGGTTTAGGACCTCCTCGGGAAGGTGGGCGTAGAGGTCCTCCAGACGCTTGGCCCCCACCCTCTCCAGCATGGCCCGGATCTCTTCCTCTGTGTGGGGCGTGTAATCCATAGGACCATCCTCCAGCAAAACCCCCGGGCCATATGACCCGGGGCTACAGAAGGGCCTCCCCCACCTAAGGCGCGGGGAAGGGGAAGGCCCGCCCAAAGCATGCCGCCTCCTACGCGCTCTCTAAGACCGCCTGGTAGCCTTCCGCATCCAGAAGCCCGTCCAGATCGGCCATCTCCCGGGGCTTTAAGCGGAAGATCCAGCCCTCCCCGTAGGGGTCCTGGTTGATGAGCTCGGGGTTTTTCTCCAGGGCCGGGTTCACCTCCACCACTTCCCCCGCCACAGGAGCGTAGATGTCGGAGGCGGTTTTCACACTCTCCACCACGGCGATGGCCTCCCCGGCCTCCACCACCCGGCCCACCTGGGGGAGCTCCACGTAGACCACATCCCCCAGGGCATCCTGGGCGTAGTCGGTAATGCCCACCAGCACCGTATCCCCTTCGGGCAGGGCCCACTCGTGGGTCTTGGTATAAAAGCGGTCCTTGGGTATGTCCATAACGCCTCCTAACCCCCGCTATTTTAGCGGCACAAAGGGCAAAGGGCTGAGGGAAGCGGGGACCGCCCGCCCCCGCACCTCCACATGGAAGGGGCCCTCGGCCTCCTTTGCCACATAGGCCAGGGCGATGCCCTTCTCCAGAAGGGGGGAGTAGCCCCCGCTGGTCACCCGGCCCACGGGGCGCTCCCCGGAGAGGACCCTGTACCCCTCCCGGGGGATGCCCGTCTCCAGGACCAGGCCCACAAGCTTCTCCTGGCACACCCCGGAAAGCATGGCCTCCTTGCCCAAGAAGTCCTTCTCCTTCTTCACCACCCAGGCCCAGGGGGTGCAGAGGGGGTTGGTGGCCTCG
Source organism: uncultured Thermus sp. (assembly GCA_947085095.1). Taxonomy (GTDB): domain Bacteria; phylum Deinococcota; class Deinococci; order Deinococcales; family Thermaceae; genus Thermus. The sequence goes on along the minus strand of CAMTVD010000018.1, from coordinate 88,862 downwards.
GTGAGCTCGTGGCCGTAGAGGGGAAAGCCCGCCTCGAGCCTCAGGGTGTCCCGGGCCCCAAGGCCACAGGGCCTGGCCCCCGCCGCCAAAAGGGCCTCAAAGACCGCCTCGGCGTCCTCAGGGGCGAGGAAGATCTCAAACCCGTCCTCCCCCGTGTACCCGGTGCGGGCCAGGCGGGCGGGCCTGCCCGCCACCTCCGCCTCAAAGACGTCGTTCTTCTTGCGGGAGGAGAGGTCCACCCCGGTGAGGCCCTGGAGCACCTGGGCCGCCTTGGGTCCTTGGAGGGCCAGGAGGGCGGTGGCCTGGGAAAGGTCCCTTAGCTCCACCCGGAAGCCCTGGGCCAAGGCGCTAAGGTGGGCGAAGTCCTTGGCGATGTTGGCGGCGTTGACCACCATCAGGAAGGCCTCCTCCCCCAGGCGGTAGAGGTAGATGTCGTCCACCACGCCGCCCCGCTCATTGGGAAGCATGGAGTAGTGGGCCCGGCCCACCTTCAGCTTCCCGGCGTCGTTCACCGTGGCCCACTGGAGAAAGGCCAGGGCCTCGGGGCCCTGGATGAGGAACTCCCCCATGTGGCTCACATCAAAGAGGCCGGCGCCCTGGCGCACGGCCAGGTGCTCCTCCACGATGGAGGTGTACTGGAGGGGAAGGGCGTAGCCCGCGAACTCCACCATACGCCCCCCGTGGCGCAAGTGGGCCTGGTAAAGCGGGGTCTCTTTCATACAAGGCTAGCTTACCCCCAAAGGCGCCAGGGGCGGAGGGGTCTAAAGAGGCTGGCCCCACCATCTAAAAGAACTCCCGCCTTAAGGCCTCGGCGGAGTTGTCCTCCAGGACCTCCTCCCGCTTGGTGGCCCAAGCGGGGAAGGGGAAACGCACCAGGAGGGGGACGGGGATCTCCGGCTGGTGGAGGATCACCGCCCCCTGGGGCAGGATGAGGGCCCGCTGGCGGAAGGAGGTGGGCAGGTAGCGGTACTCGGGCCTTTCCGCCTCGGCGGCGTCCAGGCGGCCCACCACCCTGATGGCGGCGTTCCCCACCACCCTCCTTTCCACCTCGCTCGCCGTCTGCTGGGCCCCGATGAGGATGACTCCCAGGGAACGGCCCCTTTCCGCGATGTCCAGGAGGATGTCCTTGATGGGGCTTTCCTCCTCCCGTGGGGCGTACTTGTTGAGCTCGTCCAGGACGATGAAGACCCGGCCCCGGTACTGGCCCCTTTCCTTGCGCTCAAAGAGGTCCTTGAGGAGGCCTCCCACCACGAACATCTGCGCCTGGGGAGAGAGCTTGGCCAGGTCCACCACGTGAACCTGCTCCCCCTGGAGGGGGTCTGGGGGGTTGCCGGACCGGTCCCCCCGGATGAGGTGGCCCACGTTCTCCACGCTTGAGCGCAGGCGGCGGACGAAGGCCTCGAGGGTGGGCCTGGCCTGCCGGGCCATCCACCTCTTGTCCCCCTCGCCCTCCCCCACCTCCGGGCCCAGGAGCTTGTACTCCACGTAGCGCACCAGCTGGGCGAAGCTCTTGAGGCGCACCTTGCCCAGATGGTCAAAGGTGACCTCCTCGGGCAGGTCCTCCCCCGGCCAGTCCTCCACCAGGAGATGGGGGCCCTTCTGCCCCTGGGCCAGCTCCTTGAGCTTTTCCGTCACGTGGGCCAGGAGGAAGCCCAGGTTGGTCATGGCCGAGCGGTCGGCGAAGAGGAAGGGGAGGAGGCCCCGCTGGCAGAACTGGACCAGGTCCCAGTGGTAGGCCCGCACCCCCTGGAGGCGGGTGTCCAGGTCGGGCACGTACCCCTCCTTCTTGGGAGGGGCCATGAAGGCCACGCTCTGGAAGGGGGTGGCGGGAAGCCCCAGGCGGGCGTACTCCGCCCGGTCCTTCTCCTGAAGACGGGTGTTGGGCTTGTCCAGGAAGAAGAGGTCCTCCCCCTTGACGTTGAAGAGGAGGACCCTGGCCTGGTGGGCCTCCTCGAGGACCCCGCTTTCCAGGAGGCTCTTCAGGAGGAAGGTGGCGTAGCTGGTCTTGGCCGCCACCCCGCTGATGCCGGAGATGTTGACGTGCCCCCCCTTGACCCCGTTCAGGAACTCCAGGTTCAGGTAGGCCACCTCCCCGTTCTGCAAGAACCCGGCGGGGAGCTTGGTGCTCCCCTTCTGGTTCTTCATGGCGTCGTAGTAGAGGGCCCGCTCCAGGTCCTCCCCTTGGGCCAGGTAGACCGGGGAGCCGGGGTCTGGGGGGAAGAACTCCTCGGGGAGGATGCGGGTCACGCTCACGTGGGCCACGTAGGCCAGGCTCACGGGGATCTGCCCCTCCACCGCCAAAAAGGTGTCGGTGTCATAGGCCTCCCCCTCGTGGAGCTTGGCCACGTGATCCACCATGCCGAAGTAGAGCACCTCCCCCACCCTGGGGTGGAAGCCCTTCACCACCACCAGGTCGTCCAGCCTCAAAAGCCCTTCCCCCTCCACCCCCACCCAGAACTCCAGGGGGGTGGCCTCCCGCCTGCCCAGCACCACGCCGATCCGCTCCACTACCCACCTCCCAGATGCCGCCTTAAAAGGCGCTCCACCACCTCCTGGCTTCCCATCCTCCGAGCCAGCCCCCATTCCAAGGCCCCGATGGGGGTCAGGTTCTGCGGGGCCCGGGGGTCCTTGACCGGGTGGGAGGCCAGGAGGGGAAAGAGGCTCAAGGAAAGGTCCGCCAGCTCCGAAAAGGAATCCTCCAGCGGGGTTTCCACCCGAAGGAGCCCCGCCTGGGGGGGGCGCAGGCCCTCGGGGACCAAGGGAAGGCGCAAATACCAGCTGGCCAGCTCCCTGCCCCCCCGCCGCACCCGGAATACAGGCGTCCTCTCCCCTGGCCTTAGGGCCTGGAGGAGGGACTCCGCCCCCTCGGGCAGGTAGCGGGCCCAGTGGGTCTTGATGTACCCGAGAAGGGGAAGACCGTGGGGCCTAAGGAAGCGCACGGGCCCGTCCACCACCAAAAGCCCCCCGGAAAGCCTCCGGGCCACCTCCCATTCCAGGGCCTCCCGCGCCTCCTGGAGCCGGGCCTTTAAAGCGGCGTAGTCCCCCCCCTCGGCGGGCAGCGGCTCGTAGAGGAGCTCCCCCACCCTCAAAGGCTCGGTGAGGCCCACCCCCACCCGGCGCACCGCCGGGGGGAGGAGGGCCATCCTCCCCCCCTGGCGGACCAAGGCCCCCGCCGCCACACACCCCAAAAGGGCGAGCCGCTCCCCCTGGAGGAGGGCCTCCTCCCGCTCCTTGCCGTCCACGAAGTAGAGGGGCTCGGGCCAGGGCCTGGGCTCCGCCCGCCGGGGCTCCCAGGGGGACTCCAGGGGATGGAAGGCCTGGGGTTCCGGGGCCCCCTTCAGGACCTCTTCCTGGGCCAGAGCCCCGGGCCTAAGGGTGAGGAGCCGCCACACACCCCTAGATTACCGGGGCCGGGCGGTAGGGCAGGTACTTTGGCTCCCAGAAGCGGCTCTGCACGAAGGCAAAAAGCCCCTCCAGGTCCAGCCCCCGGATCCGCTCCTCCTCCGCCACCCCCTCCTCCAGGGCCTTGGCCATGACCCGGGCGGCCACGTAGGGGGAGACCTCCCGGAGCCTGGCCACCGGGGGGTAGAGGAGGTCGGGGAAGTGGACCCGGGTGAAGTCGTGAAGGGCGTAGGCGGCCTCGAGGACCATCCCGTCCGTCACCTCCCGGGCCCGGGCCAGCACCGCCCCCAGGCCCAGGCCCGGGAAGACGAAGGCGTTGTTTCCCTGGCCGATGGGGATGGTCCGCCCCTTAAAGCCCACAGGGGGAAAGGGGCTTCCCGCCGCCACCAGGGCCCGGCCCTCAGTCCAGTAGATGAGGTCGTCGGGCAGGGCCTCGGAGGCGGAGGTGGGGTTGGAGAGGGGGAAGATGACGGGGCGCTCGGTGTTTTGCAACATGGCCCGGGCCACGGGCTCGGTGAAGCTTCCCCCCTGGCCGGAAAGGCCCAGGAGGACCGTGGCCCGGGCATTTTCTATAGTTTCCAAAAGATTGGGGTAGTCCCCGGCGAAGCGCCAGCCCGAAACCCGCTCCCGCTTCTGGGCGTAGGGCCTTTTGTAGTCCTCCATGGCCCGCCCCTCCAGGAGGAGGCCCTTGGAGTCCAGGACCAGGACCCTGGCCTTGGCCTCCTCCTCGGAGAGACCCTCCCTTTTCATGCCCTCTATGAGGGCCCAGGCCACGCCAATCCCCCCGGCCCCGGCCCCGTAGACCACCACCACCTGCTCCGAAAGCCTCTCCCCCTTGAGGCGGCAGGCGGAGAGGACCCCCGCTAGGGCCACCGCCCCCGTGCCCTGGATGTCGTCGTTGAAGGAGGGCACCACCTTGCGGTAGCGCTCCAAGACGGTGAAGGCCGCCTCCTTGCTGAAGTCCTCCCACTGGATGAGGGCCTTGGGGTAGCGCTTCTTCACCGCCTCCACGAAGCGGTCCAGGAAGCGGTAGTAGGCCTCTCCCCGAAGCCTCTTGTGGCGCACCCCCAGGTAGAGGGGGTCCTTGAGGAGGTCCTCCCGGTCCGTGCCCACGTCCAGCTCCACGGGCAGGGTTTTGTCGGGCCCTACCCCACCCACGGCGGTGTAGAGGGTGAGCTTGCCGATGCTGATGGCCATGCCCCCATACCCCTGGTCCCCGATGCCCAAAATGGCCGAGGAGTCCGTGGCCACGATGAGGCGCACCTCCTCCAGGGGGACGTTCATGAGGGCCTCCTCAACCCGGTCTATGTTCTTGGTGCTGGCGGTGAAACCCCGGGGGTAGCGGTAGATGTGGGAGAACTCCCGCACCGCCTCCCCCACCGTGGGGGTGTAGAGGATGGGGAGCATCTCCTCCAGGTGGTCCACCAAGAGGGCGTAGAAGAGGACCTCGTTGCGGTCCTGGAGGTGGCGCAGGTAGATATGTTTCTCCAAAGGCGAGGTCTGAAGGCGGTAGCGGCGGTAGATCCGCTCCTTCTGCTCCTCGAGGGTGTTCACATGGGGGGGCAGAAGCCCCTCGAGGCCCAGGGCTCTTCGCTCCTCCTCGGTGAAGGCCGTGCCCTTGTTGAGGAGGGGAAGCCTGAGGAGGAGGAAGCCCGTGACGTAGGGCTCCAGGTACCTCTCCCCCTTCTCGTCCCGCTTGACATCGTAATAGCGGCTGACCGGCATGCCCTTACTCTAACGCAAAAGGGGCCCTTCCGGGCCCCCTGTAAAGCAACCAAGCTCACACGTTGAACCCAAACATCCGCATCATGCGCTTGCCCTCCTCGGTCATCTTGGCCGGGGTCCAGGGTGGGGTCCAGACAAACTCCACGTTCACCCCCTGCACCCCGGGAAGGCGCATGACCGCCATCTCCGCGTCGGCCTTCACCACGTCCTGGGCGGGGCAGCCGATGGCGGTGAGGGTCATGGTCACGTCCACCACGCCGTTTTCGTGGACCTCCACGTCGTAGACCAGGCCCAGGTCCACGATGTTCACGGGGATCTCCGGGTCGTAGACCACCTTAAGGGCCTCGAGGACCTGCTCCTTGGTGGGAAGCCCCGCCTCCTGCCGCACCTCGTCCATGCCCCCAGTATACCCGAGTCCACCCGGCCCTTTCTGCTACAATGGCGGTGGTTGGGGAGTAGCCCCGAGCCGGCCTCTCGTCAGTACGGGCGAAAAAGCCCCGGGGGGCCGGGGGCCAGAGGCCCGGGCAAGACCACCGCTTTAGCGGTGGTCCTTTTCTTTGGAGGCAAGCATGGAAGCTGGTGTGATTTCCGTGATCCTGATCCTGATCGTCCTGGAGGTCATCCTCTCCGCGGACAACGCCCTCATCCTGGGGGTCTTGGTGCAGAAGCTCCCCGTGCACCTGAGGCGTAGGGCTCTCTTCTACGGCATCCTGGGGGCCTACGTCTTCAGGGGCCTCGCCCTCCTCTTCGCCGCCTTGGTCATCAAGCTCTGGTGGGTCCAGGTTTTGGGGGCAGCCTACCTCCTCTACATCGCCCTCAAGCACTTCCTCAAGCCCGACGATGCCCACGCCCCCCCGCCCTTGGAAGCCAGCGCCGCCCAGTTCTGGAAGGTGGTGGCCCAGGTGGAGCTCATGGACCTGGCCTTCGCCGTGGACTCGGTCCTGGTGGCCGTGGCCCTTTCCGACCAGCTTTGGGTGATCTACACCGGGGTCTTCCTGGGCATCCTGGCCTTGAGAATGCTGGCCAGCCTGGTGATGAACCTTCTGGACCGCTATCCCCGGTTCAAACACCTGGCCTACGTGGTGGTGGGCCTCGCCGGAGTAAAGCTTCTGGTGGGCGGATGGGACAAGCTGGCGAAGGAAACCCTCCACCGCCCCGAGCTGGCCTTGGGCCTGGACAAGGAGGCCTTTAGCCTCTTCATCCTGGGGGTGCTCCTTTTGGGCAGTTTCTGGGCCCTGCGGAAGCCTGCCCCCCAGACCCCCTAGGATGAGCGCCCACCTCGTCCCCGCCCTCATCCTCCTCCTGGAGGTGGGGCTCCCCTTTGGCCTCTTCGTCCCCGGGGGGGACACCCTTCTCCTCACCCTCGGGGTCCTGGCCGGGGAGGGAAGGCTCGCCCTCTTCCCCCTCCTCCCCCTCCTCTTCCTAGGGGCCTTTGCCGGCCACGCCCTGGGGTACGGGGTGGGGCGGCGGCTTGGGGCCAGAGTCCGAAAGCGCTTCCCCGAAGAACTCCTAAGGCGGGGGGAGAGGTTCCTCGGCCGCTTTGGCCCCTCCGCCCTCCTCGTGGCCCCTTTCCTCCCCGGCCTGCGCACCCTCATCCCCCTCCTTTTTGGAGCCCTGGGCTATCCCCTCCTCCCCTACCTGCTCCTCACCGCCCTGGGGAGCCTCCTCTGGACCCAGAGCCTGGTGCTCTTGGCCTTCTTCCTGGGACAGAGGGTGCCGGCCTGGCTCCTCTTCTTAGGGCTTCTCCTCCTGGCCCTCCTCCCCCTGGTGCGGCGGGGGAAGGGCCAGCCCTAAACGTACTTCTCCCCCCGCACCACAAAGACGTTTTCCACGTAGGCGATCACGGCATAGTGGGGAAAGTAGGCCTCCTGCAAGCGGGCCAGGATCCTAAGGGCCACCTCCTCGGGGACGATGGTTTCCAGGCGGATGTTCTGCCCCTCCCAGTCCAGGCTGCGCATGCCCCGAGAACCCTCCCCCCTTGCGGGCACGATGGTATACCCCTTGGCCCCCAGGCGCTTGATCTCCTCCACCAGCTTCTTCTCCAGGATGCTTTCCGCCACGATGGTCACCAGCTTCAAAGGCACCAGGTTCATGCTTCACCCCCCGATCCACTGGGCCAAGGCGTGGTAGATGGGGATGCCCAAGACCAGGTTAAAGGGAAAGGTAACCGCCAGGCTGGCAGCCAGATACAGGCTGGGGTTGGCCTCGGGCAGGGCGATGCGCACCGCCGCCGGGGCGGCGATGTAGCTGGCGCTGGCCGCCATGGCCCCCAAGACCGTGGCCCCGCCCACGGAAAGCCCCACCAGGTGGCCCAGGTAGACCCCGAAGGCCCCGTGGACGAGGGCCAGGCCCACCCCGTAGAGGACCAGGCGAAAACCCACCTGGCGCAGGGTAGCGAGCCTCGAGGCCGCCACCATCCCCAGATCCAGCAGGAAAAGGGTGAGGGCCCCGTAGAAGGGGTCCACGAAGAAGGGCTTCACCCGCTCCATCCCCGCCTCCCCCGAAAGGGCCCCGATGGAAAGCCCCCCCAGGAGGAGGACCACGCTCTTGCCGGTAAGCACCTCCCGCGTGGCCTCCCCCACACTCCCGCTCCCCCGTTTGGCCAAGACCAGGGCCAGGACGATCCCCGGCACCTCCAGGAGGGCTACCAGGGTGGGCATGAACCCTTCCGGACGCCCGCCCACCGCCTGGACAAAGGTGAGGGCGGCCAGGAAGGTGACCGCGGAGACCGAGCCGTAGTGGGCCGCCAAGGCCCCAGCGTCCGCCCGCCCCACCCCCAGGAAGCGCCGGGCCAGGAGGTAGCCGGAAAGGGGCCGGATGAGCCCCAGAGAGAGGGTGGCCAGGGCGGGCAGGAGGAGAAGCCCCAGGGGCGTTTTGGAAAGCTCCACCCCTCCCTTGAAGCCGATGGCCAAGAGGAGGTAGATGGAAAGGGCCGTGTACATGGCCTCGGGAAAGGCCAGGTCGCTTCTTAGAAGCCGGGCCGCCACCCCCAGGAAGAAGGCCAGGACCATGGGGGAAAGGAGGTTCAAGCGCAGGAGCTCCAAGGCTTCCATAGCTTCCCCTTCTACCAGAGGGGCCTCCCCTTGTACAATCCGGTACGATGCAGCCTTTGGTAGCCATCATCATGGGCTCGCGCTCGGACTGGGCCACCCTGCGCCATGCGGCGGAGACCCTCGAGGCCCTCGGGGTCCCCCACGAGGTGCGGGTGGTCTCCGCCCACCGCACCCCCGACCTCATGGCGGAGTACGCCAAAACCGCGGAGGCCCGGGGTCTCATGGTCATCATCGCCGGGGCGGGAGGGGCCGCCCACCTCCCGGGGATGACCGCGGCCCATACCCCCTTGCCCGTCCTGGGGGTTCCCGTGGAAAGCCAGGCCCTGAAGGGCCTGGACTCCCTTCTTTCCATCGTGCAGATGCCGGCAGGGGTCCCGGTGGGGACCCTGGCCATCGGCAAGGCGGGGGCGGTGAACGCCGCGCTCCTCGCCGCCAGCATCGTGGGCCTCAGGCACCCCGAGGTGCTGGAAAGGGTCAAGGCCTACCGCCAAGCCCAGACCGAGGCGGTCCTGGCCCACCCCGACCCCAGGGAGGAGGCGTGATCCCGCTCCCGAAAAGCGCCTCACGGGGGCCTTTTGAAGGAAGAATAAGGGTATGAGGATCGGGATTCTGGGCGGCGGCCAGCTGGGGCGGATGCTGGCCCTTGCGGGCTACCCCCTGGGGCTTTCCTTCCGCTTCCTGGACCCCTCCCCCGAGGCCTGCGCCGGCCAGGTGGGGGAGCTTCTGCCAGGGGCCTTTGAGGACGAGGCCGCCCTAAGGGGCTTCGCTCAGGGGCTAGACCTCATCACCTACGAGTTTGAGAACGTTCCCGTGGGGGCGGCCCGCTTCCTGGAAGGCCTCCTCCCCGTCTACCCCTCGCCCAAGGCCCTGGAGGTGGCCCAGGACCGCCTTTTGGAGAAGACCTTTTTCCGGGGCCTGGGAGTGCCCACGCCCCCCTTCCACCCGGTGGATAGCCTCCCTGACCTGGAGGAGGGCCTCAAGCGGGTGGGCCTTCCCGCCCTCCTCAAGACCCGGAGGGGCGGGTACGACGGCAAGGGCCAGGCCCTGGTGCGGGCCCCCGAGGAGGCGGAGGCCGCCTTCCATGCCCTGGGAGGGAAGGGGCTCATCCTGGAGGGCTTCGTGCCCTTTGACCGGGAACTTTCCATCCTGGCGGTGCGGGGAACCACGGGGGAAGTGGCCTTTTACCCCCTGGTGGAAAACCACCACCAAGGGGGCATCCTCCGCCTCTCCCTGGCCCCCGCCCCGGGGGCTTCCGAGGCCCTGCGGAAGAAGGCGGAGGGGTATGCGAGGAAGGCCCTCGAGGCCCTGGACTACGTGGGGGTCCTGGCTCTGGAACTCTTCCAGGTGGGCGAGGAGCTTTTCTTCAACGAGATGGCCCCCCGGGTGCACAACTCCGGCCACTGGACCCTGGAGGGAGCGGAGACGAGCCAGTTCCAGAACCATCTGCGGGCCATCCTGGGCCTCCCCCTGGGGAGCACCGCCCCCAGGGGGCATAGCGCCATGGTGAACCTCATCGGCCTCAAGCCCGACTTCCGGGAGGTCCTGAGGGTGCCCGGGGCCCACCTCCACTGGTACGGCAAGGGGGTGCGCCCCGGGCGCAAGGTGGGGCACATCACCCTGAGGCGGGACGCGCCAGAAGACCTACAAGAAGCCCTGCCCCCTCTGCTCCAACTGGCGGGAGCGGCCCCCTCTTAGGCCAAGGACTTTTCAGCCTTGCTCGTCCACGAACAGCAAAGGCTCCCGCTCCCGCAAGGCCTCCACCAAGGCGTCCAAGAAGGCCTCGCCCGCCCTCACCGTAGTCTCGGGCTCCAGGAGGAGGGCCTCCTTCCGGCTGTCCACGGAAATCGCCCAGTGCCCCTCCACCAACCCCTGGGCCCAGAGGGGGGGGCGTCTTCTAGAAAGAGCCTCCAGACCCCGGACAAAGCGGGCGTAGAGGGGCTTTAGCTCGTCCCCCACAGGCCTTTTGTACCCCCCCTTCCGCTTGGTGGGGGCACCGTAGTCCAGAACCACCACGTAACCCACCACCACCTCCGGGAAAAGCATCTGCACGGAGGAGACCTCGCCCACCAGGTCGTCCAGCCGATTAGGCCAGGAACCCGAGGGGTTTTTCAGGATGGACTTTAGGGATAGGAGAAGCCGGGGTTTCCTGACGGGGCCCTCCGGGTAGACCAGGCCCAGGTCCCAGGACTTGAGCCTGGCCAGACCCGGCACCTGCACCTCCCGCTTGAGGTGAGGATGGAGGGAAGCGGGAAGGCGGAGGCGCAGGCGCCGCAAGAGGTAGTCCGCCAGGGGGTTTTGCCGGCCACTATCCTGCTGGGAAGCGGCCGCAACCCGCCTCAGGATGCCCTCTAGTTCCGAGGCCAAAAGGGCGGGGTCCACGGCTAACCTCCCACCACCTCCAGCGTCGCCCCCGGAAGCTCCCTGGCGAAGCGCTTTTTGGCCAGCTCGGCGTACTTGGGGACGAGCTCCACCCCTACGGCCTCCCTTCCCCACTTGAGGGCCGCCAGCAGGGTGGTGCCGGTACCGGCGAAGGGGTCTAAGACCACGTCCCCCACGAAGCTGAACATGCGCACCAGCCTCTCGGCCAGCTCCAGGGGGAAGGGGGCGGGGTGGGTCTTGGTGCTCTCCCCGGGAAGGTCGTCCCAGATCTGGCGGAAGAAGCGGGCAAAGTCCTCCTTGGGGATGCGGCTCTTCTCCCGCTGCTCGGGGGTGGGCTTGCGGTACCCCCCAGGCTTCCGTTGCATGAGGATGTACTCTATCTCCGTTTTGACGATGGCCCCGGGCTCGTAGGGCTTGCCCAGGAAGAAGCCGGGGCGGTCGGCCTCGAGGCTGGCGTTGGTGTGCTTGTGCCAGATGATGGGGTTCAGGTTGTCAAAGCCAAGCCTGCGGCACCGCACCTGGATGTCGGCGTGGAGGGGAAAGACCAGGTGCCGCCCGAAGCGCTTCCGGGCCACAGCCACATCCCCCACCACGATGACGAGCCGCCCCCCGGGCACCAGGAGGCGGTAGACCTCCCGCCAGACCTTGTCCAGCTCGTTCAAAAAGGCCTCGTAGTCCTCCACGTGGCCGAGCTGGCCGGGGTGGTCCTCGTAGCGCTTCAGGGTCCAGTAGGGGGGCGAGGTGACCGCCAGGTGGACGGAGGCCTCGGGGAGACGGGAAAGGACCTCCCGGGCATCCCCCACGTGGAGGCGGACGGGGGGATGGGAGGGCGAGGCCGCATCCAAGGGTGCACGCAGGGCCACGGAGGCTTCCATTTCCGGGATTATACCCCCTCTAAGGCGATCCCCTCCGGCCACACCCCTCCCAGGGCCTCCCAGGCCCGGACCATGTCCTGGGGCACGGGGGCCTGGAACTCCAGGAGCTTCCCGGTGCGGGGGTGGGGAAGGCGGAGCTCGTAGGCGTGGAGAGCTTGGCGGGCGATCTGGGGGCTCTTCCTGCCGTAGACCTCGTCCCCCAGGATGGGGGCCTTGAGGTGCTTGAGGTGGACCCGGATCTGGTGGGTGCGCCCGGTGTGGGGCCGGGCCTCCACCAGGGCGTGGGGGCCAGAGGTGGCCAGGATCTGGAAGTGGGTTTCGGCGTACCTGGGGGCGATCCCCCCCACGTGCATCCTGTGCCTTTCCACCGGGTGGCGGCCGATGGGGGCGATGAGGGTACCCTCCTTGGGGTGCCCCTCGGTGAGGGCCAGGTAGCGCTTCATCACCAGGCGGTCACGGAAGGCCTGGGAGAGGGCCTCGAGGGCCCCCCCGTGCTTGGCCACCACCAGGACCCCGCTGGTGTCCTTGTCCAGGCGGTGGACGATGCCGGGGCGGACGAGCTCCGGGCGCTCCGCGGCCTCGGGCTCGTAGTAGCGGCCCAGAAGGGCGTTGACCACGGTGCCCGTGTAAACCCCGGGAGCGGGGTGGGTGAGGAGGCCCGGGGGCTTGTTGAGGACCAGGAGGTCCTCGTCTTCGTAGAGGACGGGAAGGGAAAGGTCCTCGGGCACCACCAGGGGGCGCTCCTCAGGGGGCTCCACCGCCACCTCCTCCCCCTTCAGGCGGTAAGCGGGCCTCTGCACCACCTTCTCCCCCACCCGGACCCGGCCCTGGGCGATCCAGGCCTGGGCCCGGGCCCGGCTCACCCCCAGGGCCTCGGCCACCGCCTGGTCCAGGCGCAGGCCCTCCCTACGAAAGCGCACCACAAATGTCCATTTTAGAAGCTGTGCTCCTCCTGGGGGAACACCCCCTGCCGCACCTCTTCTGCGTAGCGGGCAAGGGCCTCCTGGATCAGCTTCCCCGCCTCCAGGTAGCGCTTGACGAACCGGGGCTTGAACTCCCAGTAAAGCCCCACCACATCGTGGAAGACCAGAATCTGGGCGTCGGTGTGGGGCCCGGCGCCGATGCCCACGGTGTGAATGGAAAGCCTTTCGCTGATCTCCTTGGCCAGGAGGGCGGGGACCATCTCCAGGACCACCCCGTAGGCCCCGGCGGCCTCGAGGGCCAAGGCCCCCCCGAGAATCCTCTCCGCCTCCTCCGGGCGCTTCCCCTGGAGCTTATACCCCCCAAGCTGGCTCGCCGTCTGCGGGGTGAGGCCCACATGCCCCAGGACCGGCACCCCCGCCCGGGTGAGGCCCAACACGATCTCCGCCACCTCCTCCCCGCCCTCCAGCTTCACCGCGTCCGCCCCACCCTCCTTGAGGAGCCTTTCCGCCGCCAAGAGGGCCCGGTCCAAGGTGGCGTAGCTGAGGTAAGGGAGGTCGGCCACCAGGAAGGTGTTCGGGGCCCCCCGGCGGGCGGCCTTGGTGTGGTGGAGCATCTCCTCCAGGGTCACGGGCACCGTGGAGGAATAGCCCAGGACCACCATGCCCAAGGAGTCCCCCACCAGGATGGCGTCCACCCCCGCGGCCTCCGCCAAGCGGGCGGTGGGGTAGTCGTAGGCGGTGAGGTAGACGAGCCGCTTTCCTTTGGCCTGGCGAAAGTCCTTCACCGTGCGCACGGGAAAAGGCTATCATGTGAAGGCGTGGCCGTGTACGAGGACCTCACCCTAAGGCCCAAAACCCTGGAGGAGTACATCGGCCAGGAGCGGCTGAAGGGGAAGCTCAGGGTCTACCTGGAGGCCGCCAGGGCCCGGGGGGAGCCCCTGGAGCACGTGCTTCTCTCCGGGCCCCCTGGCCTGGGCAAGACCACCCTGGCCCACGTGATCGCCTATGAGCTGGGCGTGAACATCCGCACCACCTCGGGCCCCGCCATAGAGAAGCCCGGGGACCTGGCCGCCATCCTGGCCAACTCCCTGGAGGAGGGGGACATCCTCTTCATTGACGAGATCCACCGCCTAAGCCGCCAAGCGGAGGAGCACCTCTACCCGGCCATGGAGGACTTCGCCATGGACATCGTCATCGGCCAAGGGCCCGCGGCCAGGACCATCCGCCTGGAGCTTCCCCGCTTCACCCTGATCGGGGCCACCACCCGGCCGGGCCTCATCACCGCACCCCTAAGGAGCCGCTTCGGCATCGTGGAGCTTCTGGAGTACTACACCCTGGAGGAGCTCATGGAGGGGGTGGAGCGGGACGCCAGGCTTCTCGGGGTAGGGATCACCGAGGAGGCCGCCCGGGAGATCGCCAAGAGGAGCCGGGGCACCATGCGCATCGCCAAAAGGCTCTTCCGCCGGGTGCGGGACTTCGCCCAGGTGGCGGGGGAGGAGGTGATCACCGGGGAAAGGGCCAAGGAAGCCTTAAACGCCCTGGGCCTGGACGAGCTGGGCCTGGAGAAGCGGGACCGGGAGATCCTCGAGGTCCTGATCGGCCGCTTCGCCGGGGGACCGGTGGGCCTAGGGACCCTAGCCACCGCCCTTTCCGAGGACCCAGGGACCCTGGAGGAGGTCCACGAGCCCTACCTCATCCAGCAGGGCCTCCTGAAGCGCACCCCCAGGGGCCGGGTGGCCACAGAAAAGGCCTACCGCCACCTGGGCTACCCACCCCCCGTGGAACCCCTCCTATGATCCGGGCCTCGCTCGTGGAGTTGGACCTGGGAGAGCTCCTGAAAGCCCTGGCCGGGAGCCGCAAGAGCGCCGTGGTGAGCTTCCGGGGCCGGATCTACGGCCGGGTCCACCTCCTTGGGGGACGCATCCTCTACGCCCGCACCGAGCCCGGCCCCCACCTGGGGGAGTATCTGGTGCGCCTCGGGCACCTGAGCCTGGAGGAGGTCCAGACCCTGGTGGAGCGCCAGGACCGGGAAAACCCCGGGACCCCCTTAGGGGCCTTGGCCCTGGAGCTGGGCCTCATTGGGGAGGAGGAGCTCTTGGAGGCCCTAAAAGCCCAGGTGCTGGAGGCCCTGGCCACCCTCTTGGGGGAGAAGGAAGGGGAGGTCTTGGCCGAGCCCTTAGAGGAAGGGAGCCAGGTGGCCCTCCCCCAGACCCTGGACACGGACTGGGCCCTCATGGAGGCCGCCCGGCGCCTGGACGAGTGGCGGAGAGGGCAGGTGGACCCGGACGAGGTCCTCCACCTGGTGGAGGACCCCACCCGCCATCCCCTCTCCCCCGAGGCCTGGACGGTGCTGGAGCTCCTGGACGGGGTCAGGCGGGCCAGGAGCGTGGCCCTCCTCTCCGGCCTTCCCGAGGAGGAGGTCTACCACCTCCTCCACGAGCTGAAAAGCCGGGGGCTGGTCCGCCCCTCCACCCTGCTGGCGGAGGACCCCCTGATCCTGGTCCTGGCGGAAAGCGGGGTGGTGCGCCGGCTTCTCCTCTACCTGTTGGAAGCCCACCGCTTCCGGGTCCTCCTGCCCCGGGATCTGGAAGGGCTCCTGCGGCTTCTCAAGGAGAGGCCCAAAGGCATCGTCCTCCAGGGGGAAAAGGCCTTGGAGGCGGCCAGGAGGGTGCGGGGCCATCCCGAGGGCAGGCTGGCCTCCCTCTACCTGGTGAGCGAAACCCCCCCTGGCCTCCTCTTTAGGCCCCTCCGGGTCCTCCACCTGCCCAAACCCCTCAGGGTCCAGGAGGTGCTCAAGGCCCTTTTCCCCCTGCGCAAAGGGGCTAGTTAGGCCGCCTCCCCTCGCGCAGGAGGGCCAGAGCCCGCTCGCGGTAGGCGAGGAGGGCCTGGTGCCACTCGTCCGCGGGGTGGACGTGGGGCAAAACGGCCTCGGTGCGGGCCAGGATCTCCTCGGGGGAGCGGTAGCCCAGCTGGGCCAGGGTGTCCACCACCATCTCCTGCGCCCCCACCCACTCCCGGCTTCCCTCCTCGGCCTGCTCCGCCGCCAGGCGGTAGTGGGCCAGGGCCTCCTCCAGGTGCATGAGATCGTAGGCGATGTGGCCCAGGATGAGCTCTCCCGAGGCCTCCGCCCCCAGGCGCATGGCTTCCCGGGCCATCGCCTCCGCTTCCCCGTACCGCCCCTGGCGGTAGAGGGCCTCCGCCAGGTCCGCCAGGGCCTGGGCCCGGTAGGGGTAGCCCTCCCCGTGCAGAAGCTCCCGCAGGTAGCCTTCCGCCTCCAGATAGGCCGCCTGGTCCAGGGCCGCCACCGCCATCTCGTGGAGGACGTAGGGGCGCTCCGCCGCCTCCGCCCGCCGGAGGGCTTCCCGGTAGGCCTCCATGGCCTCTGGGTAGCGCCCCAGTTGCAGAAGGGCCTGGCCCGCCACCATAGGGGTGCCGTAGGCCTGGTGGCCGCTTTCCTCCTCCTTCTCCAGGGCCCTTCTCGCCTCCTCCAGGGCCCGGTTGGGGTTGCCCAGGAGGAGGTGGGCCCGGGCTAAGAGGTAGTGGCGGGTGGCGGCGTCCTCGGCGCTCTCCTCCTCCACCGTGGCCTCGGCCTCCTCGAGGGCCAAAAGGGCCCGCTCCCCCTCCCCCGCCTCCAGCCACATGGCGGCGGCGTCCAAGAGGAGCCAGTACCGCTCCACCCCCAAGGCGATTCCCGCCCCCCCCTCGTAGGCCAAGGCCGCCTCCCGGTGGCGGCCAAGCCGCTCCAGGGCCCGCCCCCTAAGCCCCTCCGCCCGCCAGGCCAAAAAGGCAGGAAGCCCCGGCTTCAGGGCCTGCAACGCCTCCTCAAACTTCCCCAGATAGGAGAGGGCCTGGGCCTGGTGGTAGCGGGCCCTAGGGTCCTCCGTGGGCAGGAAAAGGGGGAGGACCTCCCGCTCCGAACGCCCCTCGAGGGCGAGAAGCTCCCCCAACAAAGCCCGGTAAAGGGGGTTATACTCCAGCTCCCCCAGCTCATAGGCCTCCTCCAGGGCCCGGTGGGCCTTCTCCAGACCCTCTTCCCCATAAAGGCTGTGCACCTCGGCCAGGAGGAGCAGGGCCTCCCGGGCCTCCTCTTTGCGGCCGAAGAGGGCCTTGCGGGTGAGGCGCTCTATGGCGGTGTCGTAATCCCCTTGGTGCAGGGCCTCGAGGACCCCCTTCATCGCCGCTAAAGGATACCACACCCCTCAGTCCTCTCACCGGGAAGGCGCTACCATAGGACAAGGGAGGTAGACGTTGCCGCAGCGGATCAACCCCTTTACCCTGATCTTGTTGCTCCTTTTGGGCTATCTGGCCTACACCACCCTCACCGGCCCCCCCGCCCCCACCCTGGCCTACACCGAGTTCCGGGAACTGGTGCGCCAGGGCAAGGTGGCCGAGGTGACCTTGGAGGAAACCCGGATGTTGGGGCTCCTCAAAGAGCCCGAGCGCTTCCCCACCCCCCAAGGGGAGCGGGTGGCCCGGCGCTTCCAGGTGCCCCTGCCCCCCGTGGCGGTCCAGGACCCTGAGCTCCTGCGCTTCCTAGAGGAAAACGGGGTTAAGGTGGTCACCAAGCCCCCCTCCCTCTGGCCGCAATTCCTCCTTTATGTGGGCCCCACCCTCCTCCTCATCCTCTTCTTCTGGTTCTTCTTCATGCGGGCCCAAGGAGGGGCGGGCCAGGTGATGCAGTTTGGCCAGAGCCGGGCCCGGCTTTACGGCAAAGAGAAAGACGTCGCCACCACCTTCAAGGACGTGGCGGGCCACGAGGAGGCCAAGAGGGAGCTCATGGAGGTGGTGGATTTCCTGAAATACCCCCAAAAGTACCTGGAGCTGGGGGCGGAGATCCCCAAGGGCGTCCTCCTGGTGGGCCCTCCGGGCACAGGGAAGACTCTCCTGGCCCGGGCGGTGGCCGGGGAGGCGGGGGTGCCCTTCTTCTCCGTTTCCGCCAGCGAGTTCATGGAGATGTTCGTGGGCGTGGGGGCGAGCCGGGTGCGGAGCCTCTTTGAGGACGCCCGCAAGAATGCCCCCAGCATCATCTTCATAGACGAGCTGGACTCCATCGGCAGAAAGCGGGGGGCGGGGATAGGGGGCGGCCACGACGAGCGGGAGCAGACCCTGAACCAGATCCTCTCGGAGATGGACGGCTTTGAGAAGGACACCTCGGTGATCGTCCTGGCGGCCACCAACCGCCCCGACATCCTGGACCCCGCCCTCCTGCGCCCGGGCCGCTTTGACCGCCAGGTGGTGGTGGGCCTCCCCTCGCTGGAGGAGCGCAAGGAGATTCTCTTGGTGCACATGCGGGGCAAGCCCGTGGCCGAGGACGTGGACCCCCTGGAGCTGGCCCACCTCACCCCCGGCTTCTCCGGGGCCGACCTTAAGAACCTGGTGAACGAAGCCGCCCTCATGGCCGCCCGGGACGGGGAGAAAACGATCCGCAAGGAACACTTCCTCAAGGCCCTGGACAAGATCGTCCTGGGCCTCGAGCGCCCCGCCCTGAAGCTCTCCGAGGAGGAGAAGCGGGCCGTGGCCTACCACGAGGCGGGGCACGCCGTGGTGGGTGAAATCCTCCCCCACGCCGACAAGACGGAGAAGGTCTCCATCGTCCCCCGGGGGATGGCCCTGGGGGCCCGTTGGAGCAAGCCCGAGGAGAGGGTCCTGGTCTCCAAGGACCACCTCATGGACGAGCTCGCCGTCCTCATGGCGGGCCGGGTAGCGGAGGAGCTCTTCACCGGGACCGTGACCACCGGGGCCCAGGACGACTTCAAGCGGGCCACGCAGCTCGCTAAGCGCATGGTCCTGGACTGGGGCATGGGGGAGCACTTCAAGAACATCGCCTGGGGTTCGGACTCGGGGCCCATCTTCCTGGGCGAGGAGATCGCCAAGAAAAAGGACCACTCCGAGGAGACCGCCCGCCTCATTGACGAGGACATCCGCACCATCCTGGACGAGGCCTACGCCAAGGCCCGCCAGGTCCTCCTGGAGCACGCCGAGGCCATGCACCGCATCGCCGAGGAGCTCCTAAGGGAGGAAACCGTCCCCGGGGAACGGGTCCGGGCCATCCTGAAGGAAACCACCCCCGTGCAACGCAGCCAGGAGGGCTAGCAAAGCCCAGGGAGGGCCCTCCTGGCCTCCTCCAGCTCCGCCGCCTTCCGCCCCTCGTTCCAGCCCAGGAGGGGGGCCATGAGCTCCACCACCCGGGGCAGGGCCAGAAGGGCCTTCTCCCGGTCCAGGAAGGCTAGCCCCATCCTCCGGGCCAGGATGTCCAGGGGTTTTTGGGCCAGCTCGTGCCGTACCCCCCAACGCACCTCCCCCTCCAGGTAGGGAAGCCCCGGGAGGAGGGGCCTATCCCCCAGGGAGGCCACCTCGAGGGCCAGGGCCCCGTAGGTGGCGTAGAGGTGCTGGGCCACCTCCCCGGAAAGGTCCAGGGGAGGCCGGGGGCCCGCCCCCAGGAGGGGAGTGGTGTGGGAGGCGGAAGGGGGTAGGAAAAGGCCCAGGTCCCGGGCCACCCGCTCCACCAGGTCCAGGGCCATGAGGCGGAAGGTGGTCCACTTCCCCCCCACCAGGGTGTAGAGCCCCTGCCTGGCCTCTATGTAGTGGTCCCGCACCAAAAGCCTGGTCTCCCCCTTCCCCACCAGGGGCCTCAGGCCCGACCAGGAGGCCCGCACCCGGGAGGCGAGGTCCCCCAGGTAGGGGCGGATCTCCTGAAGGAGGTAGGCCACCTCCTCCTCCCGGGGAAGGGGGCAGGGCCCGGGCTCGGCGGGGAGGTCCGTGGTGCCCAGGAGGGCCATTCCCCGGTAGGGCAGGAGGAAGAGGACCCGGCCGTCTTGGGTCCTGGGGATGAGGAGGCCCGCCTTCAGGGGGTAGTCCAGGACCAGGTGGGCCCCGCTGGAGGGGGTGAGGAGGGGGGGGAGGTGGGGGTCCAAAAGGCGGCGCACCCCGTCGGCCAGAGGGCCGGTGGCGTTCACCACCGCCTTGGCGTGGACCTCCACCTCCTTTCCCGTGAGGCGGTCCTCCACCACCGCCCCCCGCACCTGGCCCCCCTCCAGGAGAAGGGCCTTGGCCTCGGCGTGGTTCAGGGCCACCGCCCCCCGGTCCAGGGCGGAGAGGACCAAGGCCAGGTTCAGGCGGAAGTCCTCAAACTGGCCGTCCTGGTAGGCCACGCCCCCCAGGGTCCTGGGCAGGTCGGGGAAGAGGTCCCGCACCGCCTCCGGGGGAAGGTAGCGGCTAGGGCCGAGGCACCTCTTCCCCGCCAGGAGGTCGTAGAGCTTGAGGCCCGCCCAGTAGTAGGGGATCTCCAGCGGGCGGAAGAGGGGGGTGATGAGGGTGAGGGGCCGGGCCAGGTGGGGGGCAAGGTCCAGAACCACCTTGCGCTCCGCCAAGGCCTCCCGCACCAGCTTGAACTGGCGGCGGTCCAGGCGCTTCACCGCCAGCTCCAAGTAGCGCACCCCCCCGTGGAGGAGCTTGGTGCTCCGGGAGCTCGTCCCTGAGGCAAAGTCTCCCGCCTCCACCAAGGCCGCCTTGAGCCCCCTTAAGGTGGCCTCCCAAAGCACCCCGGCCCCCGTGGCCCCCCCGCCGAGGATGAGGAGGTCAAAGGGCTCCTTGAGCCTTGCCCAGAGGGCTTCCCGGTCCATCACGTTTCCTCCCTGGCGAAGCCCATAGCCCGTTCCACCGCCCGCCGCCACCCCCGCAAGAGGGCCTGGCGGCGGTCCCCGGGCATCCCGGGAGCAAAGCGGGCCTCCAGGTTCCAGACCCCTCGCACCCCCTCCAGGTCCAGGACCCCCGCCCCCACCCCCGCCATCAGGGCCGCTCCCAGGGCCGTGGTCTCCGTCACCCGGGGCCGGGCCACCGCCCTCCCCAGGAGATCCGCCTGGATCTGGAGGAAGAGGTCGTTTTCCGCCATGCCCCCGTCCACTTTGAGCTCCTGGAGGGGGAGGCGGGCCTCCTCCGCCATGGCCTCCGCCACGTCCGCCACCAGGAAGGCCACTCCCTCCAGGGCCGCCCGGGCCAGGTGGGCCCTGGTGGTCCCCCGGGTGAGGCCCAGGATGGCCCCCCGGGCGTAGGGGTCCCAGTAGGGGGCCCCCAGGCCGGCGAAGGCGGGGACCAGGTAGACGCCGCCGTTATCCGCCACGCTCCCCGCCAGGGCCTCCACCTCCCGGCTTTCCCCGATGAGGCCCACCTCCTTGAGCCACTGGATGGCCGCCCCGGCCACGAAGACGCTTCCCTCCAGGGCGTAGGTGGCCTTCCCGCCCAGGCTCCAGGCCACGGTGGTGAGGAGGCCCTTCTGGGAGAAGACCGGGCGCCCCCCCGTGTTCAGGAGGAGGAAGGCCCCGGTGCCGTAGGTGCACTTTCCCTCCCCCGCCAAGAGGGCCGCCTGGCCGAAGAGGGCCGCCTGCTGG
Source organism: uncultured Thermus sp. (assembly GCA_947085095.1). Classification (GTDB taxonomy): domain Bacteria; phylum Deinococcota; class Deinococci; order Deinococcales; family Thermaceae; genus Thermus. The sequence continues at coordinate 68,118 of CAMTVD010000018.1, read as the reverse complement.
TCCCCGAGAACCCCCCGGATGGGGATGGGGGCCCCAAGAAGCTCCGGCAGGGCCTCCCCGAAGTCCCCGTCCGAGGGACGCACCTCGGGGAGCATGGCCCCAGGAATCCCCAGAAGGTCCAGCAGCTCCTCGTCCCAAGACAGGGTGTGCAGGTTGAAGAGCAGGGTACGGCTGGCGTTCGTGGGGTCGGTGGCGTGGACCCTACCCCCGGTGAGGTTCCAGAGGAGCCAGGTGTCCACGGTGCCGAAGAGGGCCTCCCCCCTCTCCGCCTTCGCCCTAAGCCCGGGCACATTCTCCAGAAGCCACAGGAGCTTGGTTCCCGAGAAGTAGGGGTCCAGGAGGAGGCCCGTGCGCTCCCGGAAGAGGGGCTCCAGGCCCTTCTCCCTAAAGGCCTCGCACAGGGAAGCGGTGCGCCTATCCTGCCAGACGAGGGCGTGGTGGAAGGGTTCGCCCGTGGTCCGGTCCCACACCAGGGTGGTCTCCCGCTGGTTGGTGATCCCCAGGGCCACCACTTCCTTGGGGTCCGCCCCCGCCTGGCGCAAAGCCTCCTGGGCCGCCCATAACTGGGTCTCCCAGATCTCCTTGGGGTCGTGCTCCACCAGGCCCGGCTCCGGGTAAAGCTGCCGGAAGGCCCGCCGGGCCACGGCCACCACCTCGCCCCCCAGGGTGAAGAGGATGGCCCGGCTGGAGGTGGTCCCCTGGTCTAAGGCCAGCAAGTATTTCATAACGCCTCCCGTAAGATTCGCGCCGTGTCCTCTGGAAGCGCGTCCACCACGAAGGTGCCCGCCCCAAGCTCCGTCCCCGCCAAAAACTTCAGCTTGTCCCTGGTGCGCCTTGGTGGGTAGAACTCCACGTGGAAGTGGAAGGTGCCCTCCTCCCCCAAGGGGGCGGCGTGGAAGACCATGACGTAGGGGAAAGGCTCCCCGTAGAGGGCATCGTAGCGGGCCACCACCCGGCCCAAAAGCCGGGCGAAGGCGGCCATCTCCCCCTCGCCGAAGGTCCAGGGGCCGGGGTGGCGCTCCTTTGGGGCCACCCAGACCTCAAAGGGGTAGCGGGCAAAGGGGGGCACGAAGGCCAAGAAACCCTCCTCCTGGTCCACGGCGTAAGGGCCCAGGTGGGGGAAAAGCTCTAGCAGAACCGCCTTCTCCCGGAAGGCCTGGCTCTCCCGCTCCAGGACGGGGGGCACGAAGGGATAGGCGTAGATCTGCCCGTGGGGATGGTGGAGGGTAACCCCCACCGCCTCCCCCCGGTTCTCAAAGGGCATGACGAAGCGCACCCCCTCCAAGGCGTAGAGGGCCTGGTAGCGCTCCCGCCACACCCAGGCGAGGAGAAGCCTTTCCTCCTCAGAGAGGGAGGCCAGGCTCCCGGTGTGGGCCTCCGTGTAGACCACCACCTCGCACCGCCCCAAAGCCTCCCCCACGGCCACCGGCAGGCCCTCGGGGGGAGAGGGGGGGCCTGGCACCAGGGAGGGAAAGCGGTTCTCAAAAACCGCCACCTGGAAGCGGGGAAAGGGAATCTCCGTGGGAAAGCCCCCTTCCCGGCTGGGGCAAAGGGGGCAGTGCTCCCTGGGGGGCAAAAAGGTGCGCTCCTGGCGGTGGGCGGCGTAGACCACCCACTCCCCCCGCAAGGGGTGGTGGCGGAGGTGGGGGGCGGGCCGGAAGGCCTCCTCGGGCTCAGGGAGGGGTTCTGCTGTGAGGGGGCTATGGCCATAGAGGATCAGCTCCCGCCCGTCGGCCTTGCGGTGGTAGCGCTTATAGAACGAGGGCATAGTCCAGAACCTCCTCCCCCACCTGAAGCTGGTAGGGGCCCAGACGGCGCACGGGCACCTCCTGGGAAAGAAAGGCCCGAAGGCGTTCCTTTTCCTCGGGCAGAAGCCAGGAGGGAGGGTCCGAGGTGGCCTTGAACCCGGTAAGGTGGGCCAGGCCCTCCTGCAGGCGCATCTCCTCTGGGCGGAGCAGGTTGAAGCGGGTGCGGAAGTAGACCACATCGGGATCCACATGGACATTTTCCCCGAGCCAAAGCCGGTTGAGGCTGGTGCGGAGGGCGTTCCTGAGCCCCGGCCCCGTGGGGTCGGAAAGCCAGAGGGTCCGGTCCTCGTTGTCCCAGTAGGGGGCCGCGTCGGGCCCCACCCTGAGGCCGTCGGCCAGGCCCAAGGAGGCGAAGACCGGGGCCCCGCAGAAAAGGAGGTAGGCTGCTCCCGCCGCCTGGCGGATCCGCCCCAAAGCCTCCCGGTACCGCCCCTCCCCCTCGGCCCCGGGGAGGGCGGCGGCGTAGAGGAAGTCCAGCTTGAGGTAGTCGTACCCCCAGGCGAGGGCCTTGTGCACCAGGTCCACCGCGAAGTCCACCACCTCCTCCTTACCGGAATCCAGGGCGAAAAGGGGCTTACCCCAGTTGAAGCCCGCAGGGATGGGCCTGCCTTCCCCGTCCCGCAACACCCAGTCTGGATGGCCCCGGTAAAGGGAGCTTTCCACCGTCACCAGGAAGGGGGCGAGCCACAGCCCGGGCCTCAGGCCCCTCTCCCGGATGGCCTCCGCCAAAAAGGCCATGCCCCGGGGGAACCTCTCGTTGGGCTCCCAGTCCCCTAAGGCCCTCTGCCAGCCGTCGTCCACCTGAAAGACCTCAAAGGGGTAGCCCCGTATCTCCTCCAGGACGGAAAGGAGAAGGGCCTCGCTGATCCCCGTGAAGAAGCTGTACCAGGAGCACCAGACCCTGGGGGGCCTCCCGGATAGCCTCCCTGGGAGAAGCCTGCTGTAGGCGGCGAAAACCTCCGCTTCCTCGCTGTAAGCCAGAAACCACTCCCCCTCCCCCTCCGCGTAGCGGCCCAGGAGGAGGCCCTCCTCCCCCCGCACCCGGGCCCCCACGCCCAGGGCGCCCAAGAGGAGCACCTTCCCGTCCGGTCCCTTCAGGGCCCCCACCCCGCTTCCCCACCAGGCCGAGGACTCCAGGAGGAAGGGGTCGTCCGCCTGGGGCCGCCGTTCCTTGGGAAGGAGGGGCCTTTTGGCCTCCTTCAGGTCCACCCAGGCGGTAAGGCTCCAGCTCTGCCAGCCGTGGCGGAAGAAGGTCCGGGCCTGGAAAGGGGGGTAAACCCGCACCTCCTTTCCCAGAAGGCGGATTCCCCCTTCTACCCTCTCCAGGGATTCCGCCTCGAGGGCCAGCTCCACATCGCCCAGCTTCGCCCGCATTCTTTCCCCTTTATGGGCTCCGGGCCCGGTCCACGCCCCAGGCTACCAGGCCACCCCCGGGGGCAGGAGGGGGGGCAGGTAAGTGAGGGCCACCTGGTGCCGGGACCAAAGCCTCTCCCCCTCCCAGGCCTCCCCCACCAGGCGGTACTCCCCGGGAGGAAGGCCCCTCAGGGCCTCCTGCAAGGGAGCCAAGGCGGCCTGGGCCTCCAGGGGAGCCTCCCAGGCCTCCATGAGGTGGAAGAAGCACCGCGCCTCCCCCGCCCCCAGGTCCATCTCCCCCTGCCAGAGGTCCAGCCCCGCCTCCCCCTCCAGCCAAAGGCGCACCCGAAGCCTTAGGGGCCGGGGCAGGTCGTTCACCAGCCAGGCCTCCATGAGGGGCGGGCCGCCCACCTCCAGCCGCTCGCGGAAGGGCACCAGGGAGAGGAGGACCGGGCTGCTGGCCTCCTTCAGGGCGTAAAACCCCTTCTTGGGGACCCGCTCCACGTCCAAGACCGCCCAGGTAATCCCCTCCCAGGGCTCCACGAACATGAACTGGAAGTAACCCACCACCTTGCCCTTGGCCCGGCGGTAGGCGTGGATGGCGAAGGTGAGGAGCTTCGCCTGGTAGGCCTGGGAGCTTTCCACGAAGGCCTCGAGGCTCTCCCCCACCTCCACCCCCGCCACCCGGAAGGTCTCGTGGGGCTGGAAGTTGTGGTAGGCCCAGACCTCCCACCGAGGCGGCCAGGCGGCCTCCCCCAGGACCCGCCTGAGAAGCTCCGCCCGGGGCAGGGCCTGGGCCCCGAACTCCGAGGGCAGGGGGGCCCCGGGGAGGGCCAGGAAGTCCCGGTGGTGCCCATAGTACCAGCCGGGATAGGGGTGCTCCCGGAAGTCCGAGGCCTCCTTCACGGGGCGGGTGGGGTCGGCCTCCTTCAGGGCCGTAAGGAGGAGGGGGCCCAGGGTGTGGCGGTTGTGGGTGGGCTCGTTCTGGGCGCACCAGAGGTAGATGGCGGGGTGGGCCCCCAAAAGGTCCACCATGGCCCGGGCCTGGCGCAGGGCCTCCCTGGCGAAGGCCTCGTCGGGGGCGTAGCCCCACTGCAAGGGGAAGTCCTGCCAGACCAGAACCCCCTCCCGGTCGCAGGCCCGGTAAAAGGCGGGGTGGGCCACGTGGGCGTGGACCCGCACCGCGTTCAGGTGGGCCTCCTTGACGAGGGCCACGTCCCTTTGGGCCAGCTCCTCCCCGTAGCCCGAAAGCCACTGGGTGGGGATGATGTTGGTGCCCCGGAGGAAGAGGCGGTTCCCGTTCAGAAGGAGCCAGCCCTCCCCATCCAGCCCCAGGGTGCGGAAGCCCAGGGGGGCGGAAAGCCTGGCCCCCATGAGCTCCGCCTCGAGGCGGAAGAGGTGGGGGAAGCCCCGCTCCCACACCTCCCAAAGGGGCATCTCCGGCAGGTCCCACACCACCTCAAGCCAGGAGCGGCCCCCCTCCCCAAGGACCTCCCCCCGCTTCTCCCGGGCCTCCCCGGGGAAGTTTTCCGGAAGGAGGCGAAGCCAAACCTCCTCCTGAAAGGCCCGGGGAGCGTCCACCAAGAGCCGGACCAGAAGCCGCCAGCCCGTGGGGGTCCGGTGGGCGCGGTGGGTGAGGGCCAGGAGGGCCACCTCCTGCCGGGGCCAGACCTCCACCCCGCCCCAAAGCCCCCCGGTGCCCCGCTCCTGCCCCCTTTCCGTGTTCCCCCCAGGGCGGCAGTCGTGCTGGCCCAAGACCCCCTTGATCTGCCGCTTGAACCTGGGCCACCGGTCCAAGGGCTCCCTGGGGGCCGAGACCCTTAGGAGAAGCTCCCGCCCCGGGGGAAGCTCCAAAAGCCAGGGGAAGAAGTACCCCTCGTGCCGCCCCAGGTAAGCCCCGTCCAGCCAGGCCTCCTGGTAGTAATCCCCCCAAAGGCGCAGGAAGCGCCTTGGCCCCACCTCGGGCACCTGGAGGCGGTACCAGCCCACCTCGGCCTCCAGGCCCTCGAGGCTCCACTGGTGGGGCAAGGCCACCTCCTTCCACCCCTCCCCGGGAAGCCCCCGGGGGTCCTGGGCCGGATGGGCCAGAAAAAGCGCCTTTTCCAGCTTCATCCCTCCACCTCCAAAAGGACCTCGCGGAAGGGGGGAAGCCAGAGAACCCCCTCCTCGGCGGGGTAGACCGCATCCCCCACCCTTCCCCCCTTGAGCCCAGCCCCGTGCAGGCGAAGCCCTAGCCCCTCCCAGGGCCAGGGGTAATCCCCCTCCCCCTGCCACAGGAGCCGCCCCCCCTCCAGGAGGAAGCGGTCCAGCCGGGAGGGCCCCTCCCCATCCCCCTCGTCCCAGTAGAGGCTTCCTTCGGCCCGGCCCTCAGGCCCCGGGTAGAGGTGGAGGACCAGGCCCTCCCCCTCCACCAGGGGCAAGGCGGCGCCCGCCCGCACAAAGATGGGGATGCGCTCTAGGGGCGCCTCGGCCCATACCTCCCCGGGCCCCTCCACCAGCCGGTCGCTCCAGAACTCGTACCAGAGACCCTTGGGCAGGGGCACCAGGCGGTGGCGGGCCCCTTCCTCCACCACCGGGGCCACCAAAAGGTCCTCCCCCAGGAGAAAGGCGTCCTCCGCTTCCCTTTCCGGGTCCAAGAAGAAGAGGGGGCGGACCAGGGGATAGCCCTTCTCCCGGGCCTCCCAGGCCAGGGTGTAGAGGTAGGGGATGAGGGCGTGGCGGAGCCGCAAAAAGTTTCGGAGAACGGAAACCACGGGCTCGCCGAAGCGCCAGGGCTCCCGCCTGGGGGTGGAGATGGCGGAGTGGAGGCGGAAGAAGGGCATGAAGGCCGCGGCCTGGAACCAGCGAAGGAAAAGCTCCGGGGAGGGGTGGCCGCTGAAGCCCCCGATGTCCGAGCCCGTGTAGGGCACCCCGGAAAGCCCAAGCCCCAGGACGATGCCCACCGTGCGCCGAAGGGCCTCCCAGCTGCTCTCCACGTCCCCCGTCCAGTTCCAGGCGTAGCGGGCCAGGCCCGCAAAGCCGGAGCGGGAGAAGAGGAAGGGGCGGGCCACGCCCCGCGCCCGCAGGGCCTCGTGGGTGGCCCGGGCCATGAGGAGGCCGTAGAGGTTGTGGGCCTCGCGGTGGTCCCCCTCCTGGCCCTCGAGGGCGTGCCGGGTGGGGCCCGGAAGGGTGGGGTCCCCCCAGGCGGCGAAGGCGGCGGGCTCGTTCATGTCCAGCCAGAAGCCGTGAACGCCCAGGGCGAGGAGCTCCCCGCACCGCTCGCCCCACCAGGCCCGGGCCTTGGGGCTGGTGAAGTCGGGGAAGGCGCACCACCCCGGCCACACCGGGGCCTTCAGGAGGCGGCCCCCGGGAAGGGTGCAGAAGACCCCCTCCTTCAGGCCCGCCTCAAAGGGGGGAAAGCCCGCCTCGGCCTTGACCCCGGGGTCCAGGATGAGGACCGTGCGCACCCCCCGCCCCTCCAGGTCCCGCACCAGCCCCTCCAGATGGGGGAAACGCCTCCGGTCCACGGTGAAGACCCGGTAGCCGTCCATGTAGTCTATGTCCAGGTGCAGGGCGGAGAGGGGGAGGTCGTGGGCGAAAAACCCCTCCACCACCTCCCGCGCCTCCTCCTCCGTCCTAAGCCCCCAGCGGGCGAAGTGGAGGCCCAAGGCAAAGCGGGGCGGGAGGGGCGGCCTGCCCGTGAGGGCAGTGTAGGCGGCCAGGGCCTCCTTGGGCCCCCCGGGAAAGAGGTAGTACCTCAGAGCCCCGCCGGAAAAGGCCACCAGGCCCACATCGCCGCTCAGGTCCAAAAAGGCCTCGTGGGGGTTCTCGTAGAAGACCAGGTACCCGCCCCCAGGCTTGCGGGAAAGGAGCGAGGGGATGGTGAGGTACAGGGGGCCCTCATCCGGGCCGTAACTCCCCCCCACATCCCGGTTCCAGAGGCGGTAGCTCCGCCCCCGGCGGTCCAGAGGGGCCGCCACCGCCCCAAGACCGTAAAGCCGCTCCCCCGGGGCCAGGTCCACCCGGTGCCGCCAGGCCTCCCCTTGGCGCTCGGGCAGGGCCTCCCGCCGCCACACCCGGCCCCCTTCGTCCAGGAAGAGGAGGCCCTCCGGCCCCACCTCGAGGCGGACGCCCCCCGCCGCCAGGGCGAAGCGCCCCCCGCCCTCCTCCCGTTCAGGCTCCAGGAGGGCAGGGGCTTTCTCTATGGCGTAAGGGGGTGGGAGGCGGCCCGGGGTCCAGGTGAGGCGGAGCCCCCCCTCTAGGAAAACTGCCTCCAGCTCCCCCTCGGGGAAGAGGAAGCGCCCTCCCCCGGGGATGGCCACCATGGCCTGGGGCGGCCCCACGCCACGCCAGGGGCCCTGCGGCGCAGGTTGCATGCGGTTCCAGTAGTCCCGCAAAAGAGCGTAGAAAAGGGCCCGCCGGGTCCCCTCCGGGCCCAGGAAGCGGAGGGCCAGCAGGGCCTTTTGCAGGAATCTGGGCTCAGACTTCATTCCCGCACCTCGTGGGGGAATAAGGCGGTGAGGAGGAAGGCCAGCAGGATGGCCACCCCCGGCACCACGGAGATGAGGAAGCGGAAGGCCAGGCCAGGGTTGGGCCCCGGGTTCTCCCCGCTCACGTAGCCAAAGAGGGGCCCCAGAAGGGCGAAGGCCAGGCCCACCAAAGCCCCGGAGACCCGCCCCAGAAGCCCCACCAGGCTGTAGTAGGCCCCCTCCCTGCGGGTGCCCGTCTTCTCCGCGTCCAGGTCAATGACCTTGGCCATGATCACCTCCCCCGTGACCCGCACCCCGGCGAAGCCCATCCCCACCAAGGCCCCCACCAGGACGGCGGGGAGAAGGCTTTGGGGCAGGAAAAGAAGAAGGGCGCTCAAGCCCATGAGGAGGTGGGCAAGCCGCCAGGCCCGCTTCCCCCCCAAAACCTGGGAAAGCCTTCCCCAGAGGAAGACCGAGGGCAGGGCCACCAGGAAGACGGCGGCGAAGAGGAGGGTGGTGGCCGCCTCGGGCAGGCCCAGGCTGTGCTTGGCGTAGAAGGCCATGGCCGTCTGGATCACCGTGCGCCCGAACTCAAAGAGAAGACCCACCAAAGCCGCTACCCAGAAGGCCCGGTTAGCGAAGACCAGGCGGAACGAGGGCAAAAGTCCAAGCCCGCTTTCCGCCCTGGGGTCCTCCTCCACGCCCGAGAGGAAGAACAGGAAGGCGAAAAGGGCCAGTCCAGCAAAGAGAAGCGCCATGCCCGCAAAGCCAAACTGGGCGTAGATCACCGGGGCCAGGGCGATGCCCAGAATGAGGCCAAAGAGCTCCGTGCCCCGCTTCAAGGCCGCGGCCTGGGCCCTTTGCGCGAGGTTCCGGAACATCTCCGGGAAAAGGGCGCCGTAGTTGGTCCAGATCACGGTGGCCGTGGTTTCATAAAGCACGATGGCCAGGAGGAAGTAATAGGGAAGCACCCCCGGGCTTTTGGCCCAGTCCGGCACCCAGAAGACCAGGAGGTAGAAGAGGAGGAAGAGGGGAATGCCCAGAAGAAGCCAGGGCCGCCTGCGGCCTAAGGGGGTCTTGGTGCGGTCGGAGAGGTGGCCAAAGAGGGGGTCGTTCACCGCGTCCCAGATGGCGTACAGGCTGCGCGCCAGGGCATAAAATGCGGCGGACAACCCGAGCTTTTCCAGATAGAAAAAGGCCAGATAGGTGCCGAAGCTCTCCGAAACTATGGTGAGACCCATTTGCCCCGAGGCGTAGCGCCAAGCCTTCATAAGGCCTCCCGGACTTCTTTCCAGGTGAGGGGGTGGAACTCAGAGAGGACCCGGCGCACCTCCGGGTGGCTCAGGGCGAAGTAGTCCGCCTCCCGGCTGGCCCAGTCGGGCAAGGCCCGGCCCTCGGGGGTGGGCAGGGCGCTGTGGTGGACCAGGTGGTAAAGCCCCGGGGGAAGCCGGGAGAGGTCCAGGTAAAAGCCAAGCCGTTCCTCCGGGGGAAGGTTGTAGGGGTCCAGGAAGCGCACCCGGGGGAAGGGGGCCTTTTCCATGAGGCGCAGAAGGTCGGGGAGGAAGGCCTCGGGAACGCCCAGGCCCTCGAGGCTCTCCGGAACCAAGGCGGGAAGGCGGTATTCCTGGGCCAGGCGCAGGTAGACCTCGGCCAGGTCCGGCCTCAGGACCGCCCCCTGGTGGGTGTCCAGATGGGTGGGGGAGAAGAGCCTCTTGGCCGCCTCTATCTGGGCCCTGAGCTCCCTCTCCACCTCCTCGGCCCGGGCCCGCCGCCAAAGGGCCTCTAAAGAGGAGGGGAAGAAGCCCGCCTCCTCCTTTAGGCTCTCCCCTTCGGTGAGGGGGCGCATCCGGGGGGCGGGCCACTCGCTGGTGAGGACCAGGTGGACCCCCAGGTCCCGGCCCCTCACCCCGCCCGCCCAAGCCCCAGGGACCATGACGCTTCCCGTGGGGAAGCCCAAGGCCAGGTAAGCCTCGTTCTGGGCGTGGGTCAGGCCCAGGTCATCGTGGTGAAGGATGAGGACCCGCCTGCCGGAAAGCCCCAACCGCTCTAGAAGGCTCATACTACCCCCTTTTGCCTCAAGGTTACATTTCCGCCCCCTGAAGAGTCAAACTCATTGTAAACTTAGGGCTGGTGATCCCCCGGCCCGAACACCCCCGCCCCGACCTGAAGCGCCCGGCGTGGCGGACCCTCAACGGCATCTGGGAGTTCGCCTTTGATCCAGAGAATATCGGGATGGAGGGAGGATGGTTCGCCTCTCCCCCCGCCTTCCCCTTGCGCATCCTGGTGCCCTTTCCCTGGGAAAGCCGGCTTAGCGGCCTGGAGCGCACGGACTATAGGGGCGTCGCCTGGTACCGGCGCACCTTTACCCTTCCCGAGGCCTGGAGGGGCAGGCGGCTTTGGCTTTGCTTTGGCGCGGTGGACTGGCACGCCACGGTCTGGCTGAACGGGGAAAAGGTGGGGGAACACGCGGGCGGCTACGGCGAGTTCCGCTTTGATGTCTCCCAACAGGCTAGCTTCTCCATGCCCAACCAGCTCACCGTCCGGGTAGCCGACTCCACCGACCCGGCGCTGCCCACGGGCAAGCAGGTGGGCTGGTACACCCCCACGAGCGGCATCTGGCAGACCGTCTGGCTGGAGGCCACGGGACCAGTGGCCATCCGGGGATTCCGCATCCTTCCCCTGGCGGGACAGGACCACCTTCCCACGGGAAGGGTGCGGTTCGCCATCAGGCTGGACCGGGGAAGGGAGGAAGGGAACGGGGAGGTCTGGGTAGAGGTGCGCTCCCCTGAAGGGCGGTTTCCCACCGCGGAGGCCAAGGCGGCGCCGGATCAGGAGGAGATGGAACTGGAGATCAGGGTCCCCGAGCCCATCCTCTGGAGCCCCGAGACCCCTTACCTCTACCCTGCGGAGATCCTGCTCCGCGCCGGAAGAGGGGCAAAGGCCAGGGTTTACGACCGCGTCCGCACCTATTTCGGCATCCGCACCGTGGCCTTTGGGCAACCCGCCGAGGAGCACCCCAGTTTTGTCCTGCTGAACGGCAAGCCCATCTACCTGCGCGGGGTTCTGGACCAGTCCTTCAACCCCGAAGGCATCTACACCGCCCCCAGCGAGGCCTTTTTGCGAAGGGACGTGGAGCTGGCCAAGGAGGCCGGCTTCAACATGCTCCGCATCCACGTCAAGGCGGACGAGCCCCGCCGCCTTTACTGGGCCGACCGCCTGGGCCTTTTGGTCCAGCAGGACCTGCCCAACACCTGGCTCCTCACCCACCCCGAGGCCCCCTACACCCCCGAGAACGCCCAGCGCGCCCGCGAAGCCTTCGCGCAAACCCTGCGCGAGCTGATAGAGCGGGACTTCAACCACCCCAGCATCTTCTGCTGGACGATCTTCAATGAGGAGTGGGGCCTTGGCAGCCCGGAAAAGGCTCCGGAAGAGCACCGCATCTACTGGGCTTTGGAGATGGTCCACCTCGCCCGACAGCTGGACCCCACGCGGCTGGTGCACGACAACTCGGGCTGGTCCCACCTGGACACCGACCTGAACTCCTTCCACTGGTACGGGCGGGACATGGAGATCGTGGGGCAGCTCTGCCGTGAGGCCAGCGCCGAGCACATTAAAGCTGGGGAGGGCTGGAACTACATCGCCGGCTACCGGCAACGGGGCGAGCCCTTCGTCAACAACGAGTTCGGCTACGTGAGCGCCGAGGACGGGGACGGGGACGTCTCCTGGGGAACCCTCTTCTACGTCAACGCCCTGCGGGGTTGCGAGAAGCTTTCGGGCTACACCTACACCCAGCTGACCGATGTGGAGTGGGAGCACAACGGCATCTACAACTACGACCGCTCCCCCAAGGCCTTCGGGTATGCCTTCTGGGCCCCGGGTATGGCGGTGCGGGACGTCTTCGCCGAGGACTTCCTCGTCCTGGACGTGCCGGCCATCAAAACCGCCCAACCCGGGGAAAGGGTAAGGGTGCCCGTCCTCTTCAGCCACATGAGCGGCCGCCATGAGGAGGGGCTGGTCCTCCGGTGGCTGATGCGGTGGCTGGACCGCTTCGGCAGCTGGCGCGAGGAGCCTGTGGAATCCAGGGCGTGCCCGCGCTTTCCCCCCTACCGGCTGGCACCCTTGGGGGAAATCCCCATCACCCTACCCCGGGAGCCCGCCCTGGCAACCCTGGTGGCCTGGCTGGAGGACAAAGAGGGGAAGCGGGTGCACACCAACTACACCCAGTGGTGGGTGCGGGACGCCAGAGGCCTGCCCCGGGTGGAGGGGGTGGACGCCAGCACCCTGGCCCTGCGCTTCGCTCCGGGGGATTTTTGGGAAAGCTCCTTCAGCGAGGCCTCCGCACCCCCAAGCCTCGAGGGCAAGCACTACGGCCGGGGGCACGGGTTTGTGGAGTACCGGCTCCGGTTACCCGAGGGCGTTACCCTGGAAGGGGCAGAGTCCCTCACCTTTCTCTGCGAGGTCGCCGCCAAAGCCGGGCGGGAAAAGGTGGACTGGCCGGAACGCCTCCACCCCGAGGACTACCCCCAGACCGAGGACAAGCCCTTCCCCACCACGGTGGAGGTTTCCCTGAACGGGGTGCGAGTAGCCACCTGGCATCTAGCCGATGACCCCGCAGACGCCCGGGGAGTCCTGTCCCACTGGCGCGGCCAGGAACGGGGCTCGTACGGCTACCTGATGCAGGCCCATGTTTCCCTGGACTCACCGGCGGGCCTAGCCATCCGCAACCGGTTTGCCGAGCACGGCCACCTGGCCCTCCGGCTCACGGTGCCCTGGAACGCCGTCCACCGGGGCGGCCTGGCCATCTACGGCGAGAATATGGGCTGTTACCCCGTGGCGCCCACCGTCTTGGTGCGGTACGGCGAGCCCCTTCCCCTGCCCCCGGGCTTCACCTCCCCCACCCCCGTCCATCTGCGGAAGGCCCCGTAGCTCAGGCCAAGGCCAGCTCCACCAGGCGCCGTAAAAGCTCGGGATAGGCCAGCCCCTTGGCCAGGAAGAGGCGGGGGAACATGCTGGTGGGGGTGAAGCCGGGGATGGTGTTCACCTCGTTCAGGTAAACCTCCCCCTCGGAAAGGAAGAAGTCCACCCGGGCCATCCCCCGGAGGCCCAAAAGCCTGTAGGCCTTCAGGGCGGTTTCCTGGATGGTCTCCTCCGTCCCCGGGTCTAAGGGAGCGGGGACCAGAAGCTCCGCCCGGCCCGGGGTGTACTTGGTCTCGTAATCGTAAAAGGGAGCCTGGTAGCGCACCTCCCCCACGGGGCTGGCCTCGCCGAAGACATTCCCCAAGACCCCCACCTCCAGCTCCCTAACCCCGGGAAGGGCCTTCTCCACCACCGCCTTCCGGTCGTGGCGGAAGGCCTCCTCCAAGGCCCCTTCCAAGTCGGCGTAGCGCTCCACCCTGGAGATGCCGATGCTGGAGCCGGTGTTGGCGGGCTTCACGAAGAAGGGGGGCTCAAAGGGGACGAAGGGGGTCTCCCCCCGGTAGAGGGCCACCCAGGGCACCACGGGAATCCCCGCCTGAGCCAGGACCCGTTTGGAGAGGTCCTTGTCCATGCAGAGGGCGCTTCCCGCCACCCCCGCCCCCACGTAGGGCTTGCCCAGAAGCTCCAGAAAGCCCTGGAGGGTACCGTCTTCGCCGAAGGGCCCGTGGATCAGGGGGAAGACCACCTGGTAGCGGTCCCAGTCCAGAGGAGGCGGGAAGGGGTGCTCCCCCTTTTCGGCCACCTTGGCCTTTAGGGCCGCATGGGCCTCTTCTCCCAGAAGCCAGGCCCCGTCCTTGGCGATGACCGCAAGCTCCGTGGGAAAGGGCATGTGCCCCAGGACCCCTTCTGCGGAGGCTAAGGAGACCTCGTGCTCGGGGCTTCGCCCCCCGGCGATGAGGAGAACCCGGACGGACATGCCTACAGCTTACCCGCCTCCCTCAGGTCCAGGCCGTTGAAGCGGTCCGCACAGAGGAGAAGCCCCTCCCTGACCCAGCACCAGACCGCCTCTTTGGCGGCCTCCAAGACCCGGGCCAGCAAGGGTTCCTCCTCGAGGGCAAAAGGGGAAAGCACGTAGGCCGCCCCCAGCTCCTTGGAGGGGGGCTTGCCGATGCCGATCCGCAGGCGGTGGAAGGCCGAGGTGCCCAGAGCCTCGGCGATGGAGGCCACCCCCCGGTTCCCGGCGGCGCTCCCCCCTGCCTTGAAGCGCAGGCGGCCCAGGGGCAGGTCCATCTCGTCGTGGACCACCAGGATCCTCTCTGGAGGAATCTGGTAAAAGCGGGCCAGGGGGGCCACTGCCCGCCCCGTGAGGTTGTAGTAGGTGAGGGGCTTCAGAAAGAAGCCCCCCTCCGCCTCCGCCAAAAGAGCCTCCCCCTTCTTGCGGAAGGCGAGGCCCAGGCGGTCCAGGACCATGAACCCCACGTTGTGCCGGGTCCTGGCGTAGGCCTCCCCCGGGTTTCCCTGGCCCACCACAAGGAACATGTCCTATCTCCAAGAAAAGGGGCGGCCTCAAAGACCCGGCCGCCACTCTTCCCCATTGGGACGGCGTTAGGCTTCCTCCTCCTTCTTGCCCTTCTTGATGACCTCGGGCTCGGCGGGCATCTCCATGGCCTCCGCCGCCAGCTTCTCCACGTCCTCCGGGGGCACCACGGCGGCGATGGTCTCCTCCGGGGAGATGGCCAGCCTCACCCCCTCGGGAAGCTTCAGGTCGGCAGCGTGGAGGCTATCCCCGATGTCTAGGCCAGAGACGTCCACCTCAATGAACTCGGGGATGTTCCTGGGGGAGACCCGGACCAGGATGTCGCGGCGCACCTCCTGAAGCACCCCACCCTCCCGCACGCCCACGGGGGTACCCACGAAGCGCAGGGGAACGTACATCTCCACGGGTTCGTCGGAAAGGACGAAAAAGTCCACGTGCTCGGGGCGGCGGCGCCTCTTATCCAGGTTCACCTGGCGCACCAGGGTGGGAAGCTCCCCATCGGGAAGCTCCAAAACGATCACGTGGTGGATGGAGGCTTGGCGGAAGACCTTGTCAAACTCAGAAAGCTCCACGTAAACCTTGCGGTTCAGGCTCTTGTTGTACATCACCCCGGGAAGCTTCCCGGCCCGCCTAAGGGCCCCCGGCTTCTCCCCTTCGCGGTAAAACGCCTTCAAGCGATACTCCATGGCTCCTCCCTAAGCCCCCCATAGGGGCACGCAAAGAAGAGTGTACCACACCCCTAGATGAGGGCGCTCACGGACTGGTTGGTGTGCACGTGGCGGATGGCCTGGGCAAGAAGCTCGGCGGTGGAGAGGACGGTGTACCCCCCGTCCCTAAGGGGGATGGTGTCGGTGAAGACCACTTCCCCTATGGCGGGATGGGCCAGGTTCCCCCGGGCCTCCCCCACCAGGACGGCGTGGGTGGCCATGACCACGATTCCGGGCAGGGCTCCCGCCGCCAGCAGGGCCTCCACCCCCCGCCTTATGGTGCCCCCGGTGGAGACGATGTCGTCTATGAGGAGGGGCCTCTTCCCCTCCACGTCCCCGATCACGTAGGTCACCGAGGTCTCCCGGGGGCCGTGGCGGCGCTTGGCCAGCATGGCCAGGGGAAGGCCCAGGCGCTCGGCGAGGCGTCTGGCCTCCTCGGCCCTGCCGGCATCGGGGGAGACCACCACGGCGTTTTCCGTGTACCCCTTCTCCTTCAGGTAACGGGCGAAAAGGCGCACCGCCGAGAGGTGGTCCACGGGGATGTCAAAAAACCCCTGGATCTGGGGGGCGTGGAGGTCAATGGCGATGACCCGGTGGACTCCCACCCGCTCCAGGAGACTGGCCACCAGCTTGGCGCTCACGGGCTCGCGCCCCTGGGTCTGCTTGTCCTGGCGGGCGTAGCCAAAGTAGGGGATGACGGCGTTGATGCGGGCGGCGGAGCTCCTCCTGGCGGCATCCGCCAGGAGGAGGAGCTCCATGAGGTGGTCGTTCACCGGGGGAGAGGTGGGCTGGACCAGGTAGACGTCGTCCCCCCGGACGCTCTCCAAAAGCCTTACCCGCACCTCCCCATCAGGGAAGCGGTCCACCAGGGCCTGGCCCAAGGGCACCCCCAGGGCCTCCGCCACCCGCCGGGCCAGGTCGGGGTGGGCATTCCCCGTAAAGAGCCGGATTTCCATGGCCTATCCCTCCTCAGTATAGGCGGCCAGGGCCTGGGCCAGGAGGCCAAGCCGCCTCGAGGCCTCCTTCAAGAAGGCCTGGAAGTCCCAGGCCGCTTCCTCCCCCGCTCCATCGGTAACCATGCGCACCAGGGCCATGGGGTGGCGGAAGCGGAAGGCCACCATGAGGGCGGCCGCCCCCTCCATCTCCACCGCATCCGCCCCGTGGAGGGTGCGAAGCCTCCCGGCCTCCTCCCGGTCCGCCAGGAAGCGGTCCCCCGTGGCCACCACGCCCCGCCTAAAGGGGAAGCCCAGGGTCCGGGCCGCGGCCTCCGCCTGGGCGAGAAGCCTGGGGTCCGAGGGGAAGAAGCGCACCCCCAAAGCGGTCTCTCCCGGAGCCCGGCCGAAGGGGGTGAGGTCCACGTCCCACTGCACCGCCCTTTCCGCCAGGAGGAGGTCCAGGGCCCTCAAGGCGGGGTCCAAAGCCCCCGCCACCCCCAGGAAGAAGCTCCCCTTGGGGGAGAAGCGGGCGAGGACATAGGCCACGGCCATGGCGGCGGCCACCTTCCCCACCCCCGTCTCCGCCACCAGAAGGCCCTTCCCCTGGTGGAGGGGGAAGGGGGCCTCCAGGGCCACCCCAGCCCCCAGGGCCTCCCGCAGGGCCTGGGCCTCCTCGGGTTCGGCAGCGAAGAAGGCGGTCATAGGGGGATGGTGGGCTGGACCCTAAGCCCCGCCCGGAGGACCCTCTCCGCCCAGGCCTTGGCCCCCTTTAGGTCGTGGTCCCGGTAGTTGCCGCACTCCTTTAGGCTCGCCCCAGGGATGGGGCCCTGGTGCAGGAGGACATCCCTCAAGGCCCGCTCAAAGGCCACCAGGACCTCCTCCTCCCCCAGGGGTCCCTCCGCCACCAGGTAAAACCCCGTGCGGCACCCCATGGGGGAGAGGTCAATGACCCCGGGGAGGTGGTCCCGCAGGTAGCCCGCCAGCAGGTGTTCCAGGGTGTGCAAGGCCCCCGTGGGGAGGGCCTCCCAGTTGGGCCTCGTCAGGCGCAGATCGTACTTCTCCACCACCCCGCTCCCCACCGCCTTCCTGCCCGCCAGGCGCACGTAGGGGGCCTGGACTTGGGTGTGGTCCAGCTGGAAGCTCTCCACCTCGGCCATACCCCCATGCTAACGGGTAGACTGGGCCGTATGGTGGTGGTCCTGGACTTCGGCTCCCAGTATACCCGGCTCATCGCCAGGAGGCTCCGGGAACTCCGGGCCTTTTCCCTGATCCTGCCGGGCACAGCATCCCTGGAAGAGATCCTGAAGCACCGCCCAAAGGCCCTGATCCTCTCCGGCGGCCCCAAGAGCGTCTTTGAGGAGGATGCCCCCAGGCCCGACCCCAGGCTTTGGGGCCTAGGCCTACCCACCCTCGGCATCTGCTACGGGATGCAGCTCCTGGCCCAGAGCCTCGGCGGCAAGGTGGAGCGCGCCGGGCGGGCGGAGTACGGCAAGGCCCTCCTCACCCGCTTCGCCGGGCCCCTCTTCCGGGGGGTATCCGGGGAGGTCCAGGTCTGGATGAGCCACAGCGATGCCGTCACCGAGCTTCCCCCGGGGTGGCGGGTGGCGGCGGCGACCGAGGAGAACCCCGTGGCCGCCATGGAGGCCGAAGGAGCCCCCCTCTACGGGGTCCAGTTCCACCCCGAGGTGGCCCACACCCCCAAGGGGATGCAGATCCTGGAGAACTTCCTGGAGATCGCCCAGGTGCCCCGGGACTGGACCCCGGAGCACATCCTCGAGGGCCTCCTCCAAGAGGTGCGGGAGAAGGCGGGGAAGGACCGGGTCCTCCTGGCGGTCTCCGGCGGGGTGGACTCCTCCACCCTGGCCCTCCTCCTGGCCCGGGCGGGGGTGGACCACCTGGCCGTCTTCGTGGACCACGGGCTTTTGCGCCTGGGGGAGAGGGAGGAGGTGGAAGGAGCCTTGAGGGCCCTGGGGGTGAACCTCCTCGTGGTGGAGGCCAAGGAGCGCTTCCTGAAGGCGCTAAAGGGGGTGGAGGACCCCGAGGAAAAGCGCAAGATCATCGGGCGGGAGTTCGTGGAGGTCTTCAGCCAGGTGGCAAGGGAGCGGGGGCCTTTCCGCTTCCTGGCCCAGGGCACCCTCTATCCCGACGTCATTGAGTCCGCCGGCGGGCACGGGGCGGCCAAGATCAAGAGCCACCACAACGTGGGGGGTCTGCCCGAGGACCTGGAGTTTGAGCTCCTGGAGCCCTTCCGCCTTCTCTTCAAGGACGAGGTGCGGGAGCTGGCCCTCCTCCTGGGGCTTCCCGACCCCATTCGCCTCCGCCACCCCTTCCCCGGCCCCGGCCTCGCCGTGCGCCTCCTGGGGGAGGTCACGGAGGAAGGGCTCCACATCCTCAGGCAAGCGGACGACATCTTTATAAGCCTCCTCAAGGAGTGGGGGCTTTACGGGCAGGTGGCCCAGGCCCTGACCGTCCTCACGCCCCTAAAGAGCGTGGGGGTGGCGGGGGACGAGAGGCGGTACGGGCACGTCCTGGCCCTCAGGGCCGTGACCACCGAGGACTTCATGACCGCGGACTGGGCCAGGCTCCCCCTGGAGTTCCTGGACGAGGTGGCCAGGCGCATCACCCGGCGGGTGCCCGAGATCGGGCGGGTGGTCTACGACATCACCTCCAAGCCCCCGGCCACCATAGAATGGGAGTGATGGGCGAACCCGCCAAGCTCCTCAGGCTTTCCCCTGAGGCGTACCTGGAGCTGGAGGCCTCCTCCCCAGTGAAGCACGAGCTTTTGGAGGGCGTCCCCTACGCCATGGCCGGGGCGAACCGGGCCCATAACCTCCTCGTGAGCAACCTCCACTACCTCCTCTATCCCCTGGCCCGCAGGAAGGGGTGCCGCCTCTACGTGGCGGACATGAAGCTGCAGGTGGGGGAAGCCACCTTCTACTACCCAGACCTCATGGCGGTCTGCGCCCCTCCCCCGGAAAACCCCTTCTACGAGGAAGCCCCCTGCCTGGTGGTGGAGGTCCTCTTCCCCCGCACGGAGGCCGTGGACCGGAGGGAAAAGCTCTGGCGCTATCTTTCCCTCCCTTCCCTAAAGGGCTACCTCCTGGTGAGCGCCGAAAGGCCCCTGGTGGAGCTCTACCGCAAGGAAGGGGAGGAGGTGCTCCACCAGGCCCTCGAGGCGGGGGAGCTTATCCTCCCCTGCCTGGAAGGAGCCCTTTCCGTGGAAGCCATCTACGCTGGGGTTGACCTAGAGCCCCAAGGGGGGTAGGCTGAAGGGGAAAGGAGGTGAACCTATGCCCACCTATATCGTGCTCAGCACCCTGACGGACGAGGGTGCCGAGACCCTGGTCAAGAACCCCGAGCGCATCAAGGAGGTGAATGGGGAGCTGGAGCGGGACTTCGGGGTCAAGGTGGTGGCCCAGTATGCCGTCCTGGGGCCCTACGACTTCGTGAACATCGTGGAGGCTGAGGACAGCCTGGCCGTGGCCCGGGCCATGCTCCACCTGGCCTCGAGGGGGAGCGTCAAGACCACCACCCTAGAGGCCATCCCCGTGGCCGACCTCATCGCCCGGCTCAAGTAGTGGAGGTCCTGGAAACCTCGGTCTACGCGGAGGACCTGGAGAAGGCCCGGGCCTTTTACGAGGGGGTCCTGGGCCTCCCCTGCTTCCAGTTCAAGCCTCCCCGGCACGCCTTCTTCCGCGCGGGGCGAGGGGTTTTCCTGGTCTTCAACCCCAAGCTCACGGAGAAGGAGGAGGCCCTTCCCCCTCACGGGGCCCGGGGGAGCGTCCACGTGGCCTTCCGGGTGGAAGAGGAAGAGCTTCCCCTCTGGGAAGAGCGCCTGAAGAGGGCGGGCTACCCCGTCTTCTGGGCCGAGTGGCCCGGGGGGAAAAGCCTCTACACCCAGGACCCCGCGGGCAACCTGGTGGAGCTGGCCCCCGGGAGGATCTGGGGTCTTGAGGAGAGAGCGTGGGGGAATCCCTAACTCAGGCTATAGCCCTCCTAGAGATGGGCAAGGACCAGGAGGCCTTGGCCCTCCTCCTTGTGCCCCAGGAGGACTCCTTGGAGGCGGAGCGCCTGGCCCTTCTGGGCTTCGTGGAGGCGAGGCGGGGCAACCTTCAGGCCTACCGTGCCCTGGCCCTAAAGGCCGCCCAGAGGGCACAGACCCCCCTCACCCTCTACCACCTGGGCCTGGCCCTGCCCCCGAGGGCGGGCGCCCTGGCCCTGGAGGAGGCTCTTCGGCGCACCGAGGACCCCCAGGCCCAAGGCCGCCTCGCCCTGGCCCTGGCCCGCACCTTGAGGCGGCTCGGCCGCCTGAGGGAGGCCCTGGACTACGCCGCCCTGGCCCATGCCCGGGGGTTCACCCCCTCCGCCCTCCTGGAGTGGGCCTGGCTCGCCCTTCTCGCGGCGGAGGAGCCTTCCCTCCCCGATCTCCTCCGCCAGGTGGAGCCTTTGAGCCTGGGGGGAGGCCCAGGGCTCTACGCCCGCCTCCTCATGGCCCACCTTCGCCTTCTCCAGGGAGAGGAGCCCACCGCCCGGGCCTACCTGCGGAAGGCCCTGGAGGAGGCCCCTCTGCCCAGCCTCCCCTACCTGGCCCCCGCCGCGGCCCGCCTCCTGGGGAAGGAGGCTCTGCCCTTCCTCCAGGCCGCTAGGCCCTGGGCCAGGGAGGCGCTCCCCCAGGCCCTCCTCGCCCTGGCCCAGGGGCTTTACCGGGGGGACGGGGAAGGAGTGGCCAAGGCCCTCCCCCTCCTCCTGGAGGAGGCAGCGGAGGAGGCCATGCGGGGCCTCCTCTTTCTGGGAAGGGCCCATCCCCTCCTGGGGGCGCTTTCCCGGAGGGGGCGGGCGCTCCTCTGGCCCGCAGGTCCCCCGGCCCAGTTCCAGGCCCTGGGGGAGCCCAGGATGAATGGAGAGCCCCTTCCCCTACGCCAGGCGGAGCTCCTGGTCCTCCTCCTGGCCCGAAGGGAGGGGTGGAGGGGGGAGGAGTTGGCCCAGGCCCTCTACGGGGAGGCCAACGGGCCCGCCCTGCGCATGGAGGTCCTGCGCCTGAGGCGGCGGGGGCTTGCCGTGGAAAGCCGCCCCTACCGCCTGGCCCAGGCCCTGGCGGCGGACTTCCTGGAGGTGGGGGAGGCCCTCTCCCAGGGGGACCTGAGGGGGGCCCTGGCCCGCTACCGGGGCTCCCTCCTGCCCCAAAGCCGGGCCCCCGGGGTGGAAGCCCTCCGCCTGGAGCTGGAGGAGGCCCTGAGGCACGCGGCCCTGGCCTCCCAGGACCCGGAGCCCCTCTTCCTCCTGGCCGAGCGCCTGGGGGAGGACCTGGAGGTCTGGGAAGCCCTTCTGGAGGTCCTTCCCCCCGAAGACCCCCGCCTTCCCCTCGTCCAGGCCCGGGTGGAAAGGCTCAGGAGGGAATGGGACCTTACGTAACAACCACGTAACGCCGAAGGGCCTCTATGAGAACTTTCTGAGTTACGCGGCTGTTACCTCCCCTCTGCTACCCTAAGGCCAGCCTGAGGATGGCCTAGAGGGGTGCAAGAGCATGCAAGACGGGATGTTACAGCTACCTGTGGTGAACCTTCAGGAACCCGCCGCTCAGCTTGAGGGGTGCGTGGCCGCCCACCCCGAGGGGTTCGTGGTGGAGCCCG
The DNA here is from genome assembly GCA_947085095.1 of uncultured Thermus sp. GTDB lineage: Bacteria > Deinococcota > Deinococci > Deinococcales > Thermaceae > Thermus. The sequence goes on along the minus strand of CAMTVD010000018.1, from coordinate 46,783 downwards.
ACGGCACCTTGCAGAAGTGCTGGGACACGGTGGGGCAGCCCGAGTTCGCCGTCCCCCATTCAAAGTGTGCAAACGAGGTTTGACGGATGCTTAACCAGCTTAGAGCAGAAGTGAACTTGGCTCTGGCCAGCCTTCGCCTGTACTGGGTGAACAACTTGGTGGGACTCTTTGTAGACGTTGTTTACTTCTATGCCATTTTGGTGGCGGTTCGGGCTGTGGTCCAGGATGCCCTCCCTAATACTTCCTCCCTCGTGCTCATCTACACAGCCCTACAGCTGTTCCTTGGCTTTTATGTCACCATCGCCTTCATCCTCCGCGAGGACGCTGTCCAAGGCACACTAGAGCATCTGGCCCTGGCTAGAGGAGGGTTGGTGCGGCAGGTTCTCCTGCGGGCGGGCATTCTGGGGACCTTGGTGCTGATACAAACGAGTGTGATTCTCATTATTCTGCTCCTCCTTACAGGCCAACGGCTCACCTTCGCTCCCTGGTGGCCTCTGGGACTGCTCCCTTTGGTCATCGCTGCCCTTGGTCTGGCCTTGGCTATGGGAGCTTTGGCCCTTTACTTCAGACAAATATCCTCCTTTTATACCCTGGTCCAGTTCCTCCTCATCCCCTACTTCCTCTCCTTTACGCAATGGCAGCCATACATGGTCTATTTGCCCCTTGCCCCCACAGCTCACGCCATGCGGCTCAGCCTCTCGGGGCAACCTGTCCCCCTAGACGTCTACCTCGGGGCCTTCCTTCAGGGAGTACTCCTCCTCCTTCTGGGCTCTTTCCTGCTCCTGCGCATGTACGCCCTAGTTCGCCGACGGGGCCTTCTGGGGAGGTACTGATGCGGCTTCTGGTGCAGAACGTCCACAAGCGCTTCGGGAAGCTGGAGGCCCTGAAGGGGGTGAGCCTGGAGCTTGGCGCTGGGGAGATCCTGGGCCTCCTCGGGCCCAACGGGGCGGGGAAGACCACCCTCCTCAAGATCGTCCTCGGGCTCCTTCTCCCCGACGGGGGCGAGGTGGTTCTGGAAGAGGGGAATGGGAGGTGGAGGCCCCATGGCCACGAGTTCGGCGTCCTCCTGGAGGGAAGCCGCAACCTGTACGTGAACCTGAGCCTTCTGGCGAACGCCCTCTACTTCGGGGGCATCCGGGGGCTTTCCCCCAGGGAGGTGCGGCCCCGGTTTGAGGCCTGGCTGGAGCGCTTTGGCCTAAGGGAACGCCTCCACGCCCCCCTGGCCTCCCTCTCCCGGGGGATGCAGCAGAAGGCCGCCCTGGCCCTGGCCCTCGCCCTCAAGCCCCGCTTCCTCCTCCTGGACGAGCCCACCCTGGGCCTGGACCCCGTGAGCCGGAGGGAGTTTGAGGGGATTCTCCTGGAGCTCAAGGGGGAGGGGTGGGGAATCCTCCTCACCTCCCACGACCTGGAAGGGGTGGAGCGGGTGAGCGACCGGGTGGCCTTCCTCCACCTGGGAGAGGTCCTCAAGGAGGGTCCCACCCGGGCCCTCCTGCGGGAGTGGGCGGGGGAAGGGTACCGCCTGCGCCTCTCGGAACCCAGGGCCGAGGCCCTGGCGGGGGCCCTGGGGCCAGGGTGGCTCCCCGAGGCCCCGGACCGCCTCTTCTTTCTGGGCCCCTGGGAGGCCTTGCGGGAGCACATCCCCCGCCTGGACGCCGAGGTCCTCGAGGTCTCCCAGGGGACACCCAGCCTGGAGGCGCTTTTCCTCAGGCTCTTCGGGCCCGCCCCCAAGGGCTAGGCCGTGGAAGAATGGGGGTGTGAGCCCTTCCCGCAAGCGCGTGGACCTCTTCACGGACGGGGCCTGCCTGGGGAACCCGGGGCCCGGGGGGTGGGCAACTCTCCTCCGCTATGGGAAGCGGGAGAAGCTCCTTTCCGGGGGGGAGCCCTGCACCACCAATAACCGGATGGAGCTTAGAGCGGCCCTCGAGGGCCTCCTGGCCCTCAAGGAGCCCTGCGAGGTCCACCTCCACACCGACAGCCACTACCTCAAGCGGGCCTTCGCCGAGGGCTGGGTGGAGAGGTGGCAGAAAAACGGCTGGCGCACCGCCGAGGGGAGGCCCGTGAAGAACCAGGACCTCTGGCAAGCCCTGCTGAAGGCCATGGAGGGGCACCAGGTGAGCTTTCACTGGGTGGAGGGGCATAGCGGCCACCCCGAGAACGAGAGGGTGGACCGGGAGGCCCGCCGCCAGGCCAAGGCCCAGCCCAAAGCGCCCTGCCCCCCCAAAGAGGCCACGCTTTTTTAAGAGGGAGCGGAAAAGCGTTATACTTGGGGCATGGAAGCCCAAGGGAGGCCCGTCCTGGAGACCCACCTGAACCGGGAAAGCCCCCATTTCAAGGCCAACAAGGACGCCTGGGTGGCCCTGGTGCGGGAGTTCAGGGAGAGCCTGGAGAAGGTGCGCCAAGGGGGCGGCCCCAAGGCCGTGGAGCGCCAGCACCAGAAGGGCCGCCTCACCGCCAGGGAAAGGATAGAGAGGCTCCTTGACCCGGGGACGGAGTTTTACGAGCTCATGGCCTTCGCCGGGTGGGGAATGTACGGGGAGTGGGGCGGGGCCCCCTCGGGCGGGGTGATCACCGGCCTGGGAAGCATCGCCGGCCAGCTTTGGATGATCATCGCCAACGACGCCACGGTGAAGGCGGGGGCCTTCTTCCCCATCACCGCCAAGAAGGTGATCCGGGCCCAGACCATGGCCCTGGAAAACCGCATCCCCACCCTTTACCTGGTGGACTCCGCCGGGGTCTTCCTCCCCTTGCAGGACGAGGTCTTCCCCGACCAGGACGACTTCGGCCGCATCTTCTACCTGAACGCCCGGATGTCGGCCCTCGGCATCCCCCAGATCTCCGCCATCATGGGCAACTGCGTGGCCGGGGGGGCCTACCTGCCGGTGATGACCGATGTCCTGATCATGACCGAGGGCTCGGGGCTCTACCTGGCGGGGCCCGCCCTGGTCAAGGCGGCCATCGGCCAGGAGGTCTCCTCCGAGGAGCTGGGCGGGGCCAGGATGCACTCTGAGGTCTCCGGCACCGTGGACTTCTACGAGCCCACGGACGAGGCCGCCCTGGAGCGGATAAGGAAGCTCGCCGCCCTCTACCCGCCCTCGCGCCTCGCCCCCTGGGCCGAGGCCCGGAAGGAACCCCGGGAGCCCCTCTACCCCGCCGAGGACCTCTACGGCCTGGTCTCCCCCGACGGCTCCCGGCCCTACGACCTGAGGGAGGTGATCGCCCGCCTGGTGGACGGCTCGGAGTTCCTGGAGTACAAGGGGGGCTACGGGGAGACCCTGGTCACCGGCTTCGCCCGCATCGGGGGATACCCGGTGGGCATCGTGGGCAACCAGCGCCTCGTCCTCAAGAAGAAGGGGCGGATTGAGGTGGGCGGGGTCATCTACGCCGAGGCGGCGGACAAGGCGGCCCGCTTCATCCTGGACGTGAACCAGATGGGCATTCCCCTCCTCTTCCTCCAGGACGTGACCGGCTTCATGGTGGGCAAGGAGTCGGAGCAGGCGGGGATCATAAGGCGGGGGGCCAAGCTGGTGAACGCCGTGAGCAACTCCACCGTCCCCAAGATCACCGTGATCCTGGGGGGGTCCTTCGGGGCGGGGAACTACGCCCTGGCGGGCAAGGCCTACGCCCCCCGCTTCATCTACGCCTGGCCCAGCGCCAAGTACGCCGTCATGGGCGGGGCCCAGGCGGCCAAGACCCTCCTGGAGCTGGAGGTGGAGAAGCTCAAGCGCCAGGGCCAGGAGCCCTCGGACGAGGAGCTTAAGGAGCTCTACGAGCGCATCAAGGGCCGCTACGAGGAGACCCTGGACCCCCGGTACGCCGCCGCCCGGCTCTGGGTGGACGGGGTCATTCTCCCCCACGAGACCAGGAAGTGGATCATCAGGAGCCTCGAGGCCTGCGCCCTGAACCCGGAGCGGGAGCCCTTCCGGGTGGGCGTCTTCCAGGTCTGAACCCCATCCTGGCAGCAGGGTGGGGGCTCTAAAGGAGGGAGATGGGCGTGGAAACGGTCAAGTGGGTGGAGTGTCCCAGGGACGCCTGGCAGGGGTTTTCCCGTTTCATCCCCACCGAGGAGAAGGTGGCCTTCCTGAAGAGGCTTCTGGAGGCGGGCTTCCACCACCTGGACCTCACCAGCTTCGTCTCCCCCAGGTGGGTGCCCCAGATGGCGGACGCCGAGGAGGTGCTGAAGGCCCTCCCTCCGCCCCAGGGGCGCACCTATCTGGCCATCGTGGCCAACGAGAAGGGTCTGGAAAGGGCCCTCAACGCCCCCCACCTCACCCACGTGGGCTACCCCCTCTCCCTCTCGGAAACCTTCCAGCGGAAAAACACCAACCGCTCCCTGGAGGAGTCCTGGCCCCTGGTGGCGGAAATGGTGCGGGCCACGGAGGGGCGGCTTGGCCTGGTGGTCTACCTCTCCATGGCCTTCGGCAACCCCTACGGGGACCCCTGGGGGGTGGGGATGGTCCTGGAGGCCATCGCCCGCCTGAGGGAGCTTGGGGTCAAGGAGATCGCCCTGGCGGACACCTACGGGGTGGCGGAGGCGAAAACCATCGGAGAGGTCCTAAAGGAGGCGGCGGCCCGCTTCGGTCCCAGGGGCCTCGGGGCCCACCTCCACGCCCGGCCCGAGGGGGTGTTGGAGAAGGTGGAGGCGGTCTTGGAGGCGGGCATCCCCTGGCTGGAGGGGGCCTTGGCCGGGGTGGGCGGGTGCCCCTTCGCCGGGGATGAGCTCGTGGGCAACCTTCCCACGGAGGTGGTCCTCCCCCACCTGGAAAGGCGGGGCTTCAGGACCGGGGTAGACCTCGCCCACCTCCCCCTCCTGGCGGAGGAGGCGGCGAGGCTGAGGGCCCTCTACGCCTAGGCGGCCCGCCGGTAGATGTAGGGGTCGGTGGGGTTGGCGATGGCGTTGATGCGGGCGAGAAGCTCCTCCGGGGGTAGGTCCAAAAGGGCGGTCATCTCCCCCGGGGAGACCACGGCCTCGTAGAACCTCCGGGCCCCCCGCTCCAGGAGAAGGGCCATGAGCTCCGCCAAGGCCTCCTCCCCCCCGGGGAAGGCGGGGCCGAAGGCGTCGGGGACCAAAAGGTCCTTCTTCCCCCCGTGGATAAGGAGGGCGTAGCGGGCCCTTTCCCTCCGGTCCTGCCAGTCGGTGATGAGGTAGACCTTGGCCTCGGGAAACCGGACCCCCTTGAGGGCCTCCTTGAGGGCCTTTAGGGTCACTCTGGGGGCGCTGCGCAGACCCACGCGTTCCATGCCCCCATCTTATAGGAGCTTCCGGGCGTAGATGACCTGGCCCGCGTGGTGCTGGGCGTGCTCCACCAGGTGGTGGAGGACATGGGCCCGGGGAGCCTGGACCCCTTGGCCGCCCACGGGGACGGAGGCCGCCAGGTCCTCCTCCCGCACCCTCCTGAGGCTTTCCAGAATGAGGTCCCAGGCCTCCTGGAAGCGGGCCACCACCCTATCCTTGGGCTCGGCCTCCCCCAATAGCTCCCACTCCCGGCCCCGCCCGGCCCACTCCGGCAGGGGCAGGGCGAGAGCGTAGGAGGCCAGGCGCAGGGAGCTTCCCGCGATATGGCGCACCAGGCCGCCGATGGGGTTCGCTCCCTCCTTGGGCCGCCACCAAAAGGCCTCCTGGGGAAGGTCAAAGGCCCACTTCCCCAGCTGGAGCCGGACCTCCTCGAGGCCCCTTATCCAGGCCGAAACCGCCGGGGGCACCCCCGGCACCAGGGGTTCCAGAAAGGGCGCAGGCATGCCCCCATGGTACCCTGTGTGGGGTGAGAGGGCTCCTCCGCCTCTTCCAAAGGGCCAAGGGTAGGGCCCCCTGCCCCGTTTGCGGCCTTCCCCGGCCCCTGGCGGAGGAGGTGCGCCGCCACCGGCGCTTCTGCCCCCAGGTGGCCCTCCGCGCCTGTCCCTTTGACCCCAGGAAGGGACTTTACCGCCAGCGCCGATGAACGCGGAAACCCTTTTCCAGGTCTTTGACCTGGACCTCGCGGACTACCTGGCGAAAAAGGGGGTCAAGCCCTCCTGCCAGGCGGGGTGCTTTGCCTGCTGCTTCGGCCTCGTCACCCTCTCCCGCCTCGAGGCGGAAGCCCTCCTCCCCCACCTCACCCCCGCCCAGAAGGAGCGCTTATTTGAGGAAGGCCCCAGGCGCCTCACCCTCCTAAGGGAGGGCAAGGACGACCCCCGCTTCCCCAGCCGCTTCTTCCAAAGCCGCACCCCCTGCCCCCTCCTGGAGGAGGGGCTTTGTGGGCTCTACCCCCAGCGCCCCCTGGCCTGCCGGGGCCTCCTCACAGAGGGGGACCCCAGGCTTTGCGCCCCCGAGGCGGCCCCGCCCAAGGGGCACTTCCTCCCCGTGCCCTGGCGCATGGCCCACCTGCGCATGGAAGCCCTCTGGGAAGAGGAGAAAAAGCGCTTTGGCTTCGCCCTCCTCGGGGAGCTGGCAAGCCTCCTCTACCTGCTCCTAAAGGGCCTTCCCCAGGGCCGGGAGGAGGTGGAGGCCCTGCTTAAAGGGCTTGGGGTCCTAGGGGGAAGGTGGGGGTACCAGGTGCTCTAGGCCCCTTGGGTGGGGACCTTTTTCCAGATGAAGTAGAGGGCATAGGCCACCAGGCCCACCAGGAGGGCCTGAACCCAGGGGTGGGAGAGGCGGAGGAGGCTTAGGGCGGCCCCCAGGAGGATGAAGAGGGTGGCCCAGGCCTTGGCCCCCCAGGACATGCCCCGACCCTCCCGGTAGTCCCGGATGAGGGGGCCCACCTTAGGGAGGCCCAGGAGCCAGGCCTCGAGGCGGGGGTTGGAGCGGGAGAAGAAGTAAGCGGCCAGGAGGAAAAAGGGCGTGGAGGGCAAAACCGGGAGAAGGCTTCCCAAAAAGCCCAGCCCGGTGAAGAAGAAACCCAAGGTCAAGGCCAGCCCGCGCACCGGGTTCAGTCTAGCCCTTTCCCCACCTTGCAGAAAAGGAAAGGCGGCCAAAGGGCCGCCTTTGGCGGAGGGGGCGGGATTCGAACCCGCGAGGCCCCTTGCGGAGCCTACCGGTTTTCGAGACCGGCCCGTTCAACCGCTCCGGCACCCCTCCCTGAGCCGGGCGAAGAAATCCCTTAAGAGCTTAGCACACTCCCCTTCCCTCAGGCCACCCCGAAGCCCTCCCCCCTGGCCATAGCGGGTGAGGGCCCCCTCCTTCAGGTTCTCCGCCCCGTAGACCACCTCCACCCCCGCCTCCAGGAGGGCGTGGTGGCACATGCGGCAGGGCTCCAGGGTCACGAAAAGCCGCCCTCCCCGGGCCCTTTTCCCCAACCTTCGCAAGAGGAGCACCTCCGCGTGGGCCGTGGGGTCTTTGGTGGCCTCCACCCGGTTGCGCTCCCCATGGACCTCCCCTTCCAGGACCAAAACCGCCCCCACGGGCACCTCCCCCTCCGCATAGGCCTTCCTGGCCTCCTCCAAGGCGAGCCCCATGAGGTCCTCCTCTTCCGAAGGGGGAAAGAGGCCCAAGACCGCCTCCACCCGGCCTTCCTCCCCCTTCACGGGCCAGAGGGGCCTGAGCTCCCTGGGCACCCCTTTCTCCGCCAAAAACTCCACCAAGCGCTTCCTGCCAAAGGGCCTTTCCAGATAGTCCCCGGGAAGGGGCCTGCGGAAGCCCTTAGGGAGGGGAATCCTGGGGTTGGGGGGGATGAGGAAGAGCGTCCCCAGGTGCCGCCGGGCCAGGTACCCCCCAGGAAGCGTCCCCGCCCTTCCCCTTAGGGCCTCCTCCAGGAGGGCGATGAGCCGGGCCTCGGGGCGGAGGTCCAGGCCCTCCAGAATCCGCCTCAGGGCCCTCCTGCGCACCGCCTCTGGGGCCCTTAAGAGGGGGAGGGCCCGGTAGGCGGGCACGAGGAAGCGGGGGTCGGGGAGGAGGCGGGCCGCCGCCATCTCCTCCAGGAAAGCCTCCTCTTCCTCCTGGGCCCTGGCGAAGCGGGCGAGGGCTTCTTTGGCCCGGGGAAAGCGCTCCAGGAGGAGGGGGAAAACGGCAAGCCTCAGGTAGTTGCGGTCCAGGGCCAGGTCCTGGTTCGTGGGGTCCTCCCGCCAGGCCTCCCCCAGGGCCAGGAGGTAGGCCCTTAGCTCCTCCCGGGCAAAGGGGAGGAGGGGGCGGACCACCATCCCCTCCTTCTCCCGGATGCCCAGGCCCCGGGCCGTGCCCTGGAGGAGCTTAAGCAAGACCGTCTCCGCCTGGTCGTCCAGGGTGTGGGCGGTGAGGATGGCCTTGGCCCCCACCTCCTTGGCCACCCGGTGGAGGAAGGCGTAGCGCACCTCCCGGGCCAGGGCCTCGAGGTTCTCCCCCCTCTCCCTGGCGATCCGCCCCACCTCCACCCGCTCCCCGTAAAAGGGAAAGCCAAGCCTCTGGGCCAGGTTGCGCACGAAGAGGAGGTCTTCGCCGCTATCCGGGCGCAGGGCGTGGTCCAGGTGGGCCACCACCGCCCTCCTTTCCGCCCGCCTCACCAGGTGGGCCAGGGCCACGGAGTCCCCGCCGCCGGAGACCGCCAGGACCAGGGGGTCTTGGGGTGCCAGGCGAAGAAGGCGCTCCCGGAAGGCTTCCTCAAGGGCGGGCAAGCCCCTCCACCTCCGCCCTCAGGATAGCCAGGCAACACTTCCCCCGGGGGTTGCGCCATTCGCAGGCGCACCGCTTGGCCCGCACCCCCGCCTCCACCTGGGCCACGGGGTCCTCCCCCTGGGCCAGGGCCTCCCGGATGGCCTCAAGGGTCCAGTCAAAGCAGTAGCAGACCCAGGAGGCCCCCTTGTCGTAGACGGGGAAGCGCACCTCCTCGAGGGTGTAGACCCCTTCGCGGCCGTAGCCGTAGTAGACCACGGAGCAGGCCGGGTCCTGGCAGAGGTAGTGGGGGCTTTGCGGGTCCAGGCGGGCCAGGGCCTTGCCGGTGAGGAAGTTCTTCACCGTCTTGAGGGGGGCAAGAAGGCCCTCCTTCCCGTTTGCAGGGCAGAGCATGCTCCCATTCTATGGGCTAAAGTGGTGGGAGAGGAGGTAAGCCCGTGGGCTTTCTGCAGGAGCTAAAGGCCCTTTTGCCGGGGAGCAGGGTCCTCACCAAGGAGGCGGAGCTCGCCCCTTACGAGTCCGACGCCCTCACCGCCTACCGCAAGCGCCCCCTGGCCGTGGTCCTGCCCGAGAGGAAGGAGGAGGTGGTGGAGGTGGTGCGGCTCTGCCACCGCCACGGTGTCCCCTTCGTGGCCCGGGGAAGCGGCACCAGCCTAAGCGGGGGCTCCCTTCCCGTGGAGGGGGGGATCGTCATAGCCCTCAACCGCCTGAACCGGATCCTGAGGCTTGACCCCAAGGCCCGCATCGCCGTGGTGGAGCCCGGGGTGGTGAACCTGGAGGTTTCCCGCCAGGCGGCCCCCTTCGGCCTCCTCTACGCCCCCGACCCCTCCAGCCAGCCCGTGTCCACCCTCGGGGGCAACGTGGCCTTCAACTCCGGGGGGGCCCACTGCTTGAAGTACGGGATGACCGCCAACCACGTCCTGGGTCTGGAAATTGTCACCCCCAAGGGCGAGGTGGTGCGCCTGGGCGGGGAGGGTCTGGAGGGCGTGGGCCCGGACCTCCATGGCTTCTTCGTGGGCACCGAGGGGCTTTTGGGGGTGGCCCTGGAGATCACCCTGCGGCTCCTGCCCAGGCCCGAGGCCTACCACACCCTCCTCGCCGCCTACGACAGCCTGGAGAGAGCAGGGGAGGCGGTGAGCCGGGTCATCCGGGCAGGGCTTCTTCCCGGGGCCATGGAGATCATGGACCACCTGGCCATAGAGGCTGCCGAGGCCGCGGTGAAGGCGGGCTACCCCAAGGCGGAGGCCCTCCTCATCGTGGAGCTGGAGGGCCCCAAGGAGGAGGTGGCGGCGGAGGCCGGGGTGCTCCACCGGGTCATCCAGGAAAGCGGGGCCCACGAGGTGCGCATCGCCAAGAGCGAGGCGGAAAGGCAGGCCATCTGGAAGGGCCGTAAGGCGGCCTTCAGCGCCGTGGGCCGGCTCTCCCCCGACTACCTCGTCCAGGACGGGGTGGTGCCGAGAAGCCGCCTGGGGGAGGCCTTGAGGGAGATCCAGAGGCTTTCCCAGGCCTACGGCCTCAGGGTGGCGAACGTCTTCCACGCCGGGGACGGAAACCTCCACCCCCTGGTCCTCTACGACGGCAAGAAGCCCGGGGAGCTGGAACGGGCCGAGGAGCTGGCCGGCGAGATCCTGAGGCTTTGCGTGCGCCTGGGAGGCTCCCTCACCGGGGAGCACGGGATCGGGGTGGAGAAGAAGGCCTACATGCCGGAGATGTTCGCCCGGGAGGACCTCCTGACCATGGAGCGGGTGAAGGCCCTGTTGGACCCCAAGGGCCTCGCCAACCGGGGCAAAGTTCTGCCGGAGGAAGACCATGCCCACGCTTAAGCCCACCAACCTGGAGGAGGTGCGGGAGGCGGTCCTAACCCACCCCCGCCTTCGGCCCAAGGGGGGAGGGAGCAAACCCGCCCTTTCCCTGCCCAGAGAGGGGGAAGCCACCCTGGACCTCTCCGCCCTCCGGGGCATCCGGGAGTACGAGCCCGAGGAGTTCGTCTTCACCGCCTGGGCCGGTACCCCCATCCAGGAGATAGAGGAAACCCTAAGGGCCCACGGCCAGTACCTCCCCTTTGACCCTCCCCTCTCGGGGCAGGGGGCCACCCTGGGGGGCACCGTGGCCGCGGGGCTATCCGGGCCCATGCGCCACCGCTTTGGCGGCCTCAGGGACTTCATCCTGGGGGTGCGCTTCGTGGATGGCGAGGGAAACCTGGTCCGGGGCGGGGGTAAGGTGGTGAAAAACGCCGCCGGCTTCCCCTTCCACCGCCTCATGGTGGGCTCCTTGGGGGCCTTTGGGGTGGTGGTGGAGCTTTCCTTCAAGGTCTTCCCCCGTCCCAGGGCCACCAAGACCCTGCGGGTAGCCCTAGGGGGCTTGGAGGAAGCCCTGGCCACCCTGGAGCGGTTGCGGCTTCTGCCCCTGGACCTCCTGGCCCTGGACCTCCTGCCCCCGGCCACCCTCGAGGCCCGCCTGGGAGGCTTTCCCGAAAGCGTGAGGGAGCGTCTGGAAAAGCTCAGGGGCCTCCTGGGGGGTGGGGAGGTCCTGGAGGAGGACGAAGGGCACTGGCAGGGGGTGCGGGACCTGGCCTTCCTGGAGGGAAGCCCCATCCTCGCCAAGGTGCCCGCGGGGCTTTCCCGGATTCCCCTCCTAGAACGCCTCCCCCTGGGCCCAAGGCGCTACCTGGACGGGGGGGAGGTCCTCTATGTGGGCCTGGAAGAGGAGGGGCGAGAGGCCCTGAAGGAGGCGGGCATCCCCCACCTGGTCCTGAGGGGAGCGGAGGAGCCCCTCTTCCCCAAACCCCACGATGCCTTCTTCCGCTCGGTCAAGGAGGCCCTAGACCCCATGGGCCGGTTTCCCCTAAGGTAAGGCTATGCAGCACAAGATCCCCGTGGACGAGTTGGGCCCCAAGGGCCAGGTCATGGCCCACGCCATAGAGGCCTGCGTGCACTGCGGCTTCTGCCTCCCCACCTGCCCCACCTATGTGGTCCTCCAGGAGGAGATGGACTCCCCCAGGGGGCGGATCTTCCTCATGAAGGAGGTCCTGGAGCAAAGCCTTCCCCTGGAGGAGGCCCTCCCCTTTTTGGACCGCTGCCTGGCCTGCCAGGCCTGCGTCACCGCCTGCCCCAGCGGGGTGCCCTACGGGGAGCTCATCGCCACCTTCCGGCTTTGGAGCGAGGAAAGGCGGCACCGCTATCCCCTGGAGATGACCTACCGCCTGGCCCTCCTCGGCACCCTTCCCCACCCGGGCCGCTTCCGGTCCCTGGTGGAGCTGGGGGTGCGCCTCAAGCCCCTCCTAAAACCCCTCCCCCTGCCCAAACCCCTGAAGGCCCCCATCGCCCTCCTCCCCGACCGCCTGGAGAAGGAGGAGCCTTACCAGGAGGTCTACCCCGCCAAAGGGGAGCGGCGGGCCCGGGTGGGCCTCCTCCTGGGATGCGCCCAGAGGGTCCTGAGGCCCTCCATCAACCGGGCCACCATAAAGGTCCTCCAGGAAAACGGGGTGGAGGTCCTGGTCCTAAAGGAGCAGGCCTGCTGCGGGGCCCTAAACCTCCACGCCGGGGACGAGGAGGGGGCCAGGGCCCTGGCCAGGAAAAACCTCGAGGCCTTCCGGGAGGTGGACCACGTGGTCACCAACGCCGCCGGGTGCGGCTCGGGGATGAAGGAGTACCCCCTCCTCTTCCTGGGCCAGCCCGAGGAGGAGGAGGCCAAGGGCCTCGCCGCCAAGGTGAAGGACCTCTCCCTCATCCTGGACGAGCTGGGCTTTCTTCCCCCCCCGCCCCCTCCAAAACCCCTCAGGGTGGCCTACCACGACGCCTGCCACCTGGCCCACGCCCAAGGGGTGCGGGAAGCCCCGAGGAACCTCCTCCGAGCGGCGGGGGTGGAGGTCCTGGAGCCCAAGGAGTGGGAGCTCTGCTGCGGGAGCGCCGGCACCTACAACCTCTTCCAGCCGGGGATCGCCGAGGCCTTGGGGAGGCGGAAGGCGGAAAACCTCAAGGCCACCGGGGCCCAGCTGGTGGTCACGGGCAACATCGGCTGCCTCACCCAGATCCAGGCCCACCTGGACCTCCCTGTTCTCCACACCGCCGAGCTCTTAGCCCTCCTCTACGAGGGGAAGGAGCCCCAGGCCTAGGCGCCCAGGTTCTGCGCTTCCCATGGGCCCACCCTGCTTGACATGCATACTTTTTTCTGCATATGCTTAAACCATGGCCCTTACCGTTCGCAACAAGGAGGTGGAGCGTCTGGCGGAGGAGGTGGCCCGCCTGGCGGGGGAGAGCAAAACCGAGGCCATCCGGAAGGCCCTGGAGATGCGCCTAAGGGATCTGGAAAAGAAGAGGCGCTTTGACCGGGCCCTGAGGTTCCTGGAGGAGGAGGTCTGGCCCGAGATCCCCCCTGAGCTCAGAGACAAGGGGATTTCCAAGAAAGAAATGGACGAGCTTTGGGAGGGCTAGATGGTGGTGGACTCCTCGGCCCTCCTGGCCATCCTCTTGGCTGAGCCCGATAGGGACGTCTATCTAGAGGCCATCCGCACCGCCCCCCGGGCCAGGGTGGGCGCGCCCACCCTGGTGGAGACCGCTGTGGCTTTAGGCAAGAGGCTGGGCTTTGGGAAAGCCCACCTGGTGGACCGGCTGGCGGAGGCCCTGGGCCTCGAGGTGGTCCCCTTCACCGCCGAGCACTACCAGGAGGCGGTGCGTGCCTACGCCCGCTACGGCAAAGGGCGGCACCCCGCGGGCCTAAACCTGGGCGACTGCCTGAGCTATGCCCTGGCCCGGGTGGAGGGGGAGCCCCTCCTCTACAAGGGCGAGGACTTTGACCGGACGGACCTGGCGTGGAAGCCCTCCTGAAGGAAGCCTTTTTTCACGCCCTGAGGGCCACGGACCCCTACCGCCTGGTCCAGAAGGCCCTCCCCCCCTGGCGGCCGGACCTCATCCTGGCGGTGGGCAAGGCCGCGGCCCCCATGCTGAAGGCGGCCCTGGACCGCTACGGGGAGGTCCCCTACCACCTCACCCTACCCCAGGGCCAAGACCCCCTGGGCCTGAAGGCCCGCTTCGCTTCCCACCCCGTGCCCGACGGGGAAAGCGTGCGGGCGGCAGAGGAGGTCCTTTCCCTCTTACAGGGGCTTTCCCCCAAAGCCCGGGTCCTGGCCCTCCTCTCCGGGGGTGGGAGCGCCCTCTGGTGCGCCCCCTTCGGGGTCTCCCTGGCGGGGAAAAAGGCCCTCACCGAGGCCCTCCTGAAAAGCGGAGCCAGCATCGGGGAGGTGAACGCGGTGCGCAAGCACCTCTCCCGCATCAAGGGGGGCAGAGCCCTCCTCGCCACCAGGGCCCGGGTCCACGCCCTCCTCCTCTCCGACGTGCCCGGGGACGACCCCAGCGTCATCGCCTCGGGGCCCTTCCACCCCGACCCCAGCACCTTTGGTGAGGCCCTCGAGGTCCTGGACCGTTACGGCCTCGGCTTCCCCGAGGCCCGGGAAGCGCTCCTCCGGGGGAAAAGGAAGGAGGTGCCGGAAACCCTGAAGCCCGGCGACCCCGCCCGAAGGCGGCTTTCCTGGCGGATGGTGGGGCGGAACCTGGACCTCCTGAAGGCGGCCCAGGGGTTCCTCCGGGAAAGGGGCCACAGGGCGGCCATCCTCTCCGACCGCTTCGGCGGGGAGGCCCGGGAGCTGGCCCGCTTCCACGCCGAGCTGGTGGAGACCATCCGCGCCCACGGCCTGCCCTTCAGAAAGCCCCTCTTCCTCCTCTCCGGGGGCGAGGCCCAGGTGCGCGTGCGGGGAAAGGGAAAGGGCGGGCGGAACCTGGAGTTCCTTCTGGCCCTCTACGCCCACCTGAAGGCTCCCCTCTATGCCCTGGCCGCAGACTCCGACGGCCTGGATGGGAATAGCGGGGCCGCCGGCGCCCTCCTCACGCCCGAGGTTTGGCAGAAGGGCCTGGACCCAGGGCCCTACCTCGAGGCCAACGACAGCCTGGCCTTCTTCCAGGAGGCAGGGACTCTCCTCAGGACCGGCCCCACGGGCACCAACCTCAACGACTTCCGCCTCCTTTTCGTAGACTGAAGGGGTGGAGTACCCGGAGCTCGCCCCGGTCAAGATCCTCTTCGGCAACCGGGCCCGGGGGGATGCCCGCCCGGAGAACGAAAAGAAGGGGTTTGCCGTGGATTTGGTGGTGGCTCACCCCTCCGACCTGGAACGATACCAAGGGACCTGGATGACCATTTACCCCGAAGCCTTACGGGAAGGCAAGGTACGCCATGCCGCTTGATCCAGAGGACCCGGAGGCCTGGCTCCGGCCAGCCCGAAGCGACCCGGCCCACGCGGAAGAGGACCCCCCGGGCACCCTTTATGAACCGCAGAGCTGGCTCGCAGAGTCTTGGCCTGGGTAGAAAAGGATGCCTAGCCTTTACGTCCACGTCCCCTTCTGCCCCACCCTCTGCCCCTACTGCGACTTCCACGTGGTGAGGCGGGGAGGGGTGTGGGTGGAGGCCTACCT
This sequence comes from uncultured Thermus sp., assembly GCA_947085095.1. Classification (GTDB taxonomy): domain Bacteria; phylum Deinococcota; class Deinococci; order Deinococcales; family Thermaceae; genus Thermus. Next base: position 31,762 of record CAMTVD010000018.1, on the reverse strand, counting down.
GAAGCGCCTGAAGGAGGAGGCAAAAGCCCTCCACCAGGCCTACCCCGAGCCCCTGGACACCCTCTACCTGGGCGGGGGCACGCCCAGCTATCTAAGGGACCGGGAACTTGTAGCCCTCTTCGGAAGCCTCCCCTGGCGCCTCAAAGAGGGGGCGGAGGTGACCCTCGAGGCCAACCCCGGCACCCTCTCCCCCACGAGGCTTGCCCTCCTCAAGGACCTGGGGGTGAACCGCCTCTCCCTGGGGGTCCAGAGCTTCCAGGAGCCCGTCCTCAAGTTCCTGGGCCGGGCCCACGGGCGGGAGGGGGCCCTAAGGGCGGTGGCGATGGCCCTGGAGGAGGGCTTTAGGGTGTCCATAGACCTCATCCTGGGCCTTCCCATGCAGGACGTGGAAAAGGACCTGAAGGAGGCGGCCCATCTGGGCGTGGGCCACGTCTCCGCCTACACCCTCCAGGTGGAGAAGGGCACCCCCTTCGCCCTCCTAGGGCTAAGGGAGGACCCCGAGCGGGAGGCCTGGGCCATGGAGCGGGCGGAGGAGGTCTTGGGGGAGGCGGGCCTTCTGCGCTACGAGGTCTCCAACTTCGCCAAGGAGGGGGAGGAGGCCCGGCACAACCTGGTCTACTGGCGGGCCGGGTTCTGGCTGGCCCTGGGCCCCGCCGCCACCGGCCAGTACCCGGGAAGGGGCCCCGCCTACGCCCTCCGGCGGACCAACCCCCCCCTCCCCCGCTGGCTTTTGGGCGAGGCCCCAAGGGAGGAGGCCATCCCCCCCCTGGAGCACGCCAAGGAGGCCCTGATGCTGGGGCTAAGGCTCAAGGAGGGGGTGGACGTGGGCGAGGTGGAGGCAAGGACCGGACTAACCCTCCTTCCTCTCCTCCAGGAAAAGGCAGAAGGGCTTGTGGCGGAGGGGCTTCTTGCGGTGGAAGGGGCGCATCTAAAGCCCACCCCCAGGACCCTTCCTCTTCTCCACCGGGTCCTTCTGGCCCTGTGGGAGGCCCTTGACCCCCCGGCGGCCGCGGACTAAACTTTGACAGAGTCTAAAAGGAGGAGGCATGGAGATCCAAGCCCTCGCGAAGCAGGTGGCCCAGGCCCAGCCCTTCACCCGGTACCTCGGAGCCGAGCTCCTCGAGGTCCAGCCCAAAGCGGTGGTCTTCGCCTTAGAGGTGCGCCCCGAGTTCTACCAGCACCTCGGCATGGTCCACGGAGGCGTGATCGCCGCCCTTCTAGACAACGCCCTCACCTTCGCCGGGGGAACGGTCCTGGGAGCGGAGGTCCTCACCGTGGAGTTCAAGGTCAACTTCCTCCGCCCCACCAGGGGGCAAAGGCTTAAAGCCAGGGCCCAGGTGATCCACGCCGGGAAGCGCCTCGCCGTGGTCCAAGGAGAGGTCATCTCCGAGGAGGATGGGGAAAGCTACCTCGTGGCCCTGGGCCAGGGCACGGTCAGCAAGGTCTAGGCGAAGGCCAAGGCCTCCCGCGCCCGATCGGCCAGGGCGAAGAAGCGCTCCTTGGTGAGGGGGATCTTCCCCGTGACCAAGCCCTTGCCCGGCTCGTAGTGGGCGTGGAGGTGGACGTGGGCCCGGGGCAGGCGGAGGCCAATGCGCTTGAGCCTGGCGTGCCGAGGGGAGACGTCGGCCAGGAGGAAAGGCTCCCCCAGATCATCGGAAAGAGAAGCGGTCATGATGGTGGTGGGGACGTCGTAGGGCCGCTCCATGCGGTAGATGAAGTCGGGGAAGTCGGCCTCTTTCTCAAAGCGCACGCCCTTCTCCTCGGCGTATTCCCGCATCCAGCCTAGAAGCTCCACCCAGGCCTCGTAGAGTTGGCGCTCATGCGACGCGCTCATGGCCTGAGTATACAAGGGCGAGGCCCCGGGAATCCCCGGGGCCCTTTGGTGGGCGCGAGTGGACTTGAACCACCGACCCCTACCGTGTCAAGGTAGTGCTCTGGCCACCTGAGCTACGCGCCCGCGTTCTTGGAGGCGCCGGCCGGATTCGAACCGGCGAATGGAGGTTTTGCAGACCTCTGCCTTACCCCTTGGCTACGGCGCCAAGCCGTAAAGTATGGTAGCACGCGCCCATAAAGGCTGTCAAGGAAACCTTTTGCAGGGAAAAGTGCTATGATGCCAGGCAATGAGCGAGGTCTTCGTCCGCCTCCGGCGGGGCCATTGGCCCTTCTCCAAGGGGCTCCTGGTGGAAGCCCTCCTGCCCCTGGGGGTGCCCCTCGAGGCCGCCCAGGCGGTGGCCCACACCGTGGAGGAGCGCCTCAAGGGAGAGGGCCTGACCGAAGCCACCCCCCGCACCCTGCGCCGGGTCCTCTTGGCGGAGGTGGCCCAGGCCCTGGGACCAGAGGTGGCGGAAAAGCTCTCCCGGCAGACCCTTCCCTTTGAGGAGATCCTGGTGGTGGAGGGCAAGCGAAAGCGGCCCTTCTCCAAGGGGCTTTTGGCCAGGAGTTTGGAAGAGGTGGGGCTTTCCCTGAAGGAGGCCCACGAGCTGGCCAAAAAGGTGGAGCGCCGCCTCCGGGAAGAGGGCATCAAGCAGCTCCCCGCCCACCGCCTCGAGGAGGTGGTGGCCCAGGAGCTGGGCCGGGCCAAGGGCAAGGCCGCCAAGCGCCGCTACCTCCAGCGCCGGGCCTTCGCGGGAGAGCTCTTCGTGGAGGAGGAGAGCGGGGAACCCCAGATGCCCTTTTCCAAGGGCATCCTGGCCCAGTCCCTCATGGGGATCGGCCTTTCCCCGGAGCAGGCCTACCGCCTGGCCCGGGAGCTGGAGGCCCAGCTCCGCCAGGAGGGGAAAGGTGTGGTCCGCCGGACCGAGCTACGGGAACGGGTGCACCAGGCCCTCCTCAAGGAAGCGGGGGAGGAGATGGCCCGCCGCTACCTCTTCCTGAGGCACCTGAGGCGGAGCGCCCGCCCCGTGCACATCCTCATCGGGGGGGTCACGGGGGTGGGGAAGAGCGTCCTGGCCTCGGCCCTGGCCTACCGCCTGGGCATCACCCACATCGTCCCCTCGGACGCGGTGCGGGAGGTCTTCCGCGCCACCCTTTCCAAGGACCTCCTCCCCACCCTGCACTGCTCCACCTTTGAGGCCTGGAAGGCCCTTCTACCTGAGAGCCACATGCGGGAGGGAAGCCACGAGGAGCGGGTCATGCGGGGCTTTCTGGACCAGGTGATGAGGGTGGCCGTGGGCCTCAGGGCCATCCAAGAAAGGAGCGCCCTGGAAGGGACCTCCATCGTCCTCGAGGGGGTGCACGTGGTGCCCCGCTACCTGGACCACCCTTACCGGGAAAGGGTGCTCACCGTGCCCATGCTGGTGGTCCTCCAGGACGAAAAGCTCCACCGGGACCGCTTCCTCCTTCGGGACCGGGAAACGGGCCACGCCCGGCCGCAGGACAAGTACCTGGCCCACTTCCCCGAGATCCGCCTCATCCAGGAGCACCTCCTCCTCTGGGCCCAGGAAGAGGGCATCCCCATCATCCCGGGGGAGGACCTGGACGAGGCGGTGGAGAAGGCCCTGGAGGTGCTGGTGGCCTATCTGGAGGCCCAGGGGGCGGTCCGTGCTTGAAGCCTTGGGCTTTCTCCTCCTCCTCGCCCTGGCCTTCCGCATGGAAAAGCGCCTTCCCCTCTTCGCCCTGGGGGTATGGCTCAACCTCCTCTGGTTCATCTACCAGAATGAGTGGGGCTCGGGCTGGCTGGCCTACCTGAAGGGCCTGGGAGCAGGGTTCTTCTTGGCGGTGGGGTACAGCCACCCCGCCCTGGCCTGGACCCTTACCCCCTGGCCCCTCCTCCTCTACCTGCGCCTGGACCTGCGCGAGTTCGCCTTCTACCTCCCCGCCCTGGGGGAGGGGATGCTCTTGGGAGCCCTCCTTTACTTGGCGGGCTTCCGCAAACGGTAGGCCAGGTAGGGAAGCCCCACCCCGAGGAGGCCCCCCAGGAGGAAGAAGAGGGGGTGGCCGAAGTAGAGTTGCAAGGCGAGAAGAAGGGCGAAAAGCACGAGGAAGAAGGGGACGGGAAAAGGCCTCTCCCCATAAGCCAAGGAGGCCCCCCCCAGGGCCAGGCCCAGGGCCAGGGCGATCCCCTCCTGGCTGGGGCGGAACCAGAGGAAGTGGGCGTAAAGGGCCACGCCCAAGAGGGAAAGGGCTTGGGACAGACGGTTCGGGTCCATCAGCCCTTCACGAAACGGGCCACCAGAAGCTGGGAGAGGACCAGGGCCACCCCTCCCCAGGCCACCTGGGGCTCCCGGCCGAGAAAGCCCATGGCCGCGGAGAAAATGCCGGCCACCAAGAAAAAGGGCACGTACTTGGGGTTCACGGTGAGGCCCAGGACGAAGGCCACCAGAAACCCCGCCACCCCCGGGGGCAGGCTCGCCCCCAGGGCCAGGAAGAGGAGCATGAGGCCGATGGTGATGGCCCCAGCCAGGTAGTAAGCCCCCGGGAAAGGCTCTTTGCGCTTCTTGTGGGTATCCTTGGCCTCGGACATGGCCCAAGCTTATCACAGGAGGCCCGAGGCCTGGGCCACCGCCTCGAGGGTGGCGGGAACCGGGGAAGGAAGCCTGGCCACCCTCTCGGCGGTGGCGGGGTCCTTGAGGCCGTGGCCGGTGAGGGTGAGGACGAGGGTGCTTCCCCTCTCCAGGCGCTCCTCCCTAAGAAGCCGCCACACCCCCGCCAAACTGGCGGCGCTGGCGGGCTCCACGAAGATCCCCTCCTCCTGGGCCAAATAGCGGTAGGCCGCCAGGATCTCCTCGTCGCTGACAGCCTCTATCAGGCCGCCCGACTCCTCCTTGGCCCGCATGGCCCCCTCCCAGCTCGCGGGGTTGCCGATGCGGATGGCGGTGGCGATGGTCTCGGGCCTTTCCACCGGGTGCCCCAGGACCAGGGGGGCGGCCCCCGCCGCCTGGAAGCCCAGCATCCGGGGGAGCCTTTTGGCCTTCCCCAGGGCGAAGTACTCCTTGTAGCCCATCCAGTGGGCGGTGATGTTCCCCGCGTTGCCCACGGGCAGGGCGTGGTAATGGGGTGCGTCCCCCAGCTCGTCCACCACCTCAAAGGCCAGGGTCTTCTGGCCCTGGAGGCGGTAGGGGTTGAGGGAGTTCACCAGGGCCACGGGAAACCGCTCCGTGAGCTTTTGGGTGAGGCGGAGGGCATCGTCAAAGTTCCCCTCCACCTGGACGATCCTGGCCCCGTGGATGAGGCTCTGGGCCACCTTGCCCACGGCCACGTACCCCGCGGGCAGGAGGACGATGGAGAGGACCCCCGCCCGGGCGGCGTAGGCGGCGGCGGAGGCGGCGGTGTTCCCCGTGCTGGCACAGGCCACCGCCTTCGCCCCCTCCTCCACCGCCTTGGATACCGCCAGGGTCATCCCCCGGTCCTTGAAGCTTCCCGTGGGGTTCAGGCCCTCGTACTTGGCGTAGAGCCGGATCCCCTGCCTTCTGGCCTCCTCGGGGCCCTTCAGGGGGATGAGGGGGGTGGAGCCCTCGAGGAGGGAGACCACCGGGGTGTCCAAAGACACCGGCAGGAGGGCGCGGTAGCGCTCTATGAGGGGCAGGCGCATGAGGATATGCTCGGGGATAACGGGCCAAGGGTCAAGGGTCAGGAGGAGGCTGGCCTCAGGCCACCTCAGGGAAGGGAGCGCCCTCCGAGGGCGGGGCCTTCTTGCGGGAAGCGGGCAGGTGGCCCGGGGCTCCGGAGAGGAAGCGGAGGAGGTCGGCGAAAAGGCCGCTGGCCGTGGCCCCACCCCCCGCCCCGGGGCCGGTGACGAAGACCTCCCCCAAAGGCGCGGTGTGCGCCCAGATGGCGTTCCCCCGGGCCCGGGCCAGGGGGTGGTCCTGGGGCAGGCGCACGGGGACCACCCGGGCCCGCCATTCCCCCTTTTCCCCGTAGAGGCTCGCCACCAGGCGCACCTTCTCCCCCCCCGCCTCCGCCTCTTTCAGGGCCTCTGGGGTGAGGTTCCGGATGCCCTTGGCCTCCACCCGGGCGAAGGGAAAGCCCGGGTCCACCAGGATACGGGCCAGGAGGGTGAGCTTGTGGGCGGCGTCTATCCCCTCCACGTCCAGGGTGGGGTCGGCCTCGGCGTAGCCCAGGCGCTGGGCCTGAGCCAGGGCCTCCCCGTAGGTCCTGCCCTTCTCCATCTCCTGGAGGATGTAGAGGGTGGTGCCGTTCAGGATGCCGTGGAGCTCCAAGAGCTCGCTTCCCCTAAGGGTTTCCAAAAAGGAGAGGGCCGGGGTGCCCGCCATCACGCTGGCCTCGTGGTAGATGAGGCCTTCCTCGGCGAAGGGCCTGAGCCTCTCCCAGGCCTCGGCCAGAAGGGCCTTGTTGGCGGTGATGAGGGGGATGCCCGCCTTTAGGGCGGGAAGGACGAGCCCGAGGGGGGTCTCCACCCCGCCCAGGGCCTCCACCACCAGATCGGCCTCCAGGAGGTCAAAGGGCTCCGTGCGGAGAAGCTCCTCGGGGATGGGCCTGGGCCTCGCCTTGTCCCGCACCAGGACCCCCAAAAACCGGGGGATAACGCCCAGGGCAGCCAGGTCCCCCTGCCGCTCCAGGACCAGGCTATAGAAGGCGCTCCCCACCGTTCCCCCGCCCAGGAGGGCGATCTTCAAGGGCTCCATGGGGGGATTATATCGGCCCCTAAACTATAGGGGAATGAAGGACCTCCTAGAGGAAGCCGCCAGGGAAAGGGGCCTTCTCACCGCCTGGGCCCCCCTGGACCCCCTCGAGGCGGCCCAGGGGCGCTTCCTGGCCTGGCTGGAAGCGGGGCGGCACGGGGGCATGGCCTACCTGGAGAGGGACCCGGAGGAGCGCTTCCGGCCCGGGAGGCGCTTCCCCTGGGCCAAAAGCGCCCTCCTCCTCTTCGCTCCCTACGCCCACGAGGACCCCGGGAAGCCCCCAGGGGGCCTCCGGGTGGGCCTTGTGGCCCGCTACGCCTGGGCGCGGGACTACCACCTCCTCCTGGGGGAGGCCCTCCGGGCCCTGGAGGGGGTGGCCCGGGGCCTGGGGGTGGAGGCCAGGGGCTACGTGGACCACGGGCCCCTTCCCGAGCGCTCCCTGGCGGTGCTCTCCGGGGCAGGCTGGGTGGGAAAAAGCGGCATGTTCCTCTCCCAGGCCTTCGGGGTCCACGCCTTTATAGGGGTCCTCCTCACCTCCATAGAGGTGGAACCCCCTCCCCTCCACCCCTCCCGGTGCGGGCGTTGCGCCCGCTGCCTCCCCGCCTGCCCCACGGGGGCCCTCCTCGGGGACGGCACCCTGGACGCTCGCCTCTGCATAAGCTACCTGACCATTGAGGAAAGGGGCTTCATCCCCCCAGGCCTCTGGCCAAGGATGGGAAACTGGCTTTTTGGCTGCGACCTCTGCCAGGAGGCCTGCCCCTGGACCCGCTTTGGCAAGGTGTGGCCGGGGTTTAGGCCGGAGCCGGAGCTGGCCCACCCGGACCTATGGGACTTCTTCCGCCTCTCGGGGCGGGCCTTCGGAAGGAAGTACGCGGGCACCGTCTTTCTGCGTCCGGGACGGGCCCGCATGGCCCGGAACGCCCTCATCGTCTTGAGCAACCTGGGTCTGGGGGAGGCCCTGATGGCGGCGGCGGCCCAGGACCCAAGCCCCCTGGTGCGGCGCACCGCCCTCCACGCCCTCTTCCGCCTGGGGAAGAGGGTGGAGGCCTTCCTAAAGGACCCCGACCCCCACATCGCCAATGAGGCCCTAGCCCTGCTTGGGGAAGCGCCCGGTGCGGTAGACCCTTTCCAAAACGGGGGGAAGGCCCCAGGCCTTCAGGTCAAAGAGGAGGGGGCCCAGGTCGTAGGGCACCTTGAGGAAGCGGGCCTCGAGGGTGTCCGTGTCCAGGATGAGGGCATCGGCCCCGGGCTCCCCCGAGAGGCTTAGCCCCACGCTCCCCGGGTCGGCCAGAAGCCCCATCCCCACCTGTCGGGCCAGGGGCAGGTGCCGCCCCCCGAGGAGGAGAATCCCCGCCCCGTAGCGGACCAGGAGGTGCAAAAACCCATTGGCGGGGCCCAGAAGGTCGGGCTGCTCCTCGGGATTACCGGGCTTGCCGTGGAAGGCCACAAGCCGCCTCTCCCCGTAAGCCTTGCGGTGGGAAAGGCGCATGGAGCGGAGGTAGGCGAGCTCCTTCTCGGAAAGCTGGCCCCGGGTCCACTCCAGGGTGGCCTTCCCCACCCCCTCGGGCAGGGCGCCGGGCAGGGGGTAGGCCACCCTGAGGTCCCAGGCCCCGGCGATGGCGGGAAGCCCTTCCTGCCAAACCTTGCGGATCACCTGCTTGGGATGGGGCCCATAGCCCACCAGGTCCCCCAGGACCAGGACCTCGTCCACCCCCTCTCTCCGGAGGGCCTCGAGGGCCGCCTCCAGGGCGGGGAGGTTGGCGTGGATATCGGAGATCACCCCTAGGCGCATGCCCCCATTTTCCACCCTACCCACCAAAACCCCATGAAACCTTCGCGGGAAGCCCGTATGTTGAAAGGGTGCGGCCCCTCCTCCTCGGCCTCCTCCTCGCCCTCACCCTCCCCCCCCTTCCCCTGGGCTTCCTCGCCCCCCTGGTCCTGGCCTTCCTCCTGCGGGGAGGCTTCCGCACGGGGCTCATGGCGGGCCTCGGGTTCTGGAGCCTCCACCTCCTCTGGCTCCCCCAGAGCTTCGCCGAGAACTTCGGCCCCTGGGGGGCGGTGCCCTTCTTCCCCCTGGTCCTCCTCAAGTCCCTCTCCTTCGGCCTCCTCTTCGCCCTCACCCCCACCCCCCTGGCCCGGGTGGGGGGGTGGGTCCTCCTGGAGTGGCTCACGGAGCAGGGGGACCTGGCCTTCCCCTGGGGCTTCCTGGGCTACGCCCTCCTCGAGGCCCCGGGCAGGGTCCTGGCCGCCCTGGGCGGGGTCTACCTCCTCTCCCTCCTGGTCCTCCTCTTCGCCTGGGGCTTTTCGGCAGGGCGGTGGTTCCTCCTCCTCCCCTGGGCCCTCCTCTGGCTCCTTCCCCTGCCCGAGGCCCGGCCCCAGGAGGAGGCCCTCCTGGTCCAGGGAAACATCAACCCCCTGCGCAAGTTCCAAGGAGAGCTGGACGAGGCGGTCTACCTGCGGCTCACGGAAGAGGGGCTTAGGGCCCACCCGGAAGCGGAGCTGGTGGTCTGGCCGGAAACCGCCGTCTGGCGCATTCCCGAGGGGGTGGAGGCGGTTCTGGGAGGCCGCCCCCTCCTCACCGGGCTCAACCTCTTTGGCCCCAATCGGGCGGTCCTCTCCCAAGGAGGGGAGATCCTCGCCCATTACGATAAGACCCGCCTGGTGCCCTTTGGGGAGCGCTTCCCCTTCCGGGAAGTCCTGGGGGGGGTCTACGCCTTCTTCTTCCGGGCCATGGGCCTGGGGGAGGTGCTGGACCGCACTCCGGGAGAGGGACTCAGGCCCCTGGGACCCTTTGGGGTGATGATCTGCTACGAGTCCGTCTTTCCCAGCGCCGCCCGGGGCCTGGCGCGGGAGGGGGCAGAGGTCCTGGTCCTCCTCACCAACGACGCCTGGTACGGCCCCTCCTTTGGCGGCAGGCAGCACTTCGCCCTGGGCCGCCTAAGGGCGGTGGAAACGGGGCGCTGGCTCCTTCGGGCGGGAAACGACGGCATCACCGCCAGCATAGATCCCTACGGGAGGGTGGTGGCCGCCATCCCCCCGCACCGGGAGGGCTTCCTCCTGGCCCCCTACGCCCTAAGGGCGGGGGAAACCCCCTACGTGCGCCTTGGGGACTGGCCTTTGGGGGTGGCGTTGACCTTCTTCCTCCTGGGCCTTATCCTTAGGGTGCGTCTGCCGGGGTGGCGGAACAGGTAGACGCGGCAGACTCAAAATCTGCTGCCCTTTGCGGGCGTGCGGGTTCGAGTCCCGCCCCCGGCACCAGAAGGCCCCCTCCGGGGGGCCTAGGTTTTATCCCAGAGGGCGAGGACGTAGCCCTCTTCCAAGAGGAAGCGGGGCGGGCTTCCCAGGGCCTCCAGGAAGAGGGCGTTCAGGGCTTCCGGGGAAATCCTTCTCACCAAGGGAGGCCCCACCTCCTCCTCCCTATAGGGCCACTCCAGCACGGCCACCCGCCGGGCCACCCGGGCCGCCTCCTTCAGGGCCTTTTCCACCTCCAGGTGGTGGAGGGAGAGGCCGAAGAAGGCCAGGTCAAAGCTCCCGTCGGGAAAGGGAAGGCTTTCCGCCCTGGCCTCCAGGAAGCGGGCCCCCCGCACCCTGGCCCGAGCCACCTCCAACCGGTCCGCCCGGGGGTCCACCCCCACGGCGAAAAGCCCGAGCCCGGCGAAGGCCTCGGCGAAGACCCCGGTCCCGGTGCCGATGTCCAGGACGCTTTTTGCCGCCAGGCCCTCGAGGGCCCTTTTGGCGATCTCCAAGGGGGGAAAGCGCCCTAGGCGGTCCTCCTTGCGGAAGGGGTCCTGGGGGGCGCAGGCGTTGGTGAGGAGGGCCCACATGACCAGGCCCCCCTCCTCCGAGGCCGAAAGAAAAGCTTCCTTCAGGGCCTGGAAGACCCCCTCCTCCTCGCCGGAAAGCTCCGAGTGGGTGGGAAAGACCCGGTAGTCTAGCCCGCTTCCCTCTAAGGCCAAAAGGGCCTTCTCCACCGCCTTGTAGTCCCCCTGGAGGAGGGGGTAGAGGGCGAAGAGGGCCTTCACCGCCATCTTCCCAAGTATAGGGCGGGACGGTTCCCCGCCCGCCTCCCCGCGGCCTCGGCCTCGGGGAAGGGCGGGGCGGCCTCCGGGGCCAGGTGGACCGCCCCCGCCTCCGCTTCCGGAGGCCCCAGGAGGGCAAGGAGGTCCTCCCGGGAGAGGAAGCGGGCCTGGGTCCAGGGGAGGACCCCCTTCTCCCCAAGCCTCCGGTAGAGGGCGGCCCAGGGGGAAAGGGCCTCCAAAACGCCCACGAGGAGGGCCCCTCCTGGCTTCAGGACCCTCCTGGCCTCGGAAAGGGTCTTCTCCACGTCCCCCACGAACTCCAGCACGGTGAAGAGGAGGACCAGGTCAAAGACGCCATCGGAAAAGGGCAACTCCTCCCCCCGGCCCGCCACCCAGACCGCCCCGGGCACCCGGGCCTGGCCCAGGCTTCGCATGGCCTCCGAGGGCTCGAGGCCCACCTTCTTCGGGTAGGGGAGGCGCCTAAGCCAGTACCCCGTCCCCGCCCCCACCTCCAGGAGGCTTTCCCCCGGGGGGAGGAGGCTCAGAAGGGCCCTTTCCTCCTCGGCGACCACGAAGGCCCCCAAAGGGGTTTCGTACCAGGCCTCGTAGGCCTCGGCGAGGGGGGCGAAGGGGTCCACGCCCCTAGTCTAGCCGGACCACCACGCCCTCGTCGGGTCTTAAGAGAAGCCTCTCCCCCACCCCCTCCTCCCGGTCCAGGTGGGTGGAGAGGACCACCCGCCCTCCCCTGGGGAGCTCCAGGACCCGCTCCCTGTCGGTGAGGTTCAGGACCACGAGCCAGCCCTCGCCCCGGAGGTAGGCGTAGATCCCCCCCTGGGCCCAAAAGGTGCGGTAGGCCCCGTAAAGAAGCCCGGGGTCCTTCCTCAGGGCGATGAGGCGCTTCACCAGGCTTAGCATGGACCGGGGGTCCTGCTCCTGAAGGGCCACGTTCCGATGAGGGTAGTCGGGGTTCACGGGAAGCCAGGGCTCCACCGTGGAAAACCCGGCGTAGGGGGAGGCGTCCCACTGCATGGGGGTGCGCTCGGGATCGCGGCCTGGGGGCAGGCCATGCTCCGCCAGGCGGCCCTTCTGCCTAAGGGCGGCGGGGTCCTGGACCCTTTCCCAAGGAATCTCCCCGTTTACCATCCCGATCTCGTCCCCGTAGTACCAGGTGGGGGTGCCCCTCAGGGTGAAGAGGAGCATGGCCGCCACCCGGGCCTGGGCCTCCCCCAGGCGGGAGGCGAGCCGGGGCTGGTCGTGGTTGCCCAGGACCCAGTTGGGCCAGTCCCAGGGGGTGAGGAGGCTCTCGTACTCCTCCACGATGCGGGAGAGGTTCTCGGGGCGCCAGTCGGGAAGCCCCCGGAAGATGAGGTGGAAGTTGAAGGGCAGGTGGCACCCCGCCTGGTAGTAGCGCACCAGCTGGGGGAAGGGCAGGTAGATCTCCCCCACCATGACCCGCTCCCGCCCAGGCTGGGAAAACTCGTCCAGCACGTAGCGCATCTCCCGCACGTAGGCGTGGGTCTCGGGCTGGTCCTCCGTGTGGATGTGGAGGTGCCGCCCCCGGTCCCACATCCCGGGCCGCCAGTCGGGGCTACCGGGCTCGTCCCGGAGGAGAAGGTCCTCGGCGAGAAGCCAGAGGACATCCACCCGGAAGCCGTCCACCCCCAGGCGGAGCCAGAAGCGCATGGCCTCGTGGATGGCCTCCCGCACCTCGGGGTTGCGCCAGTTGAGGTCGGGCTGCTCGGGGAGGAACAGGTGGAGGTAGTACTGGCCCGTCCTCTCGTCCAGGGTCCAGGCGGGGCCACCGAAGAAGCTCTGCCAGTTGTTGGGGGGGCCGCCATCGGGCCCCGGGTCCGCCCAGACGTACCAGTTCCGCTTGGGGCTATGCCGGGAGGAGCGGGACTCCAAGAACCAGGGGTGCTGGTCCGAGGTGTGGTTGGGGACCAGGTCTATGAGGACCCTGAGCCCCAGGGCGTGGGCCTCGGCGAGGAGGGCCTGGAAGTCCTCGAGGGTGCCGAAGATGGGGTCCACCTCCGTGTAGTCGGCCACGTCGTAGCCGAAGTCCTTCATGGGGCTTTTGTAGAAGGGGGAAAGCCAGAGGGCGTCCACCCCCAAGGCCTTGAGGTAGGGAAGCCTTTGCCGCACCCCGGGGAGGTCCCCGATGCCGTCGCCGTTCGTGTCCTGGAAGCTCCGGGGATAGATCTGGTAGATGACCGCCTCTTTCCACCACATGCCCTGGAGTCTACCCCATGGGCAGGGCGCCTGGAAAGGCTTCCAGACCTAGGCCTCCTCCAGGGGCTCAAAGCGGGGGACCTCCCGGCCCTCCACCAGCACCCTTTCCAGAAAAAGGCTCAAGGGGCGCACCCAGTACCCCCTTTCCCCGTAGAGAGCCTGGTAGACCACCATGACCTCCTCGGTTTCCGAGTGGCGGGCCAGGAAGAGGACCCGGTAAAGCCCCCCCTTGTGGTGGCGGTAGATCCCCGGCCTAACCCACACGGAGGGGCTCCACCTTGGGCTGGAACTGGGCCTCCTCGGGGAGGAGGCGGCGCCTCTTGGCCCGCTTGTAGACGGCGTCCCACATGCGGCAGAAGGAGCAGACCGCCCCCGTGGTGGGGTAGCCGCACCGCTCGCACTCCCTTAGGGCCACCTCCTCCTCGGCCTTCAGGCGGGGCTGGATCTTCTCCAAAAACCCTTCCAGGAAGCGGAGCTTGGCCCCGGGCATCTCCTTCTCCACCCGGTTCAGGGCCTCCTTGTAGAGGAGGCTTTTCGCCCCCTTGGCGTTGGGGCACTCCTCGTGCAGGTAGCGGATGCCCCGAAGCAGGGTGTAGGAGAGGACCTCCCGTTCGCTAAAGCGGTAGAAGGGCTTGACCCGGGCGGCGAGGCCAGGCTTTTCCGGCAGGACCGGCCCCTGGCGGGTGAGGGCGTCCTCCTGGGGGTTCAGGAGGTTGCCGAAGAGCACGGCGGCCTCGTCGTCCAGGTTGTGGCCCGTGGCCACCACCCTGAAGCCCTCCTCCACCGCCACCTGGTTGATGAGGTAGCGCTTGGAAAGCCCGCAGGCGGAGCAGGCCACCCGCCCGGAGAGCTCCGCGAGCTCCGGCACGCCGAAGCCCAAGGCCTCCTTCAGGTCCACCACCAGAAGGGGAAGGCCCCGCTCCTTGGCGAAGGCCTGGGTGGCCTCGAGGCTCCGCTGGGAGTACGCCCCGATACCCAGCTCCAGGTGAAGCCCCACGGCCTGGTAGCCCAAAAGGTGGAGGACGTCCCAGAGGGCCAGGGAGTCCTTCCCCCCGGAGACCGCCACCAAAACCCTTTCCCCCGGGGACAGCATCCGGTGGCGGCGGATGGCCCTGTCCGTTTCCTTGAGGAACCACTCCAGGTAGTGCTCCTTGCAAAGGGCGAAGCCCCTGCCCTTCAGCTCCACCTGGGCCTTGGCCTGGCAGACTTTGCAGACCATCTAGCCTCCGGAGATGGCGGAGAGGACCTCGAGGGTCTCCCCCTCCTCCACCCGCTCATCCAAAGTGACGAGTTCCTCCCCCCGCACCGCCACCACGGTCTCGGGGTTCAGGCCCAACTCCTCCAGGACCTCCCTAAGGGGCCTACCCCCCCGCACCTCCACTTCTTTCCGCTCTGGCAGGCGCAGAATGACCCTCACCCCGCTAGTGTAGCAGGTGGGGGGAGACGAGCTCCGTGAGCCTTTGCAGGGTGAGGCGGTTCCGCTTCGCGATCTCCGGCTTCCTGGGGATCTCCGGGTAACCCCCTTCCGGGTCGTGGAGGGTGGGGGTGAGGGGTCTTCCCAAGCGGGCCTCCCAGGACCGAAGCCAGGCCTCGGGAAGCCTCTCGGGCAGGGGAAGGCCGTGGAAGAGGTGGTAGAGCAGGACCCAGATCCGCACCGTGGCGTCCGGGCTGTACCCGCCCCCCAGGGTGAGGAGGACCCTTCCTTTGGCGTAGGCCTCGGCGTACTCCAGGATGAGGCGGAAGAGGCGCTCGTAGGCCCGGGTGGTGAGGAGGAGGTCCGCCAGGGGGTCCAGGAAGTGGGCGTCCGCCCCCGCCTGCACCACCAGGGCATCGGGGCGGAAGGCCTCTAGGGCCCAAGGGACCAGGGCCTCAAAGACCTCTAGGTAGCTCTCGTCCTCGGTGAAGGGCTCCAGGGGCAGGTTCAGCTTCCTCCCCAGGCCCTCCCCCCGGCCCATCTCGTGGACGTGGCCCGTGCCGGGGAAGAGGTAGCGGCCGGACTCGTGGAGGCTTAGGGTGAGGACCTCCTTCTCCTCGTAGTGGATCCACTGGACCCCATCCCCGTGGTGGACGTCAATGTCCAGGTAGGCCACCCAAAGCCCGGCTCGGGTGAGGTGGCGGATAGCCACGGAGAGATCGTTGTAGACGCAAAAGCCCGAGGCCCGGTCGTACTGGGCGTGGTGGAGACCGCCCCCCAGCTGAAGAACCCGCTTCTCTCCCGCCAGAATCCGCCTGGCTCCCTCGAGGGTCCCCCCCACCAGGACCCGGGCCGCCCGGTCCATCCCCGGGAAGACCGGGGTGTCCCCCGTACCCAGGCCGTAGTGCTCCAGATCGGGCACCCTCTCCCCGCGGCTTGCCGCCTCCACCCGCTTCACCAGGCGCTCGGAGTGGACGGAAAGGACCTCCTCCCGGCTGGCCTCGGGGGGGGGCAGGGGGTCCCGCCAGACCCCTAGGGCCTGGAGAAGGGAGGTGAGCATCTCCAGGCGCACGGGGCTGAAGGGGTGCTGGGGGCCAAAGTTGTAGAGGCGGTACTCGTCCCGGTAGATCACCATGGCTTCATGGGGGGCCAGAGGACTTCAAAGCCGGTCTCCCGGAGGCCCTGGGCCAGGAGGTGGGTTTCCAGGGTGTTCACCCGCACCACCGCCCGCACATACTCCCCCTCCTCGGGGTAGGAGAGGAGGGAGTGGATGTTGACCCCTCGGCCCGCCAAAAAGCCCGTGAGCCGGGCGAGCTCCCCCACCCGGTCAGGCAGGCGCACCTCCAGCCGCCCCGAGGGCTCCGTAACCCCGGTGAGCCTGAGGAGGGCGTCCAGAAGGTCTATACCGGTGACGATGCCCACAATCTCCCCGTCCTCCAAAACGGGGAGGGAGCCGATCTTGCGGTGGCGCATCACCCGAGCGGCTTCCTCCACCGGGTCCAGGGGGTGGGCGGTCACCACCTCCTTGGTCATCACCTCCTCCACCCGGGCGCACCCGGGACAGGGACCCTCGGGGTTCAGGTGGCTGGTGGCCAGGCGGATGTCCCGGTCGGTGATGATGCCCAAAAGCCTTCCCTCCGCCACCACAGGGAGGTGGCGGATGCCCTTTTCCAGGAGGAGCTTATAGGCCTCCTCGAGGGTCACCTCCGGCCCCACGGTGAGAACTGGGCTCTTCATTACGTCCCTGACCAGCATGGGGCCAGTATACCCCCAAGGAGGCGAACCTGGTCCCTAGGATTTTGGGGCCCCCACCTAGGCTTGCGCCAAGGTGGGGTGGCGTTAGAGGATGTCGTCCCGGATGCAGGCCTTGTAGTGGCCGGGAGCCACCTCCTTGAGCTCGGGGACCACTTGGGCGCACTCGGGCAGGGCGTAGCGGCACCGCGTGCGGAAAACGCAGCCCGAAGGGGGGTTGATGGGGGAAGGGATGTCTCCCTGGAGGACGATCCGCTCCCGCTTCACCGTGGGGTCGGGGATGGGCACGGCGGAGAGGAGGGCCTCGGTGTAGGGGTGCTTGGGGTTGCGGTAAAGCTCCCGGGAGGAGGCGATCTCCATCACCTTCCCCAGGTACATCACCGCCACCCGGTCGGAGATGTACTCCACCACCGCCAGGTCGTGGGCGATGAAGAGCATGGTGAGGCCCAGCTCCTCCTTCAGGTCCTGGAGGAGGTTCACCACCTGGGCCTGGATGGAGACGTCCAGGGCGGAGACCGGCTCGTCGGCCACGATGAAGTCTGGGGCCACCGCCAAGGCCCGGGCGATGCCGATGCGCTGGCGCTGCCCCCCGGAGAACTCGTGGGGGTAGCGGCGCATGTGGTCCGGGGAAAGCCCTACCAGCTTGAGAAGCTCCGCCACCCTCTCGGTGCGCTCCTGGGGCGTCTTGCCGATCCCGTGGATGATCAGGGGCTCGGCGATGATGTCCCCCACGGTCATCCGGGGGTTCAAGGAGCTGAAGGGGTCCTGGAAGATGATCTGCATGCGGCGGCGGAAGGGGCGGAGCTTATCCCTGGGCAGATCGGTGATGTCCTGCCCGTCAAAGAGGATGCGCCCCCCCGTGGGCTCTATGAGGCGGAGGAGGGTGCGGCCCACCGTGGTCTTGCCGCTCCCCGACTCCCCCACCAGGCCCAGCACCTCCCCCTTCCGGATGGCGAAGGAAACCCCGTCCACCGCCTTGACGTTCCCCACCACCCGGGAGAGAACCCCGCCCCGGATGGGAAAGTGCTTCTTCAAGTCCTTGATCTCCAGGAGAACCCCGTTCATGCCCTAACCTCCCGGATCTCCTGCCAGCGCACGCACCGCACCTGCCGCCCGTCTCCCGCGTCCTCCAAGGGGGGCACTTCCCGGTCGCAACGCCCCTCCTCGTAGTGCTTGCACCGGGGGTGGAAGGCGCACCCCGGGGGGAGGTAGAGGGGGTTGGGGACGTTGCCGGGGATGGCCTCGAGGCGCTCTTGGTGCTCCGCCGCCAGGTCCAGCCTGGGCACGGAGTGCAAAAGCCCCCGGGTGTAGGGGTGAAGGGGTTCCTTGAAGAGGGGCACCACGTCCGCCTGCTCCACCGCCCGCCCCGCGTACATCACCACCACCCGGTCCGCCATCTCCGCCACCACCCCCAGGTTGTGGGTGATGAAGAGGATGCTCATCCCAATCTCCTCCTGAAGCTTCTTCATCAGCTCCAGGATCTGGGCCTGGATGGTCACGTCCAAGGCCGTGGTGGGCTCGTCGGCGATGAGCAGGGAGGGGTTGCAGGAAAGGGCCATGGCGATCATCACCCGCTGCCGCATCCCCCCGGACATCTGGTGTGGGTAGTTGGCCAGGCGCTTCCTGGGCTCGGGAATCCCCACCAGGTCCAGCATATGGGCCGCAAGGTCCAAAGCCTCCTTCCGGCTTTTCCCCTGGTGGAGCATGATGGCCTCGGCGATCTGATCCCCCACCGTGTAGACCGGGTTCAGGGAG
Source organism: uncultured Thermus sp. (assembly GCA_947085095.1). GTDB lineage: Bacteria > Deinococcota > Deinococci > Deinococcales > Thermaceae > Thermus. The sequence continues at coordinate 14,012 of CAMTVD010000018.1, read as the reverse complement.
GTCATGGGCTCCTGGAAGATCATGGCGATGTCGTTGCCCCGGATCCGCCGCATCTCCGCCTCGGAGAGCTTGGTGAGATCCCTGACCTGCCCGTCCTTGTCCCGGAAGAGCACCTCACCCCCCACGATCCGCCCAGGGGGGGTGGGGATGAGCCGCATGATGGCCAAGGCGGTCACGCTCTTCCCCGAGCCCGACTCCCCCACCACCGCCAGGGTCTCCCCTTTGTCCACGTGGAAGGACACCCCGTCCACCGCCTTCACCACCCCGTCGTCGGTGAAGAAGTGGACCTTAAGGTCTCTCACCTCCAGTAGCCGCTTCTCGTCCATGCTGACTCCTTCGGGTACCGCCCCGAAAACACCTCATCCGTTATACGCCATACTCGGTCAAAAGAGAAGGGCCTACTGCCTCCGCCTGGGGTCCAATGCGTCCCGCAAGCCGTCCCCCAGGAAGTTCCAGGAGAGCACGGAGAGGAAGATGAAGAACCCCGGCCACAGGACCCAGGGGCGGTCGGTGAAGGAGGCGAAGCCTCCCTGCTGCGCCGCCTGCAGGAGAAGCCCCCAGCTGGTGTAGGGCTCCGTGACCCCCAGGCCCAGGAAGGAGAGGCCCGACTCCCCCAGGATAAACCCCGGAATGGTTAGGGAAAGGCTCACGATCACGTAGCTGGCGGTGGCAGGAAGCACGTGCCGACCAATGATGCGCCCGTCCGAGGCCCCTAGGGCCTTGGCCGCCTGCACGTAGTCCATCTCCCTGACCGAGAGCACGATGCCCCGCACCACCCGGGCCAGCCCCCCCCAGCCGATGAAGCCCAAAAGCCCCACCACCAGGTAGAAGGTGAGGAGGGGGTCAATGTTCGTGGGGAAGACTGCCCGCAAGGAGATGAGGAGGAAGAGGGAGGGGATGGCGGCGATGATCTCCACGGTGCGCATGATCAGGTCGTCGGGGTCCAAGCGGATGGGCTCCCTAAAGACGCGGAAAGCGATAAGGAGGGCCGCCCCCACCCCCAGGAGGAGAACCATCCCATCCACCAGGGTGGTGTAGGAAAAAAGTTTATCCTGCGGGCTTAGGCGGACGAAGGAAAGGGCTAGGAAAAGGGCCACCGCTCCTACCCCCAGCCAGAGGAGGAGGCTCAAAGGCCCCAGGAGAAGCCCCACCCCCCGCCAGGCGGAAGGCGGCAGGGAAAGCCGGAAGGGCCTTCCCGAGAAGTACCCGGCGATGCCCCCCAGAAAAAGACCCAGGGCGAAGGAGACCAGGGCCGAGAGAATTCCGATGGTCAAGGAAACCTGCCCCCCATAGACCACCCGGCTGAAGAGGTCCCGGCCAAAGTTGTCGGTGCCCATGAGGAAGATGCGCCCAGGAGCGTCCACGCCGAAGAGGCGGAGGTCGGAGCGGAAGACCTTGAAGATGGTGTAGGGCTGCTCCGGGGTGCGCACGAAGAAGCGGATATAAAACTTCCCCTGGCTCGGGTCCTCCTCGTAGCGGGGCTGCAGGGTGACAGGGTCAATGCTCCGCTTGGTGGCGTAGACGAAGGGGCGGCTTAAGCGGCCCGTGTCCGGGTCCAGGAAGTGGATGCGGGTGGGGGGGTGGTTGCCCTTAGGGGGATAGAGCTCGTAATAGTTGGGGTCGTAAGGGCTAAAGAAGCCGGCGAAGGCCGCCATCGCGTAGAGGACCAGGAGGATGCGCCCACCCCAGACCGCCAGACGGTGCTTGCGGAACTGGCGCAAGGCCACCCCTAGCTGGGAAGGCGAAGCAGAAGCGCGCTCCACAAACCACTCCCTATTCGTAACGGATCCTGGGGTCCACCCAGGCCAAAAGTAGGTCGGAGATCAGATTGCCGATCATGAGGAGCACCAGGCTTACGGTGAGGAAGCCAGCGATCACGTAGAGGTCCTGGTTGGCGATGGCGTCCAGGAAGAAGGGGGTGATGCCCGGCCAGGCCATGACCACCTCCACGAAGCCCGCCCCGGAGATGAGGCTAGGAAGTAGCCCCCCCAGGGTGGCCACGAAGGGGATGACGGCGTTGCGGAAGGCGTGCTTGTAAAGCACCACCCGCTCGGCGAGGCCCTTGGCCCGGGCGGTGCGGATGTAGTCCTGGGAGAGGACCTCCAGCATCTGCCCCCGCATGAGGCGGGAAAGCCCAGCGATATCGTTAGCCGTGGCCACCAGGATGGGCACCACCGCGTGCCAGGCGATGTCCAGCCACTGCTTTAGGGGAGGAAGCTGCTCAAAGCCGCTGCTGGTCATCCCCGAGACCGGAAAGATGAGGACCCCGGTCTTGAACTTGATCTGCAGAAGGATGTAGATGGCGATGAGGGCCAGGAAGAAGCTGGGCACGGAAAGCCCCACATAGGCCAAGAAGGAGAGGATGCGGTCCCCCAGGGAGTACTGGCGCACCGCCCCATAGACCCCGATGGGGATGGCCACCAGGTAGAGGAGGAGGGTGGAGGGGATGACGATGACCATGGAGTTCACCACCCGGGGCCAGATGACCTCGAGGACCGGGGCCTGGTAGGCGAAGGAGTAGCCCAGGTTCAGGTGGAAGAGGTTGTTCATCCAGAGGAGGTACTGCTCATAGACGGGCCGGTCCAGGCCGAACTGGGCCCTGAGGCGGGCGATGGTATCGGGCGTCACCTTAGGGTCCAGCTCCAGCTGGGTCAGGTAGTCCCCTGGGGCCATCTGGATGATGAGGAAGGCCAGGAAGGTGGCCCCGAAGAAGGTGGGGATGAGGTAGAGGATGCGGCGGAGGATGTATGCGGTCATGGCGGTGTAAGGCGCCCCGGGGCTCAGGCCCCAGGGCGCGCTCAGTCTAGCTCACTTCTTGATGAAGGTCAGCTCCAGTTCCCGCTGGCCCCAGATGCTGGAGATGATGGCATCGGGGTGTTCGCCGCCCAGGCGGTTGTTCCAGGCGGGGTGGTAGTTGGGCCCGGCGATGTAGATGACGGGAAGAAGCTGAGCCTCAATCTCCTGCATGCGGAAGGCAATCTCCCGCCGCTTCTGGAAGTCCAGCTCCGTGCGGCCGCGGGAGTAGAGGGCGTCCAGCTGGGTCTCCCGGGGGTCCAGGCACTGACCGGAGCGGTTCCACATGTGCAGGTTCCCCTTGCAGGGCACCACGTTGGCGCCAAAGGGCCAGTCCAGGCCGCCCCCCGTGAGGCCGATGATGATGGCATCAAAGGGCCGGTCGGGGCCCGAGGAGAGGAGCTGGCCCACCAGGGTGTTGAAGTCTATGGCCTGGAAGTTGACCTTGACCCCCACCTTCTTGGCCTCGTCCACGATGAGCTTGGCGATCTGCTCCCGCTGGACGTTGCCGGCGTTGGTGGCCAGGTTGAACTCCAGGCGGCGGCCTTTATTGTCCACCAGGAAGCCCTCCCGGTCCTTCTTGGTGAAGCCGAGCTCAGCGAGGAGCTTGGCCGCCTGATTCAGGTCGTACTCGTACTTGGGCACCCGGGGATTGATCCACTGGGTGAGGACGGGGTAGACGCTGGTGTACATGGGGGTGCCCAGGCCCCCGTAGACGATGTCCACCACCGCCTGGCGGTTGACGATGTGGCTCATGGCCCGGCGGAACTTGTCCGAGCGGAAGAGGCTCTGCTTGAAGGGGTCGGAGGCCTTGTTCCAGTTGAAGACCATGAACTGGCTAGAGGCCACGGGGGAGGCGTTCACCTTGATGGTGGCGTCCAGGCGGCCCTGCTGGATGGCCTGGCGCACCTGGGAGATGTGGTCCACGGTGGTGGGGTTGAAGATGTCAATGTTCCCCGCCAGGAACTCGGCCAGCTGGGCGTTGGTGTCCTTGACGATCCGGATCTCGTAGCGGTCCAGGTAGGGCAGGGGGTTGCCCGCCTCGTCCTTGTTCCACTCGCCGAAGGCGGGGTTCCGCCTCAGGACCAGGCGCTCCCCAGGACGGTAGCTCTCAATGAGCCAGGGGCCGCCGGAGACGATGTTCTCCGGCTTCTCGTTCAGGGTCCACATCTTCTTGATGCCCTCAGCCCCTTCTCTCTGGTAGACGGGGCCGAAGATGTGGGCGGGCCAGGGCTCAAAGCTGGCCACGCTGAAGGCCTCGGCGTCCGTCTTGGGGTAGCTGAAGCGGATGGTGTAATCGTCAATCTTCTGGAGGACGATGGGCTTGCCGTCAATGAAGAAGGAGTCGTAACTGTTGGAGCCCACCGCCTTGTCGGTGTGGATCCGCCAGGTGGTGATCCAGTCGTCGGCGGTGATGGGCCGGCCATCGGACCACTTCATCCCCCGGCGGATCTTGAAGGTGATCTCCAGCTTGTTGGGGCTCACCGTGAAGGACTCGGCCATGTAGGGGATCCAGTCCCCGGTGGTGGGGTCCCGGGTCACCAGGCCCCTGTCTCCCGAGATGATGCTGGGCACGTTGGCCGCCTCGGCGGTGATGAAGGGGTTGAAGGTACGGTAGTCGGAGATGACCGCCGCCCGCAAGGTACCCCCACGCTTCACCTCCTGGGGCTTGGCCACCGTCCACTTCTGCGGCCAGACGAAGGTCTGAGCGCTGGCCGCGCCCGCCAAGGCCAAAAGGCCGATCCACAGAAGAGCTTTCTTCATGCGCTGTCCTCCTCCCAAAGGTCTTACGAGGGTAAGGGTATCCGCTCTTTCCGGAGCTTGTCAAGAGCGCCCGCCGCTTGACCCTGGGACTTTGGGCGTGGGAAAATCCCTGGCATAAGGAGGCGGCATGAAAGCGGTGGTGATGGAGACTCGAGGCGGCCCAGAGGTCCTGAAGCCCACGGAGATGCCCACCCCGGAGCCGGGCCCCAAGGAGGTGCGCATCCGGGTCAAGGCGGCGGCCCTCAACCACCTGGACATCTGGGTGCGAAAGGGAGTGGCAAACCCCAGGCTCCCCCTCCCCCACATCCTGGGGGCGGACGCCAGCGGGGTGGTGGAGGCCGTGGGGCCGGGAGTGACCGCCTTCGCCCCGGGGGACGAGGTGGTGGTGAACCCGGGGCTCTCTTGTGGCCACTGCGAGCGTTGCCTTTCCGGGGAGGACAACCTCTGCCCCCACTACGAGATCCTGGGGGAGCACCGCCACGGGGCCTACGCCGAGTACCTGGTGGTGCCTGAGGTGAACCTCCTCAAGAAACCACAAAACCTCTCCTTTGTGGAGGCGGCCGCCATCCCCCTCACCTTCCTCACCGCCTGGCAGATGGTGGTGGATAAGCTTGCGGTGCGCCCCGGGGACGATGTCCTGGTGATGGCCGCGGGGAGCGGGGTGAGCGTGGCCGCCATCCAGATCGCCAAGCTCTTCGGCGGGCGGGTCATCGCCACCGCCGGCTCAGAGGACAAGCTGCGGAAGGCCCTGGAGCTTGGGGCCGACGAGGTGGTCAACTACACCCACCCCGACTGGTTCAAGGAGGTGCGCCGCCTCACGGGGGGCAAGGGGGCGGACAAGGTGGTGGACCACACCGGGGCCCTCTACTTTGAAGGGGTCATCAAGGCCACGGCCAACGGGGGGAGGATCGCCATCGCCGGGGCCTCCTCGGGGTACGAGGGGACCCTGCCCTTCGCTCACGTCTTCTTCCGCCAGCTCGCCATCCTGGGCTCCACCATGGGCTCCAAAAGCCGCCTCTTCCCCATCCTGCGCATGGTGGAGGCGGGAAGGCTAAGGCCCGTGATCGGACAGGTCCTCCCCCTCGAGGCCGCCGCCGAGGGCCACCGCCTCCTGGAAGAAAGGCGGGTCTTCGGCAAGGTGGTCCTCGGGGTGGACTGAGGTTTGTCCCTTCAAAAAAAGGGAGCGCCCCCAGCGGGGCAAGGCCTTAGAATGCCGGAAGAGGTGCGGCCATGGAGCACACGGACGTGATCATCATCGGCGCCGGGCCTGCGGGGCTTTTCGCAGGGTTCTACGTGGGCATGCGGGGGCTTTCCTTCCGCTTCATAGACCCCCTGCCGGAGCCGGGAGGGCAGCTATCCGCCCTCTACCCGGAAAAGTACATCTACGACGTGGCGGGCTTTCCCAAGGTCTACGCCCGAGACCTGGTCAAGGGCCTGGTGGAGCAGGTGGCCCCCTTTGGCCCCATCTACAACCTGGGGGAGCGGGCGGAAACCCTCACCAAGGAGGACGGCCTCTTCAAGGTGACCACCTCCTTGGGCAACACCTTCACCGCCAAGGCGGTGATCATCGCCGCCGGGGTGGGGGCCTTTGAGCCCAGGCGCCTGGGGGCCCCAGGAGAGAAGGAACTGGAGGGCAAGGGGGTCTACTACGCGGTGAAGGCCAAGGCCGAGTTCCAGGGGAAACGGATCCTGATCGTGGGCGGGGGGGACAGCGCCGTGGACTGGGCCCTTAACCTGCTGGGCACCGCCAAAGAGATCACCCTCATCCACCGCCGTCCCCAGTTCCGGGCCCACGAGGCCAGCGTCCAGGAGCTGATGAAGGCCCACGCGGAGGGCCACCTCAAAGTCCTCACCCCCTATGAGGTGCGCCGCCTCGAGGGGGACACCTGGGTGAAGAAGGCGGTCATCTTCCAAAACCAGACCCAGGAAGAGATGGAGCTGGAGGTGGACGCCGTCCTCATCCTGGCGGGTTACCTCACCAAGCTGGGACCCCTGGCGAACTGGGGCCTGGAGCTGGAGAAGAACAAGATCAAGGTGGACACCACCATGGCCACCAGCATTCCCGGGATCTACGCCTGCGGGGACATCGTCACCTACCCCGGCAAGCTCCCCCTGATCGTCCTGGGCTTCGGGGAAGCGGCCATCGCCGCTAACCACGCCGCCGCCTACGCCAACCCCGCCCTCAAGGTGAACCCCGGGCACTCCTCGGAGAAGGCGGAGGAGAAGGCCCCCGCCTGAAGGCGGCCCCCCTGGGCCCTGGCACAGCCAGGGCCCTTTTCCGTTAAGATGAGACCACCATGCGGGTTGCCCTCTTTATTGACGGGTCTTACATGTACCAGGCAGCCAAGCGCCTGGGCTGGAACGTGGACCACCGGCGGGTCATCACCCAGTTCGCCACCCCGGAGCAGCTCTACAACGCCTTTTACTACGTCCCCATAACCGACCCCGAGGACGAGCGTCAGCAGCGCTTCATAGACGCCCTGGTCTTCATGGGCTACACGGTGCGGAGCCGCCTGGTGCGGGGGGAGGGCCGGTTTGAAGCCATGATGGCCACCGACCTCCTCACCACCGCCCCCCGCTGGGACCGGGCCATCGTGGCCAGCGGCTCCGGGGACCTGGCCCACACCTTCCACGCCCTCAGGGCCCTAGGCAAGGAAGTCTACCTCCTGGGTCTCCATGAGCTTTCGGACCTCGAGCTCCGTAACCAGGCGGACCGCTTCCTCAACCTCCCGGAGTGGCGGGAGGTGCTGGAAAGGACCATGGGGGGCCGCCGCACCTACGTGGGCTACCCGGTGGAGGCCACGGTGGAGGTACCCCCAACCCCGGTGGAAGAACCCGGGAAGTAGCCTATGCCCCGGGGCCCCTGGCCCGCCCTGCTCTTCCCCCTCCTCCTCTTCCTGGTTGCACCCCTCCCCCCTCCTTCCCCCGCTTCCCCAAGCCTCCGGGAACTCCTCCCCTACCCTAAGGAGGAGCGGGAGCTTCTGGTGGCCCGGCACCTGGCCAACAAGGCCAGCCTCCATCTGCTCTTGGGAGAGGAGGCGGCCCGGGCCTACGACCGCTTGCTGCGCCTGGAAATCAGGAACCAGCTTTTGGGCAAGCGCTCCGCCTTCCAAAGCCCCAAAGAGGCCCTCCAGGCCGCCCACCTCTGGGTCCGGGCCATCGGCCAGGCCCAGCGAGGGCTCCCGGTGGACCTCTCCGGCCTGCCCGCCGCCCCCCACCACGTCCTGCCCCACGCCCGGGAAATCCGGGCAGCAGCGGGGGCCTTGCGGATCCCCTTTGGGGTGCTGGCCGCCATCGTGGACAACGAGCAGTACGGGGGGGATAAGGCCCTGGGGCTTTCCCGGGGGGTAAGGGAGGTGGCGGACGGCCTGGCCCTGGGGCTTTCGGAGCTTCCAGGCCAGGCCCCCTTCAGCCGCACCCTGGGCCTGGCCCAGATGAGCTGGGAGGATGCCCTCAAGCAGGAGGCCCGCCTAAAGCGCTTTGGGGCCTGGGACCCCGTGAGGCCCTTCCCCAAAACCGAGGCCGAGGCCCGGGACGCCCTCCTGGACCCCTACCCCAACCTCCTCTTCACCGCAAGCCGCCTAAGAGGCTACTTCAACGCCCTCTTGGGCCTTCCCCCAGAGGACACCCGCCCCCTGGAGGACCCCTGGCTCTACCACCTGGGCCCCGCCTGGCACAACCACCCCCTTAGGGCCCAGAACCTGGAAACCTGGGAGGACAGCTTCCACGGCTTCTTCAAAGGGCTCTTCTACCAGGTGGCCCTGGAGGGGCGCTGGCACCTGGAGGGCAAGCGCCTCCTGCCCCTAAAGGTCTGGGGGCTGGGAGGGACAGAGGCCCCTCCCTCCTCCCTTCCCCAGTACGGGCCCTAGACCCTGGGCATCCAGGGAAGGGGCTCCCCAGGGGGCAGAACGGGCCACCGCCCCTCCCGCATGTGGCGGAGGATGGCCTCCACCGCCTCCTCGGCCCGGGCCACCCACGCCGCCGGGTAAAGGGAGCGCTTGGCCAGGAACTCCTCCCGGTCAAAGACCTGGCAGGTGTGGTCGGCCCGGCACCTCACGTCCAGCTCCAGGTCGTACTGGCGGAAGCCCTCCCCCGTCCAAAGGGGAGGGGTCTGGACGTTCCAGTAGTACTCCAGGACCTTCCCCTCCCGCACGTCGGGCCCCCCGGAGTACCAGGCCCCGGGAAAGAAGGCCACGTAGGCCTCGTGGTCCAGGACCACCGCCTTTCCCTTGCCCACGTGGTGGAAAACCCCACCCTGGGGCAGGAGGGTGAGGACCCCCTCCTCCCGCACCTCCACCACCCGGGCCTCCCACCAGTAGTGAAGCTCGTCCCCCGGGAACTTAAAGAACTCCACCCGCACGAAGTCCCCGGGGGCCACGGGAAAGCTCACCGCTTGGTGCTGATGCCGAGGATCCTATAAAGGGCGCAGAAGCCGGTGACGGCGGTGAAGAGGAGGACCACGGCCAAAAGGCCCAGGATCCAGTTCCAAGGGGAAGCGGACTGGAAGGCGAAGTAGAAGAGGACCAAGGCCAGCACAAAACGAATCACCCGATCGGTGGTGCTCTCGTTTACGGTCATGGGTTCACCTCCAAGAGGAAGTATACACCCCAGGGGCCAAGGCATTGGGACAGAGGGGTGGGTTGTGCTAAAATAAGCCGCTGGCGCGGGCCGTTAGCTCAATGGGTCAGAGCGGCCGGCTCATAACCGGTTGGTTGCAGGTTCAAGTCCTGCACGGCCCACCAAGAGCCCCCTTGCCGGGGGCTTCCCTTTTTGCCACACTCGGGGTATGGACCCCCTGCAGGCTTTCCAGGTCCTGGACCTTAGGGTGGGGCGCATCCTCAAGGCCGAGCCCCACGAGAAGGCCAGGAAGCCCAGCTACAGGCTCTGGATAGACTTTGGCCCTCTGGGGGTGAAAAGGAGCGCCGCCCAGATCACGGACCTCTACCGCCCGGAGGACCTAACGGGCCGCCTGGTGGTGGCGGCGGTGAACCTGGGGGTCCGCCCCATCGCCGGCTTTCCCTCCGAGGTCCTGGTCCTGGGGGTGAAGGACGGAGAAGGCCGGGTGGTCCTCCTCGCCCCCGAGCGGGAGGTGCCCCTGGGGGAGAAGGTCTTTTAGAGGGTCCGGGTCACCTTGGTGAGGTGGCGGGGCCGGTCCGGGTCCAGGCCCCGGGCCCGGGCCAGGGCCTCGGCCAGGGGGTAGAAGGCCTGGGCCAGGAGGAGGGGGGTGAGCTCGGGCAAGAGGGCCGCGGGAAGGCGCAGGGGGGTATCCGCCAGGGCCAGGGCCTCGGGCTCGGGGGAAAGGACCAGGAGGTGGGCCCCCTTGATCTTCAGGCCCTCGAGGGTTGCCAGCACTCCCTCCAAGGCAGGGTCCTTCTGCACCAGGGCCAGGAGGGGGAAGCCCGGCTCCAGGAGGGCCCTGGGCCCGTGGAGGAACTCGGCGGCGGAAAGCCCCTCCGCGTGCAGGCCCGCCACCTCCTTGAGCTTGAGGGCGGCCTCGAGGGCCACGGGGAGGACCAGGCCCCGCCCCAGGACGAAGAGGTTCTCCCCCTCCACCAAATACTCCAGGCTCCCCTCCGCTTCCAAAGCCCGGTGCAGGGCCTCGGGCAAAACGGGAAGGGTTCCCCTTAGACGGCCGTCCTCCAGGAGGTGAGCCAGGAGGTGGGCGGTGGCGGCCAGCATGGCCAAAAAGCTCTTGGTGGCGGCCACGGCCCGCTCCTCCCCGGCGTGGAGGGGCAGGACCACTTCCGCCGCCCGGGCCAAGGGGCTATCTTCCCGGTTCACCAGGGCCACGGTGAGGACCCCCGCCCCCCTATAGGCCCGCACCGCCTCCACCACGTCCGGGCTCTCCCCGCTTTGGCTATAGGCCAGGAGGAGGCTTGGCAGGGGGGCCTTGGGCCTCGCCCCGTAGAGGGTGAGGATGGAAGGGGCCAAGGAGAGGACGGGCCACTCCAGGCGGGCCTCAAAGAGGTACTTGGCGTAGAGGGCGGCGTGGTCCGAGCTCCCCCGGGCCACGGTGAGGACCAAGGCCGGAGGCCTCCTTCGCAAAAAGGCGGCCAGGCTCCGCACCTCGGCCTCGTTCTCCCTTAGGAGGCGCTCCACCGCCTTTGGGGCTTCCTCCGCTTCCCGGAGCATCCAGGAGGCCATGGGCTCAGTTTAGCATGCTATAATCATGCCATGAGCACCCTTCAGGTGAAGAGGGTACCCGAGGACCTAAAGGCCCGCCTGGTGCGCCAGGCCCGGGCCAGGGGCCTCAGCCTGAGCGAGTTCGTCCTAAAGGCCCTGGAACGGGCGCTGGATGAGGCTGAGTGGCGGGAGCGCCTGGCCCAGCGGTCTCCTGTGGACCTGGGCCTTCCCGCCGCCAGGCTTCTGGAGGAGGCACGGGAGGAAAGGTGGCCCCCCTCGTCCTAGACGCTTCCGCCGCCGCCGAGTACCTGCTTTGCACCCCCTTGGGCCAGCAGGTGGCCGCCCTGGTGGAAGGGAAGCACCTCTTCGCCCCGGCCCTGCTGGACGCCGAGGTCTTGGCCGTGGTGCGCAAGGCCACCCTTTCCGGACGCCTTTCCCCCACGCGGGCCCGGGAAGCCCTGGAGGACCTTTTTAGCTGGCCCCTCATCCGGGTAGACCACGGGCTTCTCCTCCTCCCTGCCTTCGCCCTAAGGGACCGCCTCACCGCCCACGAGGCCCTTTACGTGGCCCTGGCCCAGAGGCTTTCCGCTCCCATCCTCACCGCGGACGGCCCCCTGGCCAGGGCTCCTGGCCTTCCCGTGCCCCTCATCCACCTCCGCCTTTAGGCCCTACTCTGGACCCTGAAGGGGTGGTATACTTCCACGGATGGACCGCATCATCATCCGGGGCGCGCGGGAGCACAACCTGAAGAACATCAGCCTCGAGCTCCCCAGGGGCAAGTTCATCGTCATCACCGGGGTCTCGGGCTCAGGGAAGAGTACCCTGGCCTTTGACACCATCTACGCCGAGGGGCAGAGGCGGTACGTGGAAAGCCTCTCCAGCTACGCCCGCCAGTTCCTGGGGGTGATGGAAAAACCCGAGGTGGAGAGCATTGAGGGCCTCTCCCCCGCTATCTCCATTGACCAGAAGACCACCAGCCACAACCCCCGCTCCACCGTGGGCACGGTGACGGAGATCCACGACTACCTGCGCCTCCTCTTCGCCCGGGCGGGCACCGCCTACTGCCCCGAGTGCGGCCGCCCCATTGAGAAGCAGTCCGCGAGCGAGATCACGGACCGCCTCCTCCAGAAGCCCCAAGGCACCCGGGCCATCCTCATGGCCCCCCTGGTGCGGGGAAGGAAGGGAGAGTACCGCAAGCTCTTCGCCCAGCTCATGAAGGAGGGCTACGCCCGGGTGCGGGTGGACGGGGTCATCTACCTGTTGGAGGAAGCCCAGAGCCTCAACCTGGAGAAGTACGAGAAGCACGACATTGACCTGGTCATAGACCGGGTGGTCCTCAAGGAGGAGGAGCGCCCCCGCATCGCCGAGGCGGTGGAGCTGGCCCTCCTCCGGGGGGAGGGGCTCCTGCGGGTCCTCTACCCCGATTTGGGCGAGGAGGAGCTCTACTCGGAAAAGTTCGCCTGCCCGGAGCATGGGAGCGTGCTGGAGGAGCTTGAGCCCCGGATCTTCTCCTTCAACGCCCCCTATGGGGCCTGTCCCGCCTGCTCGGGCTTGGGTTTCAAACAGGAGTTTGACCCCGAGCTCATCGTGAACCCCGAGCTCTCCCTGGCCGAGGGGGCCATCCTGCCCTGGGCCCGGGGACGGGATACGGGGCGAAGCTACCTCTGGGACCGGCTTCGGGCCTTGGCGGAGCACCTGGGCTTCGACCTCAAAACCCCCTTCAAGGATTTACCGGAGGAGGCCAAGCAGGCCGTGCTCTACGGCCTTCCCGAGCCCTTTGAAGTGGTCTTCCGCCGGGGAGGCAGGGAAACCTTCCGGGTGGAGGTTCACTACGAGGGAGTCATCCCCTGGTTGCAGAAGCGGTACCAGGAAGCGGAGTCCGAAGGGGTCAAGGAGGTGCTGGAAAGCTTCATGTCGCAAAAGCCCTGCCCGGTGTGCGGCGGCACCCGCTACAAGAAAGAGGTGCTCTCCGTAAGGGTGGCGGGCAAGAACATCGCCGAGGTTTCGGCCCTGCCCGTTCGCGAGGCCCTGGAGTTCTTCCGGAACCTCGAGGCCCATCTTTCCCCCTTCCAGGCCCAGATCGCCCGCCCCATCCTCCGGGAGATCGTGGAAAGGCTGGGCTTCCTGGTGGGGGTGGGGCTGGACTACCTCACCCTGGACCGAGCCGCCAACACCCTCTCCGGAGGGGAGGCCCAGCGGATCCGCCTAGCCACCCAAGTGGGAAGCGGCCTCACCGGGGTGCTTTACGTGCTGGACGAGCCCAGCATCGGCCTGCACCCCAGGGACAACCAGCGCCTCATCCAGACCCTGAAGCGCCTCCAGGGGCTTGGAAACACCTTGATCGTGGTGGAGCATGACGAGGAAACCATGCGGGCCGCAGACTGGATCGTGGACATGGGACCGGGGGCCGGCATCCACGGAGGAGAGGTGGTAGCCCAAGGACCCCTGGAGGAGATCCTCAAGTGCAAGGAGAGCCTTACCGGGGCCTACTTAAGGGGGGAAAAGCGAATCCCCGTGCCTAGGGAGCGCAGGAAGGGGAACGGCAAGTGGCTGGTGCTTAAGGGAGCCCGGGAGCACAACCTGAAAAACGTCACCTTAAAAATCCCCTTGGGCCGCTTCGTGGCGGTGACCGGGCCCTCTGGTTCGGGAAAGAGCACCCTGATCCACGATGTCCTCTACGCCGCCTTGGCCCAAAGGCTCATGCGGGCCAAAACCACTCCGGGGGCCTACGAATCCCTGGAGGGGGTGGAGCACCTGGACAAGGTGATCGAGATCGACCAGTCCCCCATCGGCCGCACCCCTCGCTCCAACCCCGCCACCTATACCGGGATCTTTGACGAGATCCGCGATCTCTTCGCCAAGACCCCGGAGGCCAGGAAGAGGGGGTATGGCCCGGGTCGCTTCTCCTTCAACGTGAAGGGGGGGCGGTGCGAGGCCTGCGGGGGCGACGGCACGGTGAAGATCGAGATGCTCTTTTTGCCTGACCTCTACGTGCCCTGCGAGGTGTGCAAGGGTAAGCGCTACAACAAGGAGACCCTCGAGGTCAAGCTAAGGGGCAAGAGCATCGCCGACGTCCTGGACATGACCGCCGAGGAAGCCCTGGAGTTTTTCCAGAACGTTCCCACCATCGCCCGAAAGCTCCAGCTCATGGTGGACGTGGGCCTGGGCTACATGCGCCTGGGCCAGCCCTCCCCCACCCTCTCGGGGGGTGAGGCCCAGCGCATCAAGCTGGCCACGGAGCTGGGCCGCAAGGCCACAGGCCGCACCCTTTACATCCTGGACGAGCCCACCACCGGCCTCCACTTTGACGACGTAGCCAAGCTTCTCAACGT
>CAMTVD010000017.1:0-8807 GCA_947085095.1 uncultured Thermus sp. | reverse complement strand
TTTGCGGAAGGAGGAGGGGGGTCGGCACACGGGTTTTTTCACGGGGTACCGGCCGCAGTTTTACTTTCGGACGACGGATGTGACGGGGGTGGTGGAGCTGCCCCAGGGGGTGGAGATGGTGATGCCTGGGGACAATGTGACCTTTACGGTGGAGCTCATCAAGCCGGTGGCGTTGGAGGAGGGTTTGCGGTTTGCCATCCGGGAGGGTGGGCGGACCGTGGGCGCCGGTGTGGTCACCAAGATCCTGGAGTGAGGTGAGGCATGCCCAAGATTCGCATCAAGCTTCGGGGCTTTGACCACAAGACCCTGGACGCCTCGGCCCAGAAGATCGTGGAGGCCGTTCGGCGTTCCGGGGCCCAGGTCTCCGGCCCCGTTCCCCTACCCACCCGGGTGCGGCGCTTCACTGTGATCCGGGGGCCCTTCAAGCACAAGGACTCCCGGGAGCACTTTGAGCTTCGCACCCATAACCGCCTGGTGGACATCCTGAACCCCAACCGCAAGACCATTGAGAGCCTCATGTCCCTGGACCTGCCCACCGGCGTGGAGATCGAGATCAAGACCGTGGGAGGTGGCAAGTGAAGGGCATCCTGGGCACGAAGGTGGGCATGACCCGGATCTACAGGGAGGACCGGGCCATCCCCGTCACCGTGATCCTGGCTGGACCCTGCCCCGTGGTCCAGCGCCGCACCCCGGAGAAGGACGGTTACGCTGGGGTGCAGCTGGGCTTCCTGCCGCAAAAGCCCAAGCGGGTGAACCGGCCCATGAGGGGCCACTTCGCCAAGGCGGGGGTCCAGCCTGTGCGCATCCTTAAGGAGATCCGGGACTTCAACCCCGAGTCGGACGTGGTGACCGTGGAAATATTCCAGCCTGGGGAGCGGGTGGACGTGACCGGCACCTCTAAGGGGCGGGGCACCGCTGGGGTCATGAAGCGCTGGAACTTTGCGGGCGGTCCCGACTCCCACGGCGCCCACAAGATCCACCGCCACCCGGGCTCCATCGGCAACCGCAAGACCCCGGGCCGCGTCTACAAGGGCAAGAAGATGGCGGGCCGCTACGGGGCGGAACGGGTTACCGTGGTGAACCTCGAGGTGGTGGACGTTATCCCTGAGGAGAACTTGCTTCTGGTCAAGGGCGCTGTGCCAGGGCCTAACGGAGGGCTCGTGGTGGTGCGCCAGACCAAGAAGGTGGCCAAGTGAGGGAGGCAAAGGTGGAAACCGTGTACCAGATTCCCGTTCTTTCCCCATCCGGCAAGCGGGAGCTGGCCGCCAACCTTCCAGGGGAGGTCAACCCCCACCTCCTTTGGGAAGTGGTGCGGTGGCAGCTTTCTAGCCGCCGCCGGGGCACCGCCAGCACCAAGACCCGGGGCGAGGTGGCCTTCTCTAGCCGCAAAATCTACCCCCAGAAGCACACCGGCCGTGCCCGTCACGGGGACATTGGGGCCCCCATCTTCGTGGGGGGTGGGACGGTCTTCGGTCCCAAACCCAGGGACTACAGCTACACCCTACCCAAGAAGGTGCGGAAGGCGGGCTTGGCCATGGCCGTGGCCGACCGGGCCAAGGAGGGGAAGCTCCTCTTGGTGGAGGACTTCGCCGGGGTAGGGGGCAAGACCAAGGACTTCCTGGCCTGGGCCAAGGAGGCGGGCTTGGACGGCTCCGAGACCGTGCTCCTGGTGACGGAAAGCGAGGCCGTGCGCCGGGCCGCTCGCAACCTGCCCTGGGTGGTGACCCTGGCCCCCGAGGGCCTCAACGTCTACGACATCCTGCGCACCGGGCGCCTGGTCATGGACCTGAAGGCCTGGGAGGTCTTCCAGGGGCGCCTGGGAGGTGAAGCATGAAGACCGCTTACGACGTGATCCTGGCTCCTGTGCTCTCCGAGAAGGCCTATGCGGGCTTCGCCGAGGGCAAGTACACCTTCTGGGTCCACCCCAAGGCCACCAAGACCGAGATCAAGAACGCCGTGGAGGCGGCCTTCAAGGTCAAGGTGGTGGGGGTCAACACCATGAGCGTTCGGGGCAAGAAGAAGCGCCTGGGCCGTTACCTGGGCAAGCGTCCTGACCGCAAGAAGGCCATCGTGCAGGTGGCCGCCGGGCAGAAGATAGAGGCCTTGGAGGGCCTCATCTAAACCCCGCTGGGAAAGGGAGCCTGGCCCTGATCCGGCAAGGGAGGCGAGAGGAATGGCAGTCAAGAAGTTCAAACCCTACACCCCAAGCCGCCGCTTCATGACGGTGGCGGACTTCTCCGAGATCACCAAAACCGAGCCGGAGAAGTCCTTGGTCAAGCCCCTCAAGAAGACGGGGGGGCGGAACAACCAGGGCCGCATCACCGTGCGCTTCCGCGGGGGCGGCCACAAGCGCCTCTACCGTATCATTGACTTCAAGCGTTGGGACAAGGCGGGCATCCCCGCCAAGGTGGCGGCCATTGAGTACGACCCCAACCGCTCGGCCCGCATCGCCCTTCTTCACTACGTGGACGGGGAGAAGCGCTACATCCTCGCTCCCGAGGGGCTAAGGGTGGGGCAGCAGGTGGTGGCGGGGCCCGATGCCCCCATCAGCGTGGGCAACGCCCTCCCCTTGCGCTTCATTCCCGTGGGTACCGTGGTGCATGCGGTGGAGCTGGAGCCCAAGAAGGGGGCCAAGCTGGCCCGTTCCGCTGGGACCAGCACCCAGATCCAGGGCCGGGAAGGAGACTACGTGATCCTGCGCCTGCCCTCCGGGGAGCTAAGGAAAGTGCACGGGGAGTGCTACGCCGCCATCGGCACCGTGGGCAACGCCGACCACAAGAACATCGTCCTCGGCAAGGCGGGCCGCACCCGGTGGCTGGGCCGGAAACCTCACGTGCGCGGCGCCGCCATGAACCCGGTGGACCACCCCCACGGCGGTGGCGAGGGCCGGGCGCCCCGGGGCCGTCCCCCGGCTTCCCCCTGGGGCTGGCAGACCAAGGGCCAGAAGACCAGGAAGCGGCGCAAGCCTTCCAGCCGCTTCATCATCGCCCGGCGCAAGAAGTGAGGTGAGCCATGCCGCGTAGCTTGAAGAAAGGCGTTTTTGTAGACGAGCACCTCCTGGAGAAGGTGCTGGAGCTCAACGCAAAGGGGGAAAAGCGGCTCATCAAGACCTGGAGCCGCCGCTCCACCATCGTGCCCGAGATGGTGGGCCACACCATCGCGGTCTACAACGGCAAGCAGCATGTGCCCGTCTACATCACCGAGAACATGGTGGGGCACAAGCTGGGTGAGTTCGCGCCCACCCGCACCTACCGGGGGCACGGCAAAGAGGCCAAGGCCACCAAGAAGAAGTAGCCATGGAAGCGAAAGCCATTGCCCGTTATGTGCGCATCGCCCCCAGGAAGGTCCGCCTGGTGGTGGACCTGATCCGGGGGAAGAGCCTCGAGGAGGCCCGCGCTCTCCTGCGTTACACCAACAAGCGGGGGGCCTACTACGTGGCCAAGGTGTTGGAGTCCGCCGCCGCCAACGCGGTGAACAACCACGAGATGCTGGAGGACCGGCTTTTTGTGAAGGCGGCCTTCGTGGACGAGGGGCCTGCCCTGAAGCGGGTGCTTCCCCGGGCCCGGGGCCGGGCGGACATCATCAAGAAGAAGACCAGCCACATCACGGTGGTTTTGGGGGAGAAGCATGGGAAATAAAATCCACCCCATCGGGTTCCGGCTTGGCATCACCCGGGACTGGGAGTCCCGCTGGTATGCGGGCAAGAAGCAGTACCGCCAGCTCCTTCTGGAGGACCAGCAGATCCGCGACTACCTGACCAAGGAGCTCTACCCCGCCGGTCTGGCCCGCATTGACATTGAGCGGGCGGCTGACAACGTGGCCGTGAACGTGCACGTGGCCAAGCCCGGTGTGGTCATCGGTCGGGGCGGGGAGAAGATCAAGGTCCTGCGGGATGCCCTCGCCAAGATGACCGGCAAGAACGTGGCCCTAAACGTCCAGGAGATCCACAACCCCAACCTCTCGGCCCCCCTGGTGGCCCAGCGGGTGGCGGAGCAGATTGAGCGGCGCTTCGCCGTGCGCCGGGCCATCAAGCAGGCGGTCCAGAGGGTTATGGAGTCCGGGGCCAAGGGGGCTAAGGTCATCGTCTCCGGGCGCATCGGGGGGGCGGAGCAGGCCCGCACCGAGTGGGCCGCGGAAGGGCGGGTTCCCCTGCAGACCCTCCGTGCTAACATAGACTACGGCTTTGCCCTGGCCCGCACCACCTACGGGGTGCTGGGGGTGAAGGCGTACGTCTTCTTGGGCGAGGTGATCGGTGGCCAGAAGGTGAAGGGGCGTCCCGAGGCTCCCAAGGCCGAGGAGCGGCCCCGCCGCCGCCGCCCCGCCGTGCGCGTGAAGAAGGAGGAGTAGGCCATGTTGATGCCCAGGCGCATGAAGTACCGGAAGCAGCACCGCGGCCGCATGAAGGGGGCGGCGAAGGGGGGTGACTACGTGGCCTTCGGGGACTTTGGCCTGGTGGCCATGGAGCCCGCCTGGATCACCTCCCAGCAGATTGAGGCCGCCCGTGTGGCCATGGTGCGCCACTTCCGCCGCGGGGGGAAGATCTTCATCCGCATCTTCCCCGACAAGCCCTACACCAAGAAGCCCCTCGAGGTGCGAATGGGTAAGGGCAAGGGCAACGTGGAGGGGTACGTGGCCGTGGTGAAGCCGGGGCGGGTGATGTTTGAGGTGGCGGGGGTCACGGAGGCCCAGGCCCTCGAGGCCCTGCGCATCGCCGGCCATAAGTTGCCCATCAAGACCAAGATCGTGCGGAGGGACGCCTACGATGAAGCGCAGTGAGGTCCGCAAGCAGCTGGAGGAGGCGCGCAAGCTCTCTCCGGTGGATCTGGAGAAGCTCATCCAGAAGAAGAAGCGGGAGCTCATGGAGCTCCGCTTCCAAGCCTCCATCGGCCAGCTCTCCCAGAACCACAAGATCCGGGAGGTGAAGGGCACCATCGCCCGTCTCCTGACCATTTGGAACGAGAAGAGGAGGCAGAATGCCTAAGAAGGTGCTGACCGGGGTGGTGGTGAGCGACAAGATGCAGAAGACCGTAACGGTCCTGGTGGAGCGCCAGTTCCCCCATCCCCTCTACAGCAAGGTGATCAAGCGCTCCAAGAAGTACCTAGCCCACGACCCCGAGGAGCAGTTCAAGGTGGGGGACGTGGTGGAGATCATGGAGGCCCGCCCCATTTCCAAGCGCAAGCGCTTTAAGGTGGTGCGCCTGGTGGAGAGCGGTCGGATGGACCTGGTGGAGAAGTACCTGGTCCGCCGCCAGAACTACGCCAGCCTTTCCAAGCGGGGAGGTAAGGCATGATCCAGCCCCAGACCTATTTGGAGGTGGCCGACAACACCGGGGCCCGCAAGATCATGTGCATCCGCGTCCTGAAGGGCTCCAATGCCAAGTACGCCACCGTAGGGGATGTCATTGTGGCCAGCGTCAAGGAGGCCATCCCCCGCGGTGCCGTGAAGGAGGGGGACGTGGTCAAGGCGGTGGTGGTGCGCACCAAGAAGGAGATCAAGCGCCCCGACGGCTCCGCCATCCGCTTTGACGACAACGCCGCCGTCATCATCAACAACCAGCTGGAGCCCCGCGGCACCCGCGTTTTCGGCCCGGTGGCCCGCGAGCTCCGGGAAAAGGGCTTCATGAAGATCGTCTCCCTGGCTCCGGAGGTGCTCTGATGCAGGCCAAGGTGCACGTGAAGAAGGGGGACACCGTCCTGGTGGCCTCCGGCAAGCATAAGGGCCAGGTGGGCAAGGTCAAGGCCGTTTTGCCCAAAAAGATGGCCGTGATCGTGGAGGGGGTGAACCTCGTCAAGAAGGCGGTGCGCCCTAGCCCCAAGCACCCCCAGGGCGGTTTTGTGGAGCAGGAGGCTCCCTTGCACGCTTCTAAGGTGCGGCCCATCTGCCCCACCTGCGGCAAGCCCACCCGGGTGCGCAAGAAGTTCCTGGAGGACGGGCGCAAGATCCGGGCCTGCGCCAAGTGCGGCGGGGCCCTGGACGTGGAGGAGTAAGATGCCCTTGGATGTTGCCCTGAAGAAGAAGTACTACGAGGAAGTCCGGCCCGAACTCATCCGCCGCTTTGGCTACCGGAACATCTGGGAGGTGCCGAGGCTAGAAAAGGTGGTCATCAACCAGGGTCTGGGCGAGGCCAAGGAGGACGCCCGTATCCTGGAAAAGGCCAGCAAGGAGCTTTCCCTCATCACCGGGCAGAGGCCGGCCATCACCCGGGCCAAGAAGTCCATCTCCAACTTCAAGCTCCGCAAGGGCATGCCCATCGGCCTTCGGGTCACCCTCCGAGGGGATCGGATGTGGATCTTCCTGGAGAAGCTCCTGAACGTGGCCCTGCCCCGCATCCGCGACTTCCGCGGCGTGAACCCCAACAGCTTTGACGGCCGGGGGAACTACAACCTGGGCCTGAAGGAACAGCTCATTTTCCCCGAGGTCACCTACGATATGGTGGACGCCTTGCGGGGCATGGACGTTGCGGTGGTCACCACCGCCAAGACCGACGAGGAGGCCAAGGCCCTCCTGGAGCTTTTGGGCTTTCCCTTCCGCAAGTGAGGCGAGCATGGCGAGAAAAGCGCTGATTGAGAAGGCCAAACGGACCCCCAAGTTCAAGGTGCGGGCCTACACCCGTTGCGTGCGTTGCGGGAGGGCCAGGAGCGTCTACCGCTACTTTGGCCTCTGCCGGCTTTGCCTCAGGGAGCTGGCCCACAAGGGGCAGCTTCCTGGGGTGAGGAAGGCCAGCTGGTAGGCCGTGGCCGGTCGGGGGGGTTCTCCCGAGACCGCATGGTCCAGGAAGAGATAAAAGGAGAGAGGAAATGCTGACCGACCCCATTGCTGACATGCTGACCCGGATCAGGAACGCCACCCGGGTCTACAAGGAGAGCACCGAGGTGCCCGCCTCCCGCTTCAAGGAGGAGATCCTGAAGATCCTGGCGCGGGAGGGGTTCATCAAGGGGTATGAACGGGTGGAGGTGGACGGCAAGCCGTACTTGCGCATCCACCTCAAGTACGGTCCCAGGCGGCAGGGCTTGGATCCCCGCCCTGAGCAGGTCATCAAGCACATCCGCCGCATCAGCCGGCCCGGGCGGCGGGTGTACGTGGGGGTCAAGGAGATCCCCCGGGTGCGCCGGGGGTTGGGGATCGCCATCCTCTCCACGCCCAAGGGGGTACTCACGGACCGTGAGGCCAGGAAGCTTGGCGTGGGCGGGGAACTCATCTGCGAGGTGTGGTGATGTCTAGGATTGGCAGGCTTCCTATTCCCGTGCCCAAGGGGGTTCAGGTGGAGGTTTCCCCCGGGCTGGTGAAGGTGAAGGGCCCCAAGGGGGAGCTAGAGGTGCCCGTTTCTCCGGAGCTCAAGGTGGTGGTGGAGGAGGGGGTGGTGCGCGTGGAGCGCCCCTCCGACGAGCGCCGCCACAAAAGCCTCCACGGCCTTACCCGGACCCTGATCGCCAACGCGGTCAAGGGGGTGTCCGAGGGGTACGCGAAGGAGCTCCTCATCAAGGGCATTGGCTACCGGGCCCGTTTGGCGGGCCGGGCCATTGAGCTCACCGTGGGCTTTAGCCACCCGGTGGTGGTGGAGCCCCCGGAGGGCATCGCCTTTGAGGTACCCGAGCCCACCAGGATCCGGGTCCTGGGCATTGACAAGCAGAAGGTGGGGCAGGTGGCCGCCGACATCCGCGCCATCAAGAAGCCCAGCGCCTACCACGAGAAGGGCATTTACTACGCGGGCGAGCCCATTCGCCTCAAGCCCGGCAAGGCCGGGGCCAAGAAGTAGGGGGAAGCATGGCACGGCTAACCGCTTACGAGCGCCGCAAGTTCCGGGTGCGCAACCGGGTCAAAAGGGCAGGGAGGCTCCGCCTTTCCGTCTTCCGGAGCCTGAACCACATCTACGCCCAGATCATTGACGACGAGAAAGGGGAGACCCTGGTGGCCGAGTCCAGCCTGGCCCTGAAGCTCAAGGGCAACAAGACCGAGGTGGCCCGCCAGGTGGGCCGGGCCTTGGCGGAAAAGGCGTTGGCTAAGGGGATTAAACAGGTGGCCTTTGACCGCGGGCCCTACAAGTACCACGGCCGGGTCAAGGCCCTGGCCGAGGGGGCCCGGGAGGGGGGCCTCGAGTTCTAAGGAGGAACCATGCCCGAGACCGATTTTGAGGAAAAGATGATCCTGGTGCGGCGCACCGCCAAGACCTACCAGGGTGGCCGCCGCTTCCGCTTCGGCGCCTTGGTGGTGGTGGGGGACCGCCAGGGGCGCGTGGGCCTGGGCCTGGGCAAGGCCAAGGAGGTTCCCCTCGCCGTGCAGAAGGCGGGGTACTACGCCCGCCGCAACATGGTGGAGGTGCCCATCCAAAACGGCACCATCCCCCACGAGATTGAGGTGGAGTACGGGGCTTCCAAGATCCTTCTCAAACCCGCCTCCCCTGGCACCGGGGTGATCGCCGGGGCGGTGCCCCGGGCCATCCTGGAGCTCGCGGGCATCACCGACATCCTCACCAAGGAGCTGGGAAGCCGCAACCCCGTGAACATCGCCTACGCCACCATGGAGGCCCTGCGGCAGCTCCAGACCAAGGAGGACGTGAAGCGCCTCAGGAAGGCCAAGGAGGAGTGATGGCTAGGCTCAAGGTGAAGCTGGTGAAGAGCCCCATCGGCTACCCCAAGGACCAGAAGGCGGCCCTTAAGGCCTTGGGGCTCACGAAGCTACAGCGGGAGAAGGTGGTTGAGGACACCCCGGCCATCCGCGGCAACATCCGCAAGGTGGCCCACCTTCTCCAGGTGGAGGTGGTGGAATGAAGCTTTCCGATCTAAAGCCCAATCCAGGGGCCAACAAG
>CAMTVD010000016.1:0-93055 GCA_947085095.1 uncultured Thermus sp. | reverse complement strand
GACCATGGCGGCCCAGAGGCGGGTTTTCTTGTGGGTCTTCGGGTCCAGGGAGAGTTCCAGCAGGAGCCGGTCCTCCTCAGGGGTCAGCTGGATCTGAAGAGGGGCTGCCATGTTGACATGATAAGGGGTTGGCACTTAGCGCATAGGCGTGCACCGCCAAAGCCCCCAGGCCCACGTTGGCGGCGATGGTGGCCCCCGAGCGGGTGATGCGGCCCCGCTCCAGGCGCAAAGCACTTTCTAGGTTCCGCTTTAGGCTATCCAACCACTCGCTCCTGGCGTCGGTGTGGGCGATGGTGATGCGGGCAGTGCGCCCCCGGAACTCCCCCAGGACCAGGCCAGCCAAGGCCTCGGGCACGGCGTTTTCCCGGGCCACCTTGAGGAAGCGGATGTGCCCCTTCTCAATGCGCAAAATGGGGCGGAGGCCCAGGAGGTTCCCCACCACCTCCCCAAACCGGGGAAGCCGCCCGTTCCGGGCCAGGTGGGAGAGGTCGGCCACGCTAAAGTACAGGCTGGAGCGCTTCATCCTCTCCATCTC
This sequence comes from uncultured Thermus sp., assembly GCA_947085095.1. GTDB lineage: Bacteria > Deinococcota > Deinococci > Deinococcales > Thermaceae > Thermus. Next base: position 92,520 of record CAMTVD010000016.1, on the reverse strand, counting down.
CCGCACCACCTCTTCCTCCTCCGCTCCTCGCTTCAACATCTCCACCGCCCTCAGGACCATGGCCCCCAGCCCCGCAGAAACCATTCCCGAGTCCACCACCCGAATCCGGGTGGGAGCCACCTGTAGAGCGGCCTGCCGGGCTCTGTCCACGGTCTTGGAGAGTTCCCCGGAAACGTGAATGGAGAGGATACGGTCGTACACCTTAAGGTGACGCTCGTAGACCTCGGCGAAGTCTTCCACACTGGGGGGCTCGGTGACGGGTTCGGCCCCCGCCCGTATGGCCTGGTAGAGGGCGTCCGGGGTGAGCTCTTGCCAGTCCTTGTACCTCCTGCCCCCCACATGCACATAGACCGGCACCAGGCCTACGGCTTCGTCCTGGAGCACTTTGGGGGAGAGGTCCGAGGCAGAGTCGGTCACAAGACCTAGGTCCACGCCCCCCATCTTATACCAGGTCAAAGGCAACCCCCCTATAATGGCAGGGGCATGGTCCTGGTCACCGGCTTTGAACCCTTTGGGGGCCTGACCCACAACCCCTCTCAGGCCCTTCTCGCCCTGCTCCCGGAACGGGTCAAGGGAAGGCCCCTCCGTAAAGCCCTCCTCCCTGTGGACACGGGAAAGGTAGCAAAGACCCTTGCCGAGCTCTATAGGGAGGGGCCGGAGGCTGTCCTGCACTTAGGCCTGGCGGAACGGAGGCCCCTCCTTTCCCTGGAGCGCCTGGCGGTGAACCTCCTGGACTTTGAGCGCCCCGACAACCGGGGAAGGAGGGTGGAAGACGCCCCCGTGGTACCCGAAGGCCCCCTGGCCCTTCCCGCCCGCTTTCCCGTGAAAGAGGTTCTCAGGCGCTGGCGGGAGGCGGGTATCCCCGCAAGCCAAAGCCTCTCGGCGGGAAGCTACCTCTGCAACCAGGTCTTCTACCTCTCCCTCTATCACTTGCCGGAAGAGACCCCCGTGGGCTTCATCCACCTTCCTCCCGACGAAACCCTCGCCCTGGAAAGGGGCGGCCCCTACGTGCCCCTCAAGGAGCAGGCCAAGGCGGTGGCGATGGCCTTGGAGGTCCTGTGAGGGTTCTCTTCCTAACCGACGCTAAGCGCATCGGTGGGAGCGAGGTCTATCTTGGGGAGATGCTTCCCCGCCTGAAAAGCCTCGGCCTTAATCCCGAGGCCGCCCTGCCCCTAACGGAGGGCAACCGGCCCATCCGAGAGGCCCTTCAGGCCCAGGGAATCTCCGTCCACGCCTACCGGGACTTGGCCGAGTTGCCGCAGGGGTTTGATCAAGTGGTGGCCTCGGCTTGGTATCCCCAGAGCTACGGGGCCTTCTTTGCCCGGTACCCTCGCCTTATCCTCCTAATCCACGACCAAATAGAAATCTTCTATCCTCTCGGGGGCCGCTACCTCTACCGCCTAGGCTACCGCCTTCTCCAGGTGCCCAACCTCAGGCGGGCAGAAGCGGTTATCACCGTCTCCCGCTGGGCCGCCCGGTGGCTAAGAGAGGTCCACGGAGTGGAAAAGGTCTTTGCAGTGCCCAACGGCGTGGACACGGAGCGCTTCCGCCCGCCCGCCCCCGGTGAGAAGGAGGCCCTGCGGGCCCAATACGGGCTGAACCGGCACGCCGTCCTCGTCCCCGCCCGCATGAGCCCGGAAAAGAATCACCTGGCTGTCCTCCTTACCGCCAGGCTTCTCCCTGAGGTAGACTTCCTCCTGGTGGGAACGGGCGAGCTGGAGGGGATTTGGCGGAAAACGGCGCAAGTTTTGCGCCTTCGGAACGTGCGTTTCCTGGGAAGGCGAGAGGATATGCCCGAGCTCTACCGAGCCGTGGACGCCGTCCTCCTCCCAACCCTGGGGGAGAACCAGTCCCTGGCCACCCTGGAGGCCATGGCCTCCGGCCTACCCGTGGTCACCACCCCCATCCCGGCCCAAGAGGAGCTTATCCAAAACGGTGTCACTGGCCTCCTCGTATCCCCTAGACCCTCCCTTCTCGCCCGCGCACTAAGCGAAGCCTTAAAGAGAGGAAAGGCCATGGGTAAGCTGGCCCACGGTTTCGTGCTCGAGCACCACACGCTCAATGCGAGTGCGGAGGCCCTGGTCAGGGCCTTGGGCAGGGCCTAAGATGCTTGAAGTGGCCTTCATCACGGATGCACCTCGGGTAGCCGGAAGCGAAATCTGGCTCCTGGAAACCCTGCCCCTCCTACCCCGTTTTGGCATCAAACCCACCGTGTTTCTCCGAAACGAGCCCTCATTAGACGAACTTGGCCTCCGCCTGGCCCACGCCGGTGTAGCCTGCTATCGTTACAAGAACTTAGATGACTTAGCGAATGCGGGTAGATTCCCAATCCGGGTGTTGCAGGCTTGGTTCCCGGGCACCTATAGGCTTTTAAAGAGACTGCCAAGACCCAACGTGGTTTATATACACGACCAGCTGGAATACCACTATCCTTTTGGTCTAAAGGCCCTTTACAAACAAGTTTACAATCTGACAAAGGCAAGCAAGATCCGGTGGGCCAGCAGAATCCTCGTGGGCACCCAGTGGGCCGCCCAATTTTTGAAGCAAAACTTCAACCTCCAGGCGGACGTTGTTCCGGTAGGAGTAAATCACCTCCGATTCAGACCAGCAGAACCCCAGGAGCGCGAAAATCTGCGGAAAAAGTTCGGTTTTACGCGCTTCACCCTCCTAACCCCCGCACGCTTCACCTTGGAAAAGAACCACTGGTCTATCCTACGAGTGGCTCGTTTTACCCCCCAAGCGGACTTCGTGCTAGTGGGGGCCGGAAACCTAGCCCGGCTTTACCCCAGCCTCGCCCGCTACATGGGCTTGACCAACGTTCGCTTCTTGAAGAACCGGTGGGATATCGCCGACCTCTACCGGGCTTCCAACGCGGTTTTGTTCCCAACGCTTGGGGACAACCCCGGCCTTGTGATTCTAGAGGGCATGGCCTCTGGAATCCCCGTCGTCACAAGTCCCTTTCCCCCCCAGGCAGAGGTTATCTCCCCGCGCGAAGGGCTCCTTATACCCCCAGACCCTAAGCGCCTATCAGAAGCCGTACGATGGCTCATGGCGCACCCCGAGGAGGCCCACGTCATGGGGGCAAACGGGAGGGCACGCATCCTTCGCGAGCGCACCGCCCAACACAGCGCCGAGGCCCTAGCCAAACTCCTCCACCAAACGCTCGAGTAAACTACCGATGATGCGCCTTTACCGCGTGGGTCTCTTCACCGATGTCTACTTCCCCAACCCCAATGGGGTCACCACCAGCGTCTACCTCCTCCTAAGGGAACTCCGACGCATGGGGCACGAGGCCTGGGTCCTGGCCCCAGCCCACCCCGAGGCCCCGGAAAACGAGGAGGGAGTGGCGCGGGTCCCCTCCGTGGCCTACCCCTTTTACGAGGGGCAGCAGATCGCTCTGCCCTCGGCCCGGTACCTGCCCACGGAGTTTGAAATCATCCACACCCACACCCCCCTGACCCTCGGGGTCTGGGGCCTAAGGCTTGCCCGCAACAAGAGCCTGCCCCACGTCTCCACCTTCCACACCCACTACGAGAAGTACGCCCACTATGTGCCCGGCCTAGCCTTTTTGGACAAGTACACGGGCATCGTGCCCCGCCTGGCCAAGGCCTTTTACAACCGGGTGGAGGTGGTCATCGCCCCCACGGAGCCGGTGAAGCGCCTGGCGGAAAGTTACGGGATAGAAAGGCCCATCCGGGTGATTCCCACAGGGATTGACAACCGCCTTTTGGAAGAGGCCCCTCTCCCCTCCCCTTCCCCCTGGCCGGAGGGGAAGAGGCGCCTTATCACCGTGGGCCGGCTGGGAAAGGAAAAGAGCTTTGACGTGGTCCTAAGGGCCGTGGCGGAGATGGCCAAGGAAGCCGAGGTCTTCCTGGTGCACATTGGGGAGGGACCGGAGCTTCCCCACCTCCAGGCCCTGGCGCACCAGCTGGGCATCGCCGATAGGGTGCGCTTTCTGGGCCCTGTGCCTTACCGAAGGATCGGCGGCTACTACCGCCTGGCCGAGCTCTTCCTCTTCGCCAGCGAGACGGAAACCCAGGGCCTGGTCATCTGGGAGGCCCAGGCCATGGGGGTGCCGGTGGTGGCGGTGGGAGCGGAAGGGACCTTAGAAGGGGTAGAGGAGGGAAAGACCGGGTACCTGGTGCCCCCGGGGGACGACAAAGCCTTGGCGAATAAAGCCTTGGAGCTCCTTCGGGACGAGGAAAAGCGGCAGCGCTTCAGCCTCCAGGCCCGGGCTTGGGCCCTAGAGCGCTCAGCGGAGCGGATTGCGGAAAGGATTGTGGCGGTGTACGACGAGGCCAACGAAATCCTTCGCGCCGAGCCCAAGAGGCTTATCTTTCCCTTTCCCCGCCTCCCCCGAAGTAACCTCGAGGATCGCCCAAAAGGTTTCTAGCCTGCCTTAGGAGAAAAGGCCCCCAGCCCCCCTTGAGCCTTCGGGCCGAGGTGAGGACCAAGGCATCTGGCACGTAGCGCACAAGGCCAAGACGCCTTAGCTTCCAGCCCAGAAGCACGTCCTCCCGGGCCTCCACCTCGGGAAACCCCCCCACCCGGAGGGCCGCCTCCTTCAGAAGCATCATGTTGGCCCCCGCCAGGTTGGGCCGCCCCAGGAGGGCCATCAAGTTGAGAAAAGCCCGGTAGCCCCACTCGGAAAAGGCGGCCTCGAGGGGGGAAACCCCATAAAAGCGGAGGGGGCCGTAGAGGGCCACCGCCCCCTCCGCCCGCGCGGCCAGCCGCTCCAGCCAGCGCTCCGTGGGCAACGAGTCGGCATCGGTCATGGCCACCCACTCCCCCCGGGCCAAAAGAAGCCCCGCTTGCCGGGCGAAGGCCACCCCCTTCCTGGCGCAGAGCACCACCCGGGCCCCGTGGGCCTCGGCCACCTCCCGGGTGCGGTCGGTGGAGGCGTTGTCCACCACGATCACCTCCAAGGGCTTTAGGGACTGGGCCGCCAGTGCCCTGAGAACCCCCGGCAGGTAGGCTTCCTCGTTGTGGGCGGGGATCACCACGCTGATGCGCACGGGTATACTTTAGCGTGTTTCGCTACCTGCCGTGGGCCCGGGACGGCTTGTCCCCTCTCGTCCGCCTCATCCTGGCCGTGGGCCTGATGGAAGGGGTGCGGAGCGGGTACTTCGCCGGCTTCCTGCCCTTTTACGCCCCGGATACGCTCCATCTGGGCCCTGCCATCTTCACCTTGGCCTATACCCTGCACCATCTTGCCGATCACCTTTCCAAGAGCCCGGGAGGCCTCCTGGCAGAGCGGATAGGCTTCGGCTTGGCCCTGAGTATGGCGGCCTCCGTGGGCCTTTTGTCCCTCCTCCTCACCCCTTGGGCTCAAGCAGCCTGGGTCTTATGGACCCTAGGCTTGCTTTGGGGGCTTTTCATGTCCCCTCTATACCCGGGGCTCATGACCTACGCCAGCCGCATCGCCGTGCCGGGAAGGGAGGCCCGGGCCCTTTCTTTCACCCTCACCCTGGTCCTGCCCTGGGTGGGGATCGGTCTGGTGGGGGTGGGGCAGGTGGCCGCCCGCCACCCGGAGGCGGGCCTCACCGTGCTCCTTTTCGCCCAGGGGACGGCCTTGGCCCTGGCCCTAAGCCTCCTCCGCTTCCGCATCCCCGTGCCCCCCAAGACCCGGGAGCGCTACCCCCTTTCCCGCCTCCTCCTCTTCCTGCCCGCCGCCTTCGGCCAGACCTTCGCCCCCGCCTTGGTCTCCCTCTTTCTACTCCGCTTCGCCAAGGAGAGCCTGGGCCTCGAGCCCATCGGGCTGGGAGGCATCATCCTCTTGGGAGGGAGTCTGGCCTTCGGCCTCCTGCCCCTGACGGGAAGGCTGGTGGACCGCAAGGGGTACCGCCTGGCCCTGGTCCTGGGCCTGGCCCTTTTGGGCTTGGTCATGCTCCGCCTAGCCCAGGCTCCCCCTTTGGAAGAGGTCTTCCTCCTGGCCGTGGTGGCGGGCCTGGGCTTCAGCCTCTTCATGCCGGGATGGAATGGCTTTTTGGCCAAAAACCTGCCCCAGGAGAACCGGGCGGCCATCTGGGGTAGCCTGATGACCGTGGAGGGGCTGGGCGTGGCCCTGGGGCCTGTGGCGGGAGGGGCCCTGTGGGAGGCCTTCGGCCTCCATGCCCCCTTCCTGGCGGGGGGGGGCATCTTCCTGGGGCTTAGCCTCTTTTACGCCCTCGTTTTCGGGAGGGGCAGGTGGAACTAGCTTTAGGTCTTGTCCTCCTCCTCTACGGCCTTTCTGACCTCCTCTTCCGCTTCCTGGGCCTTGGGGCCTACGCCCAGGGAAGCCGCCGGGAGGCCAAAGTGGCCCTCACCTTTGACGACGGCCCCTCGGAGCGCACGGAAGCCCTCCTCTCCCTCCTCCGGGCCCACGGGGTCAAGGCCACCTTCTTCCTAACCGGGGAAGAGGCCAGAAAGCGGCCCCACCTGGTGGAGAGAATCCGCCAGGAGGGCCACCAGGTGGAGGACCACGGGGAGATCCACCAGGCCTGGAGGCTCCTCCTCCCCTGGGTGGAGTGGCGGCACATGGCGCAAAACCCCGGGCGGTACTACCGTCCCCCCCACGGCCTCCACACCCCCTTCACCCGCCCCTTCGCCCGCCTCCTGGGGAAAAGGGTGGCCCTTTGGGACCTGGAGAGCAAGGACTGGCTGGACCTCCCCCCCGAAGCCCTGGCAGAAAGGCTCCTTTACTACTTGCGCCCGGGAAGCGTGGTCCTCCTCCACGATGGCCCCGAAAGGACCCTGAAGCTCTTGGAGCTGGCCCTTCCCGGGATGCTGAGGCTCGGTTACCAACCCGTCACCCTGGACGAGCTTGCCCCTAAGCCCCTCACCCCCCGGCTGGCCCTCATCCGCGGGCTTCAGGGTTTTGAGGAGCGCTACAACCAGGAGCACCGGGTGGAGCGGGCGGGCCTGGGGCCCTTTGACCTCTTCCGGGTGGAGAAAAAACCCTTCCCCGGCCCCGACCTCCCCGGCCTTCCCCGGGGCACCCCGGCCATGGAACTCCACCTGGAAAGCCAGCGGGCCATGGAGCTCAGCCCCCTCGAGGCCATCCGCCAGACCCGGGAGAGCCTGAGGAAAGTGGCCGAGAAGGTGGCCCAAGACCCCGAGGTAGCCCTGGTCTATGGCTACAGCCACCTGGCCCACGGGGCCAGGCTCTTCGGCTTCCACATGGTGCCCCTGCCCCCCTGGCCCAGGCTGGTGAGTAGCCTGGCCGGGGCCTGGTTCCTCTGGCTCTATCGGGGGGAGCTACCCAAGCGGGAGCGCATAACGGCCCAGCTGGGCTACCTCACCCGCGAGGAGCTCCTACGGCGATTCCCACCGTCCACTCCCGCTTCCCCACCCCCCTTACCCGGTGGAGGCGGAACCCCGCCTCCTTGAGGGCCCGCCGGAACGCCCCCTGGGCGGAGTAGGTGGCGAGGACCCCGCCCCGCCTCGAGGCTCGGCGAAGCTTGCGGAGCACCTCCCTTTCCCAGGCCTCGGGGTTGGCCTTGGGGCTGAAGGGGTCCAGAAAGACCGCCGTGGCCCACCTGGAGGGCAGGGCCACCTCCCGGATGTCCCCAAAAAGGAGGTGAAGCCCCCCCCAAGGCCCCCAAAAGCGCTCCCCGGGCCAGGCCTTTAGGATCTCCTCAAAGATCCTCTCCCCCCGGGGCAGGGGGAGGCGGATGGCGGAAAGGGCCTCCCGGGGGAGAGGCTCCTTTTCCACCGCCAGGTACCGGAGGAAAACCCCGCGGGCCAGGGCGCTTTCCAGGGTTACCCGGAAGTTCACCATGAGGCCCAGGCCCACCTCCAGGACCCTGGGGGCCGGGTGGAGGTGGGTGCGGGTCTTCTCCAGGTAAAGCCTCCGGGCCTGGAGGAGGGCCCCCTGCCTGGGATGGTAGGCCTCCCCATAGGCGGGGTGGAAAAGGGTGGGGGTGCCGTCCTCCGTGAGGCGCACTTCCACCCCTTTAGAATAGCCCCCATGGAGCTCACCCTCTTGGATAAGCTTTCAGGAACCCTGGCGAACGCGGCCACGGTGGCCCTGGGCACCGGGCTCGGCCTGGCCTTAAGGGGAAGGCTTCCTGAACGCATGGCCCGCATCATGGTCCAGGGGGTGGGGCTCACCACCCTCTTCATCGGCCTGGCCATGGCCCAGGCCCTGGGCAGGGCCAAGGGGGGGGCCGTAGACGGGGTGGTCCTGGGCCTCCTCGCCCTGGTCCTGGGGGGGCTTTTGGGCGAGGCCCTCCGGGTGGAGGAGGCCCTCGAGGGCCTGGGGGAGAAGATCAAGCGGGCGGTGCGGAGCGGGGGAAGCTTCACCGAGGGCTTCGTGGCGGCAAGCCTCCTCTTCTGCGTGGGGCCCATGACCCTTTTGGGCTCCATCCAAAACGGCCTCACCGGGGACGCGAGCCTCCTCCTCCTCAAGGCCACCCTGGACGGGATGAGCGCCATCGCCCTCACCAGCTCCTTCGGCATCGGCGTGGGCTTCAGCGTCCTGGTCATCCTCCTCTACCAGGGCGGGGTGGCCCTCCTGGCGGGCACCCTGGCCCAGGTCCTCCCCGACCCCGTCCAAGACCCTCGGGTCCTCCTCCTCACCGGGGTGGGGGGGCTCATGGTCCTGGGGGTGGGCATCAACCTCCTGGGCCTCGCCAAGGTGCGGGTGGCCTCCTTTCTGCCCGCCCTCCTCCTCGCCCCCCTGGTCTGGGCCTTGGCCGACTGGCTGAGCTAAGATAGCCCCCATGGAGCTATCCCCCGAGCTTCTCCGCAAGCTGGAGGCTCTGGCCAAGCTGAGGCTGGCCCCGGAGGAAGAGGCCCTCCTCTTGGAGGACCTCAGGCGCATCCTGGACTTCGTGGACGCCCTGCCCCAGGTGGAGGCGGAAGGGGAGGAGGAGGCCTGGGGAAGGCTCAGGGAGGACGAGGAAAAGCCCCCCCTCCCCCATGACCTGGCCCTTTCCGTGGCCCCCGACCGGGAGGAAGGTTTCTTCCGGGTTCCCCCGGTATTGGAGTAACCATGGTGGACCTGAAGCGCATCCGGCAAAACCCCGAGGAGATCAAGAAGGCCATCCTCCTCAAGGGGGTGGACCTGGACCTCTCCGCCCTCCTGGAGCTGGACCAGGAGGTCCAGGGGTTGAAAGGCCGCCTCCAGGAGGTCCAGACCGAGCGCAACCGCATTGCCAAAGAGGTGCCCAAGGCCCCCCCGGAGGCCCGCCCCGCCCTGGTGGCCCAAGGCAAGGCCCTGGCGGAAGAGGCCAAGGAGCTGGAGGAGGTCCTGAGGGAGAAGGAGGCCCGCCTCCAGGAGCTACTCCTAAAAGTCCCCCTCCCCCCCTGGCCCGGGGCTCCCGTGGGGATGGACGACAGCGCCAATGTGGAGATCAAAAGGGTGGGGACCCCCAGGGACTTCCCCTTCCCGCCTTTGGACCACGTGAGCCTTCTGGAGAAGAACGGCTGGTGGGAGCCCAGGGTGAGCAAGGTCTCGGGGAGCCGCTCCTACGCCCTAAGGGGGGACCTGGCCCTCTACGAGCTCGCCCTCCTCCGCTTCGCCATGGACTTCATGGTGAAGAAGGGCTTCACCCCCCTCACCCTCCCCGCCTACGCCAGAGAGATGGCCTTCATCGGCACCGGCCACTTCCCCGCCGCCAAGGACCAGGTCTGGCCCATCGCGGGCACGGACCTCTACCTCACGGGGACGGCGGAGGTGGTCCTGAACGCCCTCCACGCCGGGGAGATCCTGAAGAAGGAGGAGCTTCCCAAGCGCTACGCCGGCTACGCCCCCGCCTTCCGCTCGGAGGCGGGCAGTTTCGGCAAGGACGTCAGGGGGCTCATGCGGGTCCACCAGTTCCACAAGGTGGAGCAGTACGTCCTCACCGAGGCCCGCCTCGAGGCCTCGGACCAGGCCTTCCAGGAGCTTCTGGAAAACGCCGAGGAGATCCTGAGGCTCCTGGAGCTCCCCTACCGCCTCATAGAGGTCTCCACCGGGGACATGGGCCCGGGGAAGTGGCGGCAGGTGGACCTGGAGGTCTTCCTGCCCTCGGAGGGGCGCTACCGGGAGACCCACTCCTGCTCGGCCCTTTTGGACTGGCAGGCCCGGCGGACAGGCCTCCGCTACCGGGACGAGGAGGGCCGGGTGCGCCATGCGTACACCCTGAACAACACCGCCCTGGCCACCCCCCGCATCCTGGCCATGCTCCTGGAAAACCACCAGCTGGCGGACGGGAGGGTGCGGGTGCCGGAGGCCCTCATCCCCTACCTGGGAAAGGAGGTGCTGGAGCCATGCGGGTAGAGGCCGCCGAGCTCAGGGTCCTGGAGCTTCCCCTGAAGTTCCGCTTTGAGACCAGCTTCGGGGTGCAGACCCAAAGGACCATCCTCCTCCTAAGGCTCTTCGGGGAGGGCCTCGAGGGCCTGGGGGAAGGGGTGATGGAGAGGCTTCCCCTCTACCGGGAGGAGACGGTGGAGGGCGCCCGCTACCTCCTCCAGGAGGCCTTCCTGCCCCAGGTCCTGGGGAAGGACCTCCCCAACCCCGAGGCTCTGGCCCAAGCCCTAAGCCCCTTCCGGGGCAACCCCATGGCCAAGGCGGTCTTAGAGATGGCCTTCTTTGACCTCTTCGCCAAGGGCCTGGGAAAGCCCCTCTGGCAGGTCCTGGGCGGGGTCAGGCGGGAGGTGGAGGTGGGGGTGTCCCTGGGCATCCAGCCCTCCCTAGAGGCCACGCTAAAGGTGGTGGAGAAGCACCTCCTGGAGGGGTACCGCCGCATCAAGCTGAAGATCAAGCCGGGCTGGGACTATGAGGTCCTGAAGGCCGTGAGGGAGGCCTTTCCCGAGGCCACCCTCACCGCCGACGCCAACAGCGCCTACCGCCTGGCGGACTTCGCCCGGCTAAAGCGCCTGGACGAGCTGGGGCTGGACTACCTAGAACAGCCCCTGGGCTACGACGACCTCCTGGACCACGCCAGGCTCCAGCGGGAGATCCAGACCCCCGTCTGCCTGGACGAGAGCCTCACCTCGGCGGAGAAGGCCAGGAAGGCCATTGAGCTGGGATCGGGGCGGGTCTTCAACGTCAAGCCCGCCCGCCTTGGAGGGCACGGGGAAAGCCTCAAGGTCCACGCCCTGGCCCAGAGCGCCGGGATCCCCCTCTGGATGGGGGGGATGCTGGAGGCGGGGGTGGGGCGGGCCCACAACCTGCACCTGGCTACTCTCCCCGGCTTTAGCAAGCCGGGGGACGTGAGCTCGGCCAGCCGCTACTGGGAGGAGGACCTCATAGAGGAGGCCCTCGAGGCCAAGGAGGGCCTCATGCCCGTGCCGGATGGCCCCGGCATCGGGGTCCACCTGAAGCTTCCCTTCGTGGAGAGGATCACCCTATGGAAGGCCTACACGTCCGCGAGCTAAGGGGCTGGGAAGAGATGGAAAGGGTGGTGGACCTCCAGCGGGAGGTCTGGGGCCGGGCGGAAAGCGACCTGGTGCCCAGGGGCCTCCTCATCGCCGTTCAGGACCAGGGGGGGCTGGTAGCTGGGGCCTTTTGGGAGGAGGAGATGGTGGGCTTCGTCTTCGGCTTCCCCACCAAGGACCCTAGCCTCCAGCACTCCCACATGCTGGGGGTCCTGGAAAAGTACCGGGGCACGGGGGCGGCCCTACTCCTCAAGCGCTTCCAGCGGGACTGGTGCCTAAGCCGGGGTATCCGGAGAGTGGTCTGGACCTTTGACCCCTTGAGGGGGGCCAACGCCAACTTCAACCTGAGGAAGCTCGGGGCCACGAGCCGGACCTACCTCCCCGACCACTACGGCCCCATGTCCGGGATCAACGCCGGCGCCCCTTCAGACCGCCTCCTGGCCGAGTGGGACCTCCTTTCCCCAAGGGTTTACACCCGCATCTACGCCCCCTCGCCCGAAGCCGAGGTGGCGGGCCTCCCCCAGGCCAACCGGGTGGAGGGGGAGGTGCCCCTGGAGGCCCGGCTGGACCTGGAGGCGGAAAGGGTGTTGGTCCAGATTCCCGAGGACTGGGGACGGATCCTGAGGGAGGACCCCGCCCTGGCCCTGAGGTGGCGGGAGCACAGCCAAAGGGTCTTCGGCCACTACTTCGCCCGGGGGTACGTGGCCGTGGACTTCCTCCGGGGGCCCAACCGGTATGTTCTGGCTAAGGACGGAGATCTGGACCGCTGAGGTGGTCTACACCGGTTTCGGCACCCCCATGCTCCGGGGCGGGATCGCGGTGCAGGGGGGGGTGGTGGTGGGCCAGGGACCATTGGAGGAGCTCATGGCCCGGTTTCCCCAAGGGGAGGTGGTCCACAAGGGCAAGGCCCTTTTCCCGCCCCCGGTGAACGCCCACACCCACCTGGACCTCTCCCTCCTCCCCCTCTACCGGGGGCCCTTCGCCGGCTTCATCCCCCACGTGGTGGCCCACCGGGAGCTGAGGGGCCTCGAGGGGGCCAGGCGGGGCCTGGAGGAGCTGGCAAAGGCGGGCGTGGGGGCCTTTGGCGACATCGTCTTCAAGGACGAGGTCATGGACTTTCTCCTCCAGGAAAGCCCCCTTCCCGGCGTGGCCTTCTACGAGGTCTTCGCCCCCGAGCCCGGCGAGGCCGAGGAGGTCTTCGCCAGGGTGCGGGGGAAGCTTGCGGCCTGGCGCAGGCGGGAAGGGAGGGTGCGGGTGGGCCTCGCCCCCCACGCCCCCTACTCCGTGAGCCCGCCCCTCCTGAAGAAGCTGGCCCAGTACGCCCAGGCCGAGGGCATCCCCCTCATGGTCCACGCGGCGGAAAGCCCGGAGGAGGTGCGCTTCCTGCGGAAAGGAGAGGGGCCTTTGGCGGACCTTTACGCCCGCTACGCCCAAACCCCCTGGGAGCCCCCGGGCCTCACCCCCATCCGCTACCTCCACGCCCTGGGAGTCCTGGGGCCCGGGACCATCCTGGTCCACGGGGTGCAGGTGGACGAGGAGGAGGTGGAGCTCATCGCCCAAAGCGGGGCCAAGGTGGTCCTCTGCCCCCGGTCTAACCAGAACCTGGAGGTGGGGGAGGCCCCCCTTCTCCTCTACGCCCGCCACGGGGTGGAGCTGGCCTTGGGAACAGACTCCCGGGCCAGTAGCCCGGACCTGGACGCGAAAAAGGAGGCCCTCCACCTCTTGGGAAAGGCCGACCCCCGCCTCCTGGTGCGGGCCCTCACCCGGGGTGGGTACCGGGCTTTGGGCCTTTCCACCCCCCGCCTGACCCGGGGAACCCCAGCCTCTTTGGTACACTTCCTGTGATGCGGCCCCTGCCCCGCACCCCAGCCTTTCTCCCCACCCTCTTGGACGAGGGGATGCGGAACACGGGCCCCCTTATCCTCTATAGCGCCTTCACCGGGGCCCTAGCGGGGCTTCTGGTGGCCCTTTTAAACCTGGGCCTGAGGAGCTTAAGCGCCCTCTTCGGTTCCCTCTTTGGCTACCTCCCCCCCGAGGCCCCCGGGGAGAGGGGGCTTCTCCAGGCTTTCACCGGCCCGCCCTTCCCTTTCCTAGCCTTCCTCCTCCCCCTCCTCTTCGCCCTCACCAGCTTCCTGGGCACCGGGCAGGGGCTTTCCGCCCTCCTCCTCGCCGCCCGGGAGGGCCACCCTCCGCCCAGGTTCGCCCACCCCCGAGCGGTCCTGGGCGGGGTCCTGCAGATCGCCCTCTACTCCCCCATGGGCCGGGAAGGGCCCTTTGGGGTTTTGGGCCTCTGGCTGGGAAGCGCCCTGGCCCGGTGCTTTCCCCGGGTGGGGGGTGGGCTCGCCTTCGCCGGGCTGGCGGCGGGCCTGGCCGCCGCCCTTCACGCCCCTGTGGCCGGGGCCCTTCTGGCCACGGAGATCCTCTACCGCTCCCTCCTCCTCGAGGCCCGCGCCCTCACCCCCGCCCTGATCGGGGCCCTCTCGGGCTTCGCCGTCTACGGGGCCTTCTTCGGCTACGCGCCCCTGCTCCCCTTCCGGGTGGAGGTGGACCTCGCGGCCATCCCCCTGGGGGTCCTCACCGGGCTCGTGGCCGCCGCCTTAGCCGCCTCCTGGACGGAGGGAAGCCGCTTCCTGCGAAGCCGCCTAAAGCCCTGGGCCTTTCCCCTGAGGCACGCCCTTTTGGGCCTCCTCCTGGCTCTTTTCCTCCTCTTTCTCCCCGAGGCCCTGGGAAGCGGCCTGGGATGGGTGGCCATCGCCACCACCCCCCTCCTCTCCCCCTGGGGCCTCCTCTACCTCCTCCTGGCCAAGCTCCTCCTCCTCCTCCTGGCCCAGGGGGTGCGGGCCTACGGCGGTCCCTACACCCCGGCCTTGGTCCTGGGGGGGCTCATGGGGGCCCTCCTCGCCCACCTCCCCGGCCCTCTGGCCCTACCCCCTGAGGCCCTGGCCCTGGCCGGGGGGGCGGCGGTCCTCTCCGGGGTGGCCCGGGCCCCCTTCGCGGCCACCGTCTTGGCCGCGGAGTGGGGCGGGTACGCCACCTTGCCCCTGGTGCTCCCCGCGGTGATCCTGGCCTACGTCCTCACCCCCGCCCACGCCCTGGAGGAGGGTATCAAGGAAGCCCCGGCCATGCCGGAGGCGACTCCGTCTGAAACGCTTCCGCAAAAGGAACCCCCGCCTCCCGCCCCCGAAGCCGACGCCGAGCCCGAAAGTCCTCGAGGGTGAAGGGCCAGCGGTAAAACTCCCGGTAGAAGGCGAAGACCGCCTCGGCCACCTCCTCCGTCTCCGTCACGTCCACATAGACCCAGGGCCTCGTGAGGTCCCGCCTGGGATAGTGGAAAAGGCGCACGAGTTCCCGGTGGGCCTCCCCCACCAGCTTGGGGATGCGGCAGAGCTTCAGGGCGGAAAGCACCGCCTGGTGGGTGGCCCGGTGGTCGGGGTGGACATCCAGGGGGTCCCAGGTGATCACCGCCTGGGGACGGAACTCCGCCATGAGCTTGGCCAGGGCCAAGGCCTCCTCTCTATCCCCGGTGAGAAAGGTGTCCCCGAAGGGGAGAAAGCGGTATTCGGCCCCGATGAGCCCCGCCACGTGGGCCCCGTGCCCCTCCCGCACCCGGGCCACCTCCTCCGGGGGAGCCTCGCCAAAGTGGCTGGCGAGCTCGCCCTTGGTCATCCATACCAGGAGAACCCTGTCCCCCCTCCTGGCGTGGAGGGCCAGGGTGCCCGCGGCCCCGATCTCGTCGTCAGGATGGGCAAAGACCGCCATGAGGTTCATGGGGGAAAGTCTACCCAACTTGCCTGCCCCGGGGAAACCCCTTAGCATGGGGCCTAACGATGATCCGGGGCATCCGAGGCGCCATCACCGTGGAAGAGGACACCCCCGAGGCCATCCACCAGGCCACCCGGGAACTCCTCCTGAAGATGCTGGAGGCCAACGGCATCCAAAGCCATGAGGAGCTGGCTGCCGTCATCTTCACCGTCACCGAGGACCTGGTTTCCGCCTTTCCCGCGGAGGCCGCCCGCCAAATCGGCATGCACCGCGTCCCCCTCCTCTCCGCCCGGGAGGTACCGGTGCCGGGTAGCCTCCCCCGGGTCATCCGGGTCCTGGCCCTCTGGAACACGAACACCCCCCAGGACCGGGTGCGCCACGTCTACCTGAGGGAAGCGGTCAGACTCCGGCCTGACCTGGAGAGCGCCCAATAAGCTCACATCCCCAACACCCGCCCCCAGTCCGTGGGCTCCTTGGGGCTCACGTAGCCGGTGTCCATCTGGGCCAGCTGGAGCCTCCCCGAGTACTCCTCATTCACCGCCTGCCAGTAGGTGTACTCCTCAATGACCCAGATCCCCGACTCCCGGGCCCCGTTGCCGCTGGCCTTGACGCCGCCGAAGGGCAGGTGGGCCTCCGCCCCCACGGTGGCGTTGTTGATGCTGGTCATCCCGGCGCGGATGCCCACCTTGAAGAGGTAGGCCCAGTGGCGGTGGTTGGTGTAGATGGCGCTAGAAAGCCCATACGGGGTGCTGTTCGCCACCTCTATGGCCTCCTCAATCCCGTCCACCTTCACCAGGTTGATGGTGGGGCCGAAGATCTCCTCCTGGAACTGGCGCATGCCGGGACGGGCCTCAAAGACCGTGGGCCATCCGAAAAGGCCCGCCTCGGGGTCCCCGTGGAACCGGGGGTAAGGGTTGTCCCGGGTGATGCGTCCCCGACCGAAAAGGAGGGTGGCCCCGTCCTCCTCGGCCCACCGGTAGTGCTCCAGCCAGCGGGTGTAAAGCCTCTCGTTGATGAAGGGACCGTAGGTGACCTCAGGGTAGAGGAGGGGGTTGCCGATGGCGGTGGCCTCCACCTTCTCCAGGAAGCGCCGCTTGAACTCCTCGTAGATGGGGGCGTCCACCAGGATGTTCCCCGCAGAGGTGCACCGCTGCCCCCCGGTGGCGAAGGCGCTCCACCAGGCCCCCTCCACCGCCAGGTCCAGATCGGCGTCCCGCATGACCACCAAAGGGTTCTTGCCCCCAAGCTCTAAGGTGGGCCTGATGAGGTTCCGCCCCGCCACCTCCCCGATCCAGCGGCCCACCTTGGTGCTCCCGGTGAAGGCGAACTTCTGGAAGAGCCCCTCGTCCATGAGCTCCACCAGCCACTGACCCGTGGAGTCCTTACCCCCGCCAAAGACCAGGTTGATGACCCCTGCGGGCAGGCCCGCCTCCTCAAAGAGCTTGACGAAGAGGTAAGAGAGGACCGGGGAGTCGTCGGAGGGCTTCCAGACCACCGTGTTCCCCGTGAGGACCGCCGGGATCAGCTTCCAGCTGGGGACGGCGATGGGGAAGTTCCCGGCGGTGATCATGCCCACCACACCCAAAGGCCTCCGGAAGGTGAAAAGCTCCTTGTCCCGCATCTCGCTGGGGACGGTCTGGCCGTAGAGCCTGCGCCCCTCGGAGGCAAAGAAGATGGCGGTGTCTATGGCCTCCTGCACGTCCCCCGCCGCCTCTTTGAAGGTCTTCCCCACCTCCCGCACCATGAGGCGGGTCAGGGTGGGCTTCTCCCGCTCCAGGATCTTGGCCAGGTTAAAGAGGACCTGGCCCCGAACCGGGGCCGGGGTGCGGCTCCACTCCAAGAAAGCCTCCCTGGCCTTCAGGGCGGCCTTCCTCAGGGTGTCCTTGGTGCCCTCGGGAAAGCGGGCGATCAGGTCCTCGTGATCGGAAGGGTTCCGCCGCTCCAAAACCTCCCCTTCAAAAACCTCCTCACCCCCGATCAGGTGGCCCAGCTCCAAGGCGTTCCCGTACTTGCTAGCCAAAGCCTTCATACCAACCTCCCTTGGGGATTCTACCCCTGGACGAACTTGGTCTTCAGAGCCCGCAGGGTAGCGGGGGGCACCAGCTTGGACACGTCCCCCCCGTAGCGGGCGATCTCCTTCACCATGGTGCTGGACACAAAGGAGTAGCGGGTGGCGGAGAGGATGAAGAGGGTTTCCAGCCCGGGTAGGAGCTGGCGGTTCAGGTGGGCCATCTGCAGCTCGTACTCGTAATCAGAAACAGCCCTGAGCCCCTTGACGATGGCCTGGGCCCCCACCCGCTTCACGAAGTCCACCAGCAGCCCGCTGAAGGTGGCGGCCTCCACGTTGGGCAGGTGAGCGGTGGCCTCGCGGACGATGGCAAGCCGCTCCTCGGCGGTGAAGAGGTACTGCCCCCGCTTGTTGGGGTTCTCCAGGATGGCCACCGTGACCTTGGTGAAGAGGCGGCTTGCCCGCTGGATGACGTCCAGGTGGCCGTTGGTCAGGGGGTCAAAGCTTCCAGGATAGACCACGTGCATTTAGGCCTCCACATAGGTGAGGGCATTCTCCCCGTAGACCCGGCGCTCCCCCAGGGGCAGGTGGAGCTCCTTGGGGTGCTGGAGGATGTAAAGCCCCCCCTCCTCCACCAGGCCGCTTTCTAACAGGGCCTGGAAGGCGGCCACCAGGTCCATGGGGTAGGGCGGGGCCATGAAGGCCACGGTGTACCGCTCCCCTTTGGCCTGGGTCTCCAGCAGGAAGACCTCCACGGGCAGGGGGACGATGCGCACGGGAAGCCCGGCCCGCCTGGCGTTCTCCCGGAGAAGGGCGATGGCCTCTTTGTCCTTCTCCACCAAGGTGGCCTCCCACCCCTCGCTGGCCGCCTCGAGGCCCACCGCCCCGCTCCCGGCGTAGAGGTCCAGAAATCTCCCCCGTCTGGGGTAGCGCAGGCGCAGGTAGTCAAAGAGGGCCTTTCTGAGGCGCACCGGGGAAGGACGGGCGGAGGGGGGCACCTTGAGGGGCACGCCCTTGGCCTTGCCGCCGAGGATCCTCACCACGCCCCTTAGCTTAAAGCTCCAGGGCCAGCTGGGCTAGGCGGGCGAGGCCCTGATCCACCTCCTCTAAAGTGAGGAGGATGTCCAGGTGGGCCAGGGTGCTGGCCCGGCTCTCAGCTAGACCCGCCTCGAGGCGGGCCAGGTGGGCCCGCCTGAGGTTCTGAAAGAAGGCCTCTCCTCCCTCTCCCAAGACCTCCTCCGCCAGGCCCCTTACCCCCGTGGCCAGGGCCGCCGTCAGCTTCTCCAGGCGTGAAAGGATCCTGGAGGCGGCCAAAAGGAGGTCCTCCCTCCCCTCGGGGCTGAAGCGAAGACCCTGGGACCAGAGCCTCTCCGCCTGGCGCACCACCCGGCGCACCAAATCCCCCAGGTGCTCCAGCTCGCTGGCGGCCATGAAAAGCCCCACCGCCCGCTCGTCCCCCGTGCGGCTCACCAGCTCCGAGGTGTAGAGGACGAGTTCCCGGGTCAGGGCATCCACCCTCTCTTCCAGGTCCTGGAGACTGGCTTCTCCCCCCTCCTCCTGGCTCAGGATGCGGATGGCCTGGGCCAGCATGTCCCGCACGGTGTCGGCCACCCGAGCAAGCTCCCGCCGGGCCAGGGCCAGGGCGAGAAGGGGAGTGTCCAAGGCCTCCTGGCGCAGGTACTCGGGGGCCACCCTCCGTCTTGGGAAAAGCCGCTCAGCCAGTCTTTCCCAGATAGGGGCGAGGGGTGTGTAAAGGAGGGCGTAGAGAAGGTGCCCTCCCAGGTGCCAGAGCAGAACGCCAGGGAAAACGCCCGCCAGGGGCAGGAGGAGGAGGGAAAGGAGGAGACGGTGGAGGAAGAGGGGCACCCCCAGGCGTAAAGCCTCCACCCGACCCCCAAGGGCGGCCCAAAGGAAGGTGCTGGTGGTCCCCACCCCCGCTCCCAGGACCAGGGCGGCGGCCAGTTCCCCGGAAAGGAGCAGGGCCATGGCGGCCACGGCGTTGGCCGAGCCCAGGAGACCCCCCAGAAGAAGCCCCGCCAGATAGCCCGTCCAAAGGTCCTCCACCTCCCGGGCCAGGGCCAGCACCGGGGCCAGCCCCGCCCCCATCTCCCCAAAGCCCAAGAAAAGGAGGCCTACACCCAGAAAAAAAAGCCCCCACCGCCGCCAAGCGGGCACCAGGGAGAGGAGGAGCCCCAAAAGAAGGAAGGCTTCCCGTATCTCCCCCGGGGCCACGGCCAAAAGCCCCACCCAGACCCCCGCCCCCAGGGTGGCGGCCAAGGCCAGGAGGGCCGCCTGGAGGTGGGTCAAGACCCCCACCTCGAGGAGGGCCAGGGCGAGAAGCCCAAGCCCCGAGCCACTCCCCGAGAGGGCCCCAAGGAAGAGGCCGTACAAGAGACTTCCCCAGGAGGAGGCCAGGACCCGGGCAAGGAGCCGCCGCCGCCCCTTCCAGGCCGCCAAGGACTCAGTGATCAGGTGGAGGCCCAAAAAGAAGAGGGCTAGGCCCGCCAGAAAGCGCACGGGGGCAGTATACAAAAGACCGGCCCAAGGGCCGGCCCTGTGGTCGGGGAGACTGGATTTGAACCAGCGACCCCCTCGTCCCGAACGAGGTGCGCTACCGGGCTGCGCTACTCCCCGTAGCGGAGTCCAGTATAGGGGAGGAAGGAGAAAAGGTCAAAGGGGATTGACGGGAAAGCCATGGGGTTTCTACACTATCCCCTAACCGCGCCGGGGCGCGGCCAAAACCAGCCCGTTCTCTTATCCAGAGCGGTGGAGGGTACGGCCCTGTGAAACCGCGGCAACCTCCCGCCCCTTCCGTTTCATGGCCGGATCGGGGTGGGGCTGGTGCCAACGCCGGCCTGGGCGGGGGAAACGCCCGGGGACGATAAGAGAGGGGGGTAAGCGCCACGCCCAACCCCTTCTTGGCGAGAGAACGGTCTTGCCGGGAAGGGGCTTTTTATGGCCCCTTCCAGTGCCCCCGCGGGGAAGGAGGCCAAGATGCGTTTTGAGACGCTGCAACTGCACGCCGGGTACGCTCCGGAACCCACCACCCTAAGCCGCCAGGTGCCCATCTACCCCACCACCAGCTACGTCTTCACTAGCCCCGAGCACGCCGCCGACCTCTTCGCCCTTAGGGCCTTTGGCAACATCTACTCCCGCATCATGAACCCCACGGTGGACGTCCTGGAAAAGCGTCTGGCGGCCCTCGAGGGCGGCCAGGCGGCCCTGGCCACAGCAAGCGGCCACGCCGCCCAGTTCCTGGCCCTCACCACCCTCGCCCAGGCCGGGGACAACCTCGTCTCCACCCCCAACCTCTACGGGGGCACCTTCAACCAGTTCAAGGTGACCCTGAAGCGCCTGGGCATTGAGGTGCGCTTCACCTCCCGGGAAGAGGCCCCCGAGGAGTTCTTGGCCCTCACCGATGCCAACACCCGGGCCTGGTGGGTGGAGTCCATCGGCAACCCCGCCCTCAACATCCCCGACCTCGAGGCCCTGGCCCAGGCGGCCCGGGAAAAGGGGGTGGCCCTCTTCGTGGACAACACCTTCGGCATGGGGGGCTACCTCCTAAGACCCCTGGAGTGGGGGGCCGCCGTGGTCACCCACTCCCTCACCAAGTGGGTGGGGGGGCACGGAGCGGTGATCGCCGGGGCCATCGTGGACGGCGGCAACTTCCCCTGGGACAACGGCCGCTACCCCCTCCTCACCCAGCCCCAGCCCGGCTACCACGGCCTCCGGCTCACGGAGGCCTTCGGGAACCTGGCCTTCCTCGTCAAGGCCCGGGTGGACGGCCTCCGCGACCAGGGACAGGCCCTGGGACCCTTTGAGGCCTGGGTGGTCCTCCTGGGGATGGAAACCCTCTCCTTGAGGGCCGAGCGCCACGTGGAGAACGCCCTGCACCTGGCCCACTGGCTTAGGGAGCAGCCCCAGGTGGCCTGGGTGAACTACCCGGGGCTGGAAGACCACCCCCACCACGCAAGGGCCCAGAAGTACTTCCGGGGCAAGCCAGGGGCCGTCCTCACCTTCGGCCTCGAGGGCGGGTACGAGGCGGCGAAGCGCTTCATCTCCCGCCTCAGGCTCATCTCCCACCTGGCCAACGTGGGGGACACCCGGACCCTGGCCATCCACCCCGCCTCCACCACCCACTCCCAGCTCTCCCCCGAGGAGCAGGCCCAAGCCGGGGTGGCCCCGGAGATGATCCGCCTCTCCGTGGGCCTGGAGCACGTGGAGGACCTGAAGGCGGAGCTTCGGGAGGCCCTGGGATGAGCGAGATCGCCTTGGAGGCCTGGGGGGAGCACGAGGCCCTGATCCTCAAGCCCCCCCGCTCCCCCCTCTCCATCCTCCCGCCCAAGCCCCGCGCCGCCGTCCTCTTCCCCCAGCGGGAAGGGTTCTACACCGAGCTCGGGGGGTTTTTGCCCGAGGTGCGCCTCCGCTTTGAGACCTACGGGCGGCTTTCCCGCAAACGGGACAACGCCGTTTTGGTCTTCCACGCCCTCACGGGGAGCGCCCACCTGGCGGGCACCTATGACGAGGCCACCTTCCAAGGCCTCTCCCCCCTGGAAAGGGCCTTTGGCCGGGAGGGCTGGTGGGACAGCCTGGTGGGTCCGGGAAGGATCCTGGACCCCGCCCTCTACTACGTGATCTCCGCCAACCACCTGGGAAGCTGCTACGGCTCCACCGGCCCCCTCTCCCTAAACCCCAGGACGGGGAAGCCCTACGGCCGGGACTTTCCTCTTCTCACCATCCGGGACCTGGCCCGGGCCCAGGCCAGGCTCCTGGACCACCTGGGGGTGGAGAAGGCCACGGTGATCGGGGGAAGCCTGGGAGGGATGGTGGCCCTGGAGTTCGCCCTGATGTACCCGGAGAGGGTGAAAAAGCTGGTGGTCCTAGCCGCCCCCGCCCGGCACGGCCCCTGGGCCCGGGCCTTCAACCACCTTGCCCGCCAGGCCATCCTCCTGGACCCCGAGTACCAGATGGGAAACCCCGCCCCCAGGGGCATGGCCCTGGCCCGGGGCATCGCCATGATGAGCTACCGGGCCCCTGAGGGCTTCGCCGCCCGCTGGCAGGAGGCCCCGGAGATGGGGGAAGCCTACCTGGACCACCAGGGGGAGAAGTTCTTAAGGCGCTTCCACGCGGAAAGCTACCTGGTCCTCTCCCGGGCCATGGACACCCACGACGTGGGCCGGGGCCGGGGTGGGGTGGAGGAGGCCCTCAAGCGGCTACGGGGCCTCCCCACCCTCTTCGTGGGCATTGACACCGACCTCCTCTACCCCGCCTGGGAGGTGCGGGAGGCGGCCCGCCTCGCCGGGGCCCGGTACCGGGAGATCAAGAGCCCCCACGGGCACGATGCCTTCCTCATAGAAACCGACCAGGTGGAGGAGATCCTCGAGGCCTTCCTCCCCTAAAGCCCGGCCTACTTGCCCACGCAGAAGTTCTGGAAGACCCGGGCCACCACCTCCTCCGCCACCTCCTTGCCCGTGAGGGCGGCAAGGGCCTTCAAGGCCTCCTCCAGGGCCAGGCCCATGAGGTCCTCGGGAAGGGCGAGGGCCTCCCGAAGCCTCTCCCTGGCCCGAAGAAGGGCCTCCATCTGCCTTTCCGTGAGGAGGAACTCCCCACCCCCGCTTCCCAGCAAGGCCTCCTTGAGGGCCCCCTTGAGCCTTCCCATCCCCTCCCCCGTGAGGCTGGAAACGGGCAGAAAGGCCGGGTCCTCCCAGGCTTTGGGCAGGTCGGCCTTGGTGGCCACCCGGATGACCCTCTCCCAGGGGAGGGGGGGCGGGGGCGGCCTGGGAACGGAGCGGTCGGCCACGTAGAGGACGAGATCCGCCTCCTCGGCGATCCTGAGGGCCCTTTCCACCCCTGCCCTTTCCAGGGGGTCCTCCGCCTCCCGCACCCCGGCGGTGTCCACGGCGATGAGGGGGATGCCGAAGAGCTCCAGGGGGGCCTCCAGGTAGTCCCGGGTGGTGCCGGGGATAGGGGAAACCAGGGCCCGCTCGTAGCCCAAGAGGGCGTTGAGGAGGGAGCTCTTTCCGGCGTTGGGAGCCCCCACCAGGGCCAGGCGGGCCCCCTTCTGGGCCAGGCGGGAGGCCTTGGCCTGGGCCAAAAGGCCCTCCACCTCCCCCAGGGCCTCCCGGATCACCCCTTCCGCCCGGTGGGGCTCCACCCCCTCCTCGGGGTAGTCCAAAAGGACCTGGATGTGGGCCAGGAGGTCCAGAAGCCTCTCCTCTAGGGCGGCGATTTTTCGGGAAAGGGCCCCCTCGAGGCCCCTCAGGGCCTGCCGCCTGGCCAGCTCCCCTTCCGCCTCTATGAGGGCCAACACGGCCTCCGCCTGGGCCAGGTCCAGCTTGCCGTTCAGGTAGGCCCTCAGGGTGAACTCCCCCCTTCCCGCGGGCCTGGCCCCCAAGGAGACCAGCACCTCCATCACCCGCCTCAAGACCGCAGGGGAGCCATGGGTCTGGAACTCCACCAGGTCCTCCCCGGTGTAGGAGCGGGGGGCGCGGAAAACCAGCAGGAGGGCCTGGTCAATGACCTCCTCCGTCCTCGGGTCCACCACCTCCCCCAGGGTGAAGCGCCCCCCCTTTAGGCGCCTCGGGTCCCGGCCCCGGAAGGCCCGGGCGGCCATCTCCAGGGCCCCCTCCCCGGAAAGCCGCACCACGCCGATGGCCCCTTTACCGGGGGGCGTGGCGATGGCGCAGATGGGGTCTTTAAGGTTCACGCTTCGCGAAACTCCTCTTCCGAGATGCCCGCTTGCTTCAAGATGGCCTTGAAAAGGCCCCAGGGGATCTCCCCCGAGTGCATGGGCAGCACCACCCTTCGGCCGTCCGGGTGCACGTAGACCCTGTGCCCGCCCTTGCCCCTTCGGGGCAGGGGTTGGAAGCCCAGCCGCTCCAGCTTGCGGGCCACCTCGGAAGTCTTAGGCGGCATCTAGGGAGACTTGGGCCACCGCCACATCGGGAGGCGGCGCCTCCCCCAGGGCCTCGAGGGCTTCCAGGGCAGCCGAAAGCGCGTCCTTGACGTTTTCCAGAGCCTCTTCCGGGGAGCGCCCGAAGGTGACGCACCAGGGGATAGCAGGCACCTCGGCCAGCCACACCCCGGGGGTCTCCGGGTCGGGGCGAAGGAGCACGGTGTAGCGCATCTTCCCCATTATAGGGCTTCGTCCAGGGCCTCGAGGGTCCTCGCCACCTCCTCCTCCCCGTGGGCGGTGGAGAGGAAGGCCGCCTCAAAGTTGGAAGGAGGCCAGTACACCCCCCGGGCCAGGAGGCCGTGGAAGAAGCGCTTGAAGAGCTCCAAATCCGTGCGCTTGGCCTCGGCGAAGGTGCGCACGGGGCCTTCGCTGAAGAAGATGGTGAGCATGGACCCCAGCCGGTTGACGGTGTGGGGGACGCCCTTCCTGGAAAGGACCTCCCTAAGCCCCTCCTCCAGCCGGGCCCCCACCGCCTCCAGGTGGGCGTAGAGGCCGGGGTTGGCCTCCAGGACCTCCAGGGTGGCCAGGCCCGAGGCCATGGCCAGGGGGTTCCCGGAAAGGGTTCCCGCCTGGTAGACGGGGCCTAGAGGGGCCACCTTCTCCATGATCTCCCGCCTCCCCCCGTAGGCGGCGGCGGGAAGCCCCCCACCCAGGACCTTCCCCAGGGTGATGAGGTCGGGCTTGAGGCCCAAAAGCTCCGTGGCCCCGCCATAGGCCAGGCGGAAGCCCGTCATCACCTCGTCGGCGATGAGGAGGACCCCATAGGCCTGGGCCTCGTGGAGGGCCTTGAGGAAGTCCTCGCTGGGGATGAGGACCCCGGCGTTCCCCACCACCGGCTCAAAGATGATGGCGGCGATCTCCTCGCCCCGGCGCTTCAGGACCTCCCTCAGGCCCTCGGGGTCGTTGTACTCCAGGACCAGGGTGAGCCGGGCGTAGGCCTCGGGGACCCCGGCCGAGGAGGGTACCCCCAGGGTGAGGGCCCCGCTTCCCGCCTCCACCAGGAGGCCGTCCGCGTGCCCATGGTAGTTCCCCCGGAACTTGACGATCAGGTCCCGGCCCGTGTACCCCCGGGCGAGCCTCAGGGCGCTCATGGTGGCCTCCGTCCCCGAGCTCACGAAGCGCACCAGCTCCACGCCCGGATAGGCCCGCTTCACCTTCTTGGCGAGCTCCACCTCGAGGGGGTGGGGGGCCCCGAAGGTCAGGCCCCGCTCCAGAACCTCCCGCACCCGGGCCAGGACCCTGGGGTGGGCGTGGCCCAGGATCAGGGGGCCCCAGCTCAGGACGTAGTCCAGGTAGCGGTTTCCGTCAATGTCCCAGACGTAGGCCCCCTCGCCCCGCACCAGGTAAGGGGGGGTCCCCCCCACCGCCTTGAAGGCCCTGACCGGGCTACTCACCCCG
The DNA here is from genome assembly GCA_947085095.1 of uncultured Thermus sp. Classification (GTDB taxonomy): domain Bacteria; phylum Deinococcota; class Deinococci; order Deinococcales; family Thermaceae; genus Thermus. Next base: position 67,054 of record CAMTVD010000016.1, on the reverse strand, counting down.
CCGGGAATGTGCCGCTTCGCCTCCTCAAAGTAGGCCTCGGAGATGGGCCGCTCCATGCCCCCTACTCTAGCGGGTTCTGGCCGAAAGAACATGGGGAAAAAGCCCTAAGCGCCCACACCTTGGCCTGGGCTGTAGAACCCCCTTTGGGGGACCTTCGCTTGAACGAAGGGCACTCAGGCCCCGAAGAGGTCCTTTAGGAGAAGGCGGAAGCCGGGAAGGGCCTCCCCCCCTTCCAGCACCTCCCCGGGCCGCAAAAGCCGCCCCTCCCCGCCCCGCCCGTAGACCTCCACCGCCTGGAGCTCGGGATAGACCAGCCACACCGCCTTGGCCCCCGCCCCCAGATAGTCCAGCACCTTGGCCAGCACCGCTTCCGCCTCCTCCCCCGGGGAGACCACCTCCACCGCCAGGTCCGGGGCCCCCTCGTAAAACCCTTCCCGGGCCACCTCCCTAAGCCTCCCGTGGGAGAGGAACCAGACGTCAGGGCTTCGCACCCGGTCGGGGTCCCGGCGGAGGATAAAGCCTCCCTCCACCCCGGCCACGCCCAGCCCCGTCTCCTCCAGCCAACGCATCAGGTGGTACCCAATGCGCAAAGCGATCCTCCCGTGCTCCGGCTTGGGCGGCATCTCTTCCTGGACCTCCCCATCCACAAGCTCCCCCCGCTCCAGGGGTAGGGCGAAAAACTCCTCGGCCTTGAGGCGGGTCTTGACCATGGGGCCTCCTTCCTAATAGGTTAGCACCTTCCTGAGGGCGGCCAAAACCCTTCTGGCGTTGGGGCGGTAGAGGTGCTCTATGGCGCTGAAGGGGGGATAGGGGGCATCGTACCCCGCCACCCGGAGGACGGGGGCCTGGAGGTGGTCTATGGCCCCCTCGGCGATGCGGGCGGCGATCTCCGCCCCAAAGCCCCCGGTGCGCATGGCCTCGTAGACCACCACCGCCCGGCCCGTGGCCCTCACCGCCTCGAGGAGGGTCTCCTCGTCCAGGGGGACCAAGGTCTCCAGGTCCACCACCATGACCTCCACCCCCTCCCGCCTCGCCACCTCCGCCGCCTCCAGCATCACCTCCACCATCCCCCCGTAGCCGATGAGGGTGGCGGCCTTCCCCTCCCGGAGGACGCGGGCCTGGCCCAGGGGCAGGGTGTAGTAGCCCTCGGGCACCTCGGCCCGGGAACCCCGGTAGAGCTTGATGGCCTCCAGGAAGAAGACCGGGTCCTCGTCCTCTATGGCGGAAAGGAGAAGCCCCTTGGCCCTTTCCGGGCTGGAGGGAATCACCACCTTGACCCCCGGGGCGTGGGCGAGGAGGGCCTCGGGGGAGTCGGCGTGCTGCTCCGGGGTGTGGACCCCGCCCCCATAGGGGGCCCGCACCACCACGGGAAGGCCCACCCGCCCCCTGCTGCGGTGCCGCCAGCGCCCCAGGTGGGAGAGGATCTGGTCCAGGGCGGGGTAGAGGAAGCCGGCGAACTGGATCTCGGCCACGGGCCGCATCCCCCCCATGGCCAGGCCGATGGCCAGGCCCAGGATGCCGCTTTCCGCCAGGGGGGTGTCAAACACCCTGTTCTCCCCGTGCCTCTCCTGCAACCCCTCCGTCACCCGGAAGACGCCGCCAAGCCGCCCCACGTCCTCCCCGAAGACCAGGACCCTCTCGTCCCGGGAAAGGGCCAGGTCCAGCGCCTCGTTGATGGCCTGGACCATGTTCAAGAGGCGCGTCTTCTCCGCTACCATATCTCCTCCACGTGCAGGCCCCGCCTCAGGGCCTCGTAAGCCCGCCTCTGATCGGGGCCCATCTCCTGGTAGACGTGCTCCACGATCTCCTCGGGCCGGGGCTCCGGGGCGGCGTCGGCGAGGGTAAGCTCCCGAGCGAACTCCTCCTCCAGCTCCTCCAGAAGAGCCCTTTCCCTATCCTCGTCCCAGAGGCCCTTTTCCTCCAGGGCCTTCCTAAGGCGCAGGATGGGGTCCTTCTTCCGCCAAGCCTCCTCCTCCTCCCGGGTGCGGTAGCGGCTCGGGTCGTCGGAGGTGGTGTGGGGAGCGAGGCGGTAGGTGAGGGCCTCGAGGAGGGTGGGGCCTTCCCCCCGCCTCGCCCTTTCCACCGCCTTCTTGGCCTCCAGGTAGACGGCGAAGGCGTCGTTCCCGTCCACCACCACCCCGGGCATCCCGTACCCCTCGGCCCTACGGGCGATGTAGTCCACCCGCATCTGCCGGGAGCGAGGGACGCTGATGGCGTAGCCGTTGTTCTGCACCAGGAAGACCACGGGGGCGGCGAAGACCGCGGCGAAGTTCAGCCCCTCGTGGAAGTCCCCCTCGCTGGTCCCCCCGTCCCCGATGGAGGTGGCCACCACCCAGTCCTCCCCCCTATGCCGCCCCGCCAGGGCCAGGCCCACCGCCTGGGGGATCTGGGTGGCGATGGGGATGTAGGGGTTTACCCCCCGGAAGCCCTCGGGAAAGCCCCAGCCCGCGGGGTGGGCCCGCCAGTAGAGGATGAGGACATGGATGGGAAGCCCCCGGGCGAGGAGCAGGGCGCTTTCCCGGTAGGAGGGCACCACCCAGTCCCCCGCGGAGAGGGCCAGGGCCACGCCCACCTGGGCCGCCTCCTGGCCCATGAAGGGGGGGTAGACCCCAAGCCGCCCCTGCCGCTGGAGGGTGAGGGCCTTCTCGTCAAAAAACCGGGCCCGGCGCATGGCCCGGTAGAGCCTTAGGGCCTCCCCCTCTTCCAGGGGAAACTCGCCCTTTTCCAGGTACGCCACAGGCTTTAGCTTCACGCCAGGGAGTTTACCACAGGAGCCAGGCGCTCCAGGGCCAGAGCCAACTCCTCCTCCCTCTTGCAGAAGGCGAAGCGGAAAAGCCCCTCTGGGGGGTCTTCCAGGTAGAAGGCGGCGGCGGGGATCAGGGCCACCCGGGCCTCCTCCAAAAGCCTAAAGGCGTCAAAGCCGGGGATCTCGGCCATGAGAAAGTAGGTGCCTTCGGGCAGGAAGACATGGAGGCCTAAGTCCCTAAGCCCCTGGGCCAGGAGGTCCCGCCTTTTCCGGTAGCTCTCCCTCTGGGCCTCGTAAAAGCCCTCCCGCCTCGCCACCCTTAAGGCCTCCGCCACTCCCGCCTGGAGGGGTGTGGGAGCGGAAAAGCTCGTCCACTGGCGCATTCCCGCCAGGGTGGGCATGAAGGCTTTGGGACCCACGATCCAGCCCACCCGGTAGCCGGTGGCCTCGAGGCGCTTCCCCGCGCTCCCCACGGTGAAGGTGCGTTCCGGGGCGAAGGCCATGAGGCGCTTTGGCCTTTCCCCGTAATAGAGCTCATCGTAGACCTCATCGGAGATGAGAAAGAGGTCGTGCCTCCGGGCAAGTTCGGCCATGGCCCTAAGCTCCGCTTCCCCAAAGACGAGCCCCGTGGGGTTCATGGGGGTATTCAGGAGGAGAAAGCGGGTCCTGGGGGTGACGGCCCTCTCCAAGGCCTCGAGGTCCAGGCGGAACCCCTCCTTGGTGAGGTCTAGGCGCACGAGCCTGGCCTCGGCCCCCGCCAGGAAGGCGTCCGGCAGGTAGACATCAAAAAAGGGCTCCAGAACCACCACCTCCTCCCCCGGCCCCACTAGGCTCTGGAGGAGAACGTAAAGGGCCTCTGTGGCCCCCGAGGTGACCACCACGTTTTCCGGTTCCACCCCGAACTCCTCCGCCAAGGCCTCCCTTAGCAGGGGAAGGCCTGCGGGAGGAGCGTACTGGTCGTACCGGCCCACCGCCCGGCGGACGGCCTCCAGAAGAAAAGGGGGCGGGGGATCGGAGGGAAAGCCCTGGCCCAGATTGACCGCCCCAAGCTTCTGGGCCAGCTGGCTCATCTTGGGGAAAATGCTCTCCTTGGCCGCCTGCGTGCGGGGATGGAGGCGCATAAATATGAGGGTAGCCCCCTAACCCGCCAGGCGCAAGAGGGCGAGAAAGCTCTCAAGCTCCAGGCTCGCCCCACCCACCAGCCCCCCGTCCACGTTGGGCATGGAGAGGAGAGCGGCGAAGTTCCCCGGGTTCACGCTCCCCCCGTAGAGGATGCGCACCCTCGCGGCGAAGGCCTCCCCGTACCGCTCGGCCAGGGCCCGGCGGATGGCCTTATGCATCTCTTCCGCATCCTCCGGGGTGGCGTTCTTTCCGGTGCCGATGGCCCAGACCGGCTCGTAGGCGATGACGAGCTTTTCCGGGCCTTCCGGTTCCACCCCCTTCAAACTCCCCTGGAGTTGCGCCAGGGTGTAAGGGACGGCCTCCCCTCTCTCCCGCACCTCCAGGGGCTCCCCCACGCAGAGGATGGGGGTGATGCCCGCCTCCAGAAGCCTCTTGGCCTTCTCCGCCACCAGGGCGTCCGTCTCCTGGTGGTACCGCCTCCTCTCCGAGTGGCCCACGATGGCGTAGCGGCACCCCAGATCGGCGAGCATCCGCGCCGAAACCTCCCCCGTGTAGGCCCCTTCCCGGTGGGCGGAGACGTCCTGGGCCCCGTAGGCTACCTGGGTACCGGAGAAGACCTCCTTGGCCGCAGGAAGCATGGGAAAGGCGGGCAGGACCGCCGCCTCCGACTCCAAAGGGGGAAGGAACCTCTTCAGCTCAGCGAACCAGACCCGGGCCTCGGAAGGCACCTTGTGCATCTTCCAGTTTCCTGCCACCAGCACGCGGCGCATGGAGGCATCATAAAGGGAAACCCCCGCCCCGGAAAGAGGCGGAGGAGGAGGGTTTTCCTTACTGCAGGACCTCAATCCCGGGCAGGGTGCCCTTCTCCAAAAACTCCAGGCTGGCCCCGCCCCCGGTGGAGACGTGGCCGAAGCGGTCCTTGAGCCCCAGGCGGTTCACCGCGGCCACGGAGTCCCCTCCCCCCACCACGGTGAAGGCGCCCGCTAGCTCCGCCAGGGCCCGGCCCACGGCCAGGGTCCCCTCGTCAAAGGGGGGCACCTCAAAAACCCCCATGGGTCCGTTCCAGAAGGCGGTGCGCACGCCCTTCAGGGCCTCCCGGAAAAGCTCCTGGGTCCTGGGCCCGATGTCCAGGCCCATGTAGGGGATGGGGATGGCCTCCGCCGGGAAGGTTTGGGTGGGCACGCCGGGCTCTATCCGCTCCGCCGCCACCACGTCCACGGGGAGGTAGACCTTCACCCCCAGGGCCTCGGCCCGGGCGAGGAGGTCCTTGGCCAGGCCCAGGCGGTCCTCCTCCACCAGGCTCTTCCCCACCTCGCCCCCCAGGGCCTTGAGGAAGGTGAAGGCCATGGCCCCACCGATGAGGAGGCGGTCCACCTTGGGCAGGAGGCTCTCCAGCACCCCGATCTTGTCGGAAACCTTGGCCCCGCCGATGACCACGGCGTAGGGCTTCTCGGGGTTGTGGAGGAGGCGGGAAAGGGCCTTCACCTCCTTCTCCATGAGGAAGCCGGCGTAGGCGGGGAGGAGCCTGGCCACCCCCACCACGCTGGCGTGGGCCCGGTGGGCGCTCCCGAAGGCGTCCAGGACGAAGGCCTGCCCCAGGCGGGCATACCGCTTTGCGAGCTCGGGATCGTCCTTCTCCTCCCCGGGCTCAAAGCGCACGTTTTCCAGCAGGGCCACCTCCCCCGGGGCCAGGCCCTGCACCGCCGCGTAAGCCTCCTCGGAGCCGGGGCTATGGGGCACGAAGCGCACCCCGGGAAGGTGCCGGGCCAAAGCCTCGGCCACGGGGGCCAGGGAGTGCTTGGGGTCAGGCCCCTTGGGGCGGCCCAGGTGGGAGAGGAGGACCAAGGAGGCCCCACCGGAAAGGAGGTAGCGCAGGGTGGGGAGGCTCTCTTGGATCCTGGTCTCGTCCTGGACCACGCCCCCCTGGATGGGGACGTTGTAGTCCACCCGCACCAGGACCCGCTTCCCCTTGGGGTCCAGGTCCTTCAGGGTGCGCATCTAGACCCCCTTCTTCAGGACCAGCTCCACCAGGTCCGCCACCCGGTTGGCGTAGCCCCACTCGTTGTCGTACCAGGCGAAGACCTTGACCAGGTTGCCCAAGGCCTTGGTGAGCTTGCCGTCCACGATGGAGGAATGGGGGTCCATGACGATGTCCTGGAGGACGATCTCGTCCTCGGTGTAGGCCAGGATGCCCTTGAGGGGGCCCTCGGCGGCGGCCTTGAGGGCGGCGTTCACCTCCTCGGTGGTGACCTCTCGCTTGAGCAGAGCGGTGATGTCGGAGATGCTCCCCGTGGCCGTGGGCACCCGCAGGGCCATGCCGTCAAAGCGGCCCTTGAGGGAGGGAAGGACCAAAGCGGTGGCCTTGGCCGCTCCGGTGGTAGTGGGGATGATGTTGATGGCGGCGGCCCGGGCCCGGCGCAGGTCCTTGTGGGGCAGGTCCAAAAGCCTCTGGTCGTTGGTGTAGGAGTGGACGGTGGTCATGAGGGCCTTCTCCACCCCGAAGGCCTCCTCCAGGACCTTCATCACCGGGGCCAGGGAGTTGGTGGTGCAGGAGGCGTTGGAAATGATGTGGTGCCTTTCCGGGTCGTAGGCCTCGTGGTTCACCCCCATGACGAGGGTGAGGTCCTCCCCCTTGGCGGGGGCGGTGATGATCACCTTTTTGGCCCCGGCCTCGAGGTGGGCCTTGGCCTTGTCGGCGTCGGTGAAGACCCCGGTGGACTCCACCACCAGGCCCACACCCACCTCGGCCCAGGGGATCTCCTTGGGGTCCTTGTGGGCCGTAGCCCGAACGGCTTTCCCCTCCACGTAGAGGTTCTGCTCGTCGTAACCCACCTCGCCGGGGAAACGCCCGTAAACGGAATCGTACTTGAGGAGGTGGGCCAGGGTCTTGTTGTCGGTGAGGTCGTTGATGAGGGTCACCTCCACACCCCGCTCGTGCAGGATGCGGAAAACCTGACGCCCAATGCGACCGAATCCGTTGATGCCTATCTTCATAGCTGCCTCCTTTGCCCCCCAAGAGGGGCCCTAAGGCCATTCTACGTCCCTTCACCAAGTCCCGGGGCGCTGGCCGCACCTTGACTCGTCAACCGCCATCCCCTTAGCCTGGTTGACGAACCCAGCGAGGGTTCAAAAGGAGGCGTTATGCAGCAGACCCAGTCCCTACCCTACCTGCCCCTGGCCAAGACCCTCTGGCCCACCAGGTCCCTAGGCCGCGACCTGAGCCTCATCCTTTCGGGAAGCCTCTTTGTGGCCCTCTTAGCCCAGGTGGCCATCCCCCTCCCCTTCACCCCCGTGCCCATCACCGGGCAGACCCTGGGGGTCTTGCTGGTGGGAGCCGCCCTGGGAAGCCGCCTGGGCTTTTTGGCCCTCTCGGCCTACCTCCTGGAGGGAGCCATGGGCCTTCCCGTCTTCGCCGGGGGAACAGCTGGCCTGGCTAAAATCCTCGGGCCCACCGGGGGATTCCTCCTGGCCTTCCCCCTGGCGGCGGGGCTGGTGGGGCTTTTGGTGGAGCGGCTCGGCCTGGACCGGAGCTTCCCCGGCACCCTTTTCGCCATGCTCCTGGGGAACGCCCTCCTCTACCTCCTGGGCCTGCCCTGGCTCTGGGCCTGGCTTCAGGGGGCGGGCAAGGCCGTGGGGCTTTCGGGCCTGCTGGCCATGGGCTTCTTCCCCTTCCTCCCCGGGGACCTGGCGAAGGCGGTCCTCGCCGCCCTCCTCCTCCCCAGCGCCTGGCGCCTCCTGGGCCGGAGGTAATGCGCCTCGCCCTCGCCCATCTGGGCAAGCGGGAAAGCCTAGAGGCGCTCCTTAAGGCCCTAAGCCCCCTGGCCCGGGCCGCCCGGGAGGAGGGGGCGGGGCTTTTGCTCCTGCCCGAGCTGGTCCTGGGGAAAACGCCCTCGCCCCCCCTTCCGGAAGCCCTCTCGGCGCTTGCCCAGGAAACCGGGATCCTCCTCGTGGCCGGCCATCTGGGGGAGGGCCCCCGCAACCGGCTCCAGGTTTTTCCCGAAGGCCCCGTCTACGACAAAGTCCACCTCTACCTGCCCCAAGGGGAAGAGGGCGACCGGGGCCTCCTCCCCGGGAAGGGCCCCGTGGCCTTCCCCTGGCGGGGCCGGAGCTTCGGCCTCGCCCTCTGCTACGACCTGGACTTCCCCGAGCTCTTCCGGGCCTACGCCCTGAAGGGGGTCCAGGCCTTTCTGGTGGGGGCCGCCTGGCCCGGGGCCTACGCCGGGCTTCTTGAGGTCCTGGCCCGGGCCCGGGCAGCGGAGAACCAGGCCTACCTCTTCCTGGCAAGCCGCGCGGACACGGGGAGCCCCACCCTCTTCATCGCCCCCGACGGGCGCGTCCTGGGGAGGCGGGAGGAGGAGGGGCTCCTCCTGGCCGAGCCCGACTGGGGCTTCCTCGAGGCCTACCGGGAGAAGTACCCCCTCCTGCAGCACCGCCGGGAGGAGGCCTATCGGGTAAGATAGCCCCCGTGCGGCCCACGCTGGAGAACCGTCGCGCCCGCCACGACTACGAGATCCTGGAAACCTACGAGGCCGGGATCGCCCTCAAGGGCACCGAGGTCAAGTCCCTGAGGGAGGGCAGGGTGGACTTCACGGGAAGCTTTGCCCGCTTCCAGAACGGGGAGTTGTACCTGGAGAACCTCTACATCGCTCCCTACGAGAAGGGCTCCTACATGAACGTGGACCCGAGAAGGCCCAGGAAGCTCCTCCTCCACAAGCACGAGCTCAAGCGCCTCCTGGGCAAGGTGGAGCAGAAGGGGCTGACCCTGGTCCCCCTCAAGATCTACTTCAACGAGCGGGGCTACGCCAAGGTGCTTTTGGGCCTTGCCCGGGGGAAGAAGGTCTACCAAAAGAAAGCGGACGACAAAAAGCAGGCGGTGCGCCGGGCCTTGGAGGAACTATGAGGTGGTGGGTTGGGCTTCTCTTTCTAGCCCTGGCCTTGGCCCAGGCCCCCAAACCCCTGAAAGCGGGGGCCCTCGAGGGGGAGGCCCTCTACCCCGGGGGGCGGGGGGTGGCCTACGGGGAGGCCCGCCTTTTGGCCCAGGGCCTGGGCCTAAGCCTCTGGCAGGGGGAAAACCAGGTGGCCCTGGGCCTGGGGAGCCGTCAGCGCACCTTCCCCATCGCCGATGAAGAGGGCCAGGCGGCAAGGACGGGCGCCGCTTGGCGAAGGGGAGGCAAGATCTACGTGCCCCTCCGCCCCCTGGCGGAAGCGTTGGGCCTGGACTACCGGGCGCAGGAGGGGATCCTCCTCCACCTCCCCTGGGCCCGGCTCCTGGGAACGGAAAGGGGCCAGGACCGCCTCCTCCTCCGCTTTTCCCGGGAGGTGAACGCCGTGGTCCGGGGGGGCGGGGTCCTCTTCCTCCTGGCCCAAGGGGAGGAGCCAGGTCTTAGGATGGACGCCCTAGGCCTCTTCCTCCCCTTGGAGAGGCCCCCCGACCGCCTCTACTACCCCGGGGGGAACCAGGTGGCCCTGGAGTGGGGCTCCCTGCCCCGCCCGACCCCCCTGGTCCTCCTGGACCCGGGGCACGGGGGCGCTGACCCCGGCGTGTCCTTCGGGGAGCTTAAGGAGAAGGACCTGACCCTGGACCTGGCGAGGAGGGTGGCCTCCCGCCTGCCGGGAAGCCGTCTGACCCGGAGGGGGGACGAGACCCTTCCCCTCGAGGCCCGCCTGCGCCTGGCCCAAAGCGCCAGCGTCCTGGTTTCCTTCCACGTGACCCAGGGGAGCGCGGTGAACCTCTACCTGCCCAAGGCCCGCTCTGCTCCCCTGGCCCAGAACGCGGAGGCCCTCCTGGCCTCCGCCCCCAAGGAGCAGGCCAACCTCCTCAAGGTTTACGCGGGGGACCCCCGCCGCTTAGGGGAAGCCCTGGAAAAGGCCTTTTCCGCCCTGGGCATCGTGGTGGCCAAGGCCGAGGGCCCCTACGCCCTCACCGACGTCCCCGGGGCCGCCGTGGTCCTGGAGGTGGGGGTGGACCGGATCAAGACCCCCGAGGCCCGCAATCAAGTGGCCGGGGCCGTGGCCCAGGCCATCCGCACCTACCTGGAGACGCCATGAGGAAGCTCCTCACCCTTTGGAACATCGTGGGGCTCATCGTCTTCCTTTTGGGAAGCCTCTTCTACTGGCAGACCGGGGGGGGACGCCCCCCCACCGCCCTCCCCCTCCCCGCCGAGGAGGCCGCCAAGAACGCCCTGGTTTTGGTCCTCTACCGCCCCAACCCACCCCAGGGCTTCCTAAAGGAAACCCAAACCCTGGACCTGGGCCCGGGGGAGACCCCGGGGGCCAAGGCTCTCCTGGCCTGGTCGCAAGCGGTGAGCGCCCCCAAGCCCCTGGCCCTTTTCCTCGAGGGGAAGCGTCTCATCGTGGACCTCCCCCAGGACTTCGCCCTGGGACTGGACGCGGGCCTCGAGGTCTTCCGCCTCTACAGCCTGGCCTACACCCTGCTTTCCACCTTCCCCCAGGCGGAGGAGGTCCGCTTCCTGGTGGAGGGGAAGCCCGGCCCGGGCCTGGCCCACCTGGACCTCACCAAGCCCATCCGCCTGCCATGAGGGAAGCCTGGCGCCTAGACCGCCTCGTCCTCCAGGGGTTCAAGTCCTTCGCCGAACGGACGGTCCTGGACTTCCCCGACCCCATCACCGGCATCATCGGGCCCAACGGCTCGGGCAAGAGCAACCTGGTGGAGGCTCTGCGCTTCGTCACCGGGGCCCGGGCCCATGAGCTCAGGGGCCAGGAACTCCGGGCCTTCCTCTTTCACGGGGGGGAGGGCAGGCCCCCCTCCGCCTTCGCCGAGGTGCGCCTGGAGCTTTCCCGGGGGCGGGAGCGCCTTCTGGTGGAAAGGCGCATAGAAGGGGAGAAGAGCCTCTTCCGGGTGAACGGCCGCCCCACAAGCCAGAAGGTCCTTAGCCTCCACCTCGCGGGCACGGGCCTGGGCCGGGGCGGGTACGCCATCGTGGGCCAGGGAGAGATAGGGGCCCTGCTCGAGGCCCCGGAGGAGGTGCTCCTCTCCCACCTGGAGGAGGCCGCTGGACTCAAGCCCGTGGCGGAGGCGGCCCGGGCCACCGAGGCCAGGCTGGAGGAGGCCCTGGAGCTTTTGGCGGCCCGGGAGAAGGAGCTTTCCGGCCTAAGGGAGCGGGTGAAAGTCCTGAAGGAAGAGGCCCTGGCGGCGAGGAAGGCCCAGGAGCTCGCCGCCCTGGCCCTGGCCCTGAGGCGAAGCCTCCTCCTGGCCCGCAAGGAGGAGGCGGAAAGGGAAGCGGAGGCCTTGGGGCTCCGCCTGAAAGCCCTTAGGGACGAGGAAGAAAACCTCCTCTCCCAGCGCCAGTCCCTGGAGAGAGCCCGGGGGGCCCTCAGCGAAGAGGCCGAGGCCCTCAAGGAACGCCTCCAGGCGGTGCGCCTGGGCCTCAAGGAGAAGGAAGCCCTGGAAGGGGAGGTGCGGGAGCTCTCCCGGGTCCTGAGGGCCTTGGACCGCCAGAGGCCCGAGGAGCCCGGCCCCCCGCCCCCCGCTCCCTCCCTGAGCCGGGAGGAGGCCCGCCTCCGCCTCAAGGCCTTGAAGGAGAAAGAGGCCTGGCTCCTGGCGGAAAAGCGCCGCCTGGAGGAGGCCTGGCACCGGTACGAGCTGGCCCTGGCCCGCCACCAGGAGCGCCTAAAGGCCTACCAGGAGGCGCTTTGGGAAAGGGAAAGGCTGGAAGGGGAGCTTTTGCAGAAGACCCGGGCCCTCGCCCCCCTGGAGGAGGGCGCGAGGACCAGGCAAGCCCTGGAGACGAAGCTCAGGGAGGTCCAGGCCCAGGCCCAAGGGCTACGCCAGGAGCGGGAGCGGCTCCATGGGCTCCTCGCCTCGGGGGCGGACCTGCAGGAGGGCCCGCGGAGGGTCCGGGGCCTGCCCGGGGTCCTGGGGGTGGTGGCCGACCTGGTGCGCCCGGAGCCGGGGCTGGAGCTGGCCCTGGAGGTGGCCCTGGGGCCCAGGCTCCAGTGGGTCTTGACCCAGGACGAGGAGGCCGCCAGGAGGGCCATCGCCAAGCTGAAGGGGGAAGGGGGGAGGGCCACCTTTTTGCCCCTCACCCTCCTCAACCCTCCCCCGCCCCCCGCGCCAAGACCCTTCCCGGGCCTCCTGGGCCCCGCCTATAGGCTGGCCCGGCTCCGCCTCGAGGGCCTTCCCCAGGAGGCCGTCCTCCGGGTCCTCCTGGGGGACACCCTGGTCTTCCAGGACCTGGAGGCCGCCCTGGCCTACCGCAAGGCGGGAGGCAGGGAGCGGCTGGTAACCCTGGAGGGGGAGGTCCTGGAGCGCTCGGGAGCCCTCACCGGGGGCAGGGTGCGCAAGGGAGGGGAGGCCCTCCTCCTCCGCCGCCGCCTGGAGGAGGTGGAAGGGGAGCTCGCCCGCCTGGAGGGGGAAAGGGAGGCCCTAGCCCGGGAAGTTAAGGCCCTGCCCCAGCGGGAGGCCCTCGAGGCCCTGAGGGCCCAGGTGGCGGCCCTCAAGGCCCGCCTCCATGCCCCCCTGCCCCAGCCCCCAGAAGCCCCCGCACCCCCCAAGGAGACCTGGGACGAGGCCCCCCTAAAGGCCCTGGAAGAGGAAAGGGAGGCGCTGGAAAAGACCCTGGCCCAGGCGGAGGCCTGGGAGCGCTTTCGCCTCCTGAAGGAGGCCCTCGAGGCCTGGGAAAGGGCCCAGGAAGAGGCCAGGAGGCTTCGGGCCAGGCTTAGCGAACTCAAGAATCGCCTGGAGGCCTTCGCCCCCCTGGAGGAGGAGGCCCAGGCGCTCACGGCCCGCCTCGAGGCCCTGGCCCGGGACAAGAGGGAAAAGGACGAGGCCCTGGCCCAGACCCTGGCCCGCTGGAACGCCCTTTTGGCCGAACGCGAAGCCAGCCGCCTCAGCCTGGCCCGCAAGGAAGCCCTTTTGGAGGAGCTTTCCCAGGAATTGTCCCAGCTTCCCCCCACGGAGCGCCACCCGGGCACCCCCCGGGCCCTCCAGGCCCGCCTGGCCCAGGTGGAGCGGGAACGGGAGGCCCTGGGCCCGGTGAACGCCCTGGCGGAACGGGAACTCGCCACCCTGGAGCCCCTCCTAGAGGCTAAGGAGCGGGAAGTGGCCGAGGCCACGGAAGCCCTCCTGCGCCTCGAGGCCGAGCTCAAGGCCGTGGAACGGGAGTACGGGGAGAGGCTCAAGGAGGGCTTCGGCGCGTTTCAGGAGGCCTTCCGCGCCCACGCCCAGCTCCTCCTCGGGGCCAGGGCCGAGGCCAGGCGGGAGGCCAAAGGGCTCAGGCTCCTCCTCATCCCCCAGGGCAAGCGCACCCAGGACCTCCGCCTCCTCTCCCTGGGGGAGAAGACCCTGGGGGCCCTGGCCTTCCTCTTCGCCTTAGGAGAGCTCCAGGGGGGGCTGCCCCTGGCGGTCCTGGACGAGGTGGACGCCGCCCTAGACGAGGCCAACCTCCTCCGCTTCGTCCGCTTCCTGGGCTCGGGGAGGCAGTTCCTTTTGGTAACCCACCAGAAGCGCACCATGGAGGCCTGCCACGCCCTCTACGGGGTCACCAGCGAGGGCGGGGTAAGCCGGGTGTACAGCATCCGCCAGGAGGTCACGGGATGACGCTGGAAGCCTACCAGAAAGAAGCGCAGAAGACCGCCCGCTACCCAGAGGCCTACCGCCTCCTCTACCCCACCCTGGGCCTGGTGGGGGAGGCGGGGGAGCTGGCCAACAAGGTCAAGAAGGTGCTCCGCGACCAGGGGGGGCAGCTGACGGAGGAGGCCAAGGAGGCCCTGGTGGCCGAGCTGGGGGATGTGCTTTGGTACGTGGCCCAGGTGGCCACCGACCTGGGGGTGGGCCTCGAGGCCGTGGCCCAGGCCAACCTGAGGAAACTCCGCTCCCGCCTGGAGCGAGGTGCGATCTCTGGCTCCGGGGACAACCGCTAACGCGAATCGCTTGCGATACCAAACCCTCGTGGGGTATAGCAATCGCGCTGGCTCAGGCCAGCAGGAGGTGCTTATGGAAGAAAAAGAAATCCCTACCCTGCCCCGCCTTAACGAACCCGCCCCCGACTTCACCGCCAAGACCACCCTAGGGGAGATCCGGCTTTCCGACTTCAAGGGCAAGTGGGTGGTGCTTTTCAGCCACCCCGCCGACTTCACCCCGGTCTGCTCCACCGAGTTCCTAGCCTTCGCTCGGAGGAAGGAGGCGTTTGACGAGCTTGGGGTCCAGCTCATCGGCCTCTCCATTGACTCCATCCACGCCCACCTGGCCTGGGTGAAGGACCTGGAGGAGATGTCGGGGATCGCCATTGACTTCCCCGTCATCGCCGACCTGGACATGAAGGTCTCCAAGCTCTACGGCATGATCCACCCCGCCGCCAGCGAGACCGCCGCCGTCCGCGCCGTCTTCATCATTGACCCCAACGGCATCCTCCGGGGCATGCTCTACTACCCCTTGACCACCGGCCGCAACATTGACGAGATCCTCCGCTTCATCCGGGCCCTGCAGTTCACCGACCGCACCGGCCTCAACACCCCCGCCGACTGGCAACCCGGGGAGCCCGCCATCGTGAAGCCCCCCGCCACCCTACCTGAGCTCAAGGCGGACGAGGCCAAAAAGGGCGAGTACGCCGAGTACCGCCGCTGGTACCTGCGCCTCAAGAAGGCGGAGTAGAGGCAAAAGGACCGCCCCCAGGGTCTTCCTGGGGGCGGTTTCGCCTTCTTGGGCCTAGTCAAAGATGTCAAAGAGGTCCATGAAGCCCTTCTTTTTCTTGTAAGGCTTCCCCTCCTTGCGGTAGTAGGCCTCGCGCTCCTCCTCGTAATGGCGCTCCACCTCCCGGGCCTGGCTGAGGAGCTTCTCCAGCTCCCCCTTGTCCAGCCACACCCCACCGCACTGGGGGCAGACGTCCAAGAGCACCCCCCGGCGCTCCACCTCCCGCATGCCCGCCCCGCAGCTGGGACAAAGGAGAAGGGGCATCTACTCCTCCCGCCTGCCGAAAAGCCCCAGGAGGCTGGCGTAGTAGAGGATGGTGGCCAAGGACGAGGCCAAGGCCGCCACGTAGGTGAGGGCCGCCCACTTTAGGACCTGGCGGGCAGGGCCCACCTCCCTCTCGCTGAGGAAGCCCATGCGCCTCAAGTACTCCAAGGCCCTCCTGGAGGCGTCAAACTCCACGGGCAGGGTGATGAGCTGGAAGAAGGCCACCGCCAGGTACAGATAAAGGCCCAGCTTGGCCAGGCCCAGGGCCCCCAAGAACAGGCCCGCGAGAACCAGGATGGGCCCCCAGGTGCTCCCTATGCTGGCCACGGGCCAGAGGTTAGCCCGCACCCGAAGCCAGGCGTAGCCCTGGGCATCCTGGACGGCATGCCCCACCTCGTGGGCGGCCACTGCCAGGGCGGCGAGGCTCTGGGAGGCGTAGTTGGGCTCGGAGAGGCGCACCGCCTTGGCCTGGGGGTCGTAGTGGTCGGTAAGGGCCCCGGGCACAGGCTCTACCCGGACTCCATGGAGCCCGTGGGCATCCAGGATGAGCCGGGCCACCTCAGCCCCGGTAAGGCCCCGGCTGTTGGCCACCCGGCTGTGGCGAGCGAAGGTGGCCTGCAGCCCCCACTGGATGAAGAGGCTAGCCACGAAGACCGCGATCATGAGCAAAAGAGTCAAGTCCATCGTCCCTTCCCTCCTTACGGGAGTAAGCCAAATCCGAGGCCACCCGTTCAGGTGGTCTCGCCATGCGCCCTTCGGCGCCCCAGCCGACCGGGGAAACTCCCGTAGTGACGACCGGCTGGCCCCCTTCCGGGGCGGCTACTCCCCAGAAGCCTTTATACCAGAAACCCCCCTCCCACACAAGGACCTCTTGCCAAATGTGACGGCGCTTCCTTGCCATCTTTACACTCAGGGGTATATTGGGGCCCGGAGGTGTGGACCATGAGCTACGCCCATCCAGAGGTACTGGTGAGCACGGCCTGGGTAGCGGAGCACCTGGAGGACCCCAAGGTGCGGATCCTGGAGGTGGACGAGGACATCCTCCTCTACGAGACGGGCCACATTCCCGGGGCCCAGAAGATTGACTGGCAGCGGGACTTCTGGGACCCGGTGGTGCGGGACTTCGTGGACGAGGAGGGCTTCGCCCGGCTCATGGAAAGGCTCGGCGTCTCCAACGACACCACGGTGGTCCTCTACGGGGATAAGAACAACTGGTGGGCCGCCTACGCCTTCTGGTTCCTCAAGTACAACGGCCACGGGGATGTGCGCCTCATGAACGGGGGGCGGCAGAAGTGGGTGGAGGAGGGCCGTCCCCTGACCACCGAGGTGCCCACCTACCCCCCTGGCCGCTACCAGGTCCCCTACCGGGACGAGTCCATCCGCGCCTACCGGGACGAGGTCCTGAAGCACATCCTCAAGGTCAAGGAGGGGAAGGGGGCCCTGGTGGACGTGCGGAGCCCCGAGGAGTACCGGGGCGAGCTCACCCACATGCCGGGCTACCCCCAGGAAGGAGCCCTTCGGGGGGGTCATATCCCCGGGGCCCGGAACATCCCCTGGGCCAGGGCAGTGAACCCGGACGGCACCTTCAAGAGCCCCGAGGAGCTTAGGGTCCTTTACGAGTCCCTAGGGGTGACCCCGGAGAAGGACATCGTGGTCTACTGCCGCATCGCCGAGCGCTCCAGCCACTCCTGGTTCGTGCTCAAGTACCTCCTGGGCTACCCCCGGGTGAAGAACTACGACGGCTCCTGGACGGAGTGGGGCAACCTGGTGGGGGTGCCCATCGCCAAGGGGGAGGAGGGCTAGGGCCCAGCCCTCTTCAAGGCCTCCTCCGCCAACCGCCGCCCCGTGGGGGTGTCGGCCAGGCCCCCGAGACCCGTTTCCTTGAGTTCCAGGGGCAAAAGGCGACCGATGCCCGCCATGGCCAGGACCACCTCGTCGGGGGGGATGACGCTCCGGATTCCGGCCAGGGCCATGGAGGCGGCGCTCACCGCGTGGACGGCGTAGAAGCCGTTGCGCATCACGCAAGGCACCTCCACAAACCCTCCCACGGGGTCGCAGACCAGGCCCAGGGTGTTCTGCAGGGCCAAGGCGGCGGCGTGGGCCGAGGCCTCGGGGCTACCCCCTAAAAGTTCGGTGACCGCGGCGGCGGCCATGGCGGCGCTAGAGCCGATCTCCGCCTGGCACCCCCCGCTGGCCCCGGCAATGTGGATCACCCGGCTGATCATCTTGGCCACCCCCGCCGCCAGGACCATGGGCATGAGGAGGCGCTCGTCGGAAATCCCTAAGTGGTCGGCCACGCCCAGGAGGGCCCCCGGCAGGGTGCCCGCGCTCCCTGCGGTGGGGGCGGCCACGATGCGCCCCATGCGGGCGTTCTCCTCGTTCACCGCCATGGCGTAGGCCTGGACCCGCTTGAGGAGAGGGTCCTTTAGGGGATCGGGGGCTTCCCACAGGGTCTTGGCGTTCTTTCCCACCATGCCCGCCACACTGGGGGCCTCGGAGGCCAGGCCCCTTTGGATGGAGTCCCGCATGACCGCCAGGCGCTCAGCCATCCTCTCCAGGATGGTCTCCTGGGCCACGCCCGTCTCCTCCACCTCCTCGCGCAGCACGTGCTCCGAGGCCAGGCCGGAGAGCTGAGCCAGGGTGTTCAAGGTCAAGGGCATGCCTTGAGTATAGGTCTCTTGCGGGTTTTTCACAGGAAGAGGGTAACCTAAAAGGCGATGCGGGTCCTCATCGCCGATGACCACCCCCTTTTCCGCCTGGGGTTGAGGGCGGGCCTCGAGGCCCTGGGCCTCACGGTGGTGGCGGAGGCGGGGGATGGGGAGGAGGCCTTGGCCAAGACCCTGGCCCTCACCCCGGAAGCGGTCCTGCTGGACCTGCGCCTACCCCGCATGGACGGCCTGACCTGTACCAGGAAGCTCAGGGAAGCAGGCTACAAGGGGCTCATCGCCTTCCTCACCACCTACCAGGAGCCCGCCCTCCTCCGGGAGGCGGCCTTGGCGGGGGCGGACGCTTACTTCTCCAAGGAGGTATCCGCCCCTGAGCTCAAGAGGCGGCTCGTCCGGGTGCTCGCGGGCGAGGAGCGCCTCCTCCCCCCCGACCTCCCCAGCCTCACCCCCAGGGAGGAAGCGGTGCTGAAGCTCCTGGCCCGAGGGCTTTCCGCAAAGGAGATGGCCCGCGCCATAGGCGTTTCCCCCGACACCGTCAAGGACCACCTGGAAAACCTCTACGCCAAGCTGGAGGCCAAAAACCGGGTGGAGGCCCTGGAAAGGGCCCGGAGCCTGGGCTTCCTCAAGTGAAAAGGGGGCGGGAAAGCCCCGCCCCATGGAAAAAACGGCCTACTCCTGGACCTCGCCCGAGGGGGCAGCCCCGGCCTGGGCCTCTTTGGCGGCCTTGGCCTTTTCCTGGTCCTGGCCGATCCGCTTCCGGTCGGCCTGGAGCTTGCGGCGAATCTCCCGCTCGGAAAGCTCGCGGATGAAGTAGAGCTTGGCCCGGCGGGCACGGCCCCGCTGCACGATCTCCACCTTGTCAATGAGGGGGGAGTTGAAGGGGAAGATGCGCTCCACCCCCACCCCGTAACTCACCTTGCGCACGGTGAAGCTGGAGTTGTAGCCGTTCCGCTTGATCTTGATGACGATGCCCTCAAAGTTCTGGATGCGGGTGCGGCCCCCTTCCTTCACCCGGTAGGCCACCCGCACCGTGTCCCCCGGGCGGAACTCGGGCAGGTCCGTGCGGGCGTAGCGGGATTCCACCACCTTCAGAAGCGCTCCTCGGTTCATCCTTAGCCTCCCGTCCCAGAGGAACCCTGAAGGGTTCGTGGGCAACAGCCTCCAGTCTAGCCTTCCCGGTCCATTTCCGCAAGCCACCGGGCCTCGAGGGCCCCGATCCTGGCCCGCAAGAGGAGGTCGGGCCTAAGCTCCAGGGTGCGCTTCAGGGCCTCCTGGCGGCGAAAGCGGGCCACCGCCTGGTGGTTCCCGGAAAGGAGCACCTCCGGAACCCCAAGCCCCCGGAACTCAGGGGGCCTGGTGTAGTGGGGGTAGTCCAGAAGGCCCCGCACGAAGGAGTCCTCCCTGTGGCTCACGGGGTCCCCGATCACCCCCGGGATCAGGCGGGCCGTGGCCTCCAAAACCGCCAGGGCCGCCACCTCCCCGCCCATGAGGACGTAGTCCCCGAGGGAGAGGGTCCGGGTCACGAAGGCCTCCACCCGGGAGTCAAACCCCTCGTACCGCCCGCAAAGGAGGACCAGGTGGGACTTCGCGGCGAGCTCCTCGGCCACCTCCTGGGTAAAGGGCCTTCCCGCCGGGGAGAGGAGGATGACCTCGTCCGCGGGAAGAGCGGACTCTATAGCCGTCACAGCCACGTCCGCCCGGATGACCATCCCCGCCCCGCCGCCATAGGGGGTATCGTCCACGGTGCGGTGCCGCCCCAGGCCGAAGGCCCGGAGGTCCACCACCCCCACCTCCAAAAGCCCCCGCTCCTGGGCCTTGGCGATGAGGGACTCCTCCAGCCAGGGCCGGATGAGCTGGGGGAAAAGGGTGATAAAGGTGTAGCGCATCTAGTCAAAGAGGCCGGGAATGGGCTCCACGTGGATGCCCCCCTCCTCCACCCGCACGTAGGGGGCCTGGAGGGGAACCAGGCGCTCCGCCCGGTCGCGCAGCCTCTCCCCCTCCCCCCGGATCACCAGCACGTCCTGGGCCCCGGCGTCCAGGATGTCCGCCACCTCGCCCACCTTCCGCCCCTCCACATACACGGGAAGACCGATAAGGGCGAAGTAGTAGTACCGCCCCTCCTCCAAGGGGGGAAGGTCGGCCACGTCCGCGTAGACCCGAAGGCCCACCAGGACCTCGGCCAGCTCGCGGCTGGAAACCCCGGCCAGGTGCACCACCAGGTCCTCGCCCACCTGGTAGAGGTCCTCCACCGCCCGCCATCCGTGCCCCTCCACGTAGACCCGCTTCAGGTGGGCCACCACCGGCTCTCCCCGGAACCTGAGCCCCCCTTGCAGGGCGTAAGGCGCACCCAAGCGGCCGATCTCCACCAGACGCATACCCCCATTATGCCAGGGTCAGCGCACCTCCACCCCCACCTTGCGCTTGGAGTAGGCCCGCACCAGGGTGCGGATGGCCTCTATGACCCGCCCCCCTTTGCCGATGAGGCGGCCCTTGTCCTCGGCGGCCACCTCCACCAGGTAAACGGGTCCCTCCCGGCCCCGCTTTTCCTGGACCCGGACCGCCTCGGGGTGGTCCACCACGCTCTTGGCCAAGTATTCCACCAGGTCCCTCATAGGGTCCATGGTAAAGGAAAACGCCCGGGAATGCCCCGGGCGCTGGGCCTGAGCTCTCAGGCCTTTTCCTGGGCCTCCTGCCGGAAGACCCCCGCCTGGCGGAGGAGCCTCCTGGCGGTGTCCGTGGGCTGGGCTCCCACGGAGAGCCAGTACTTGGCCCGCTCCACGTCCACCTTGAGCCAGTCCGGGGTGGTCTTGCGGGGGTCGTAGTAGCCGATCTTCTCAATGTAGGCCCCATCCCGCTTCCGCCGAACGTCCGTGACCACGATGCGGTAATGGGGGTTGTGCTTGGAACCGAACCGAGAGAGTCTGATCTTGACCATGTCTTTTCTACCTCCTGAACATTCCCATGAGTCCCCGGCCCTTTTTCTTTTCCAGGGACTTCATCAGGGCCTTGGTCTCCTCAAAGGCCTTGAGAAGGCGGTTGACCTCTTGCACCGAGGTGCCGCTCCCCTTGGCGATGCGCTTGCGCCGCGAGCCGTTGAGAACCCGGGGGTCCTTACGCTCCTCGGGGGTCATGGAGAGGACGATGGCCTCGAGGCGCCTAAAGGCCCTCTCGTCCACCTGCAATCCCTTGGGCACCCCGGGGAGCATGCCCAGGACCTCCGAGAAGGAACCCAGGCGCCTGAGGTTCTGCATCTGCTTGAGGAAGTCCTCCAGGGAAAGCTCCTTGGCGGACCTGGGGACTTCGGCCTCCAGCCCCGCCGCCCGCACCTTTTCCGCCAGGGTGGCCACATCCCCCATGCCCAGGATGCGGCTCGCCAGGCGGTCAGGGTAGAAGGGCTCCAGACCCTCGGGCTTCTCGGAAACCCCGGCGAAATAGATGGGCTTTCCCGTGACGTGCCGGGCGGAAAGGGCCGCCCCGCCCCGGGCATCCCCGTCCAGCTTGGTGAGGACGAGGCCCGTAACCCCCACCTTCTCCTCAAAAGCCTGGGCCACGGCCAGGGCCTCCTGCCCGGTCATGGCGTCCAGGACCAGGAGGACCTCATCAGGGCGCAGCACCCCTTTGAGCTGGGCCAGCTCGGCCATAAGGGGCTCGTCTATCTGCAGACGGCCGGCGGTGTCCACCAGGACCAGGTCCCGGGCCTCGAGGCGGGCCCTCTCCTCCACGCGGCGGCGGATGGACTCTGGGGGCTCGCCGTCCATCACCTCCAGCACGGGCACCCCCACCTTCTCGCCCAGAAGCCTCAATTGCTCCCTGGCGGCGGGCCTCCTGGTATCCGCGGCCACCAGCAGGGGCCTCCTGCCCTTCCCCTTGTAGTGGAGGGCCAGCTTGGCGGCGGTGGTGGTCTTGCCGGAGCCCTGGAGCCCCACCAGGAACCAGAGGTTCTTGTCCTTGAGGGTGGGATGCTGGGGCTCGCCCCCCAGGGCCTCCTTCAGGGCCTCGTAGACGGTGGCCAGGACCACCTCTGCGGGGGTGAGGCTCTCCAGGACCCGCTTCCCCAGGGCCTCCGCCCGCACCCTCTCCACAAAGGCGCGGGCCACCTCGAGGTTCACGTCGGCCTCCATGAGGGCCCGGCGGATCTCCCTGAGGGTCTCCCTCAGGTCCTCCTCGGTGATCCGGCCCCGCCCCCGAAGGCGGCCGATGGCCTCTTGCAGTCGCGCCGAAAGGTTCTGGAACATGCCCCTCCTGGCCCCAAAGGCCGGGCTCCAGGATAGGGCAGACCCCTTGAGCGTGTCAACCGCAATTTTTCGCACATTTCTAGTGGGCCAGGTTGACGGAGAAACCCCCTCCCTATAGGCTAGAAAGCGTATGTCGGAGGCTCTGCCCTCGAGTCCCAGGCCCTGAAGGCCGCCTTCGGGCGGCCTTCGGCCAGAAAGGAGGCCGCCCGTGGAGAAAACCCTTTCCCCCCTTCTCCAAGCTCTGGAAGAGGGCGACACCCTGGCCCTCAAGCGCCTTTTGGAGGAGACCCATCCCCAGGACCTCCTCCTCCTTTGGGATGACCTCAACGGGGAGCACCGCTACGTCCTCCTCACCCTCCTCTCCAAGGAGAAAGCGGCGGAGGTCTTCGCCAACCTCGCCCCCGAGGAGCAGGCGGAGTACCTGAAGACCCTCCCCCCCTGGCGGGTGCAGGAACTCCTCACCGAGCTCTCCCTGGACGACCTGGCCGATGCCCTGCAGGCGGTGGAGGAGGAGGACGAGGCCCTGGCCAAAAGGCTCAAGGAGGCCCTGGACCCAAAGACCCGGGCCGAGGTGGAGGAACTCACCCAGTACGAGGAGGACGAGGCCGGTGGCCTCATGACCCCGGAGTACGTGGCGGTGCGGGCCACCATGACCGTGGACGAGGTGCTCCGCTTCCTGCGCCGGGCCGCCCCCGATGCCGAGACCATCTACTACCTGTACGTGGTGGACGAAGAGGAGCGCCTCCAAGGGGTGCTGTCCTTGCGCGACCTGATCGTGGCTGACCCCAGGACCAAGGTGGCGGAGATCATGAACCCCAAGGTGGTCCACGTGCGCACGGACACGGACCAGGAAGAGGTGGCCCGCCTCATGGCCGACTACGACTTCACCGTGCTCCCCGTGGTGGACGAGGAAGGCCGCCTGGTGGGCATCGTCACCGTGGACGACGTCCTGGACGTCCTGGAAGAGGAGGCCACCGAGGACATCCACAAGCTGGCCGCCGTGGACGTGCCCGACCTGGTCTACAGCCAGGCCTCCCCGGTGGGGCTTTGGCTCGCCCGGGTGCGCTGGCTCATCATCCTGATCCTCACGGGAATGGTGACGAGTTCCATCCTCCAGGGGTTTGAGAGCGTCTTGGAAGCGGTGACCGCCCTGGCCTTTTACGTGCCCGTCCTCATAGGCACCGGGGGAAACACGGGCAACCAGTCCGCCACTCTCATCATCCGGGCCCTGGCCACCCGGGACCTGGACCTCAGGGACTGGCGGCGGGTCCTCCTCAAGGAAACCGTGGTGGGAAGCCTTTTAGGCCTCACCCTGGCCTCCGTCCTCCTCATCAAGGTGGGGCTGGACGGCTATGGCCCCCTCATCCCAGTGGTGGGCCTGTCCCTTTTCCTCCTGGTCCTTTTCGCCAACCTGGTGGGCTCCACGCTCCCCATGGTCCTCAGGCGGCTCGGCGTGGACCCGGCCCTGGTCTCCAACCCCCTCATCGCCACCCTCTCCGATGTGATCGGCCTCCTCATCTACCTGAGCGTGGCCCGCCTGATCCTGGGCCTCTAGCCATGCGCCTCAAGATGATCGTGGAGTGGACCAAGGGAAGCCCCCTTCGGCACGCCTGGAAAGAAGGGCGGCTCTTCCCCGTGAGGGAGGAGCGGCCCGCCCCGGTGAACTACGGCCTCCTCCCCGGCCTCCTGAACCCCGCGGACGGGGAGGAGGTGGACGCCGTCCTCCTGGGCCCCCCGCACCCCCTGGGCGAGGCGGAAGGGGAGGTGGTGGGCCTTCTCCAGCTCCTGGACGGAGACCACAAGGTCCTCCTGGCCCCCAAAGATTACACCCCGGAGGAGGACCTGGCCGCCCTCCTCGCCTGGTTCGCCCCGGAGCGGGAGCCCACCCTCCTTCCCAAGGAGAAAGCCCTGGCCTTTCTTCAAAGAATCAGCATGGCATCGCCCAGGGAATAGAAGCGGTAGCGCTCGGCCACCGCCAGGCGGTAGGCCGCCATGGTGCGCTCGTTCCCCAGGAAGGCGGCCACCAGCATGAGGAGGGTGGAGCGGGGGAGGTGGAAGTTGGTGAAGAGGGCGTCTATGGCCTTGAAGACGTAGGGGGGGCGGATGAAGAGCCGGGTCTCCCCCACCCCCGGCACCACCCCCTCCCCTTCCCGGTAGGCGCTCTCCAGGGCCCGCACCACCGTGGTGCCCACAGCGATGACCCGCCTCCCCTCCCCCTTGGCCCGGTTCACCGCCCAGGCGGTGGCCTCGGGGATCTCGTAGGGCTCGGCGTGCATCTCGTGCTTCCCGGGGTCCCCCTTCACCGGGCGGAAGGTACCGGGGCCCACGTGGAGGGTGAGGAAGTGAAGCTCCACCCCCATAGCCCGAAGCCTTTCCAAAAGCTCCGGGGTGAAGTGGAGGCCGGCCGTGGGGGCGGCCACGGAGCCCGGCCGCTTGGCGTAGACCGTCTGGTAGCGCTCCAGGGGAATCTGGGCCTTGATGTAGGGGGGAAGGGGCACCTCCCCCACCTCCTCCAGGTGGCCCACCAGGTCCCCCTGGAAGCGGAGGAGGCGCACCCCGTCCTCCTCCACCCCCACCACCTTCGCCTTCAAGCCGGGGACCGGCTCCAGGTCCTTGGGGGAAAGGAAGGAAAGCTCCGTGCCCACGGGAGCCTTCCTGGCAGGGCCCAGGAGGGCCTCCCAGAGGCCGGGCTCCCTCTCCCGCACCAAGAGGACCTCCACCCTGCCCCCCGTGGGCTTCCTGGCCAGGAGGCGGGCGGGGATCACCTTGCTCTCGTTGAAGACCAGCACGTCCCCGGGGCGCAGGAACTCCGGGAGGTCCCGCACCCTCTTGTGCTCCACCCGGAAGGGACCTTCCCTATAGACCACCATCATGCGGGCCAGGTCCCGGGGCTCCACCCCCTCTTGGGCGATGAGCTCCGGGGGAAGGTGGTAATCGTAAGCTTCCAGTCCTGCCATAGCTTAGCGCTCGGGGTTTTTGGGTTCCATGAAGGGGTTGGGGATCTCGGGCAGGTGGACGAAGCGGTCCACGGCGTCTATGAGCTTTTGGGAGGTGGTTTCCCGGAAGGCGATGACCTCCACCCGGATGCCCCTTTCCATGAGGACCTCGAGGATCTCCACGAAGTCCCCATCCCCGCTTCCCAGGACCACCACGTCCAGATGGGGCATGAGGCGGACCATGTCGGCGGCGATGCCCATGTCCCAGTTGCCCTCATAGATGGGCTTGCCCCCTTCCCCCAGCTCCTTCACCGTGAGGTACATGCGCCGCACCCGGTAGCCGATGGTGGAGAGCTTGTAGATGAAGGGCCAGGCGGAGGTGTCCCCCTCCCGCTCCACCACGTAGGCCGTGGCCCGGACCAGGCGCCTTCCCCCCACGGCGAAGCGCAGGAGGCTCTCAAAGTTCACGTTGCGCTCGTAGTAATCGCGGGCGGAGTGGTAGAGGTTCTGGGTGTCCACGAACACCCCCACCCGCTGGTCCTGGTGGTGGCCCAAGGGCTCCATCGGCCCCATCTTACCCCGCGTTCCTCAGGCCCGCCGCCACCCCCAGGAGGGAGAGGAGGAGGGCCTTCCTCAGGGCCTCGTCCTCCCGGCCGCCAGGGGAGCGGTAGCGCCTTAGGAGCTCCACCTGGACGATGTTGATGGGGTCCACGTAGGGGTTTCTCAGGGCGGTCTGCCTTTCCAGGGTCTTTTGGTTGTGGAGGAGGGGGGCCTGGAAGATGGCCTCCAGGAGCTCCCGGGTGCGGAGGTACTCCCCGGCGATGCGGTGGAAAAGGGGGTGAAGGGGCTCCGGCACCAGGCGCAGGTAGAGCCGGGCCACCCCCAGGTCCGCCTTGGCCAGGGCCATGGCGGCGCTCTCCAGGGTGGTGGCGAAGAAGGGCCACTCCCGGTACATGCTCCTGAGGAGGTCCAAAGGAAGCCCCTCCAGGGCGCTAAGGCCGTACCAGCCGGGGAGGAGAAGCCGCACCTGGGTCCAGGCCATGACCCAGGGAATGGCCCGGAGGTCCCGGATGTCCCGCACCCGGCCGTGGCGGTAGACGGGGCGGCTGGCGATGGGAAGCTCCCCGATCTCGCGGATGGGAGTGAGGGCCTCAAAGAAGGGGAAGAAGCCCTCCTCGGCCAAGAGGGCCCGGTAGCGGGCCATGCTCTCCTCCCCCGCCCGCCAAAGGGCCTCCCGCCAGGAGGCCTGGGGCTCCGTCCCTTCCCCCAGGGCGGCCTGGGCGAAGTGGAAGAGGAGCTGCTCCAGGTGGCGCACCGCCAGATCGGGGTGGCTGTAGCGGTCCGCCAGGGCCTCCCCCTGCTCGGTGAGGCGGAGGCGGCGGCCCACGCTCCTCGGGGGCAGGCTGGCGATGGCCCGGCCCGCGGGGCCGCCCCCCCGGGCGGTGGAGGTGCCCCGGCCGTGGAAGAAGTGGACGGGAAGCCCCTTCTCCTCCCCCACCCGGCTCAGGGCCTCCTGGGCCTCGTAAAGGGCCAGGTTGGCCATGAGGAAGCCCGCGTCCTTGTTGGAGTCGGAGTAGCCGATCATGACCTCCACCCCGCCCCGGCCTTGGGCGTGGGCCAGGAAGACGGGGTTTTCCAGGAGGCGGCGGAGGACCAGGGGGGCCCGCTTCAGGTCCTCCAGGGTCTCAAAGAGGGGGACCACGTCAAAGGGAAGGGGCCTGCCGGGGCGGTAAAGCCCCACCTCCCGGGCCAGGAGGAAGACGGCGAGGAGGTCTAAAGGGTGGTGGGTCATGGAGACCACCTGGGCCCCCTTGTCCCGCCAGGCCCGAAAAGCCCCCAGGGCCACCCTCAAGGCCTCCCCCTGGGGCTCCTCCCCCACGGGGAGGAGGGGCCTCGCCGTCTTCAGCTCCTCGGTGAGAAGGGCCTCCTGGGCCTCGGGGGAGAGGGAGAGGAAGTCCGGGTGGACCCCGCCCAGCCGAAGGAGCTCCGCCGCGGCCTGGAGGAGCTTCCCCGACTCCTCCCGGAGGTCCAGGGGGGCAAGCTCCAGGCCAAAGGCGGTGAGGCGGGCCTCGAGGGGCCTCAGGAAGCTTTCCGCCACTTCCGCAAGCCCCACCGCCCGCAGCCCCCCTTCCGCCGCCTTGAGGGCGGAGAGGAGCCCCTCCGTGGTGGCCTCCCCCCGGGCGAGCCCCTCGTGGAGCCGGGCGAAGAAGCGGCGGTAGGCCTCCCCGGGAAACCGCTCCACCCCTTCGCCCCCCTGGCGCACCTCCCAGGGCACGGGCACCTTGGCCTCGGAGAGGGAGAGGTCCCGCACCAGGGCCTCGAGCTCCTCTAAGAACTTCCTTTGCGCCACCTCCCGGGCGTAGCGGGCGGCGAAGGCGGTGACCTCGGGGGTGACGAAGGGGTTCCCGTCCCGGTCCCCGCCGATCCAGCTGCGGAAACGCACGGGGCTTTTGAGGCGGGGCCTTCGGCCGTAGACCCTTTCCAGGGCCAGTTCCAGCCCCTCCACCACCTTGGGGATGGCCTGCCACAGGGTGGTGGGCAGGTAGTAAAGCCCCCCCTTGATCTCGTCCTCCACGCTGGGGCGCGCCTTCCTGACCTCCTCGGTGGCGTAGAGGAGGGCCACCCGGGCGAAGAGGCGATCCCTCCCGCCCTCTTCCAGCTCGGCCTGGAGGCGCTCCAGGTGGTGCCGCAGGGTGCGGCGGCGGGTTTCCGTGGGGTGGGCGGTGAAGGTGAGGAGGAGCTCCAGGCGGTTCAGGTGGGCCTCGGCCTCCTCCAGGGAAAGCCCCCGGGCCTTCAGGGCCAGGGCCAGGGCCAAAAAGCCCTCGGGCCTGGGGTTCTCAGGGGTCTCCGCCTGTGCCCTCTCCTGGTTCACCCGCACCCGGTGGCGCTCCTCCGCCAGGTTCACCAGGTGGAAGTAGTGGGTGAAGGCCCGCACCAGGGCCTCGGCCTCGAGGACCGAAAGCCCCTCCACCCGGGAAAGGAGGGCCTCCCCGGCGGCCTCGTCCCCCTGCCTCCTAGCCTTGGAAAGGAGGCGCACCTCCTCCACCAGGGCGAAGAACCTCTCCCCGGAAACCTTCCTGATGGCCTCGCCCAGAAGGCGGCCCAGAAGGTCTACCTCCGCCCTTAGCGCCTCAAAGGAGTCGGTCACGGCTCCTCCCAGACATAGGGGCTGATGGAAACGGGCCTACCCCCCTCAAAGACCAGCTCCGTGGCGTGGAAGCGGGCCTTGCCCTGGGCGGGGCGGAAGGGCTGGGGGCGGCCGGTGAGGAAGCGGGCCAAAAAGGCCTCCAAATCCCCCCCGATGATGGACTGGTAGGTACCCGTCATGCCCACGTCGGTCTGGTAGAGGGTGCCCTTGGGCAGGCGGGTGGCGTCCAGGGTGGGCACGTGGGTGTGGGTGCCCAAGACGGCGGAAACCCGGCCGTCCAGGTAGTGGGCCAGGGCCATCTTCTCGCTGGTGGCCTCGGCGTGGACCTCCACCAGAACGTAATCCGCTTTCTCCCTCTCCAAGAGGGCATCCAGGGAACGGAAGGGGTCATCCAGGGGGTCCATGAAGACGCGGCCCATCACCTGGACGAAGAGGAGGCTTTCCCCGGCCTCCAGGCGCCAAAACCCCTTCCCCGGCGTCCCCGGGGGGTAGTTGAGGGCCCGCACCACGGGCTCCCTTTCCAGAAGCTCGTAGACCTCCTTGTGGTCCCAGGCGTGGTTGCCCAGGGAGACAAGGTCCACCCCCGCCTCCCGGAGGAGGCGGTAGCTCCTCTTGTCCAGGCCCTTACCTTTGGCGGCATTCTCCCCATTGGCGATGACCAGGTCGTAGCGGTCCCGGATGTCCGGCAGGTGGAGGCTCACGGCCCTGAGGCCGGGCTCCGCCATCACGTCTCCAACGAAGAGAAGGCGCATAGGAGGCATTATAGGCTCCCCACACCCCCCCCACGGCGCACCCACGCAAAAACCCCTAGGGAAACGGTGGGGCGAAACCCGGCCCCACAACCGGGAGCGCAATCCCCTGACGGGGCTAAAGGTTCTGCAACTCCCAGGCCATGAGCCAGCTATCCAAGGTTCCTGGGAGCCCCTGTCGCAATCCCCTGACGGGGCTAAAGGTTCTGCAACCCAAGAATGGGTGGCGATACGCCGGTACCGAAGATGGCTAGTCGCAATCCCCTGACGGGGCTAAAGGTTCTGCAACTCTTGCTCAAGAATTTGTCCAGTGGACGAAAAGGCGCCGGGGTCGCAATCCCCTGACGGGGCTAAAGGCTCTGCAACGCGGGTACGCGCACGGCGTGGGGCTAGGCCGCATGGGGCGTGGGTCGCAATCCCCTGACGGGGCTAAAGGTTCTGCAACAAGGAAAAAAAGAAGTCCCAAGGATGGGGCTAAGCTGTCGCAATCCCCTGACGGGGCTAAAGGTTCTGCAACCCCCATTGAAGTCACCGGGCACATAGATGGACTGGTGAGTCGCAATCCCCTGACGGGGCTAAAGGTTCTGCAACCCGGTTGAACAGGGTGGACACCATCGCTGAGGCCACGCCGTCGCAATCCCCTGACGGGGCTAAAGGTTCTGCAACTAAGCTTTGGGCGGTTATAGACTGGGAACGCGGGAACGCGTCGCAATCCCCTGTCGGGGCTAAAGGTTCTGCAACCGACTAGCATGGGCCCCCGGGCTATCCGGGGGCCCTAGCCGTCGCAATCCCCTGACGGGGCTAAAGGTTCTACAACAAGATACGCTGGGCTTCGTGCCACATGGCTTGATAGGCAAGTCGCAATCCCCTGACGGGGCTAAAGGTTCTGCAACCTGCCAACCGCACCCGTGGAAGTTGCGGCCCTTACCCGAGTCGCAATCCCCTGACGGGGCTAAAGGTTCTGCAACCTAGCGGCATCCGATAGGGCCAGGGGGCCAAACCCCGTCGCAATCCCCTGACGGGGCTAAAGGTTCTGCAACGCCAGCTCCAGGGGCTGTCGCGCTTCGCGGAGATCCTGGTGTCGCAATCCCCTGACGGGGCTAAAGGTTCTGCAACCAAGAAGGCCGAGGAGCTGGCAAAGAAGTTTAATCTGAAGTCGCAATCCCCTGACGGGGCTAAAGGTTCTGCAACTCTACCCCCTGGTTTTCCCTGTGTGGGACGGGGCTTTTGGAGGGGGGGTTTGTGAGAAAGATGAAGCTTGGAATATGCGTAAGGCGAATAAAGGGGGTTTTTGGGGGGTTTTGCCCCATCCTCAAGCCACAGCAGAAGGTGCGATGAGAAGGTGAAAACGCATATTGCCCATCCCCAAGGGAAGTTTGGCTTTCAAGATCCCCTCCCGGTTACCCGGGACGGGCTCATTATAGCACATCACCGAAACGGTATACCAGGTCAAAAAAATAGGGCAGAAATGCTTTGAACAAGGATACTAAACGCTACTGAAGCGTAAAGAAATGCCGGTTCGTTCGCGCAAGCCTAAGCTTGATAGCAACTATCCCTAGCGTAAGTAATACGGCGTGTAGGCGTCTTTCCCCAGGATAGATGCCTTCAGCCTGTGGGCCTGGAGCTCCAGGAGCTCCCCGTAGGCCTTGCGGAAGCCCAAGAGATGGGGGCCTCCTCCAGGCAACCCCGCGAAGGCTCCAGGTCTTTGCCCCGGGGAAAAGGTTAGGAAGCTTTGGTAGAGCGCCTCTGCAAGAAGTAGACCACCCCGTAGCCGATGGCGGCCACGATCAGGACAGGGATGGCGTAGGTGAGGAGAGTCCAGATGAGGCCGGAGAGGGCCAGGAGGACCTTGCCCAAAAAGGTGAAGACCCAGCCCCCCACCCAGAGGGCCAGGAGGACCCCCACCACCACCAGAAGCCCCAGGACCACCCATTCCAGGATGTCGCGCAGAGTGCGTTCCATGCCTTCAGCATACACTAGGGAAAGTGGAAAGGTACCGGGTTGAGGAGGGCATCGTGGTGGGCAGAAGGCCCCTGCCCCAGGGGGACCTCCTCCTCCGCTTCCTCACCCCCAGGGGGAGCCTCGAGGCCGTGGCCCGCAAAGGCCAGAGGCCCACGGGCCGCACGGGTAGGCTTTCCCTCTTTCACCACGTGCGCTTCCAGCTCTACGCCAAGGAGGAGGGCCTCCCCACCCTGACCCAGGCGGAGCTGGTGGGCAGGCTCCACGGCCTGGAGGAGCCAAGGCGCTTCCTCCTCGCCTCCTTTCTGGCCGAGCTCAGCTACCGCCTGGCCTCCCCCGAAGCCGCCCCCAGGATCTACCCCGTCTTCGTCTCCGGCCTCAGGGGCATCGCCAAGCACGAAAACCCCCTCCTCCCCCTGGTCTGGGCGGGCTGGCGGGTGGTGAAGGCGGGGGGGCTTTCCCCAAGCCTCCTGGGGCCGGGCCTGCACCTTCGGGGGGGGCGCTTGGGGGAGGAGGGGGTCTACTTGGGAGAGAAGGCGGTAGAGGCCTTGCGGGCGGTGCTCCACCTTCCCGGAGGGGAGGCCCTCCCCTACCTAGAGGAAGCCCCCCTGGACCGCCTCCTCCTGGCCCTGAAGGCCCACGCGGAGGAGCACCTGGGCCCCTTGCGCTCGGCGGAGGCTATAGGGGTTTGATCTCCAGGATGGTGTAGACCTGGGCTCCCTTCTTGCCCCTTATCTCCACCACGTCCCCCACCTTTTTGCCCAGGAGGGCCTGGCCCAGGGGGGACTCGTCAGAGATCCTGCCGCTGAAGATGTCCGCCTCGTGGCTCCCCACGATGGCCAGGGAGAGCCTCTCCCCGGTTTCCGTTTCCAGCTCCACCTGGCACCCCAGGGCCACCTGGTCGTAGGAGCCATTCCCCTCCACCACCACCGCCCGGGCGAGGAGGTCTTCCAGCTGGGCGATGCGGGCCTCGTTCTGCCACATGGCCCGCCGGGCCTCGTCGTAGCCGGCGTTCTCCCGGAGGTCCCCTTCCTCCAAAGCCTGCTCAAAGTCGGCGGAGATCTCCTGCCGCTTGGTGGTTTTCAGGTGGTTGAGCTCCTCCTGAAGGCGCCGAAAGCCCTCAGGGGTCAGGTAAATGGGCTTCTTCATGCCTCTTTCCTCCGTGCAAAAAGGGGGACCAGCCCAGGACCCTCGGGCTGGCGGTACCGCTATTCAGTATAGCAGGCGGGGAGGAAGCGCTCTATGAGGGGAAGGAGGGCCCCAGGGGGCCTGCCCACGGGAAGGAGGCCCACCCCGCTCCCCGCGAGGAGGAGGGTACCCTCCAGCTCTTCAGGGCGCAAACGGACCCGCTCCACCCGGAAGCCCAAGGCCAGGGCGGCCTGGGCCACCCTCTCCCGGGTGATGCCCTCGAGGCCCCCCTCCAGGAGGTAAAGCGTCCCCTCCCGGAAAAGGAGGGGGCTGGTGCGGCTCCCATCCACCACGCGCCCCTCCTGGTCCAAAAGAAGACCCTCAAAGGCCCCCCTCTCCTCCGCCTCCCTCAGGGCCAGGCGGTAGGGGAGGTAGTTCCCCGTCTTGTACCGGTAGAGGTCGGGGTGGACCCGGTGGGCGCTGAGGTGGACCCGGACCCCCTCCCGGTAGAGGGCGAGGGGCGGGGGCGTGTAGGGCCGGGCCTCGGAAAGCCACACCCCCTCCCCCACGGTGAGGCGGAGGCGAAGGCAGGGAGACTCGGGAAAAGCGGCGAGGAGGGCCTTTAGGTCCTTCAGGAAGGCCTCGTCCCCGGGGTAGGAAAGCCCCAGGGCCTCCGCGTGGCGGCGGAGGCGGGCGAGGTGGTCCTCCAGCCAAAGGGGCCTCCCCCCCTCGGCCCTTAGGGTGGTAAAGACGCTATGCCCGTGGTAGAGGAAGCCCTCGGGAAGGGGCTCAGGGAAGGGCTCGCCGCGGAGGAGAACCCGCTTCATCCCACCTCCAGAAACCGCGCCAGAAGCTCCATGCCCCAGGGGGAGAGGATGCTCTCTGGGTGGAACTGAACGCCAAAGGCCGCCTTACCGTCCCAGATGGCCATGGGCACCCCGTCCCCCGTCCAGGCCAAAAGGCGGAGGCCAGAGGGGAGCCGCCTCAGGGCCAGGGAGTGGTAGCGGGCGAAGGGCAGGGGGTCGGGAAAACCCCGGAACAAGGCCTCCCCCGAGTGGTGGACGGGGTGGGCCTCCCCGTGCACCGGGGCCTCCCGGTAAAGCTCCGCCCCCAGGGCCACCCCCAGGGCCTGGTGGCCCAGGCAGACCCCGAGGAAGGGGATCCCCTCCTTTAGGGCCCTTTTTGTCCACTCCAAGACCCTTCCGGCGGTGAAGGGGTCCTTGGGCCCCGGGCCCACCAGGAGGTGGGTAAAACCGGAAAACCTGGGGTCCTCCTCCTGGTCCACCACGGCCACCTCCGCCCCCAGGGCCCGCAGGTAGTCCACCAGGTTGTAGCTGAAGGAGTCCCGGTTCTCCAGGAAGAGGACCCGGGCGGCCACCCGGCGGGGTGGGGGGGGCGGGGCCCAGAAGGCGGTGGGCTTAGGGGGGGCGAGGGGACTTCCCGGACGTCCTCCCTTCAGGGCCCTTAGAAGCCCTTCCGCCTTGTGGAGGGTCTCCCGGTACTCCGCCTCGGGGGAGGAGGCGATGACCACCCCGGCCCCCGCGGAGAAGTGGAGGGTATCCCCCACCCGGTAGAAGGAGCGGATGAGGATGTTGAAGTCCGCCCCCCTGCCGGACACGTACCCCAGGCTCCCGGTGTAGGCCCCCCGGGGGACGGGCTCGAGGTCCCGGATAGCCTCCATGACCGTGCCCTTGGGGGCCCCGGTGATGGTCCCCCCGGGGAAGAGGGCGGCGAAGACCTCCCCCAAGGGGGCCCGGGTATACCCCTCCACCTCGGAAACCAGGTGCATCACGTGGGCGTAGCGCTCCACGGTGAAAAGCTCCCGCACCCGCACCGTCCCGGGCAGGGCCACCCTGGCCAGGTCGTTGCGCACCAGGTCCACCAGCATGGCGTGCTCCGCCCGCTCCTTGGGGGAGGAGAGGAGCTCCCGCTCCAGAGTTTGGTCCTCTGCCTCGCCCCGCCCCCGGGGCCGGGTCCCGGCGATGGGCCGGGCCAGGACCCTGGCCCCCACCTTTTGGAAGAGCCGCTCCGGGCTCCCCGAGACCACCGCCCACCCCTCCCCTTCCAAAAGCCCCATGAAGGGGGAGGGGTTCAGCTCCCGAAGGCGGGCGTAGAGGGCCAGGGGGTCCAGGGGCGCCCGGACCCGGAAGCGGTGGGAGAGGTTCACCTGGTAGACCACCCCGGCCCGGATCCGCTCCTGGACTTCCTTCACCCCTTCCAGGAAGCGGGCCTCGGGGTAGTCGCTCCTCAGGTCAAGGGGCGGAAAGGTGGGCGGGAGGTAAGGGAAGGGCCTTGGGGGGAAGGGGGGCCGCTCCACCAACCTCCCCTCCAGGAGGGCGAAGCCCTCAGGGTAGTAGAAGAAGGCGGCCTCGGGGAGGCCGGGCACGGGCGGGTGGGTGGGAAGCCCCAGGTGGCGGGCGAACTCGTAGGCGAAAAAGCCCATCCAGGCCGGGAAAAAGCCCCGGCCCAGGCCCCTTTCCAGATAGCGGAAGAGGTCCAATGCCTCCCCCACCCGGCGCCCATCCAGGTAGAGCCTGTCCTCCAGGACCTCGAGGCGGTGCCGGGGCCTTAGCCCCAGGAGGGAGAGCCGGGAAAAGGGGGTCTTTGGCCCCAGGGACTCCAGGAGGGCCGGGCGGAGCCCAAGAAGGCGGGCGGCGTGGTAGAGGCCCAGCACGGCCGAAGTATACTCAGGGGAGATGGTCAAGCACCGCTTCACGGTGGAGGCCTACCACAAGGCCTACGAGGCAGGGGCCCTTCCCGAGCGGGTGGAGCTTCTGGAAGGGGAGGTGTACGCCGTGTCGCCCATGGGGAAAAAGCATCGGCTCTACGTAATGCACCTGGACAGGGTCTTTCAGGAAGCCTTCGGCGACGAAGCCGTGGTCATGGTCCAGTGCCCCCTAGCCCTTTCCGCCGACTCGGAGCCCATCCCGGACCTGGCCCTTCTCCGCCCTTCCCTGGAGGCCTACCGAGAGCGGGACCCCGGCCCTGAGGACGTCCTCCTCCTGGTGGAGATCGCGGACACCACCCTGGTCCAGGACCGCACCCTGAAGCTCCCCCTCTACCAGAAGGCGGGCATCCCCGAGATCTGGCTGGTGAACCTGGTGGAGGAGGTCCTCGAGGTCTACGCCTTCCCCCACTACGCCATGGAGCGCCACCCCAAGGGGGAGGCCGTGGCCCCCAGAGCCTTCCCCACCCGCCCCATCGCCTGGTGGGTCTAAGGGTCAGTCCACGCTGAAGTAGCGGGCCTCGGGGTGGTGGACCACCAGGGCGCTGGTGGCGTGCTCGGGTTCCAGCTGGTAGCTCTCCGTGAGGCGCACCCCCACGCGGGCGAAGCCCATGAGGCGGTCCAGCTTGGCCTGGTCGGAAAGGTCCGGGCAGGCGGGGTAGCCGAAGGAGTAGCGGGCCCCCTGGTAGCCCTGCTGGAAGAGCTTGCGGACGTCGGTGGCGTCCTGGCCCGCGATGCCCCACATCTGCCGCATCCTCTTGTGCCAGTACTCCGCCAGGGCCTCGGTCATCTCCACGCTGAAGCCGTGGACGAAGAGGTAGTCCTGGTAGGCCCCGCTTTCAAAGAGGGCCTTGGCCTTCAAGGAGGGCTCCTCCCCCATGGTGACGAGCTGCACTCCCAGGACATCCCGCGCCCCCATCCGGAAGGCGGCCTCCGGCATCCAGGCCTCCTCGTCCCCTAGGGGCGGGGCGAAGCGGGGGCGGAAGTAGTCCAAAAGGGATAGCCCCCCGCCCCGTTGCCGGGGGAAGCGGAAGCGCTCCAGGACCTCCCCGGTCCCGGGGTGGAAAACCAAGAGCTCCTCCCCCTCCCGGGCCACGGGGAAGAAGCCGTAGAGGACCTTGGGGGCCAGCCACCCCTCCTCCTTGGCCTCCTTGAGGAGCCGCTGGAAGACGGGCTCCGCCTCCCGCTCCACCAGGGCCTGCCAGGCCTCCCGGGAAAGCCCCTTGCGGCTGTAGCCCCACTGCCCCCGGTAGAGGGCCAGCTTGTTCAGGTAGTGGGCGATGGTGTACAGGTCCAGGCCCGCTTCCCGCCGCACCCCGAAGAAGGGGGGGCGGGGGATGGCGGGGGCCTCCCCCACGGGCTTGGCCCTGGCCTCCACCTGGGGAAGGGTCCTCTTGGGCTTCGGGGCCTCCCGCCGGGTGAGCTCGGAAGGGGCGTGGCCGGTGAGCTCCTCCATGAGCCTCAGGCCCTCAAAGGCGTCCTCGGCGTAGTAGACGTTGGGGTAGATGGCCTTTAGCTCCTCCACGTAAGCCCGGGTGAGGGCCGCCCCGCCCAGGATCACGGGGAGGGTGTAGCCCCTTTCCGCCATGTACTCCAGGTTTTCCTTCATCACCTGGGTGCTCTTCACCAAGAGGCCCGACATCCCCAGGGCGTGGGGCTTGTGCTCCTCCACCGCCTTCAGCATCTCCTCTATGGGGACCTTGATGCCCAGGTTCACCACCCGGTAGCCGTTGTTGGTGAGGATGATGTCCACCAGGTTCTTGCCGATGTCGTGCACGTCCCCCTTCACCGTGGCCAGGACCATCTTGCCCTTGCCCGCCCCCCGCTTTTCCATGTGGGGCTCCAAAAAGGCCACGGCCCGCTTCATCACCTCCGCCGCCTGGAGGACGAAGGGAAGCTGCATCCTCCCCGCCCCGAAGAGCTCCCCCACCTCCTTCATCCCCTCAAGAAGGGGCCCGTTGATGAGGTCCAGGGGCCTGTGCCCCGCCTTTAGCGCTTCCTCCAGGTCGGCCTCGAGGCCCCCCTTCCGCCCCTCCACGACGCGCCGCCTGAGCCTTTCCAGAAGGGGCAAAGCGGAAAAGGCGTCCTCCTTGGCCCCCACGTCCTCCTGGTGGGCCTCAAAGTAGGCCATGAAGGCGAAAAGGGGATCAAAGCCCTCCCGCCTCCGGTCGTGGATGAGGTCCAGGGCCAAGGCATAGGCCTCCTCGGGGATCTGGGCTATGGGGAGGATCTTCCCCGCGTCCACGATGGCGGCGGTGAGGCCCCGCTTCCTGGCCTCGTCCAGGAAGACGGAGTTCAGGACCCGCCTGGCCCGGGGCCTGAGGCCGAAGGAAACGTTGGAAACCCCCAGGATGAACCCCACCCCGGGAAGCCTCTCCCCTAGCTCCTCCAGGGCGAGGAGGGTCTCCCGGGCCAGGGGGCGGCTCTCCTCGTCCCCTTGGGTGATGGGGAAGGTGAGGAGGTCAAAGAGGAGGTCCTCGGGGCGGAAGCCGTGATGCTCCGTGAGGCGCTCATACATCCTCAGGGCCACCCGGACCTTCTCCTCCTTCGTCTTGGCCATGCCCCTCTCGTCAATGGCCAGGGCCACCAGGGCCGCCCCGTGGGCCTTGGCCAGCGAGGCCACCTGGTCAAACTTGGGAAGCCCCTCCTCCAGGTTCACCGAGTTGAGGAGAACCCGGCCCGGAAGGTGCTTAAGGGCGAGCTCCATGGCCTCCGGCGAAGTGGAGTCCACCATGAAGGGCACGGTGACCGCCGTGGCCAGGTGGGGGAGGAGCCACCTTAGGTCCTCTAGCTCGTCCCGCCCCGTCCAGGCCACGGAGAGGTCCAGGGCGTGGGCCCCCTCCTCCACCTGCTCCCTCGCCAGGGCCAGGATGCCCTCGAGGTCCCGGCTAAAGAGCATCTCCCGAAAGCGCTTGCTCCCCGTGGCGTTCAGCCTCTCCCCCACCAGGAAGACGCTCGCCTCCTGCTTGAGGGGCACCGCCAGGTACAAGGAGGCGGCCTGGGGGGGGAAGGCCCGGGGGCGGGGAGGAGGGGGGAGGCCCTTCACCGCCTCCGCCACCTTGCGGATGTGCTCGGGGCCCGTGCCGCAACACCCCCCCACGGCGTTCACCCCGTACTCCGCCACGAACTTGCGGTGCCAGCGGGCCAGCTCCTCCGGGCTTAGGTCGTAGACCACCCTCCCCCCCTCGTTCCGGGGCAGGCCGGCGTTGGGGAGACAGGAGACGAAGCGGGTGCTGTGCTGGGCGAAGTGGCGGATCTTGCTGTCCATGAGGTCGGGGCCGGTGGCGCAGTTCATCCCCACCACGTCTATGGGGAGGCTCTCCAGGGCGGCCAAAGCCGCCTGCTCGTCCGTGCCCACCAGCATGGTGCCCGTGGCCTCTATGGTCACCTGGACCTGGAGGGGCACCTCCCGCCCCACCTCGGCCATGGCCTCCCGCACCGCCAGGACGGCGCAGCGCACCTGGAGGATGTCCTGGGCGGTCTCCAATAGGATCAGGTCCACCCCACCCCGAAGAAGCCCCCGCGCCGCCTCCTTGTAGGCCTCATGGAGCTCTTCCCAGGCGATCTGGCCCAAGGAGATGAGCTTGGTGCCCGGGCCCAGAGCCCCGGCCACGAAGGCCCCAAAGGCATCGGCGGCCTCCCGGGCGATCCTGGCCCCCAGGTAGCTAAGCTCCTCCGCCCTCTCCCCCAGGCCGTACTCCGCCAGCACGTGGCGCAGCGCCCCGAAGGTGTTGGTCTCTATGACCTCCGCCCCCGCCTGCAGATAGGCCAGGTGGATCTCCCGGATCACCCCGGGCCGGGTGGCGTTCAGGATCTCCGGGCAGCCGAAGTAGGCCTCCCCTCCGTAATCCTCGGGGGAGAGGTCCCGCTTCTGCAGCTCGGTGCCCATGGCCCCGTCAAAGACCAAAGGCCTTTCCAGGAGGGCCTTCAGGTAGGGGAACTTCCTGGCCCGGGCCTCCTTGTTGTAGCCCAGGCGCACCAAGGGGGCCTCCCCAAAGCCCGCCCCCCCCAGGTGGTGGCGGCAGCCGGGGCTGCAGGTGTGAACCTCCACCATATCCCGCTAGTGTAGCCGGAAAAGAGGGGCTATGCTACCCCCATGGACCCCTTCGGCATCCTCTACACCGACCTTTACCAGCTCACCATGGGCCAGGTCTACTTCCGCATGGGCCTCCACGAGCGCCCCGCCCTCTTTGAGGCCTTTTACCGCAAGAACCCCGACTACGGGGCCCACCAGGCGGGGTACACCGTCTTCGCCGGGCTGGACCCCCTCCTCTCCTGGATGGAGGAGGCCCGCTTCGGCGAGGGGGAGATCGCCGCCCTGAGAGCCCTTAAGAGCCGCTCCGGGAAACCCCTCTTCTCCGAGGACTACCTGGCCTACCTACGGGAGATGGGAGGTTTCTCGGACCTCACCCTGAGGGCCCTCCCCGAGGGCCGGGTGGCCCACCCCCAGGTCCCCCTCATCAGCGTGGAGGGGCCCCTCCTCCAGGCCCAGCTCCTGGAGACGGCCCTCCTCAACCGCATCAACCACGAGACCCTCATCGCCACCAAGGCCAGCCGGGTGCGGGAGGCGGCGGGGGAGGCGGTGGTGCTGGAGTTCGGCCTGCGCCGGGCCCCGGGCAAGGGGGGGGAGGGCGCCACCCGGGCGAGCCTCATCGGGGGGGCGAACCGCTCCAGCGCCGTCTCCCTCTCCCACCTCCTGGGCCTCCCCTCCTCCGGCACCCACGCCCACAGCCTGGTCCAGGCCTTCCTGGCCCTGGGCTATTCGGAAGAAGAGGCCTTCCAGGCTTTCGCCGAGGTCTTCCCCGACGACACCATCCTCCTCCTGGACACCGTGGACACCCTCCACTCCGGCCTGCCCCACGCCATCAAGGTCTTTGAGGCTTTGCGCAAGAAGGGGCACAGGCCCGTGGGGGTGCGCATAGACTCCGGGGACCTGGCCTACCTGGCCATCCAGGTGGCCCGGGAGCTCAACAAGGCGGGCTTCCCCGAGACCCTGATCGTCCTCTCCGGGGACCTGGACGAGCTCGTGATCTGGCAGATCAAGAGCCAGATCCTGGAGGAGGCCCCCCGCTACGGGGTGGACCCGGAGGGGCTTCTGAAGCGCCTGGTCTTTGGGGTGGGCACCCGGATGGTGGTCTCCTGGGGCTACCCCGCCCTGGGGGGGGTGTACAAGCTGGTGGCCATCCGGGAAAACGGGAGCTGGGCCCCGGCTATCAAGATCTCGGACTCCCTGGAGAAGATCCTGAACCCCGGGCACAAGCGGGTCTACCGGGTCTACGATGCCCGGGGCCTGGCCACCGCTGACCTCCTCTCCCTGGCCGAGGAGGAGGTGCGCCCCGACTCACCCCTCTGCCTCCGCCACCCCACAGACCCCACCAAAAGGCGCACCCTAAGCCCCGGAAACTTCGCCCTGGAGCCCCTCCTGGTGGAGGCCTTCCGAGGGGGCAGGCGCCTCTTTCCCCCTCTCCCCATAGAGGCCTTGAGGAGGAGGCGGGACGAGGACGTGGCCCGGCTGGACCCCGGGGTCCGCCGCCTGGTGAACCCCCACATCTACCACGTCTCCCTCACGGAGAGGCTCTTCGCCCTCAAGGAGGAGCTGGTGAGGAAGCTGGAGGGCTAGGAAGCCTGCCTGAGCTTGGCCTCCTCCAGGGCCTTCAGGGGGTGGTCCAGGTGGGGAAGGTCAATGGTGATCTCCCGCACCCCGCTCCCCGGGGCCTCAAACATCAGGTCCACCATGGTCTTTTCCAGGATGGCCCTAAGCCCCCGGGCTCCCGTGCCCCGCTTCAGGGCCCTGCGGGCGATCTCCCTTAGGGCCGCCTGGGTGAAGCGAAGCTCAATCCCTTCCATGCGCAAAAGCTCCTGGTACTGCTTCACCAGGGCGTTCTTGGGCTCGGTGAGGATGCGCACCAGGTCCTCCTCCGTCAAGGGGCTCAGCTGCACGATCAAGGGGGCGCGGCCCACAAACTCGGGGATGAGGCCAAACTTCACCAGGTCCTCGGGGATGACCTCCAGGGGCTCCTCCTTGGCCCTGGTGCGGGTGAAGCCGATGGCGGTGCGCTCGGTGCGGGCCTTGACGATGTTCTCCAGGCCCTCAAAGGCCCCGCCCAGGATGAAGAGGATGTTCTTGGTGTTCACGGGGATGAACTCCTGGTGGGGGTGCTTCCTGCCCCCCTGGGGGGGGACGTTGGCGATGGTGCCCTCAATGATCTTGAGGAGGGCCTGCTGCACCCCCTCCCCGGAGACGTCCCGGGTGAGGGAGGGGTTTTCCGACTTGCGGGCGATCTTGTCAATCTCGTCTATGTAGACGATGCCCATCTCCGCCCGGCCCACGTCAAAGTCCGCGTTCTGGAGCAGGCGCAGGATCACGTTCTCCACGTCCTCCCCCACGTACCCCGCCTCGGTGAGGGTGGTGGCGTCGGCGATGGCGAAGGGGACCTCCAAAAACCGGGCCAGGGTCTCCGCCAGAAGGGTCTTGCCGGTACCCGTGGGGCCGATGAGGAGGATGTTGGCCTTGCCGATCTCCGCCTCGGGGTGGAGAAGCCGCTTGTAGTGGTTGTAGACGGCCACGGAGAGGGCCCTCTTGGCCGCCTCCTGCCCCACCACGTACTGGTCCAGGTGGGCCTTGATCTCCTGGGGCCTGGGCAGGCGGGAGGGACCCCTGGGCTTTTCCCCCTGGCGGAGAAGCTCCTGGGCCCTCTCCACGCAGTCCTCGCAGATGTAGACCTCGTCAATGGGGCTTTCCAGAAGCCGCCCCGTCTCCGGGGGACGCAGGCCGCAGAAGCTGCAAAAGGGTCTAGGTTTCTTCACGGGTCACCACCTGGTCAATGAGCCCGTACTCCAGGGCCTCCTGGGCCGAGA
This sequence comes from uncultured Thermus sp., assembly GCA_947085095.1. Taxonomy (GTDB): domain Bacteria; phylum Deinococcota; class Deinococci; order Deinococcales; family Thermaceae; genus Thermus. The sequence goes on along the minus strand of CAMTVD010000016.1, from coordinate 25,867 downwards.
GGTAGTAGTCCCGGTCCGTGTCCCTTTCCACCTTCTCCAGGGGCTGGCCCGTGTGCTGGGCCAGGATCTCGTTCAAAAGCTTCTTGGCCTTGAGGATCTCCTGGGCCTGGATGGCGATGTCGCTGGCCGTGCCCCTGGCCCCGCCCCAGGGCTGGTGGATCATCACCTTGGAGTGGGGCAGGGCGTAGCGCCGCCCCTTCTCCCCCGCCGCCAGGATCACCGCCGCCATGCTGGCGGCCATCCCGATGACGATGGTGGAAACCGGGGCCCTGACGAACTGCATGGTGTCGTAGATGGCCAGCCCCGCATCCACCTCCCCCCCAGGGGAGTTGATGTAGAGGCGGATCTCCTGGTTGGGGTTTTGCGCGTCCAGGAAGAGGAGCTGGGCCACGATGGTATTGGCCACCTGGGCGTCTATGGGCGTGCCCAGGAAGATGATGCGGTCCTTGAGGAGCCGGGAGTAGATATCGTAGACCCGCTCCCCGCGGGCGGTCTGCTCTATGACGTAGGGGATCACCATACCTCCTCTCATTCTAGCGGCAAGCCCAGGGGGAAAACCCCCCTGGGCCACCATGGAAGGGCCTAGGAAAGCTGGGCAAGGGCCTCCCGGACCGCCTTATCCTGGAGGTAAGCGGTCCTGAGGCGGGCTAGGCCCCGCTCGCCGAACTCCCGCTTCAGCTCCCCTAGGCTCATGCCGTAGGAGCGGGCCACAGCCTGCAGGTAGGCCTGCCACTCCTCCTCGCTCACCTGGGGATTGAGCTCCTCGGCCAGCTTCTCCTTGGCCAAGGAGCGCTTCACCCGCTTCAGGGCCTCCTGGCGGAGCTCCTCCTGGAACTTGGGAAGCTCGCCCTTCTCCTCCAGGGACTTCAGGTAAGCCTCCAGGCCAACCCCCCGGTGGTAGAGGTCCTCGGCCAGGTGCTCCAGGAGGTGCCGCTCCTCCGTTTCCAGCATGGAGGGGGGGATCTCCGCCTCCAGGCCCTCGGCCAGCTTCTCCAGGAAAACCCGCTCCCGGGCCTCCTGGTAGGCCCGTTGGGCCTGTTGCTCCAGGCTCTGGCGCACCTTGGCCCTCAGGTCCTCCAGGCTTTCCGCCTCCAGGGTCTTCGCGAACTCCTCGTCTAGCTCAGGAAGCTCCAGGGTCTTGACCTCGAGGAGCTCGGTGCGCACCTCCCGCACCTTCTCGCCCTTGTCGTTCAGGACAGGGACCATGACCACCTCCCCCGCCCTCCGCCCCAAGAGAGCCTCCCGCACGTGGGGCAGGGCCTTGGAGAGGTCAATGGGGAACTCCGCCCCCTCCTCGGTGCGCACGAAGACGTGGTCCCCCTCCCTGGCCTCCCGCTCCACGGGGGAAAGCTCGGCGTAGCGGTGGCGGAGCTCCTCCAGGGCCTTTTCCACCATCTCCTCGGTGACCTCCGGCGGAGAGACCTCCAAGGCGAAGCCCCGCCAGTCGGGGAGCCTCGCCTCCGGGTAGTTCTCCACCTCAGCCACGTAGCGGAAGCCCTCCCCTTCCCTTAGCTCCTCCTCCACCACCCGAGCGGCCACCGGCAGAAGGCCCAGCTCCCGCACGGCCTCCGGGTAGGTCTCCTCCACCAGGCGCTCCTTGAGGTCGCTCAAAAGCTCCTCCCGCCCCAGGCGGGCCTCCACCACCTTCAGCGGGGCCTTGCCGGGACGGAAGCCGGGAATCTTGACCCGCCGGGCCAGGTCCTTCAGCATGGCCTGGTAGCTGGCCTCCACCTTTTCCGCCGGGACCTCAACCCGGACCCTCACCAGATAGCCGGAACGCTCCAGGATCTCCGCCACACCTCACCTCGCGCAAAAAGTGGGACCTCGCCCTTTTGGTGCGAGGAGCGGGACTTGAACCCGCACGGGTTGCCCCACCGGATCCTAAGTCCGGCGCGTCTACCGGTTCCGCCATCCTCGCGAGGAGGGCGAGGCCCCCCTTTAAAATACCACCCCTTTCGGGGTGGTGGGACTGGGGTGAGCGATGGGACTTGAACCCACGACCCCCGGATCCACAGTCCGGTGCTCTCACCAGCTGAGCTACGCTCACCACGCTCAGCATCCGCCATTCTACGGGGCTATCTGCCCCCCGTCAAGGCCTTTAGGCCTCCTTCCAGGCTCATGGCCTCGTACCCCTCCGCCTCCAGGTAGAGGGCGGCCACCTGGCTCAGAAGCCCCTTCTCACAGACCAGGAGGAGGGGAACCTTGGGAAGGCCGTGCTCCCCCTTCTGGATCTTCTCCAGGGGAACCCACTCGGCGGGGAAGGGCAAAGGGGTCTCCCGTTTGTCCAGGGGGCGCACGTCCACCACCTTGACCCCCTCGGAGAGGAGGGCGGGAAGCTCCCCAGGGCTTACCCGGCGCATGGCTCCAGTATAGCCCGCAAAGGCGAGGGCAATTGTCGCAAGTCTATGCATTTCACGGGGGTCAAAGCGTATAAGTTTGGCGCCCGCCCCTTGGCCCAAGGCCCTGGTTGTGCTAAGCTCATCCCTCGGGTACGCGATGCCGCCGAGAAGAGACCTCAGGAAAATCCTCATCATCGGTTCCGGGCCCATCACCATCGGCCAGGCCGCCGAGTTTGACTACTCGGGCACCCAGGCGGTGAAGGCCCTCCGGGGGGCCGGGTACGAGGCCATCCTGGTGAACTCCAACCCCGCCACCATCATGACCGACCCGGAGCTATCGGAAAGGACCTATATTGAACCCCTCACCCTCGAGTCCCTGGAGAAGGTCATCGCCAAGGAAAGCCCCGATGCCCTCCTCCCCACCCTGGGGGGGCAGACCGCCCTCAACCTCTCCATGGCCCTCCACGAGGAGGGGATTTTGGACCGCTACGGGGTGGAGCTGATCGGGGCCAAGGCGGAGGCCATCCAGAAAGGAGAGGACCGGGAGGCCTTCCAGAAGGCCATGCGCAAGATCGGCCTCGAGGTCCCCCGGGGAAAGATGGTGGGGAGCGTGGAGGAGGGCCTCCACTTTGCCCGGGAGGTGGGCTTTCCCGTGGTGGTCCGCCCCTCCTTCACCCTGGGGGGCACCGGGGGCGGCATCGCCAGGAATGAGGCCGAGCTCAAAGAGGTCCTCGCTCGGGGCCTCGCCCTCTCCCCCGTGCACACCGCCTTGGTGGAGGAGTCGGTGCTGGGCTGGAAGGAGTTTGAGCTGGAGGTGATGCGGGACCACGCGGACACCGTGGTCATCATCACCAGCATTGAGAACGTGGACCCCATGGGGGTCCACACCGGGGACTCCATCACCGTGGCCCCCGCCCAGACCCTTTCCGACGTGGAGTACCAGAGGATGCGGGACGCCGCCAAGGCGGTGATCCGGGAGATCGGGGTGGACACCGGGGGCTCCAACATCCAGTTCGCCGTGGACCCCAAAACGGGCCGCCAGGTGGTCATTGAGATGAACCCCAGGGTCTCCCGCTCAAGCGCTTTGGCCTCCAAGGCCACCGGCTTCCCCATCGCCAAGATCGCCGCCCTCCTGGCGGTGGGCTACCGCCTGGACGAGCTCCCCAACGACATCACCCGCAAGACCCCCGCCTCCTTTGAGCCCACCATTGACTACGTGGTGGTGAAGATCCCCCGCTTCGCCTTTGAGAAGTTTATAGACCTCCCCAACACCCTGGGGAGGCTCAGGGACGAGCTCGGGACCCAGATGAAGTCCGTGGGGGAGGTCATGGCCATGGGCCGCACCTTCAAGGAGGCCCTGATGAAGGCCCTGAGGGGGCTGGAGCGGGACGTGCGGGCCCTGGCGGGGGTAAAGACGGAAGAGCTGGAGCGGAAGCTCTACCCCAACCCCGACCGCATCTACGCCGTCTTGGAGCTCCTCAGGCGGGGGATGGGGGTGGAGGAGCTCCACCGGGCCACCCGCATAGACCCTTGGTTCCTCCACCAGATGCAGGAGATCGTGGAGGCGGAGGCCTGGCTCAAGGACCACCCTCCCAGGGACCGGGAGTCCTGGAGGTTCTTCAAGAGCCTGGGGCTTCCCGATGCCCGGATAGGGGAGGTCCTGGGCCAAAGCGAGATGGAGGTGCGCCGGGAGCGAAAGGCCCTGGGGGTGGTTCCCGTCTACAAGACCGTGGACACCTGCGCCGCCGAGTTTGAGGCCTACACCCCCTACCACTACTCCACCTACGAGCTGGAGGACGAGGTCTGGCCCTCGGAAAAGCCCAAGGTGGTGATCCTGGGCTCGGGGCCCATCCGCATCGGCCAGGGGGTGGAGTTTGACTACGCCACGGTCCACGCCGTCTGGGCGCTGAAGGAGGCGGGCTTTGAGACCATCATGGTGAACTCCAACCCCGAGACCGTTTCCACCGACTACGACACCGCCGACCGCCTCTACTTTGAACCCCTCACCCTGGAGGACGTCCTCAACCTGGTGGAGCACGAGAAGCCCCTGGGGGTGATCGCCACCTTAGGGGGGCAGACTCCCTTGAAGCTGGCGAAGGGCCTCGAGGAGGCGGGGGTCAGGCTCCTCGGCACCCCCTTCGCCGCCATCCACCAGGCGGAGGACCGGGAGGCCTTCAATCGCCTCTGCCAAAGCCTCGGCATCCCCCAGCCCAAAGGAAGGGTGGCCAGGACCCCGGAGGAGGCCCTGGGTCTGGCCGAGGCGGTGGGCTTCCCCCTCCTGGCGAGGCCCAGCTACGTCCTGGGCGGGCGGGCCATGCGGGTCCTGCGGAGCCCGGAGGAGCTAAGGCGCTACCTGGAGGAGGTCTACGAGCCCCTCCAGGAGAGGCCCTCCATCCTTCTGGACCGCTACCTGGAAGGGGCCTTGGAGTTGGACGTGGACGCGCTCTCCGACGGGGAGGAGGTCATGATCGCCGGGGTGATGGAGCACGTGGAGCGGGCCGGGGTCCACTCCGGGGACTCGGCCACCGTCCTCCCCCCGGTGCACCTGTCCCAAGGGGCCCTGGAAAAGGTCAAGGCCTACACCCGAAGCCTGGCCCTGGCCCTGGGGGTCAGGGGGCTTCTCAACGTGCAGTACGCCGTGCTGGGGGAGGAGGTCTACATCCTCGAGGCCAACCCCCGGGCCAGCCGCACCGTCCCCTTCGTCTCCAAGGCCATCGGCGTGCCCCTCGCCAAGCTGGCGGCCCTCATCGCCGTGGGCAAGACCCTGAAGGAGCTTGGGGTGCGGGACCTGGACCCCGTCCCCCCTTACTACGCCGTCAAGGAGGTGGTCATCCCCTGGCTCAAGTTCCCCGGGGTGATCCCCGTCCTGGGGCCGGAGATGCGCTCCACCGGGGAGAGCATGGGGATAGACGAGGACCCCTACCTGGCCTACTACAAGGCCCAGCTCGGGGCGGGCCAGAGGCTTCCCCTAGGAGGCCGGGTGCGCTTCATCGGCGAGGGAGCGGAGCTGGAAGAGGTGAAGCGGGCCTACCTGGAGGCGGGCTTCAGCCTCAGCGAGGGGGAGTACGACCTCCTCATCAGCCTCCTCCCCCACCCCGAGCTCAGGCGGGCGGTGGAGCAGGGGCTTCCCTTCATCACCACCCTGGAAGGGGCCACCTGGAGCCTCAAGGCCATCCTCAGGGCCCGGGAAAAGCCCCTAGGGGTGCGAAGCCTCCAGGAGTGGCACGGGGTGTACAATAGGGTCCAATGAAGCTCATCGTGGCCATCGTCCAGGACACGGACGCCCCCGGGCTCACCAAGGCCCTCTTGGAGCGGGGCCTCCAGTCCACCAAGCTGGCCTCCACCGGGGGCTTCCTAAGGGAGGGGAACACCACGCTTTTGATCGGCCTCGAGGACGACCGGGTGGAAGAGGTCCTGGACCTTATCCGCGAGAAGTGCCGCACCCGCACCCGCCTGGTGACCCGGGGCCTCCCCTTCTCCGAGGCCCCCGACCCTTTCCTGCAAACCCCCGTGGAGGTCCAGGTGGGCGGGGCCGTGGTCTTCGTCCTGCCCGTGGAGGGCTTCTTCAAGGTATGAGGGGGCTTCCCGCCCTGGCCCTTTTTCTAGGCCTGGCCTTGGCCCAGATCGGCCGCCCGGTGGAGGCCTTTGAAAAGGGCCTGGGCCCCTTGCCCCCCGGGGCCAGGGTGGAGGTGGAAAGCAAGAACGGCCGCCTCCTGGCGGTGGTCTACCAGGGACCGGAAAACGCCACCTTCCTGGCCCGCCTTATAGACAAGGGCACCGGGGTGGGATACAGGGGGCCTTTTCTGGACTGGTACGCCAAAAACCGGGAGGCCTTGCGGGGGCGGCACCTCACCCTAAACCTAGGGGAGGACTTCCTCCTGGAGCTAAACTTCCAGGAGCCCTTCCGGGCCCGCCTCCTGCCAAGGAGCGTCCCGGAAAGCGCCTTCGGCAAGGACCGCCTGACCCTGGGGGGAAAAGGCCCCTTTTTAAGGGTCTTCTCCGACTTCCAGTGCCCCTACTGCCAGCGCCTGGCCCGGGAAGTCTTACCCGCCCTCAAGGCCAGGGCCCTCAAAGGGGAGGTTCGCCTCAGCTACCGCCATTTCCCCCTCACGGAGATTCACTCCGAGGCCCTGCCCGCCGCCCAGGCCAGCGAGTGCGCCCACGCGCAGGGGGCCTTCTGGCCCTACCACGACCTCCTCATGACGGGAAGGCTGGGGGACTACCTGGGCCTGGCCCGGACCCTGGGCCTGAAGGAGGAGGCCTTCGCCCGGTGCCTGAAAGACCCCGAGGTGCGGAAGCGGGTGGAGGAGGAGCGCGCCCTGGCCCTGCGCCTCGGCCTCCGGGGGACCCCCACGCTCTTCGCCGGGCCCTACCGGGTGCCCAACCCCTTTGACCTGAGGCAGGTTCTGGACTATCTGGAACTCGCCCGCTAAAGTGGGCGGGGTGGAGGGCGCACTCTTTCTCCTCAAGGACAGCAAGGGCCGCACCTTCTTGGTCAGGGTGCGGAAGGGCGGGGTGTTCCACCACCACCGGGGCACGGTGCCCCACGAGGCCATCCTCGAGGCCGGCCCCGGAGGGCGGGTGCAAACCCACCTGGGGGAGCCCCTTTCCGTCCACCGGCCCACCTTAGAGGAGTACGTGCTCCACATGAAAAGGAGCGCCACCCCCACCTACCCCAAGGACGCGGGCGCCATGCTCACCCTTTTGGACCTGGCCCCGGGGATGCGGGTCCTGGAAGCGGGGACGGGCTCTGGGGGGCTCACCCTCTTCCTGGCCCGGGCGGTGGGGCCTCTAGGGCTGGTGGACACCTTTGAAAAGCGCCCCCACCACCTAAAGCGGGCGGTGGAGAACGTGCGGGCCTTCTGGAGGGTGGATAACATCCGCTTCCACGAGGGGGGTCTGGAGGAGGCCGCCCTGGAAAAGGAGGGCTACGACGGCGTGGCCCTGGACCTGATGGAGCCCTGGACCGTCCTGCAAAAGGCGGTGGAGGCCTTGAAGCCCGACCGCTTCCTGGTGGCCTACCTGCCCAACATCACCCAGGTCCTAGAGCTCGTGGCCAAGGCCGAGGCCCTCCCCCTGGCCCTGGAAAGGGTCCTGGAGGTGGGCTGGCGGGAGTGGGAGGTCCGACTTCCCGTGGCCCATCCCCGCTTCCAGCAGGTGGGCCACACCGCCTTTCTGGTGGTTTTTAGAAAATGGAAGGCCTACTGATCCACGCCGTCTTGCGGGAGCTGGAAAGAGAGCTCCCCGCCTCCAACCTGGGCCTGGCCTTCCCCGAGGAGGGCACCTTGGCCATCCTCCTCAAGGGGAGGACGGGGAGGATCTTCAACCTGGTCCTCCGCTACCGCCCCCCCTCCCCCAGCCTGGTCCTGGAGGGGAGCACCCTCCTGGGGGAGCCCAAGACCCCCTTCCAGCGCCAGCTTTTTTCCCGGGTGAAGGGCCCCTTGCTGGAGGCCCAACAGCTCAAGCTGGACCGGGTGGTCTTTCTCCGCTTCGCCGGGGAGAAGGGCTTCGTGGACACCCCGCCCTCGCTCCTGGTCCTGGAGGCCACGGGCCGGAACGCCAACCTCCTCCTCCTGGACGAAAAGGGCACCATCCTGGGGGTGGACCGGGCCATCACCAAGGAGGTGAACCGCTACCGGGAGCTCCGTCCCGGCCTCCCCTACACCCCCCCGCCCCCCTACGCCAAGCTGGACCCCAGGACCCTGAAGGAGGAGGACCTCCGCCCCCTTCTGGGGAAGCCCTTGAAGGAGATCGTCCGGCACGTGGACGGGGTGGGCCTGGAGCTCATGCGGGAGCTGGCCCGGCGGGCGGGCCTCACCCCGGAAACCCCCCTGGAGGAGGAGGGGCTAAAGCGGGTCCACCAGGCCCTGAGGAGCCTGGTGGAGGACCCCTCTTTGCGCACCGCCCTTTCCGAGGAGCTGAGGAAAAGGTGGGCCGAGGAGGAGAAGGAGGCCCTGAGGAGACCCCTCCTCGAGGCCCTGGAAAGGGAAAAAAGGACCCTCCTGGCAAGGCTTGCCGACTACCACAAGGCCCTGGAGCGCCTGGAGGAGGCAGAAAGGCTTCGGGCCATGGCGGACCTGCTCCTCGCTAGGCTCAAGGAGGTGCCCAGGGGAGCGGAGGGGGTGCGCCTCGAGGGGTTTGACGGGGAGCCCGTGGAGATCCCCCTGGACCCCGCCCTAAGCCCTCAAGAGAACGCCAAGAAGCTCTACGAACGGGCCCGGCGCCTGGAGGAGCTGGCGGAAAGGGCCCTGGAACTCATCCCCAGGACCGAGGTCAGGATAAAGGCCCTGGAAGAGGAGATGGCCCGTCTCCGGGAGGCGGACCTGGAGGAGCTCCTGGCCCTCTCCCGAAGGCCCCGGGAGGACAAGGGGGCCCGGCTTGGCCTCCGCTACACCTCCCCCTCGGGCTTTCCCGTCCTGGTGGGCCGCAACGCCAAGGAGAACGACCTCCTCACCCGCCTGGCCCACTCCGAGGACCTCTGGTTCCACGCCCAGGGAGTGCCGGGAAGCCACGTGATCCTGAAGGCCGAGGGGAAAAACCCCCCTCTGGAAGACCTCCTCTTCGCCGCTAAGCTCGCCGCCTACCACTCCAAGGCCCGGGGTGAGGCCCAGGTGCCCGTGGACTACACCCGGAAGAAGCACGTCTGGCGGCCCAGGAAGGCGGCGCCGGGCCAGGTCCTCTACACCGGGGCCAAGACCCTCTTCGTGGAGGGCAGGCTTCCCAAGGCCGAAGGGGAGGAGTAAACTCCCCTTTCGTGAGGCGCGTGATGTTCCACGCCAAGATCCACCGGGCCACGGTGACCGAGGCCGACCTCCACTACGTGGGCTCGGTGACCGTGGACCAGGAGCTCCTGGAGGCCGCCGGCATCCTTCCCTACGAGCAGGTGGACATCTACGACATCACCAACGGGGCCCGGCTCACCACCTACGCTCTAGCCGGCGAACGGGGCTCGGGGGAGGTCAAGATCAACGGGGCCGCCGCCCACCTGGTGCGCCCGGGGGACCTGGTCATCCTGGTGGCCTACGGGGTTTTTGACGAAGAGGAGGCCAGGAGCCTCAAGCCCACCGTGGTCCTGGTGGACGAGAGGAACCGGATCCTCGAGGTGCGCAAAGGGTGAGCCGGCTCAAGATTTACCTGGATCTGCTCCGCTTTGAGCACACCCTCTTCGCCCTCCCCTTCGCCTACGGAGGGATGCTCCTGGCGGCGGAGGGGTGGCCGGGGTGGCCCACCTTCCTCCTGGTGACCCTGGCCATGGTGGGAGCCAGGACCATGGCCATGGCCTTAAACCGCCTCATAGACTGGCCCCTGGATGCCTTAAACCCCAGGACCAAGGACCGGCACCTGCCCCGGGGCCTGGTGAAGCCCTGGGAGACCCTCTTCCTCGCCCTTTTGGGCCTCGCCCTCCTGGTCTACGCCGGGCTCTCCCTGAACCCCCTCACGGCCAGGCTCCTCCCCGTGGCCGTGTTCTTCCTCACCATCTACAGCTACACCAAGCGCTTCACCTGGCTTTGCCACTACGTCCTGGGCCTCACCATCGGGGCGGCGGCGGCGGGGGGGTGGATCGCCGTCACCGGGAGCTTCGCCCCCACCGCTTACTGGCTCTGGGCGGGGGTGGCCCTCTGGATCGCCGGGTTTGACATCCTCTACGCCACCCAGGACTACGCCTTTGACCGGGCCCATGGGGTGAGGAGCATCCCCGCCCGCTTCGGCATCCCCTTAGCCCTCCTCATCGCCCGGGGAAGCCACGCCCTGGCCTGGCTGGCCCTCCTCCTGGCGGGGGTGAGCTACGGGGCCGGTCCCCTCTACTTCCTGGGCCTAATCCTGGTGGGGGGCCTCCTCCTCTACGAGCACCGCCTGGTCTCCCCCGAGGACCTCTCCAAGGTGGACCTGGCCTTCTTCCAGGCCAACGTGGGGGTGAGCCTGGGGATGTTTCTCTTCGTAGCCTTGGACCTCGCCCTCCGGACGTGAGCCCTCGCGGCCAGGCTAAGGGCCTAGGCGCCCGGGGCGTGGGGGAGCCGGGAACCTGTATGCTGAGGGCACCCCTGGGCTCCAGGGGGCCTGGCCACCCCCGAGCCCTTTGGACCCCGGTCCGCCTGGGGAGGGCCACCCATGGGGGAACAGGAGCCGGCCATTCTGCACCACCTTCTGCGGCGGCTAGCCTTGGGAGAGGAGGCGGCGCTGGAGGAACTCTACCGCGCCCTAGCCCCCAGGGTTTTCGCCCTGCTCTTGCGGATGCTGGATAGCCGGGAGGAAGCGGAGGAAGTCCTTCAGGACACCTTCTTGCGCCTCTACCGCGAGGCGTTCCGCTACGATCCCGGTCGGGGGGAGGCCAGGGCCTTCGTTTACGCCATCGCTCGCAACCTGGCCCTTTCCCGCCTACGCCGGCGCAGGCGGGAACCCCCTAAGGACCTGGCCCTGGACCCCCAGCACCCCGATGGGGAGCGGGAGGAGGCCCTGGGCTTCTGGGAAGGGGGGCGGGAGGAGCGGGTCCTGGCCGCCCGCGCCCTGGAAAGCCTTCCCCCCGAGGAGCGGGCGCTTTTGGAGGGAGCCTTCTACGGGGGGTTAAGCCACAGGGAGCTGGCGGAAAAGACAGGGCTTCCCCTGGGCACGGTAAAGGCCAAGATCCGGCGCGCCCTTCTCAAGCTCCGCCAACTTTTGGGAGAGGCCTAAATGGAGCACGTGGACGCCCTGCTACCCGAATACCTCGCAGGCGACCTGGACCCTAAGGCTAGGGCTCGGATGGAGGCCCATCTTAGGAGTTGCGCCCGGTGTCAGAGGGAGCTTCGGGGCTTAGAGCAGGCCTTTTTCGCTCTAGCCGAGGCGCTTCCCCCTGTATCCCCCCCAGAGAATGCTTGGGAGCGGGTCAGGGCCCGCCTTAGGCGCTCGCGCCTGTGGCGGAACCAGATCCGCGCCGTCTTCCTGGCGGCGGCCCTAGCCGGGGCCTTCCTCCTCGGGGCCTACTGGGGCCAGCGCCCATCACAGCAGGAGGCCCCTCTGGAAAAGGTAGCCCACTGGGCCACCGATCCAGAGGCACGTTGGCGCCACCTCAAAGGAAACGGGGAGAGCCTGGGCCTCCTTCTCTGGCGGGAGGATGGCCACTGCCTTCTCCTCTTACGCGAACCCCCACCCCCCGGGTTGGCCTACCGCCTTTGGGGAGAAGCAGAAGGCACCCACCACCTTTTGGGGCAGACCCGGGGCCGGATCCTAGAAGCCAGCTACCAGGGCTTTCGGACCCTGGTCCTGAGCCTCGAGGGCGAGCCCATAGGCCCAGCCCCCGGACACATCCTGGCCCGCCTCACCCTACCCTAGCGCACCTCAATGATCCCACGCATGCCGGGGTGAAGGCGGCAGTAGTAGCTGTGGGTGCCCGGCTGGTTGAGGACGAGCGGGCCCGAGGTGTCTCCCGGGTTAAGGGTTCCCGTGTCAAAGCCGCCCCCCTCGGCCGTGGCCGTGTGGGGCGCCGCGTCCAGGTTCTGGAAGCGCAGGCTGGTTCCCGCCGAAACAAAGCAGCGGTCCGGGCGAAAGGCAAACCCCTGGATCTGGATGACCTCAGGGCAGGGCTCGGCATCCCCTCCGCCGGGACCCGGTGATGGGTAACAGGCCCCCAGGATCAACAGGCCTAAGCAAAAAAACCTCCACATCCCCACCCCTTCAATAGGAGGAAGGCCCCTTCACCTGGCCCAGGTCGCCGCAGGCGATGCTCGGGCCCACCGGAGTAGGGGTGTTGGCGTGGACGTTCACGTAGGTGGTGCCCGGGGGCAACCGGGCCCCCGGCAGGCGGGTGTAGGCCACGGCCCGGCCGTTGGTATCGGCCACCAAGGAGGTCAAGCCCAGGATCTGGTCCCCGTTCTGCTCCTTGCAGTTGGCGTTGCCCGCCCGGTTGAAGTGGATGTGGTTGGCGTAGGCCCCTGAGTCGGGTCTAAGGCCCTCTAGGTAGACAAAGACCTCCAGCCCGCCTCCAGGCAGCACCAAGACCACTGCCGTGCCCCGCAACTCCTGGCCGCTTAAGGCGGCGTGGTACACCTCCAGGGGCTTGGCCATCTGCCCCTGCGCCACCCAAACCACCAATACCGCCATCAACCCCAACACCACAAAGCGCTTCATCCTAAACCTCCCTTCATCCTCTACTACGCTCCCTAAAGGGGGAGCGGATGCTTTCCCCCTGCGCTAGGCTTAAGGGTATGGAGGGGATCCGGCTCAACGCAGAAAAAGCCGCCTTGGAGTTCCTAAGCCTCTTTCCCATGCCCGAAGGGAGCCTCTTCGTCCTGGGAGGGTCCACCAGCGAGGTCCTGGGGGAGAAGGTGGGGACGAGGCCCAGCCTCGAGGCCGCGGAGGCCATCCTGGAAGGTCTCCTGCCCCCCCTCCTGGACCGGGGAATCTTCGTGGCCGTCCAGGGATGCGAGCACCTGAACCGGGCCCTGGTGGTGGAGCGAAGGGCCTTGGAGGCCTACGGCCTGGAGGAGGTCAGCGTCTTCCCCCACCCCAAGGCGGGGGGAGCCTTGGCCACCGCCGCCTTTTTGCGCTTCCAGGAGCCGGTGATGGTGGAGTCCCTGAAGGCCCAGGCCCACGGGGGGATGGACATCGGGGGGGTCTTGATCGGCATGCATCTCCGCCCCGTGGCCGTCCCCCTTAGGCTTTCCGTGCGGAAGCTGGGCGAGGCGGTCCTCCTCGCCGCCAAGACCAGGCCCAAGCTGGTGGGCGGGGCCCGGGCGGTCTACACCCGGGAGGAGATGCTTAGGAGGCTGGAAGAATATCGCTGAAGGCCTCCTGGAAGAGGGCGGCCACCCCCAGGGCCTGGTAGCGGTCGTAATGGCCCATGAGGGAGAGGCGGAAGATTCTCCCCTTGAGGGGCCCCTGCCCCCCGGCGATCACCGCGCCCCTTCTGGCGAAGGCCTCCTTCACCGCCTTGTAGGGCACGCCTTCTGGCAGGTAAAAGGCGGCCACGGCGGGGCTTCTCGCTTCCGGCACCGGCCTAAGCCCCAGGCCCTCCCCCACCCCGTAGAGGAGGTCGTTCTGCCAGGCCTTGAGCCGGAGGTGGTCCTCCAGCCTGGGGAGGACCTCCTCCAACACCGCCGCCACCGCCCCCACCAGGTTGATGGCCGGGGTCCAGGCGCTCTCCCCCTCCCTTTGGGCCTTGAGCTCCCGGGAGAGGTCCAGGTAGTACCCCCGGGGCCGCAAACGCTCCAGGGCCCTTTGGCCTAGGGCCACGAAGCCCAGGCCGGGGGGGCACATGAGGCCCTTTTGACTTCCAGAGGCGGCGGCGTCCACCCCGAAGGCCTCGAGGGCCACCTCCTTTAGGAGGAGACTCGTCACCATGTCCGCCCCCACCAGGCCCCCGGGGTTTTGCTCCTTGAAGGCTTGGGCCAGGGCGGGAAGGTCCACCAGGGCCCCGGTGGAGGTCTCGGAGTGGACGAGGAGAAGCCCCTCGTACCCCTTCCGGGCCACGTCCTGGGGACGGGGCAGGGCCCCATAGGGGTAGTCCAGGCGCTCCACCCTAAGCCCGGCGCTTTGGGCGATCTCGGCGAAGCGCTCAGAGAACTTGCCGTAGACGGGGACCAGAACCCGATCCCCAGGGGCGAAGAGGTTCAAGACCAGAGCCTCCATGGCCAGGGTGCCGCTTCCCGTGAGGATGAGGACCTCCCCCTCCGTGCGGAAGGCCTCCTTGAGGAGGTGGCGCGCCCTTAGGAAAAGGGCCCGGGCGGGCTCGGTGCGGTGGTGGAGCTGGGGGCGGGAGAGGGCCTCCAGGGCCTTGGGGTGCAGGCGCACGGGGCCCGGGGTGAGAAGCCAGTCCATGGGAAGAGTGTATCGTGTTTTCCGTGCGCCTCGCCCTCCGCTACCGCGCCCCCCAGGCCGGGGAGCACCTCCTGCCCCTCCCGGGCGACCTCCCCGGCCAACGGCTGGCCGACCTCTCCCTCTCCCACAAGCCCCTGGAGGTCTACGAGGTCTTTGGCAACCTCCTGGCCCGCTTCGCCTTGAAGGAAGGAGAGGTCTTGGAGGTGCGCTTCGCCCTGAAGGCGGAGCCCCTGGCCCACGCCCCCCCCTGGAGGGCCACCCTCCTCAAGGAGCCCCCCGAGGCCTGGCCCGGCATCCTGGCCCACCGGGGGCACCGGGTGGAAAGGGCCCTGGGCTTTCTCCTCTCCGGCAGGCCCCACACCTGGTTTCTGGTGGACGGGCTTCCCCTGGACCCCCACCTCTTCCAGGCCCTCAAGGAGGACCCCGCCCACCTCCTCCCCCTGGGGGCGGCCCCCAGGCCGGAGGCCTACCTGGGGGGGCACGAGGGGAAAAGGCTTCTCCTCCTCAAGGCCCCCTGGCCTGGGGAAGAGGCCCTGGTGTGGGACGATCTGCGCCCCGTGGACCTGGACCTCCTTCCCCCCGCCCGGGGCCTGGCCTTCGCCGCCCTGGGCCTTTCCGCCCTGGGCCTCGCCACGGGCCCCTGGCCCTACCTCCCCTACCTCCTCCTCCTCGCCCTACGCCAGGGAAAGGCCCTTAAGGAACTCCTTCTCCAGGCCCCCCTTAGGGCCCTCGAGGTCCCCCTCTTCCACGCCTTCGCCCTCTCGGTAACCCTAGACCCCAGACCCGAGCTGGGCCTGGGGTTTCTGGGCCTCTTTTTCTGGAACCGCCTCAGGCCTTCTTCCGGATCTCCTCCAGAATCTCCCGGAGAAGCTTGACCTCCTCCGGGGGCTCGGGCGGGGCCGCCGGGACCTCCTCCTTCTTCCGGCGCTTGGCCAGCTCGTTCATGGGAGTGACCACCAGGAAGTAGATGGCGGCGGCCACAATCAAGAAGTTCACCACGGCGTTGACGAACTTGCCCAAGGCAATGGGACCCAGCTTGAGGGCGGAGAAGTCTGGAGCCCCACCCAAGGCCCCGATGAGGGGCGTGAGCACGTCCGCCACCAAGGAGTTGACCACTTGGCCGAAGGCTCCACCGATGATGACCGCCACCGCCAGGTCCACCACGTTCCCCCGCATAATGAAGTCCCTAAACCCTTGCAACACTGTCCACCTCCGGGAACATCCGCGCCCTTTTGGGGCACACCAGCCACCATAAAGAAGGGGTGTCTGCGAAAATCATCTGAAAGCCCGACCTGGGGTAAAATACCCCCGCACCCCCGATGGGCCAAAGGGCCCAAAGCGTGGGGCCAGGAGGTAAGGATGGCCAAAGTCAAGCTGGAGCACGTGTGGAAGCGCTTCGGCAAGGTGGTGGCGGTCAAGGACTTCAACCTGGAGACGGAGGACGGGGAGTTCGTGGTCTTCGTGGGGCCCTCGGGCTGCGGGAAGACCACCACCCTGCGCATGATCGCCGGGCTGGAGGAGATCTCCGAGGGGCGGATCTTCATCGGGGACCGCCTGGTGAACGACGTCCCCCCCAAGGACCGGGACATCGCCATGGTCTTTCAGAACTACGCCCTCTACCCCCACATGAACGTCTACGAGAACATGGCCTTCGGCCTCCGCCTCCGCCGCTACCCCAAGGAGGAGATTGACCGCCGGGTGAAGGAGGCCGCCCGCATCCTGAAGATAGAGCACCTGCTGAACCGCAAGCCCCGGGAGCTCTCCGGCGGCCAGCGCCAGCGGGTGGCCATGGGCCGGGCCATCGTGCGGGAGCCCAAGGTCTTCCTCATGGACGAGCCCCTCTCCAACCTGGACGCCAAGCTCCGGGTGGAGATGCGGGCGGAGATCGCCAAGCTCCAGAGGAGGCTTGGGGTCACCACCATCTACGTGACCCACGACCAGGTGGAGGCCATGACCCTGGGGCACCGCATCGTGGTCATGAAGGACGGGGAGATCCAGCAGGTGGACACCCCCTTAAACCTCTACGACTTCCCCGCCAACCGCTTCGTGGCCGGGTTCATCGGGAGCCCCTCCATGAACTTCCTCAGGGCCCGGGTGGAGGTCCAGGGAGAAAGGGTCTACCTGGCGGCCCCTGGCTTCCGCCTCCGGGCCAACCCCGTCCTGGCCCAGCCCGTGAGGTCCTATGCGGGGAAAGAGGTGTGGCTGGGCATCCGCCCTGAGCACCTGGGCCTCAAGGGGTACACCGTGATCCCTGAGGAGGAGAACGCGATCCGGGGCGAGGTGGAGGTGGTGGAGCCTTTGGGGGCTGAGACCGAGCTCCACGTGAGCGTGGACGGCACCGTCCTGGTGGCCAAGGTGGACGGCCACGCCCCCGTGCGGGCTGGGACCATGGTGGAGCTTCTGGTGGACACGAGCCGCCTCCACGCCTTTGACCCCGAGACCGACCTCACCATCGGCCACTCGCAGGAGCGGGTGGCGGCGGTCCACTAGGGATGTCAGAGAAGGGGCGGGGAGGAACCTTCCCCGCCTTTTATCATGGAAGGGTGAGCGAGGCCAAGCCCTTTGTGATAGGTATCGCTGGCGGTACCGCTAGCGGCAAGACCACTCTGGCCCGGTCCTTGGCCCAGGCATTGGGCCGACGGGTAGCCCTTCTCCCCATGGACCACTACTACAAGGACCTCTCCCACCTCCCTTTTTCCGAGCGCCTAAAAGTGAACTACGACCATCCCGAAGCCTTTGACCTCGCCCTTTACCTGGAGCACGCCCGGGCCCTCCTGGCGGGAAACCCCGTGGACATGCCCCTTTACGACTTCAAGGTCTACACCCGAAGCCCCTCAACGAGTAGGGTCAACCCCGCCCCGGTGGTCATCCTCGAGGGCATCCTGGTCCTTTACCCGGAGGAGCTCCGGGCTCTCATGGACCTCAAGGTCTTCGTGGACGCAGACGCCGACGAGCGCTTCATCCGCCGCCTGATTCGGGACGTGGAGGAACGGGGACGCACCTTGGGAAGCGTGGTGGACCAGTACCTCACCCGGGTGAAGCCCATGCACCAGGCCTTCGTGGAGCCCACCAAGCGGCATGCGGACGTGATCCTGCCCGGGGGTGGCCAAAACCCCGTGGCGCTGGAGATGCTCTTGGCCAAGGCCCTCTCCCGCCTGGTCCAGACAGGGGTCGCATGAAGCGCTTTCTCCATCTTCTGATTCTTCTCGCCCTCGTCCCCTCCCTCCTGGCCCTGGTCCCCAGGCTTGAGGGCGAACGCCCGGGCCCCGTGGCCCTGGTCATGGACGCTGAAGCCTTGAGGGCGGAGGCCAAGGCGGCCGGGAAGGATCTCCTCTCGGCCCTGGCAGCGTACCGAGCCCTCGGGGTAAACGGCATCGCCTTCCCCGAGCGCCTGGTCAAGGACTGGGTGGCGGAAGGGGTCCTCCTCTACCGCCAGGGGCGGGAGCTTGCGGAGACCGGGCTTTCCGCCAAGCCCGGCTGGTACTACCTCAAGGGGGAGGTCTGGCTCGTGGACCTCCTGGAAAGGGCCTACGCCCTGCCCAAGGAGCGCCTGGGCCCCTGGCTGGGCTTTCCCCTGGATGTCCAGGCCTTCCCCGCCTTCTACCCCCTGGACGAGATCCAGCGGGCCAAAGAGGCGGGGTACTACGTGGTGGTCCGGCCCAGCAACCACCGCCAAAGGGCCCTGGACCCCGCCCTGCCCCTGGTGCCCGAGGGAGCGGAAGCCGTGGTCTTCGCCGGCCTCGAGGCCCTGGGCCACCCCTACCGCCTGCAGGAGGCCAAGGCCCTGGTCAGGGTCCCCGTGGCCCTCGTGGAGGGCACCCCCCAGCCAGGCCTCCAGGCCTTCCGGGAAAGGGGCCTCCTCCGCCTCTTTAGCCTCCGCTACGAGTGGCAACTCACCCTAAAGCCAGAGGAGGCCGCCGACAAATACGTCCTGGCAGCCCGGGAGCGGGGCCACCAGCTCCTCTACCTCAGGCCCTACCCCTACCAGGAGGAGACCGAGCGCTTCTTGAAGCGCCTGAACGAGGGCCTCAACGCGAGCGGCATCCCCACGGGAACCCCAAGGCCCCGGGACTTCACCCCAAGCCCCCTGAGGCATTTCGCCTGGCTAGGAGTCCTGGCGGGGCTCGGGCTTCTCGCCCTGGGGCTTCCCGTCTACGGCCCTCTGGTGGCCTTCCTGCTCCTCCTTCTGGCCTTGGGCTACGGGGGAAGCGGGGGCGGGGCCCTGCTCGCCGCCTTGGTCTTCCCCGTCCTGGGGTTCCTGGGGCCCCGGAACGGGCTATGGATGTGGGTCAGGGCCCTGGGCTACGCCCTGGCGGGGGCGGTCTTCCTCTCCGCCCTGGGCTCCACCCCCGCCACGGTCCTGGGCCTTGCCCCCTTCAAGGGAGTCTCCCTCACCCTTTTGGTACCGCCCCTCCTGGTGGCCTACAGCTTCCTGGACAGGAACTACAAGGAAGCCCTGGCCCGCCTCTACGCTCACCCCCTGCGCCTGGGGGAGGTGGCCCTGGCCCTTCTGGCCCTCTTCCTCCTGGCCCTGGCCCTCCTCCGGCGGGGGAACGAGGCCCCCCTGGTGCCCGAGGCGGAGCTGAAGCTCAGGAGCCTTCTTCAGGACCTCATGGTGCGCCCCCGCTTCAAGGAGGTCTTCGGCCACGCCCTCTTCCCCATCGCCCTCCTCCTCCCCTGGCCCCGCTGGGTGCAAAACGGCCTCCTCTTCCTGGCGGCCATCGGGATAGCCTCCATCCTCAACACCTTCAGCCACTTCCACACCCCCCTGCCCATCTCCTTCTTCCGGGTGGTGAACGGGGCCATCCTGGGGGTCCTCCTGGGGATGGTTGGGGTTATCCTGGTAAGGAGGCTTCGGGCATGGTGGTTGGGGTAGCGGGGTACTACGGGTTTAGGAACGCCGGGGATGAGGCCATCCTCGAGGCCATCTCCCGGGAGCTCAAGGCCCGGGGGCATGGGGTCTTGGCCCTCTCGGGAGACCCCAGGAGGACCCGGGAGGAACACGGCATCAGGGCCGCCCACCGCCTGAACCCCCTGGCCCTCCTTACGGCCGACCTCTGGCTTCTGGGGGGCGGGGGGCTTTTACAGGACGCCACCAGCCCCTTGAGCCTCCTCTACTACCTCTCTGTCCTCCGCCTGGCCCGCCTCTTCCGCAAGCGGGTGGTGGTCTTCAACCAGTCCCTGGGTCCCCTCTCCCCGTGGGGAGAACGCCAGGTCCAAGGGGCTTTGAAGGGGGTCCCGGTGATCGTGAGGGACCAGGACTCCCTGGAGTACGCCAAAAGGCTGGGAATCCCCGCCGAGCTAGGGGCCGATCCCGCCCTCCTCCTCACCCCGCCCCCCGTAAGGCGGGAAGAGGACCTGGTCCTGGTCATCCCCCGGGCGGGGGTGGGTCCGGAGGCGGTGCGCACCCTGTACATCACCGCCAACCGTCTCTTTCACGAGGGCAAGCAGGTCCTCGTCCTCCTCCTGCAACCCGGTTACGACGACGAGATCCTGCCAGACCTCCCCCACCACCAGGTGGAGAAGACATCCGACCCCAGGAGGGTCCTCTACCTGGCGGCCCAGGCGGGCTACGTGATCTCCATGCGCCTCCACGGCCTGATCCTGGCGGCGGCGGCCGGCACCCCCTTTGCCGCCCTCTCCTACGATCCCAAGGTGGCCGCCTTCGCCAAGGAAACCGGGGCCTACTACCAGGAGCTTCCCGGGGACCCCATCAAGCTCTCCAAAGCGGCCATGTACGGCCGTTACCCCGACTGGGAAAAGGTCCAGGCCTTAAAGGAGCGGGCCCGGAAGAGCTTTGACCTGGCCCTGGGAGAAGCTATCCCCGTCAAGCGCCCCCACGGACGCGGCTGAGGCGGCTTCTCATCCCTTCGGCGAAGGCCATGAGGTCCTCGAGGGCCTCCTCCACCTCCTGCCGGAGGAGAAACTCCCCTGGGGAAAGCCGCTTGAGCAAGAGGAAGGGGGGCTGGGCGAGGAGCTCCACCCCCTGGCGCACCACCTCGGGGATGAGGCCCTCCTCTAGGGCCTCGGCCTCGAGGTCCGCAAGAAGGAACACCTCCCCCAAGCGCTTCTTGGCCAAAAGGAGGAGAAAAGCGGCCAAAGCCCCCCTCTCGGAAAGCTCGGCCACCAGGCGGTCCTCCAGGGCCTCCACCGCCTCCAGGTCCATCCGCCCCCCCCTGAGGAGGTCTTCCAGGTCCAAGGGGGTAACGGGGAACCGGGCCTTGAGGCGGACCAGGCGGTTCACCGCCTCGGGGGAGAGGAAACCCACCCCCTCAGGCACCGAGGCCTTCTCCGACTCTGGAGCCAGAAGGGCCACATGGGCCCCCTGCTGACGGTAGGGCTTGAGGAGGCTCACCTCCCCTTCCCCCAAACGCAAGAGGACCAGGACCACCTGGCGCCTGCCCAGGGGCGCCCGGTACACCCAGGGTGGCCCCCCCTCCAGGAAGAAACCCAGGCGCCTGAGGTCCTCGGTCACCCCAGGAGGTTCCAGGGCCTCGGGCTCGTGGGGAAAGAGCACCTCCTTGGGGTAAGGGGTGACCCGCACCCGCCGCTTTTCCGGCTCCGGGCGCCCCTCCTTGGGCTTTTCCTGGGGCTTCTCGGGCTGGGGAGGACGCAGAGGGGAGCGGGGCAGGGCCTTCAGCTCCACCTCCCCCCCGCGGAAATGGAGCAGAATGGCCTCGTTGACCGCCAGGCGACGCTTGGCGTAGTAAGAGGCGAGCCCCCGCACCACCCCACTTTTCCAGTCCACCTCCAGCTCGTAGGCCTCCCCGTCCTCGTCCACAAAACGGACCCGCTCCTTTCCCAGGAGATGCTGGCGCAAGGAGGCGGTGAGGGCCATGGTGCCCGTCTGAATACAGGTACTCGTCAGGACATAGCGCGCGGTCATACTACCTCCCCAAATCCGCCAGAGGGCGGGGGCTCCCTGAAGTGAGCATATAGTACACCTCGTAGACCACGGCAAGGGTGCGCTCCACGTCGTCCAGGGCCCGGTGCTCTTCCCTTGGCGGGAGCTCCAGGACCTGGGAGAGGGCGTCCAGGCCGTAGCGCTTCAGGCCCCGCATGGCCCTCCTGGCCAAGCGGATGGAGTCCACCACGGGGTTCTCCAACCGCCACCCCAGGCCCTCGAGGGCCGGGCGGAGAAAGCCGAGGTCAAAGGAGGCGTTCTGGATGACCAGGGTCGCCCCTTTGAGAAGGGGATAGGCCTGGGCCAACACGGCCTCCAGGGGCGGGGCCCCTTCCAGGTCCTCGGGCCTGATCCCGGTGAGGCGCTGGATGAAGGGGCTCGGGGGGCGCCTGGGCCGGACCAGGCTTTGGAAAGCCCGGCGATGCTTCCCCTCCAACCGCACCAGGGCCACCTCAATGATCTCGTTCAGCCCCGGGGCCAGGCCCGTGGTCTCCAGATCCAGGACCACCACCGCCTCCTTGGGGTGGGGGAACGGGTAGCGCCACTCCCAAAGCCCCACCTCCTCCCCAGGGACAAAACGGCCGTCCAGAAGGGGGGCCACCACCGGGGCCACAGGGCCCCTAAGGCCCAAGGCCTCCCCCAGGACAGGGAGGGGCAGGGGCCTTCCCTCGGCCCGGAGGCGGCGGGCCAGACGGGTGGCCAGACGGTAACGGAAGGCGGGGTCCATCAGAGGGCTTCCCCCAGGGGCGTCTTGACGAAGGCCCGGGCGGTGGCCTCCTGATGGGCGAAGGCGGCCCGCAAGAGGAGCTCGTCCCTCCCCCAGGGAGCCAAGAGCTGCAGACCCACGGGCAGATGCCCCTCAAACCCCGCGGGGAAGGAAAGGGCGGGGAGGCCCGTGAGGTTGGCCCCCACGGTGTAGAGGTCCTCCCGGTACATGGCCAGGGGGTCGGGGCGGCTTCCCAGGGGGAAGGCGGGGTGGGGGGTGGTGGGGAGGAGGAGGAGGTCCACCTCCTGGAAGAGGGCCTGGGCCTCGGCCTTGAGGCGCTTGCGGAAGGCCTGGGCCCGGCCGTAGTAGGCCTCGTAGTAGCCGCTGGACAGAACAAAGGTGCCCACCAGGATCCGCCGCTTGACCTCGAGGCCAAAACGGGCCCGGGTGGCCTCCACCACCTGCCAAAGCTCCTCCCCTTCCCCCCGTACCCCGTAAAGGGTCCCATCGTAGCGGGCCAGGTTGGAGCTGGCCTCCGCCGGGGCCAGGATGTAGTAGGCGGCCAGGGCCAGGGGCAGGGAGGGCCAGGAAACCGCCTTCACGGAAAAGCCCAGGCCCTGGAAGACCTCCAAGGCCTCCTCCAAGGCCCGCTCCACCCCCGGGGTGTTCCCGGAGAGCCCCTCCCGCACCACCCCGAGGCGCAGGGGGGGGAGGGGGTCTTTCAGGGCCTCCTGGAACCTGGGCTTCAGGTCCAGACTGGTGGCGTCCAGGGGGTCAGGACCCGCCACGGCATCCATGAGGAGGGCCAGGTCCTCCACCGAGCGGGCCATGGGGCCGATCTGGTCCAGGCTGGAGGCGTAGGCGATGAGGCCGAAGCGGCTCACCCGGCCGTAGGTGGGCTTGAGGCCAAAGATGCCGCAAAAGCCCGCGGGCTGGCGCACGCTCCCCCCGGTGTCTGAACCCAAGGCCAGGGGAGCCAGATCGGCGGCCACCGCCGCGGCGCTGCCCCCGCTGCTCCCCCCGGGGACCCGGGAAGGGTCAAAGGGGTTTTTCGTGGGGAAGAAGGCGGAGTGCTCGGTGCTGGAACCCATGCCGAACTCGTCCAGGTTGGTCTTGCCCAAAACAAGCGCCCCCAGGGCCTTGAGCCGGGCGATGGCGGTGGCCTCGTACGGGGGAAGGAAGTTCTCTAAAAGGCGGCTTCCCGCAGTGGTGCGCAGGCCTTTGGTGGCGATGTTGTCCTTGACCGCCACCAGGAGGCCCGCCAGGGGCAGGCTGGGGTCCACCGCCTTGGCCTCGGCCAAAAGGCCCTCGTTCAGGGTGAGGAAGGCCCCCAGGTTACGGTCTATTTCCTGAATGCGCTTGAGATAAATCCCGGCCACCTCCAGGGGGGTTATCTCTCCCCGGGCCACCCGGGTGCGGATCTCGCGGGCCAGCATGCCCCTACTATAGCCCGAAGTGGAGGCGGAACCAGTCCCGGAAGCCCAGGTAGGCCTCCTCCCCACCCCGGGGCAGGTAGGTCACGTCCCCAGGCTCGTGGCGGAACCAGGTGTACTGCCTTTTGGCGTAGGCCTTGACCGCCCGGATGTCCCTAAGAAGGGCCTCTTCCAGGCCATACTCCCCCCTAAGGTAGCCCACCACCTCCTTGTAGCCGATGGCCTGGAGGGCCGTGGGCATGCTGGGATGCCTGGCCAAAAGACCCCTTACCTCCTCCACCAGGCCCCGGGCGAACTGGCCCTTCGCCCGCTCCTCCAGCCTGGGGAAGAGCCAGGCCTTCTCCGGCCAAAGCACCAGCTTTCCGTAGCGGAAGCGGGGAGGCCTTTTGGAGTGGCGGGCCGGGGGAAGGCCCGTGCGCCTCAGGACCTCCAGGGCCCGCAAAAGCCGTCTGGGGTTTTTCCCCACCCGGAAGGCATCCTCAGGGCTCGCCCGCCGCAACTCCTCCAAGAGGGCTTCTAGCCCCCGTTCCTCCAGTTCCCGCCCCAAGGCGGCCTGGAGGTCTGGGTCCGGGGGCGGAAGCTCGTGGATCCCCTCGGAAAGGGCGCGGATGTAGTACCCCGTCCCCCCCACCACCAGGGGCACCCTGCCCTTCGCCAAGACCTCGGCGATGGCCGCCTCCGCCAAGACCACGAAGCGGGCCACGCTCATGGCCTCGCTGGGATCCAGGATGTCCACCAGGTGGTGGGGCACCCGGGCCCTCTCCTCCGGGGTGGGCTTGTCGGTGCCGATGTCCAGGCCCCGGTAGACCATGGTGGCGTCGGCGGAGACCACCTCGAGGGGAAGCTCCTCCCCCAGGCGGAGGGCCAAGAGGGTCTTGCCGCTGCCCGTGGGCCCGGCGAGGACGGGTACGGCCTCCATATCCCTTATGCTAAGGGCATGCTGGAGCCTCTGGACCGCCTGGAAACCCTGAGAAAGCTGAAGGAGCTACAGGAGCGCATCGCCGAGCTGGCCTACCAGCTCACGGGAGAGGAACCCGCCGCCTGGACTCCCAGGGTGGACCTCCTGGAGGACGAGGCGCACTACGTCCTCCTGGTGGACCTGCCCGGGGTCCGCCCCGAGGACCTGGAGCTTCTGGAGGAGGGGAGCCGCATCACTTTGGCCGGGGTGCGCCACCCCCTGCCCGGCACCTATCTTCTGGAGGAGAGGCCCATGGGCACCTTCCGCCGTACCCTGGACCTCCCCGGCCCCATAGAGGAGGGCACCGCCCAGGCGGCCTTGCGCCAGGGGGTGCTCGAGGTGCGCTTCCAGAAGAAAAAGGGGCGGACCCTTCCCCTCTAGGGAAGCACCTGATGGCAGGCCCGGCACCGGGGCTCGTAGTGCTCTTCGGCCCCCACCAGGATGACGGGATCGCTGTACCGAGCGGGCTTCCCGTTCACCAGCCTCTGGGTGCGGGTGGCCGGGGCCCCGCACCGAGGACAGATGGCCGTGAGCTTCTCCACGAACTCCGCCCGGGCCAAGAGCTCGGGCATGATGCCAAAGGGCTCCCCCCGGAAGTCCAGGTCCAGCCCCGCCAAAATGACCCTAACCCCCTCCTGGGCCAGGCGCTCCACCAGGGGCAGAAGGCCCTCATCCAGGAACTGGACCTCGTCCACCGCCACCACCTCGGGAGGCTGGGTAAGATAGGCCTCCATCTCCTCAGCACTTTCCACGGGAATGGCCTCTACCCGCTTGCCGTCGTGGCTCACCACGTGGCTCTCATGGTAGCGGTGATCCAAACGGGGTTTGAAGACCGAAACCCGTTGCTTGGCGATAAGGGCCCGCCTCACCCGGCGGATCAGCTCCTCGCTCTTGCCGGAGAACATGGGGCCAGCGATAACCTCAATCCAACCGCGCCTGTGCAAAACCGGGGGCATAGCTTGCCTTAACCTCCGTCTTGGCATTCTAAACAAAACCGGGGGCCCGCAGGCCCCCGGCCAGGAATAGCCCTTAGCGCCCCTTGCGGTAGGTGTTCCCGTAGCGGCGCTGGAAGCGCTCCACGCGCCCTTCGGTATCCACGAACCGCTGCTGCCCCGTGTAAAAGGGGTGGCACCTGCTGCAAACCTCCACGTGGATTTCCGGCCTGGTGGAATAAGTTTGGATGACGTTGCCACAGCCGCAGATGATGCGGGTGGGTACCAGCTTGGGGTGGATGCCTTCTTTCACGTTCGCCTCCTCTCGCACGGTCTTGGCCGTGCGAAAACCGCCTTCCAGTCTAAGGGGAAAAGGCCCTTGGCGCAAGGGCCCTAACGGGGCGGAGGCAGGCGGCGCCAGCTTGGGCCAAAGAGCTTGTGCCGGAGCCTCCGCCAGGCCAAGTACCCCCATCCCAGGACGAGGGCTAAGGCGCCCAAAACCCAGAAGAGGCCCAGAAGCGCCAGGCCTACCAAGGCCAGCAAGAGAAACCCCAAAGGGGCATACCAGGGAAGCCGCACCCCTTTACCTTAGCAAAAGTCCGTGCTAGAATGATGAGTGCCCCAGGATAGGGGTGCGGTCGCGCCCAAGGGACTTCTCCTTTGGGTGAGGAAAGTCCGGGCACCATAGGGCAGGGTGCCAGCTAACGGCTGGGCGGGGTAACCCGACGGAAAGTGCCACAGAGAAGAGACCGCCAGCGGCCCCGAAAGGGGTGCGGGTAAGGGTGAAACGGTGGGGTAAGAG
>CAMTVD010000015.1:0-33102 GCA_947085095.1 uncultured Thermus sp. | reverse complement strand
GGGTGTGTGGCGGCGGGTGAAGGGGTTTTTGATGCCTCGGCGGCACTACGGGGGGGTTGAGGAGCTTAGGGAGGCGGTGGTTCAGGCCCTCAAGGCCCTGGGGGGTGTGGAGTTGAAAATCTTGGGGGAGGGTACTTAGCACGGCCTGCTCCGCCAGGCGGGGCACCCTTTCGCTCAACCAGCGCTCATAGTTCGAGGCCAGGATGCGGATCAGGCTTGCCAGGAAAGGCCCCACTACGGGAATCCCGGCCACTAGGCGCACCAGCAGGCCCGCCAGAAGAGCCACCACGCCCAGGGCTACCACGGCCTGCAGGGCCCACGCCGCCCACACGCTCCCAGGAGGCACCAAGTCCGTCCAGCTCATAGCGTGACTCCCAGCCCGGCCACCCCGCCCCGGCTAGCGCAACCGCAGGGCGTGGAGGCCACGGATCCGTCCTTGCACGTGGCGATCACCTGGGGGCACATGGTGGTTCCGGAGTAGCCGGAAGACCGGTCTTCCCAGCGCACCGTGCCCCCGCCGCTGGGGGTGCTGGATGGGGCAGGGGAGGCCTCCTTGCCCTTTCGGGCCCACCACATTCCCACAAGGACTCCACCTGCCATAGCCACAGCTACCCAGAAGGCCTTCATCCCCACCTCCTACCAGAGGAGCTGCCCGGGAGCAGGGCGGGGCACAAGGGCAGGGTTGTACCAGGAGCACAGGCTGGGGGCCACGCGGCAAAGGGCGTTGTCCCCCAAGTCGCTCAGCCCGAAGCCCGCCAATCCCCCAGGTTCATTGCCGTAGTCCACCACCGCCGGGGGTGCGGCCTGGCCCCCACTACTCCCTCCAGTCTCCCCACCAGAAGTACCAGAGCTGGGTCCCCCTTTTGCCAGGGAATAGGCCAGGTACGCGGCCACTCCACCGCCGATCAGTACCAAGATCAAGGTCTTCCCATCCATCTAGGCCTCCTTCTCCTTCCTTAGTCGGACCCCCTGGCGGTAGGCCAGGGCCTCCGTGGCGTTGGCGATGCGCTGCAGGGTCACGTTCCCCCGGGCCTGGCCTTCCTCCAGCCGGCGCACGGCGGCCTTCAGCTCGGCCACGTCTGAGAAGACCAGCTTGAGGAAGGCCACGAAGGCCACCACCCCGAGGCCCATGTCCAGGACGTCCCTCCACTCCATCAGCAGAACACCCCCTGCGCCTCCAGGTCGGCGATGCGGCGCTCCAGCTCCATGGCCTGCGCCCGTGCCTCTTCGTACTGGCGCTGAGCGGCCTCGTACTGCGTCCTCAGGTCCTGCACCTGGGCGTAGGCCTGGGCGATCTGGGCGTTGATGCGGTCAATGTCCTGCCAGGTGGACCGGTAGATCCCGTCCCGCTTTTCCACGACTCGCCCGGCCAGCGCCGCTCCCGTTTTGGCGTAGGCGACGCAGGCGTTGAAGGCGCTTTGATTCGTCTGGACACCCGTCACTTCCATCCACTCGTTGAGGCCGCAAATGATGAACCCGTTGCAGCGGTAGGTGTACACGGCCTCCTGGGCGTACGTGCGGCAGGCGCCCTCAATAAGCCCTTCCAGGTCCCGCATCTTCTTCTGGGCGTCCGCCATGAGGTCCTGGAAGCGCCGCAGCTGGGAGCGGTACCCGGTGAGGACCTGGCAGAGGCTGGTGCGGTCCGTGCCCGCCTGGGGTTGACCCGTTACCCCGGGGTGCACGGGCACCATGGGGGGCGCCCCGGGCACGGTCTTCTCCGCCTTGGGCTGGCTTTTGGCGTAGAAGTAGGCCCCGCCCGCGAGCAGGGCGCCGCCTCCCACCACCGCTAAAAGGGTCGTGGCGCTACTCATGGTTCATCCTCCACAGGGCCAGGCCCAAAAGCCCTGCCCCCGCCACCAGGAGCAGGGCCGCCTGGCCGATGCGGGCCGCCTGGTAGTTGTAGTAGATGCGGGTGCGCTGGGTGGTCTGCTGCCAGTAGGTGGCGTCCCTGGCGGCACCCGCCGCGGCCTCCTGGGCCCGCCGCCACTCCGCCCAGGTGGCGATGGCCCCGTCCACCAGGTTCCTGGTGGAGCGCTCCTGGGCCCGGGCCGCCTCCTCCACGGCCTGGGCCTGGCGGGAGACCCCGAGGAAGTTGAAGAGGCCGCCCAGCGCGCTTCCCAGGAAGCCCAGAACCTCCATCTCACTCCTTCAGAAGCAGGTACACCACCAGCCCGCCCAGCGCCACCGCCCCCGCGATGAGGAGCCAGTTGGGGCCCGCCTTCTCCTTGGCGATGGCAGTCATCTCCGCCTGGGCCTTTGCCTTTTGCGCCTCGCCTAGGGCCTTCTGGAGCTCCAACTGGGCCCGCTCCTGCTCGGTGAGGATCCAGGGGTCCAGGATGCTCCCGAAGTCGCGCAGGCCCCCCAGGATCTGCTGCCACAGGGGAGGCTCACCCGCCCCGGAGGAAGGCCCCTCGTCCAGCAGGGGCCCCCTGAAGGCGGGGGTGGTGACGATGGGGTAACTCTGGCTAAGGCCGAACATGCGCCCTCCTACAGCCCTCCCCGGTTTTCAATCTCCGCCAGGGAGATCAGCCGCCCCTTGTCCAGCACCTCCACCCTCCTGGCCAGGGCGGCGATGTGCGCGTAGTGCCCGGCCCGGTCGTTCCAGACCATGGGGACCTGCTGGGTGAAGACCTCCAAGACCAGCCGGGTACCCGGCACCAGCTCCACCTGATGGGGCCAGGCGATCATGGTCTCCAGGTTGTTCTGGTCAATGCTGTGCAGGGTGGCAAAGGACTGGTTGAAGACGGTGGCGGCACTTTCGTCAATCCCCCCCGCGTCCCGGGCCACCCGGAAGCGCATCTGCCCGTCCCCGTGGGTGTAGTAGATCTCAATGGTCCCGGTCACCCCCGCGGGCTCGGTGAAGGTCACGCTGCCCGCGCCGTAGTTGATGCCGGTGACGGTGAGGCGCTGCCACACCCCGCCCACCTGGGCCCAGACGGTGACGTCCGGGTGGTAGGTAGTGGGGAAGCCGGGCTTGCCCTGGGGGGTTTCCACCAGGTAGGGGAGGTTCACGGTGCGGGCGGCCGGGCTCCCCAGGTTCTGCCCGGACACCTGCCTCAGGCCCCGGAAGTAGAGGCGCAGCCGCCTTTCCCCCGCCATGATGCGGAAGTGGGTAGTCTCCGGGGTCCTCATCTGGGCCAAAGCGAACCACTCCCCGGGCCGGTAGGCCAGGCCCACGGGCTCGAGGTCCTCCTCATCAATCCACTGGGAGGACCATCCCGAGGCCTGCAGGGCCACGGGGGCGGGCCTCACGGGAGGGGCCGCCTGCGGCTGGGGCGCGGGGGCGGGAGCCGCGTCGCGGAAGAGGTCCAGCCCCCGGCCCAGCCCTGCCCGAATGCGGTCAAGAAGCCCCATGCTCACCTCCTAGGCGGGGTTGGAGTTGTCCACCCCGACGGGCAGTTCCAGCCGGGTCCTGGGGTCGTTGAGGTTGAGGGTGATCCCGGCGTCCAGCTCCACGTAGACCTCCAGCATCTCCCCCTCCTTGAAGAGGAAGCCCGGCGGGCTATCCGACCGGATGGGGGAGAGGGTGGCCAGGATGTTCTGGTAGTACTTGGCGTCCCGCTGCTGGGCCTCGGAGAGGTCGTGGTAGGCGGCGTACTGGATCTTGCCCAGGAACTCCGGGAAGTCGTACCCCTTGGTCTTCCGGGCCAGGAACACGTCCGTGGAGTGGGGCACCTGGTTGCCGCCGGAGTCGTAGAGCTTGAGCACCACGGGCACGGGGTTGGGCACCACCCACGAGGCCCCCGCGGGCACCACGAAGCGGGACACCAGCCGCCGCTGCCTGCCCGTGTACTCCTGGTAGTCCGGCCCGCCCTTCAGGATGGTGATGGGCCGGGCGTTGGGCCTGAGCGCCTTGATCCGGTTGAAAGCTTCCTGCATCTTCCTCCTCCTTACTCAATGTCCAAAATGACCATGACGAGGTTCGCAAAGGAACCTGCCGCTAGACCTAGGCCGATGTAGTCCACCATGGGGTCGTCGGTGAGCTTGTTGTTGATGAGGAGCGACCCCAGGACCACCCCCGCGAGGTTCAAGAGGATGCGGTTCATGCGGGCGTTTGGGACCTCCTTCGTTTTATCGGCAACGATGTTGCCCTTCGCATCCTTCGTGACGTCGTAGTAGCGGATCCGCCCGTCAGGTCCCTTGTCGGCCCAGCCGAAGAGGTCGCGCCTAGAGGTATAGAGCGCCTTGCGGGCCAGGTAGCCGCCCAGGACCCCCAGGCTCACGCTGATGACGATGGGGTTCTGGATGACCTCGAGGGGGTTGCTGGTGGACGCCAGCTTGCGCATGTCCTGCGCCGCCACGTTTGCCGCCGTTTCCGCCATCTATCCTCCTTGCACGCCCTCAGGCTGAAGAGGGGAGGAAGAGGAAATAAAGGGCGGCGCGGCCGGGCAGGGCGGCCACAAAAAGGGCGAAGCGGCCGGGCACCGCGCCCGGCCGCCGCGGCCAAACGGGCTAGGCGAGCCTGATCCAGACCCTTTGCCTGGGGTCCCTGGGGTCCCTGAGGACCAGGCCTGCCTCCTCCCGGTCCAGGTTCTTCACCGCGTACTCGGGGGGCAAACCTCCCTCGGGGCGCTTCAGCTCCCGCACCTTTTCTCCCAGCTCGGGGAAGTGCTCCGCCACCGCCCGCACGTCGTTGGGCTCGGTTACGCGGAAGGCCACCAGGTGCGAGGCCTGCTTCCTCACTCCGGGGTCTATGCCCCCCGTGGTCCCCTGGATCATCTGGGTGACGAAGAGGGCGTTGTGGCCCAGCTCCCTGCCCCCGGTCAGGACCTCAAAAAGCCCCTTCGGCACCGCCCCCCGGGGGAAGAAGTGGTAGGCCTCGTCCACCACCAGGAGGACGTCCCTTAGGCGCATCAGCTCCTGGCCCAGGGCGTCCAGAAAGGGACGGGGGTCGTAGCCCGTTACGTGGAAGATGACCCGCCGGTGGCGCTTGAGGGCAGGCCTGGGGTCCCCCGCCTCGCTCACCCGGTAGCGCCCCTGGGCCAGCTCGGCGAACTCCACTTTGCGGTTGACGATGACCAGGTGGCGGTAGCGCCCTTCCATGCGCCGGATCACCTCCCGGGCCAGGGTGCTCTTGCCCGACCCGGACTTGCCCACGATGAGGAGCCGGAAGGTCTGCCTACCGCCCATAAGGAGATATCTGCTTGAGGAAAGCGCTCAGGGAAATGATCCTTGTCTTACCCACCTTACCCAAGGAAAGCAGGTGGTCCTTGTCCCCCGTTACCAAATACTCCGCCTTTCCCGCAACAGCGATGCCCAAGCGGTTTCCTTTGAGGCCATACTGGACAAGGCGGTAAGCTTTGCCCTTTTTTAGGAGGGCGGCCACCAAGACGTTGGTGTCAAGGACGACCCTCAAGCCGGCGGAAGATCTCCTCTTCGGTCAGCTTGGAGCGCCCGCTCACCTTGGCAAGGAAGGCGGAAAGCTCCTTTTTGGCCTCCCTGCGGCGGGCCTCCTCTTCCAAAAGCCGTTCCAGCTCAGCCTCCCACCTAGGCCCGTAGGCCTTCTTGAAGCGTTCAAGGGCACGCTGTACTTTGGCCGGCAAGACCATGCCTCCATTTTAGGCCCTATAAGCCTGCCACAGCTCCCACCCGGCCCAGGCGGCCAGGGCGAAGGCCACCGCGGCCTGGGCCGTCTCGCACCGGGGGCACCCCTGCTTCTCCCTGAGGTTCTTCAGCCGCCCCAGGCCCAGGTAGACCCCGCCGGCCAGGACGGCTATGGTAAAGGCGTTTTGCCTCACAAAGTCCATGCTTACCTCCTTTTCTTGGGCGCATCCACCTTCACGCCCCTCCTCTCAAGAACCGCGGCTATGGCCCTCTTCTCCACCTCATCCCCACCCCTGGCCTGGTAGCGGCTCAAGAGGGCGGGGGTGGAAAAGTCGTCCAGCTTGGCCTCTAACTCTTTTTGCTTCTTCCTATTCCGGGCCGCAGCCTTCCCACCCTTAGCGGCTATGCCGCTCCGGTGGGCCTTTTCCATCCGCTTGGTCCATTCCCCGGACCTACGGGCCTTCAGATAGTCCTCCGCGGCCAAGCGCTTGACTTCCTCTTCCCATGCCTTGATCTGCCTCAAAGTTTCCTTGTCCCCACTCAGCCTGGCTTCCCGCTTCATACGCCGGATATCCGGTGGGGGCAGGAACCGCACCCGTACCACCCGGCCCCGCTCCTCTACCTTGACCACCTCGCGGTCCTTGTAGACCTTCGCCGGAGAGGGTAGGGGGGTCAGCTCTACCCGTTTTGGCTTTTCCGGGGGCTTAGCGAAGCGCCCCTTAGCGTCCCGATAGACCGCGCGACACACCACCTCGCGCCTCATGCTTCCCCCCTGAAATGCCGCAACGTCAGGGCCAAGCGGACGGCCCGGCCTAGGCTGTCCTTTTGAGTCCACCTCCGGCTCACGCCACGTACCTCCGGGCGAACTCAGCAATGGGCGTGGCCACAGCTCTAGCCCGGGCAATGCGCTCCTCGCGGGATACGGGCCGGGTAGGCCCGAACTCAATGAGGACCGCTGGCCCGGGGAAGTCGTCTATGTAAAGCCGGCCATGGCGGCTAGCGCTGCTGGGCCGTACCCAGGCATCCTGGCCCAGGGCAGCCGCGATGGTGCGGGCCAGATTTTCCGAAGCCGGGTGAGGGGAATGGTAAACCCCAGGCCGCGTGGCCGTGGCCATGTCATGGTGCACGCTGACGAAGAGGCGGGCCCCCACCCTGCGGGCCCGGGCGATGCGCTCGGTAAGGGACAAAGTTTCGTCCGTGGTCCGGGTGAAACCCACCCTGTACCCCAGCGCCACCAGGTACTCCTTGAGGGTCAGGGCTTGAGCCAGGTTCAAGTCGGCCTCTTTGGTGCCCGTGGCGGGGTCCACCGCCCCGGGGTCCTGCCCGCCGTGGCCGGGATCGAGGACGATGTGGGTCCCGGAAGGACTAGGCCTGGGCCGGTTCAGCATGAGGACCACCCCCAAGACCAGAAGAAGCGCTAGCGCGCCGAACCTCTTGGACCGCACGGGCACCTCCGTACGCGGAAAGCCCCACGATGAGGCCCCCGAGAAGGATGCGAAGCCAGGGGGGCAGCCTGTCCAGGCCCCCCATGCCGGGGAGGCGGTTTTTCCCTATCCCGTACTGGGCCAGGGCCTCCCCCACCTTGAGCATGTCCAGGACCTGGGCGGGGGGGAGCATGGGCACGATGCCCCGCTGGAAGGCCTCGCTGAAGGTCTGGACCTCCTCGGGGGTCTCCAGCCTGAGGCCGAAGACCAGGATCCAGGTGGCGGCCTGGACCAGCTCCGCCCCGGTGAAGGGGATGACGGGCTCGGGCTCCGGGGGGAGGTCGGAGAAGGGGGCCTCCTCCCCTTCCAGGGGCGCGAAGCCCATTACGGAATCGTCAGTAGAGGTCGGGGGTAGGGGCTCCCCCGCCAGCACCGGGCCCGGCTGGGGCTCCGGCTGAGGGTGCAGGTTCTCCACCAGTTCCTCCTTTCATGCCCAGGGCCAGGCCCAGAAGGACCAGGGCCCCCGCCCCGAGGGCGGCCAGGTAGCCGCCGATGACGGGCCTTTGCCGGGGGGAGGGGGATGGGACTTCGGGCTCGGGCGGGGCCTGGGGCTCCGGGGAGGCCTCCTGGCGCGGGCGGCTCACCCGGGGTTGGGAGGCCACGGCCTCCTCCAGCACCGGGTCAAGCCGCCCCTCCTCCAGGGGCACGGCGTGCACCTCCTGGGCCTGGCCCCCGGACTCCAGGACCGCCTTCTCCCCCATGACCTCGTCCGGTAGGGTCAGGCGGAATCCCATGGCCTACCTCCGGCTCTTCCTCTTCGCCTTCTTCCTCTTCCGCTTAGGCA
This sequence comes from uncultured Thermus sp., assembly GCA_947085095.1. Lineage (GTDB taxonomy): Bacteria > Deinococcota > Deinococci > Deinococcales > Thermaceae > Thermus. The sequence goes on along the minus strand of CAMTVD010000015.1, from coordinate 25,290 downwards.
TACCTCCTCCTTCTGCCCAGAAGGGCCAGGACCACCACCCCCAGGGCCGCCAGGCCCAGGGCTCCAGCCCCGATGCCGGCCCCCGCCACCGCCGCCGCCCGGGCCGGGGCGGGCACCAGCTCCACCGCCTCCTTCAGGTCCGCCACGATGCGCCAGACCAGGTAGAGGATGCTGACCACCGCCGCCGCGGTGATGACCGCGGGCAGGGCGGGCAGGGCGGCCGGCTGGATGGCCCCGTCCAGGGCGCTGTACCCCAGGGGCTGGTAGCACCCCGTGGGGCCGCACCCTCCGCCTCCCGGTGGAGGGCTCGGGTTGAAGGACCTTGGCGGGTTAGGGGAGGCCCTCGAGGGCGAGCCATCCCGCGTCAGCCGGACCACCCAGTCCCCACCGCGCCTTCCCCAGTCCAGGACCCGGACCTCCCCGTACCTCTGCCTCAGGGCTCGCTCCAAGTCGGCCCGGGTTACCCGGCTTAGGTCGCCCCGTTGGGGCTTCAGGACCAGCTCGTAGGTCCTGCCCGGTTGCAGGGGGGCCTGGGGGTCTACCGGCTTGCGCTGGTACTGGGCCACGCCCTCAGGCTGGCCTTCAGGCTCGTGGGAAAAAAGGGCAAAGCGGCCGGCCGCCGCGGCCGGCCGCAATGCCCGGGCAGGGCGGCCCTTTAGCGCTGGCCACGCACGATACGGGTAACGATCTCAAAAAGGGCGGCCACCTTGGCCGCGGTGCCCTCCCCCACCCCGGGCAGGACCGTGAGGTCCTGAAGCTCCATACCCACGAACTTCCTGAGGTCCCCCCCGGTCTCCGCCACGATGGACCGGGCCGCCTCCCGGTTCCCCAGGAGCACGTACAGAAGGTCTTCCATAGAGAGGGCGGAGGGGGTTACCGGGTCCCGCTTCCGGGTCATGAGCCTGACCACACGCCTACCGGGCCGCCTGGTGATGGTTGGCATGGGCATATTTTAGCGCAAAGGTGTCAGGGAAGCTCCAGCGCCTCGCACCCGTCCAGGCCCACCTGGACGGCCGCGATGCCCGGCCGGGGCAGGGTGAAGCGGCACTCCTGGCCCGTGCAGGCGTCTTCCACGCGGGCTTTGGCCTCCCCGCCCGGCCACCGCACCCAAAGGGTGGAGGCCTCCCCCTCGTAGCTCAGGCGGATCTCCGCCCCGCTTCGCGCTGCCCACGTGATTCGGCCGCCGCACCCGGGCGCTTCGGCCTCAGGAGGGGCGAGGTGGACCACCTGGCTCTGGGGGGCGCTTTGGCCCTCCTGCCCGGCCGTGGCGGCCGGCCGCTCCGGCCAGATGGCCCAGAAGTAGGCCCCTATGGCCACTAGGATCGCCAGACTCAGCGCCGTGTTCCTGGTCATCTTCACCTCCTAGGCTACCTCATCCAGGGAAAGCCCTTCCCAGACGCTGGGGTCAAGGGTGCAGCGCTGCACCAGATAGGCCCGGGGGCCCTTAGGGGGCCTGGGGTCCTTGCCGTACCGCGTTTCCGGTTCCCCCAGGGGGATGAGCCCCATGTGCCTGGCCAGGGCCAGGATCTCCCGGGGGTCCTCCTTGCCCCCGGGGCGCCGGATGGCCAGGACGATGGGCCCCTCCTCCGTGGCCCTGACCCACACCTGCACCCCGTCCTTGGGGCTGGTGGGCAGGGCCATGGACACCCGCTTCCCGGGCTCCATCAAGGCCTCCTCCACCATGCTCCGCAGGACGTCCGTGATGGCCGCCAGGTTCACCCGGTCCAGCCTCACGCCGCCACCCCCACCTTGAAGCCCTGGTAGGGCCGCACCAGGTCAAACCAGCCTTCCCGCCGCAGAAGGGCCTGGGCGTAGGCCCCCGGGCTCCTGGCGAAGCCGTCCTTGCGGGCCTCCTCGGCCATGAGCACCACCCGCAGGAGGAGGCGGATGGGCCCCTCCCCTCCCCCAAAGGCCAGGGCCCTGAGGGCCGCCCAGGCCACCTTGAGCCAGTACCTCAAGCTTTTCTGATCCCCCAGGGCCTGGGCGATGGCGCTGGCCACCGCCTGGGCCCAGTTCCTGCGGCCGTTCCTGCCCCCCGGGATGGAGGCAGCTCGGAGCAGTTCCCGGATGTTCCGGGCAGTGTCGGGATAGAAGAGTAACGGGGCTTTTTTGCTTTCCCAGGTGGCTAACGGCTTACCCACTACGCTACGGAGAGTTACCCCATTACCTAAGAGGAGGAGATCTTTATATCCCGACATTGAGTCTGGGGCGCTCACCCCTCGCTGGGTCCTGCCCTCCCGGGCGTCCTCCCCCAGGTCCCGCCAGGGGAGGGCCAGGTAGGGGGCCAGGACCTTCATGGGCCGGCCAGGGCGGACCAGGGGGCGGACCCGCACCCTCCACAGGGTGCCCCCCTTCACCGCCTTCTCCTGGCCGATGCCCGTCCCCGAGGTGTACCAGGTTTCCCAGGCCACCCACCAACGGGCCACCTTGCGGTAGCGCTCGTAGCGGGGGTCGTTGAGCCAGCGCTCCACCGTGCGCTCGGACACCCCCAGCATCTTCGCCACCTCCCATTGGGCCAGGAAGACGTGGGCCTCGCGGGTGGGGTCCTGCCTGGCCCCCTCGCGGATGGCGAAGGCCAGCAAAAGGCGGACCAGGGGGGCCAGGGGGCCCAGGCGCTCCAGGTGGCCCCATCGGGAAAGGAGGGCTTCCGCCTTATTCAGGTAGTCCTGCCACTCAAACTCCCGCACCTCCCGCCAGGTGGTCAGTTTCTGGACCGGCTCCGCCTCCCTGGGCGCCTTTTCCGGGCCTTGCGGGGGTAGGGGGGTAGGATCAGCCGGCGCAGTAGCGACAGGGGCCGTAAAAGCCGTCTGGGCCGGGGGTTTTTCCTCGTCCTGGACGCTCTTTTCATCACGGACCTCCCTTTCTTGGCGCTCTTGCATGGCCCGGTAGGCCTCTTCCAGGGCCTGGGCCAGCTTGGGGCTCTTCTGCTTCAGGGCTTCAATCTTGGCGCGGGTTTCTGAGTCCATAGGGTCCTCCAAAAGGAGCCCCCGGGGGACACGCCCCGGGGGACTATTAGCCTTCCGCTTCCTCAAACAGGGGTGCCTCGTCCATGAGGCGGATGGGCCGCCTCGAGGCCGAAGCCTCCGGCTCCGAGGCCACCCGCTGGATCCACTCCTCAAGCCACTCCTGGGTGGTGTACCGCCTCTTCCCGAGGCGGATGTGCCGCAGGTGGGTGGGCCGCCCGGGGATAGCCCGCATCGCCTCGTAGATGTACCCCACGGGCACGCCCAGGTACTCCGCCGCCTCCTTGACGTTCATCAGACGCGCCATAGCTCCTCCTCCGAGATGCCCAGCTCCCCCTGAAGCCAGACCAGGGCCTCCTCGGGCGTGGAGGTCCAGCCGCTTTGGGCCACCACCCGCCGGGAGGACCTGTACCCGCCCTCCCGGATGACGGAGGCCTCCGCCCGGTACCACACCTCCCCGTCCCTGGGCCCCATCTCCCGCCGGAGGCTGACGATGTACCCCCGCCGGGCCAGCCGCCGCGCCCTGGCCTTCCACTCGGGCATGACCTGCACTCCCATGCCTCACCTCCCCACGGGGGCGCTGGCCAGGGCCCAAAGGAGGATGAGCCCCAGCAGCACGCCCCCGATGGCGTCCAAACCCCAGCGCCAAAGCCAGCCGCTCTTCTTCACCGCACACCTCCCGCCAGGACGGCCAGAAGAATCACCGCCACCCCGGCGATGAAGCCGATGGCCGCCGCCACCACGGGACCGGGCCGGAGCCCCCGGGCCTGCAGGTAGGCCAGGAGGGTGGCCAACATGGAAAGGACCCCCAGCAGGTAGACCACTAGGATGAGTAGCAACACCAAGTGGGCCGCTAGGATGAGCACCCACTCAGGCATGGGGGGCCTCCTTTAGCACTTGAGTGCTAGACGAGGCCAAAAAAATCTCCAGGTCCTTTTCAGTAACCCGGTAAACCCTTCCCAGCCTGTAAGCCCGAAGCTTGCCGGTTTTGACCCATTCGTAAACGGTCAGAGGGTGCACTTTCAGCAACTGGGCCACTTCCTTCAGGGTCAGCATTCGCTCCATGTCTTCCTCCACCTTAGCAGGCAAAAGCTAAAGAGTCAATAAGTGCTAGCATAGCTTGATTGGTCTAGCATTGCCCTTGTAGGGAACACTATGGTTATGCCTAAGGTGCTCCAAGGCCGCCCAGTCTGGGCCGAAGCTCTGCGCAGGCGTAGGGAGGCTCTTGGACTAACGCAAGAAGAGCTGGCGGCTAGGACCGCCAACGATATAGGCGAAGAGTTGCTTGCCCAAAGGACTATATCTGCACTTGAGCTAGGTCAACTTCATCCCCTCAGGCTGACAACGGAGCGTTTAGCTGCTTACCTTCACGCTCTCCGCTGGACCCCTGAGGAGTTTGCTGAGGCCACGGGCCTCGAGGTGCCCTTCGTTCGCCCCGCTCAGGAAAAGCCCGGGGAGGAGTACGTCATCCTACCCGTCCTGGGAAGCGCCGCCGCCGGGCCTCCCTGGCCCACGGTGGAGCACATCCCCCTTCCCCGAAACATCCTGCGCCCGAGCACCCTGGTGTTCCGGGTGGACGGGGACAGCATGGACAACGGGGAGGAGGACAGCATCCGGGACGGGGACTACGTTCTGGTGGACCCCAACCTGATGGACTTCCAGGACGGCAAGGTCTACCTGGTGGAGATTGTGGGGGACGGCCTGGCCGTGAAGCGGGCCCGGAAGGTCAAGCGCGGCTGGGTCCTGGCCTCCGATAACCCCTCCGGCCCCATCCTCACCCCCGATGAAGTCCGGGTGGTGGGGCAGGTGTACCGCAAGATCAGCATCCGGGAGGTGAAGTAGGTGTCGGATCCTCTTGTAAAACTCTTTGAGGATCCGGCCGAACTGCTTCAGGCTGATAAAGGGGACCTTTTTGAACGCATTGTTGAGGCTCTTTTTGCCCGTTTGCCCGGTTGGAAAGCTAAGCGCCCTTCCAAAACCAACACACCGGACCAAGGCCTTGACGTGGAAGCCATTAGCCCCTTTGGTACACGCTACCTTATCCAATGCAAAAACCTTGCTTCTCCAGCGGATGCTAGCGTAGTTAGGCTTACGCACGCCGCAAAAGACATCCACTTTGCCACCAAAGCCATCGTGATTTGTCCGTCTGGCTTTACTGAGCCTGCCTTGCGGGACGCAAAGCTTCTCGGTGTGCTTGCTTGGGGTTCTGAAGAACTTCGTCTCCTTTACAAGGCCGCCTTCTCAGAGGAGGCTTTGAAGCAACTGGGTATCTGGGAAGCCCCTCCACCCCCTCCTAAAACCCAACGCAGAACCCCCAGGTTTTCCTTACCCCGTCCCCTCATCAATGTGGAGAGGAAAGCTTTCTACGCCGGGTTAGTGGCTTTTGCGGCGCTGGCGCTCCTAGCCATAGCCATCCAAAGCTCCTTAGGAAGTAAAAGCCCACCCAGGTTTACGCCTCAGGCGGTGGTCAAAGGTTACGACTCTGCCTATCGCAACGCCCTAAGCACCAATGTCCTTGAACCCCTTTACGAATGGGCCTTTGCTGAGTTTGTGGATCGCCAGATCAAGCCCTTTGTAGAAGAGCGAAAGAGGAGAGGTTGCGTTCTCAAAACAGAGGAAGTGAAGCCCATGAGGATTTTGAGCGTAAACTACGATGACATAAACGCTGAGGTAAGGGTGGCTAAGCACTGGAAGCAAACCCTTGTGTGTCTGGGCAGACCACCCCGGGTTGTCCTGGAGCGTCCTTTTGAAACCTGGTACCTGCTCAGGTACGACGAAAAGAACGTGCTGAAGGTTTGGTACGCGAACTGGAACTAAGGAGGTCCGCATGCGAGAGGAAGAGAAGGCCCTCGAGGGCGCCCAGGCAGGCCAACATGAGCTTCAGATAGAGATGTCCATAGACCCCTTCAAGGCAGCTCCCGTTTACGTCAGCGCTGTTTCCGTGGGCAAGAAGCTTGACCATCCGATGGTCTTCCTCTCCTTCTTCGCTGGTAGCTCCATTGCCATAACTCCCAAGGAAAGCCGCACCTACAGCACCCTCATCGCTTCCTTCGCTCTAGAACCCAATCACGCCCGCTTCCTGTACGAGCACCTCAAGGACTTCCTGAAGGCCTTAGGAGAGGAGGTGTAGCATGGAGCCGGCGTCCAGCTTCCATCCGAACGGCATAAAGATTGAATATTGCGTAACGCGATGGGAAGATCTCAGGACTGCCGTTTCACCAAAAGGGGGTCCCGGGCGGGTAGAATCAGGTCCTATGGTGGCCCAGGAAAGTGTGGTCAATGAGGTCTTGGATTCCGCACGGGCTACTTTGCAAGGCCTGGTGCAGGAAGGCCTCATCACCCGCTTTGAGGGGCCCGAGAAGGAGGAGGGCGTCTTCGTCTTCACGGCCTACGCTAAGGAACCCGAGCGAGTAGAGGAAAAGGTCTGGGAGCGGGTGATATCCCTGGGGCGTGGGCGAGGGGTCGTGATCCTCGTTGACGTAGAGCGGGAAGATGCCTAGCCCTGAAGATCACCTTAGGCAGGCCTGGCACAATGAGAGCGTGGCCCCTCTTGTGGAAGAGGAAGCGCCGGACTGGGCAATAACGGTGCTCTTCTACGCGGCCTTGCATCACGTCAGGGCCTACCTAAGCTCCCTGGGGCACACGGAGATAGAGGACCATGGCCAGGTCTTTCAGATACTTAACGACCACACCCAGCTACCAAGCGCCACCATAGGCAAATACCGGAAGTTCTACAGGATGAGCCGGAAAGCCCGCTACGATTGCCTGACCCCCAGCTCGTGGCGCACGGACGTAGATACCGCCAAGAGGCTGTTAACAGAGCTGAGAGCCGAAATCCCTTATGGGCCGCCGCCGGGGTAGGGGAGAGGGGTCCATCTTCCAGCGCAAGGACGGGCGCTGGGCGGGCTTCGTCACCCTGGGCTACACCCCGGACGGCAAGCAGAAGAAGGCCTGGGTCTACGGCAAGACCCGCCGGGAGGTGGCGGAGAAGCTGGCCCGCCTCCTGCCCAAGGCCGGAGCCTCCTGGGTGGCGGACCCGGGGGCTATCCGCCTCGGGGACTACCTCCACACCTGGGTAGAGCAAAGGGCCGCCACCAAGAACCTCCGCCCCACCACCGTGCGCAACTACCGGGTGTACCTCACGCACATGGAGCCCCTGGCCCACCTGCCCCTGAAGCGCCTCAATCCCCTCCACCTCCGGGGCCTCATGGCGGACCTGGGCCACCTCTCCCCCTCGGTGCGCCGGCACATCTACCAGTTCCTCCGGGCCGCCCTCCGGGACGCCGTGCGGGCCGGCCTCCTGGACCAGAACCCCATGGAGGCGGTAGACCCGCCCAGGAGCGGGGTTGTCCGCCCTGCCCGGGCATGGCGGCCGGACGAGGTGGCCAGGTTCCTGGAAGCGGCCAGGCCGCACCGCCTCTACCCCCTCTTTGCCCTCATGCTGGCCACCGGCCTCAGGCCCGGGGAGGCCCTGGCCCTCCGGTGGGAGGACTGGGACGGGGAGACTCTGCACGTGCGCCACACCCTCCTCCGGGACGGCACCCTGGGCCCCACCAAGACCCCGGGGTCCAATGGGACCCTGTACCTGGACCCCGCCACCCAGGACCTGCTTCGGGAGTGGCGGGAGCGCCTGGAAAGGGAGAAGGAGGCCTCCCCCGCCTGGGTGGAGCACGGCCTCATCTTCCCCTCCACCCGGGGCACACCCCTGGAGTACGGCAACTTCAAGCGGGCCTTCTACGCCCTGCAGGAAAAGGCCGGGGTCTCCCGCATCACCCCCCACGGCCTCCGGCACACCTACACCTCCCTGGCCCTCCGGGCGGGCCTCCCCCCCAAGGTGGTGGCGGCCCGCCTCCGCCACGCGGACCCCACCTTCACCGTCAAGGTCTACCAGCAGCTCATGGAGGAGGACCACCGGGCCGGAGCGGTACCGCTTGACACCTTGCTACACCTAAATACCCCGCAAAACCCGGCATCTACCGAGAGGGCCAGGAGCACAAAACGCCCTCCCATACGCAAACGGACCTGAGCCCCCTTCCCCCTTTGCGTGCTGATAAGCGTGAGGTCGGTGGTTCAAGTCCACCATCGCCCACCAAGGGACCCCGGGCTCCAGGCCCGGGGTTGCCTCTCTTAGGCCTGCTGGCTTTCCCGTTCCCGGTGCACTACCAGGGTGTCGGCGATAAGGTCGTGCCAGGTCTGGCGTTTGGGATGGAAGAAAGCCCAGAGGTAGCCCACGCCCAGGGCCAGGGTGGATAGGGTTTTGCCCACCACCTCCCGCATGAAGGCGGTGAGCCAGTCCACTGGGCGGCCATCAGCCTTGACCACCCGGATGCCCAGGAGCATCTTCCCAGGGGTGGCCCCGTAGAGGGCGGTGAAGGCCACGTAGTAGGCCCAGCTGGGAAGCCAGTTGAAGAGGAGGTCCTGCAGGAAGGTGGTGTTCATCCAGTCCACCCCCGCCAGGGCCATGAGGAGGAGGGTTAGGGGAACCAGGATCAGGCCGTCCACCAGGGAGGCCACCAGCCGGCGCCAGGGGCTAGCGATCACCACAGGCCACCTCCCAGGTAGCGGTACTCCAGGCGGAAGCGGGTCTGGGCGAGGGCTTGCCAAAGGGCTTGGGTCTCCGAGACGAAGCCAAGGGGGGGCTCGCCCCCTAAGAGCTCCGCCAGGAGGCCTTTGGGTTTTTGGTAGCGCACCAGGCGGAACTCCTCTAGCCCTGCCAGCTCCGCGGCCCTTTGGGCGGCGTCATCCCGGTAGCCCTCCCGGTCGGCCAGGCCCAGGGCCAGGGCCTGCTTCCCCGAGTAGATCCGGCCGTCCGCCAGGCGGTAGACCTTTTCCAGGGGCATCTTCCTACCCTCGGCCACCCGCTTTGCGAAAAGCTCGTAGGCCTCGCGCATGTAGGTTTGGATAATGGCCTTCTCTTCCGGGGTGAGGGGTTTGAGGCCAGAGGCCATGTCCTTGAGCTTGCCCTCCTTCAGGATCTCTATTTCAATCCCCAGTTTGTTCAGGAGGCCCTGCACTTGGGGCAAGACGGAGATCACTCCGATGGAACCGGTTACGGTGGTGGGGGCGGTGAGGATCTCCTGGGCGGCCGTGGCCGCATAGTAGCCCCCGCTGGCGGCCACCGTGCCCAGACTGGCCACCAGGGGCTTTTCCCGGGCCAGCTCCTTTAGGGCGCGGTGGATGGCCTCGGTTTCCGTAACCCCGCCCCCGGGGCTATTTACATGGAGGACCACGGCCTTGATCCCTTCGTCCTCCTTGGCCTGGCGCACCTGGGAGAGGAAGTCCTCCAGGGCCTTGTCCGTGGGGATGGACCCCACAAGCTCCAGGAGGAGGACTTTTTCCCCTTGGCCGAGGAGGGTGGCTTCCTGCCAGCGCCCTTGGGCCCTCTCGGGAGCGGTCAGGCGGCCCAGGCCCACCACCACCAGGGCCACGACCAGAAGGAAGAGGAGGAGTGCCAGCCAGCGCTTTCGGTTCATGGTTCCAGGTTAGCACGGGGTATGCTGGATCCTGTGCTGAGGGTGGTGGTCCAGCCGGGGAAGGAGGGGAAGCTTAGGAACTTCTATCCCAACGTCTACCGGGACGAGCTCCTCGAGGCCCCCGAGGAGGCGGGAGTGGCCGAGGCCTACGGCGCCGACGGCGGCTTCCTGGCGGTGGGCTACCACGACCCCCGTTCCCGCATCCCCTTCCGGGCCTTCCGCTTTGACCGGGGTTCCTTGGACCGCCGTTTTTTTCGGGAACGCTTCGCCAGGGCCCTGAGGAAGCGGGAGGGGTTGGGGCAGAGCTACCGCCTGGTGCACGGGGAGGCGGACGGGCTTCCCGGGTTGGTGGTGGACCGCTTCGGCGAAGTCCTGGTCCTCCAGGTGCGCTCCCGGGGGATGGAGGCCTTGCGGGAGGTCTGGTTCCCCGCCCTCTTGGAGGCGGTGGGGCCCAAGGGGGTGTACGAGCGGAGCGACGTGGAGGCCAGGCGGCAGGAGGGGCTTCCCGAGCGGGTGGGGGTGGTCTTTGGGGAGGTGCCGGAGGTCCTCTTGGTAGAGGAGGATGGCCTTCTTTTCCCCATTCCCCTGGCGTTGGCCCAGAAGACGGGCTTTTACCTGGACCAGCGGGAGAACCGCCGCCTCCTCGAGGCCCTGGTGCGCCCAGGGGAGCGGGTCTTGGACGTGTACAGCTACGTGGGGGGCTTCGCCCTAAGGGCCGCCAGGAAGGGGGCCTATGCCCTGGCGGTGGACAAGGACCTGGGGGCTCTCGCCGTCCTGGACCGGGCCGCCCTGAAGGCGGGGCTTCGGGTGGACATCCGCCAGGGGGAGGCCTTGGAGGTCCTGAGGGCCCTCGAGGGCCCCTTCCACCACGTCCTCCTGGACCCCCCTACCCTGGTGAAGCGCAAGGAGGAGCTTCCCGCCATGAAGGGCCACCTGGTGGACCTGGTGCGGGAGGGGCTACGCCTTCTGGCCAAAGGAGGGTACCTCTGGCTTTCCACCTGCAGCTACTACCTGAAGGTGGAGGACCTCTTGGAGGTGGCCCGCCGGGCCGCTCGCGACCAAGGGGTGCGCCTCCGGGTCCACACCGTCACCTACCAGCCCCAGGACCACCCCTGGAGCCTCCACGTTCCCGAAAGCCTTTACCTCAAGACCGTGGTCTTCCAGGAGGACGCCCTCTAGGCCCTTGCCCCTGTATGATGAAGGCGGAGCACCCCTGGGGTGCGGAAAAGGAGGATCTTATGGAAGTAGCTCGGGGTCTTGAGGGCGTTCTCTTCACGGAAAGCCGGATGTGCTTCATTGACGGGGAGGCGGGTCGCCTCTACTACTACGGCATCCCCATCCAGGAGCTGGCGGAGAAAAGCACCTTTGAGGAGACCACCTTTTTGCTCCTATACGGCAGACTGCCCCAGCGAGAAGAGCTGGAGGCCTTCAAAAAGGAGCTAGCGGGAAGGCGGGCCTTGCCCTCCCACCTCCTGGAGTCCTTCCGCCGCTACCCCGCTTCGGCCCACCCCATGAGCTTCCTGCGCACCGCCGTCTCCGAGCTGGGGATGCTGGACCCCACCGAGGCCGACATCTCCCGGGAGGCCCTCTACCAGAAGGGCCTGGACCTGATCGCCAAGTTCGCCACCATCGTGGCCGCCAACAAGCGCCTGAGGGAGGGAAAGGATCCCGTTCCCCCTCGGGAGGACCTCTCCCACGCCGCCAACTTCCTTTACATGGCGAGCGGGGTGGAGCCTTCCCCCGAGCAGGAGCGCCTCATGGACGCGGCCCTGATCCTCCACGCCGAGCACGGCTTCAACGCCAGCACCTTCACCGCCATCGCCGCCTTCTCCACGGAAACCGACCTCTACTCCGCCATCACCGCCGCCGTGGCCTCCCTAAAGGGCCCTAGGCATGGGGGAGCCAACGAGGCGGTGATGAGGATGATCCAGGAGATCGGCACTCCGGAAAGGGCCCGGGAGTGGGTTCGGGAGAAGCTTTCCAAGAAGGAGCGCATCATGGGCATGGGCCACCGGGTCTACAAGGCCTTTGACCCCCGGGCCGGGGTCTTGGAAAAGCTGGCCCACTGGGTGGCGGAGACCCACGGCCACTCCACGGAGTACCAGATCCTGAAGATCGTGGAGGAGGAGGCGGGGAAGGTCCTGAACCCCAGGGGCATCTACCCCAACGTGGACTTCTACTCGGGGGTGGTCTACTCCGACCTGGGCTTTGGCCTGGAGTTCTTCACCCCCATCTTCGCCGTGGCCCGCATCTCCGGTTGGGTGGGCCACATCCTGGAGTACAAGGAGCTGGACAACCGCCTCCTGCGCCCCGACGCCAAGTACATCGGGGAGCTGGACCGGCCCTACGTCCCCCTCGAGGCCAGGGGTTAGGCGCTTCCCCATGCCAAGTCCCAGGGGGAAACCCCTGGGTTTTTTCCATCTACAGGCCGCAGAAGGCCTCGTAGTCTATGAGCTCCCGTTGCGTGGGGCTGTCCCCGCAAACGGGGCAGGCGGGGTTGCGGCGCACCTTGAGCCTGCGGAAGCCCGCCTCGAGGGCGTCATAAAGGAGGAGATGTCCGGCCAGCGGCTTCCCTAGGCCCAACAGGACCTTCAGGGCCTCGGTGGCCATCAAGGCCCCCACCACACCCGGCAGGACCCCGAAGACCCCGGCCTCGGCGCAGGAGGGGACGCTACCTGGGGCGGGGGGTTTGGGGAAGAGGCAGCGGTAGCAGGGGCCCATCTCCCCTTCGTCCGTGGGGTGGTGGAGGACGGCCACCTGGCCGTCAAACTGGTAGATGGCCCCGAAGATGAGAGGCTTATTCAGAAGGACGCAGGCGTCGTTGACCAGGTAGCGGGTGGGGAAGTTGTCGGAGGCGTCCACCACCAGGTCGTAGCCCTTCAGGATCTCCAGGGCGTTTTCCGAGGTGAGGCGCACCGGATAGGCCTCCAGCCGCACCCACGGGTTGAGGGCGGAAAGCCTCTCCTGGGCCACCAGGGCCTTGGGCTTTCCCACCTCCTCCGTGGCGTAGAGGACCTGGCGGTGGAGGTTGGAAAGCTCCACCCGGTCCATCTCCACGATCCCTACCCGGCCCACCCCCGCCGCCACCAGGTACTGGAGGACGGGCACCCCCAGCCCCCCCGCCCCCACCACCACCACCGAGGCCCGCTTCAGCCTCTCCTGCCCCTCAGGGCCCACCCCGGGCAAGATCATCTGCCGGTGGTACCGGTCCAGCTCCTCCTTGGTCCACATTCAGGCCTCCCGGGTGCCGAAGCCAGGGGGGAGGAAGTCGGGGTAGTCGGGGTTGCCCTTGCGGTCGGGCTCTTTGGGGATGAGGTCCGAGGGGTGGGGCTCCCCCTTGCGGCAGTAGGGGCAGTCGTGGCGCACCTTGTAGCGCACGGGCTTGGCGGGGATGCCCAGGGCGATGGCGTGGGGGGGAATGTCCTTGGTGACGATGGCCCCGGTGCCCACCATGGCGTCGTCCCCGATGCGCACCCCCGCCAGGATGGTGGCGTGGTAGGTGATGCGCACCCCGCTGCCGATGATGGTCTCCTTCAGGGTCACGTCCGGGGTGGCCAGGACGTGGTGGCTGTGGCTGTAGACGTTCACATAGTCGGAGAGGGAGGTCCTATCCCCGATCTTGATGCCCCCGATGTCGTCCAGGAGAACGTGGCGGTGGACCACCACCTCGTCCCCCAGCTCCAGGTTGTAGCCCACGGAGAACTCCACGTTCTGGAAGAACTTGGGGTTCTTCCCCACCCGCTTGAAGATGAAGGGGGCGAGGGCCCGCCTTATGGCCACCCCAGAATGGACGGACTGGCCGATGGGGGTGAGGTCCAGGACCTTCCAGAACCAGAGGAGGGGCTTCACCTTCTTGAACTTTTCCGGGTCCGTGGCGGCGTAGTGCTCCGCCTCAAAGGTGATGCCCTCGGGGTCCAGGGCCATGGCCGCCAGGGGGTTTGCCTCCAGGAGTTCCTCGTAGGGCCTGCTGTAGAGGAGGCGGGCAAGCTCCTCCCGCACCAGGGCGTTCCGGTCCACCTTTGGGTCGGAAAGCCGCTCCACCAGGCTCCCGATAAACCGCTCCAGGGCCTTTTGGTGGAGGGGGGCGATGGCTTTGGGCAAGAGCCAGGGCATAGACCTATGGTAAAGGGGAAAGGGCCTTTCGCGGGAAGACCGGGCTCACCCTACCGAGGGGCGGTAGCCCAGTTCCCGTAGGGCCTCGGGGTCTTTGCGCCAGTCGGGGTAGACCTTGACCACCAGGTCCAGGTAGACCTTGCGGTTCAGGAAGACCTCCAGCTGCTTCCTGGCCGCCTGGCCGATCTCCTTCAGCTTTTTCCCGCCCTCGCCGATGACGATGCCCTTCTGCGAGGGGCGCTCCACGTAGAGGATCACCTTGATGTAGAGGATGCCGTTTTCCCTTTCCGCCACCTCCTCCACCTTGGTGGCGATGGCGTAGGGGACCTCGTGCCAGAGGCGCTTCATGGCCTCCTCGCGCACGATCTCCGCCACCCACTCCCCGAAGGTCTGGTCGCTCTTGGCGTGGTCCTCGGGGTAGAAGAAGGGGCCCTCGGGCAGGAGGGCTAAAAGCTCCGCCTTGAGCCCGGCCACCTGCTTCTCGTCTAAGGCGGAGAGCATGCGGGGCAGGGCCTCGGGCAGGAGGGCGTGGTAGGCCTTTAGGGCTTCCTCCGGGTACTTGGCCTCGTCCAGCTTGTTGCCCACGAGGAGGATGGGCACCTTGCCCACCAAGGGCTTCAGGGCCTTGGCCACCAGCTCGTCCTCCGGGGTGGGGGGGTGGCGGAGGTCCACCACCCAGACCACGGCGTTCACGTCGGAAAGGGCCTCGTAGACCTCCTGGTCCATGAACTCCCCCAGGGCGTCCATGGGCTTGTGGAGGCCCGGGGTGTCCACGAAGACGATCTGCCGGCTTCCCTCGGTGAGGATGCCCCTGAGGCGCTTCCGGGTGGTCTGGGGGCGGGGGCTTATGGGGGCTACCTTGATGCCCAGGAGGTTGTTGAGGAGGGTGGACTTGCCCACGTTGGGCTTGCCCACGATGGCCACGAAACCGGAATAAGTCTTCTCTTCCATGATGGCTAGGTGATCCCGGCCCTGGGGATTTGCCCCTTGGGGCGAGGGCCGGACCTTCCAAGGGTTTCAGTATACTCCAAGCCGTGGACCCCCTGGCCCTGGCCCTGCTTCCCGGGATTGGCCCCAAGCGCCTCTTGGAGCTTTTGGCCGAGCCCGATCCCCTGGAGGCCCTAAAGGCGCGATCGCCCCAGCTGCTGGCCCAGCTTCCCCAGGCGGAGGCTCTGGCCCAGGAGGAGAGACGCCGGGTGGAAAGGCTGGGCCTTCACCTCCTCGGCCTTTGGGAGGAGGGGTTTCCCGAGAGCCTCAAGCGCCTGCCCCAGCCCCCCACCCACCTCTACCTCAAGGGAGCCCTGCCGGAGGAGGGGGAGGGGGTGGCCATCGTGGGCACGAGGAGGGCGGCCCCCTGGGCCCTCTCCTTCGCCCGCAAGCTGGCCCAGGCCCTGGCGGAGGCGGGGGCGGTGGTGGTCTCGGGCCTGGCCCGGGGGATTGACCGGGAGGCCCACCTGGGGGCCCTCGAGGCCGGGGGGCGCACCCTGGGGGTTTTGGGGAGCGCCCTGGACCGGATCTACCCGCCGGAGCACCGCCCCTTGGCGGAGAGGATGGACCTTCTCTCGGAGTTTCCTTTGGGCACCGGCCCCAAGCCCGAGTACTTCCCCCGCAGAAACCGCCTCATCGCCGGGCTTTCCCGGGCAGTGATCGTGGTGGAGGCCCCCCTCGAGTCCGGGGCCCTCATCACCGCCCGCTACGCCCTGGAGCTGGGCAAGGAGGTCCTGGCGGTGCCGGGAAGGCCCACGGACCTGGGTTCCCAAGGGGCCAACCGCCTCATCCAGGACGGGGCCTACCCGGTCCTCGCCCCGGAGGACGCCCTCTCCTACCTGGGCTTTTCTGGAAGGCGCAAGGAGGTCCCGGAGCTTTCCCCGGAGGAGTCCCGCCTTTATGATCTCCTGCGCCAGGGGGAGGCCCTGCCCGAGCACCTGGCGGAGGCCATGGGCCTGAGCCCGGAGGCCGTGCTTTCCCTCCTCACCCTCCTGGAGCTCAAGGGCCTGGCCCAGGCCCTCCCCGGGGGGCGGTACGGGGCCCTATAAGCCCCCCCAGAGAGGGGGCCTGGCCCCTCACTTGGCCTTTTCGTAGAGCTTCTTGGCCATCTCGTAGAGCTCCCCAGGGTGGAACTCGGGAGCGAACTCGGCGGCATCGTGGCCGGGGTCAAAGACGGGGCCGCCTGCGGGAGGCCCGTCCACGACCACCACTTCACTGCCGTCTTCTGGCGAGGGGCCGGTCCAGATGAGGCCTAAGTCCTTGTAGTCTTCCTGGCTGAAGCGGTACAGGTTCCGGTGGAAGCCCAGGTCCATGTACTTTTTGGCCTCGGGGATCTTGCTGTTTTCAATCCGGGGGATGGGGAGCATCTTGGTCATCTCCACCCCGGTAAGGGTTTCCAAGGCCTTGCCGTAGGCGGCGGCGTGGACCCCACCCCGCACCAGGAGGTAGCCGATCATCTCCCGGGCCACGGGGTTATCCGTCATCTCGTAAACCCGAAGCTTGTGGGTGCGGGCTGCCACCTCCAGGAAAAAGTTGTGGAGAAGGTCCAGGATCAGGTTGCCGCTGGTGAAGACGTACTCCCCGTTCCAGTGCTCCCCCATGGCGCCCATCACCAGGCTATTGGCCCCACCGGCGATGAAGTGGGCGGCGTTGCGGGCGTCCTTGGCAAAGCCCAAGGGAGCGGCCACGGGGTCTACCCCTTCTTCCAGATCCTTTCCGGGGTTCCTGGCCAGTAGGGAGTTGATGGTGGCCGCCACCAGCTCAATGTGGCCCAGCTCCTCCGTGGCGATGTTGGCGATGAGGTCGTAGTAGGGCTTAAGGGCCTTCTTCCCCCGGAAGTTAAAGGACTGGTACATGTAGTTCATCAGGGTGGACATCTCCCCAAACCGCCCTCCCAGAAGGGCCTGCACCGCCGCTGCCGCATTGGGATCTTGTTCCTTGGGCATGGGAAGCTCGATCTGTAGCCGGTCAATCCTCAAGAACATGCCTTTCACCTCCTGAAGACCGGCGGGGTCTTTCCCCCCGGTCCCTTTCCACCTTAGGGGAGGATTTGCCATAAGTCCAATAGATTCTTTCAGGAGTAGAATAAACTATGTTTATGCGCTTGACCCTGGATCAGCTTCGCTCCCTGGTGGCCTTGGCGGAAGAGGGGAGCTTTACCTCGGCGGCGGAACGGGTCTACCGGAGCCAGCCCGCCTTGAGCATCCAGATCCGCAAGTTGGAGGAGGCCTTAGGGGCTAAGCTGTTTGACCGGAAAAGGGGTACCCTGACCGAGGCGGGCCGCGTGGCCGTGGCCCAAGCCCGCAGGGTTTTGGAGGAGGTGGAGAGGCTTACCCTTTTGGTCCGGGGTGGGGAAGCCTGCTTTCGGGGGCCTTTCCGCCTGGGGGTCATTCCCACCCTCGCTCCCTATCTCCTTCCCCGGCTCCTCCCCCGGCTTCAGGAGCGCTATCCCGGGCTGGAACTGGAGGTTCGGGAAGACCTCACCCCAAACCTCGTCCGGGCTCTCCAGGAAGAGGGTCTGGATGCCGGACTCGTGGGGACGGAGGAAAACCACCCGGGCCTGAGGGCCATACCCCTTTTTCGGGAGGCCTTCTTGGCTTATGTCTCCCCCCACCATGCGCTGTATTCCCGGGAGAGCATCCATCCCCTGGAGATTCCCCAAGAAGACACATGGGTCCTCTCCGAGGGGCATTGCTTGCGGGACCAGATCCTTTCCGTATGCCGCCCCAGCTTGACCAAGCGGCGGGTGGAGTTTCAAAGCGGTAGCCTGCAAACCTTGTTTCTCCTGGTGGAAAGCGTGGGCGGGCTCACCCTTCTGCCCGAGGTGGCCCTTTGGACCCTTCCCGAGGCCAAGTGGGCCCACTTGCGCCCCCTGGCTCCCCCGGGAGCGGGGCGCGCCGTTTACCTCCTCCTGCGGGAGGGGAGCCTTAAAACCCCTGTGGCCCAAGGGGTGGCCCAGGAGGCGGTGCGGACCTTTCAGGCCTTACGCGCCGAAGCCGGGTGGGGCAAAGGCGGTATGATGGGGGCGGAGGTTAGCCATGACCAAGCCTGAGGCCAAAGGAGGCGATGTCCAGATCCGGGCGGGCCTGATCTGGTTCAACGGCAAGCTGGTTCCCCAGGAGGAGGCCAAGACCAGCGTCCTATCCCACGCCCTCCACTACGGCACCAGCGTCTTTGAGGGCATCCGGGCCTACGAGACCCCCAAGGGCCCCGCCATCTTCCGCCTGCGGGAACACGTGCGGCGCCTCTTCCACTCGGCCAAGGTCCTGCGCATGGAGATCCCCTACACCCCGGAGGAGATAGAGGAGGCCATCAAGGGGGTGGTGCGGCAAAACGGCTACAAGAGCTGCTACATCCGCCCCCTGGCCTGGATGGGGGCGAGGGCCCTGGGGGTGAACCCCCTGCCCAACAACCCCGCCGAGGTCATGGTGGCCGCCTGGGAGTGGGGGGCCTACCTGGGGGAGGAGGCGGTGAGGCGGGGGGCTAAGCTCATCACCAGCTCCTGGGCCCGCTTCCCCGCCAACGTGATGCCGGGGAAGGCCAAGGTGGGGGGGAACTACGTGAACTCCGCCCTGGCCAAGATGGAGGCCCTGGCCGCCGGGGCCGACGAGGCCCTCCTCCTGGACGAGGAGGGGTACGTGGCCGAGGGGAGCGGGGAGAACCTTTTCTTCGTGCGGGACGGGGTCATCTACGCCCTGGAGCACTCGGTGAACCTCGAGGGCATCACCCGGGACTCCGTCATCAGGATCGCCAAGGACCTGGGCTACCAGGTCCAGGTGGTGCGGGCCACCCGGGACCAGCTCTACATGGCCGACGAGGTCTTCATGACCGGGACCGCCGCCGAGGTGACCCCGGTCTCCATGATTGACTGGCGGCCCATCGGGCAGGGCACCGCCGGGCCCGTGGCCTTGAGGCTTCGGGAGGTTTACCTGGAGGCGGCCACGGGGCGGCGGCCGGAGTACGAGGCCTGGCTCACCTACGTGAATGGGCAATAGGCGGTTGCGGAAAAGCGGGGAAGGCTACCAGGCGCGCATCCGCGAGCACCAGGCCAAGATTGAGTCGGGGTCAAGGCCAAGTCCCTGGAAGAACTCCTGAAGGAGGAGGTCCTCCTCACTTCCTGAGCCAGTCGGCGAGCACCTTTTGGTAGAGCTCGGGGTCCAGGCGGGGCCTGTCGTAAAGCCCCGCCTTCAGCCTCTGCCGCTGGGCCTCAAAGAGGATGACGGCGGCGGCCACGGAGACGTTCAGGCTTTGGACCATCCCCAGCATGGGGATCTTGATGGCCCCATCCGCCAGGCCCAGGGCCTCCTCGGAAACCCCCCATTTCTCCGCCCCCAGGAGGACGCAGGTGGGCTTTGTGTAGTCCAACTCCCGGAAATCCCGGGCGTCCTCCCTAAGGGCGGTGGCATAGACCCTAAAGCCCCGCTCCTTTAGGTGCCGGAAGGCCTCCTTTACGCTCTCGTGCACCCGCAGGTAGACCCACTTGTGGCTGCCTCCGCTGGTCTCGTTGAAGGTGGGCACGCCTCCCGTGGGGTTCACCGCGTGGGCCTCGAGGACCCCCACCGCGTCGCAGGTGCGCAGGATGGCGGAGAGGTTGTGGGGCTTGTGGACGTTTTCTAAAAGCACCGTGAGGTCCGGCTGCCTCCGCTTTAGGACCCCTTCTATGCGCCGCTTACGGGCCTCGGTCACGGTTTCTCAGTCTAGCGATCAGGGGCTTGATGAGGTCCCGCTTGAGCTTGAGGGCCTGGCGGTTCACGATGAGCCGGGCGGTGGAGTGGGCCAGGACCTCCACCTCCAAAAGCCCCGCCGCCCTTAGGGTGGCCCCCGTCTGCACCACGTCCACCACCGCATCCGCCAGCCCTGTGACCGCCGCCAGCTCAATGTTGCCGGAAAGCTCCACCACGTCCGCCACCCAGCCCCTTTCCTTGAGGAGGCGGGCGGTGAAGAGGGGGTACTTGGTGGCGATGCGGCGGATGGGGGAGGTGTCCCCGGGACGGCGGATGAGGGAGAGGCGGCAGGCGCCAAACCCCAGGTCCACCGGCTCAAAGAGGTCCCGCTCCGAGTCCAGGAGGATGTCCTTGCCCACCACCCCCAGCTCGGCGATGCCCAGGTCCACGTAGACGGGCACGTCCTTGTTGCGGAGCTCCAAGAGGGCGATCCCTCCTTCCCTCCCGTGCAGCAGGGCTCTCTCGTCCAAGACGGGGGGGAGGTCCAGGCCCGCGCCCTTCAGGGCCTCGTAGGCCTCTTCAAAAATGCGCCCCTTGGGCAGGGCCACGGTGAGGAGGTACCGCTTCATTCCACCCTCCAGAGGCGTTCCCCCTGGGCCAGAAAGGGGATTCCCCGGGCCTTGGCGTGAGCCGCGGGGTCTTCCCCGTGGAAGAGCTCCACCCGCATCGCCCTGGCGAAGCGGCGGAGGGCCTTAAGGTCCAGGGCCAGGACCTCCGGGGGGGCTTCCTCCTGGGGGAGCTTGAGGGCCTCGAGGAGCCTCTCCACCCCCAGGGCGAAGCCCGCTGCCCTGGGCAGGAGGGCCCCGTCGTACCGCCCGCCCCCCAGAAGGGGGAGGCCGAAACCCGGGGTGTAGGCCCGGAAGAAGATCCCCGAGTAGTACTCGTAGCGCCGGGCCATGCCCAGGTCCAAGAGCACGGGCCTCCCCAGGAGGTCCAGGGTCTTCCGCAGGTTCTTCAGGGCCTCCCTGGCTCTCTTTGGCAGGGGCAGGCCTTCCGCCTCCTTCAGGACCTCCTCCTCCCCGTAGAGGTCGGGAAGGGCGAGGAGGGTCTTCCTGGCCTCCTCGGACACTGGGTGGTGGGCGAGGAGGGTTTGGAGCTCGGGGAGGTTCTTGCGGTGGATGGCCTTTTGGGCCTCCCTTTGGGCCTCCTCGGGAAGGCCAGAGGCCCGGAGCACCTCCCCCACCAGGCTGGGGAGGCCCACCTCCACCACCCCCTCCACCCCCAGGGCCTCGAGGGCGGCGAAGGCCAGCTCCAGGACCTCCGCGTCCGCCAGGGGCCCCGTGGCCCCGATCAGCTCCAGGCCCACCTGGGTGTACTCCCTGAGGCGCCCGAGCTCCGCGTCCCCCTCCCTGAGCCACAGGGCTCCCGCGTACTGGAAGCGGTGGACCCCTTCTTTGAGGTGGGGCCTGAGGAGCTTGGAAAGAAGGGTGGTGAACTCGCTCCTCAGGGCCAGGACCTCCCCTGTCTTGTCCACCAGCTTGAAGGACCTCTGGGCCAGGGGGTGGAGGGGGTCAAAGGCCTCGAGGGCGGGAAGCTCCACGGGCTCGTACCCGTGGCGGCGGAAGAGCTCCTGCAGCTTTCCCACCGTCTCGGCCTTGAGCCGGGCCTCCGGGGGAAGGAGGAAGCGGGTGCCCTCGGGGATCATTCCTTGACCAGAATCTCCACGGAAAGGAGCTTGTCCTTCTGCCCGCCCGCCAGGGGGCCCTCGGTGGGGGCAAGGCGTTTCACCACCTCCATCCCTTCCACCACTTTCGCAAACAGGGTGTACTGGCCCGTCAGGTGGGGAGTGGGTCCCAGGGTGATGAAGAACTGGCTCCCGTTGGAGTTGGGATCCTGGGTGCGGGCCATGCCCACCAGGCCTTCCCGGTCGTAGGCCAGCCCCGGGGCGATCTCCAGGCCGAAGGTGTAGCCGGGGCCGCCCCGTCCCGTGCCCGTGGGGTCCCCCGTCTGGGCCACGAAGCCGGGGATGACCCGGTGCCAGTCCACCCCCTCAAAGTAGCGGTGGAGGGCCAGGAAGACGAAGGAGTTCACCGTGTTGGGGGCCTCTTTCTCCAGGAGATCTATGAGGATCTCTCCCTTGGTGGTCTTGAGCCGGGCGTGGTAGTCCTTGCCGGGCTCCAGGACCGGCTTGGGGGCGGGAAAGGACCGCACGGGGGTCTCAGAAAGGTAGGGAAGGGGCTTCATGCTCTCACCTCGGCAGGCGCTGAGGAAACCTAGGGGGAGAAGGGCGAAGAGAAAGAGGAAGCGCACGCCCATAGCCTACACCCGGGGCAGGGTGATGCCCCTTTGCCCCTGGTACTTGCCCTGGCGGTCCTTGTAGGTGACCTCGGGCTTAGGGCCCTCCAGAAAGAGGAGCTGGACGATGCCCTCCCCGGCATAGACCTTGGCGGGCAGGGGGGTGGTGTTGGAGATCTCCAGGGTCACGTGCCCCTCCCAGCCGGGCTCCAGGGGGGTGACGTTGGCCACGATGCCGCACCGGGCGTAGGTGCTCTTGCCCAGGGCGATGGCGATCACGTTCTCCGGCATGCGGATGTACTCCACGCTCCGGGTGAGGGCGAAGGAGTTGGGGGGGATGATGACCTCCTCCCCCTCGTACTCCACGAAGCTCCTGGGGTCAAAGTTCTTGGGGTCCACCACCGTGGAGAAGACGTTGGTGAAGATCTTCCACTCCGGGGCGGCCCGGAGGTCGTAGCCGAAGCTGGAGAGGCCGTAGCTGATCACCCCCTCCCGCACCAGGCGCTCCTCAAAGGGCTCAATCATGCCCCTTTTCGCCATCTCCCGGATCCACCAGTCCGGCTTCACCATGCCCTCAACTATACCCGCTAAACTGGCCTTATGCGGAAGCTCTGGCCCCTCCTTCTCCTCCTCGCCGCCTGCGGCACCCAGGACCCCACGGGCGTGGGGACGGAGCCGCTGCGCCTCACCGCCTCAAGCCTTCCCCCCGCCTACCTGGGGGAGAGCTATACCCATGCCTTCAGCGCCGAAGGGGGGGTGAGGCCCTACACCTTCAGCCTCGAGGGCAGGCTCCCCCAGGGCCTCACCTTCCAGGGGGGCCGGATCAGCGGGGTTCCCCGGGAGAAGGGCCAGTTCCCCCTCATCCTCACCGTGGAGGACGGGATCAAGAACAGCCGTTCGGGGCGGCTGACCCTGAACGTCAGCGACCCCCCGCCCCCCAGGCTCGCCCTGGTCCTGCCCCCGGCCCAGGTGGAGGGGCCCTTCCTCCTCCTCGGCCGGGTGGAGGTGCGGGAGGCTCTAGGTTTCCAGCTGGAGGTGCGCCTCCAGGACCTCACCCCGGACCTGGCGAGCTTCAGGGGCGCAGGCCCCGTTTACCTCCTGGACTACGACCCCGAAACTGGCCTCCTGCGCCTGGACATGGCCTTCCCCAGGCCCCTCAAGGACCAGGAGGCCTTCCGCCTCCTCCTCACTCCCGCTAAGCCCCTCACCCCCAGGCTCTCCCCCCGCATGGTCCTCTACGACAGGGAAGGGAAGCCCCTGGGCCAGGCCCTTCCCCGGGGCAAACCCTTCGCCGAGCTCCTCCCGCTGGCCCAAAGCTGGGGCAAGGAGGGGAAGGAGCTCAAGGGGGACCTGGACGGGGACGGGAAGGTGGGGGAAGGCGACCTCAGGCGCCTGGCCGAGGGGTACTTCCCCAGGGCTGCGCCTCCCCCACAGGAGCCCAGGCCGGAGGGCGGGAACCCGTGAGGGTGCGCCCCCTCACTCCCCAAGACCTTCCCGCCTACCTGGCCCTGCGCCAGGCGCTCTGGCCTGAGGGCGGGGGGGACCCCGAGGAGGTGGAGGCCCTTCTCCAGGACCCCCGGCAGGCGGCCTTCGTGGCCGAGGAAGAGGGCCTTCTGCTGGGCCTGGTGGAGGTTTCCCTCCGCCCCTACGCCGAGGGGTGCGAGACCTCCCCCGTGGGCTACCTCGAGGGGCTTTACGTGCTCCCCACCTTCCGGAGAAGGGGCGTGGCCCGCCTCCTGGTCCAGGAGGCCGAGGCCTGGGCCCGGGCCCAGGGGTGCCGGGAGATGGCCTCGGACGCGGAGCTCAGCAACCTCCTGGGCCAGGAGGTGCACCGGCACCTGGGCTACGAGGAGGTGGAGCGGCTGGTCTGCTTCCGCAAGGCCCTCTAAAGGGCCCGCCGGATGGCCTCGGCGTCCTCTTCCCGGTAGCCGTAGAGGGTGACCTCCAGGGTGTCCGGGGCCTTCTTGATCTCCTCCAGCATGACCCGGGCCACCGCCTCCACCGGCAAGCCCCCCACCCCGGTGCCCAGGAGGGGGAAGGCGAGGGTCTTGAGGCCCAGTTCCACCGCCTTCTCCAGGGCGCTTCGGGTGGCCTGGCGCACCGTTTCCAGGCTGGCGGGCTCGTCCCCTAAGACGGCGGCGTGGATCACGTGGCGCACCTTGAGGTTCCCCGCCCCGGTGACCGCCGCCTCTCCCACGCGGATCTTGCCGATGCGGTCGCACTCCTCCTGGATGGAGGCTCCCCCCTTCCTCAGGATGGCCCCCGCCACCCCCGCCCCCAGCTTCAGGTGGTTGTTGGCGGCGTTGACGAGGGCGTCCCCCTGAAACTCGGTGATGTCCCCTTCCGCGATGCGGATGCGGGCCATGCCCTTATTTTCCCGTACAATGGGCCTGATGTCACGGGACCTTTTGGGCCTCGAGGGGCGGATCGTCATGGTGACCGGGGCCGGGCGGGGCTTCGGGCGGGCCATCGCCCATGGCTATGGCAGAAACGGGGCCACGGTGATCGCCGTGGACCCCGACGTGGAGCTAGCCACCGCAGTGGCCTCGGAGGTGGAGGCCCTGGGGGCCACCGCCATCCCCATCCGCGGGGACATGAGCGTGGTCTTGGACGTGACGGGCACCTTTGAGAAGGTGGAGGAGCTCTTTGGCCTTCTGGACGGCATCGTCCACGTGACCACCGCCGAGAGCAAGACCCCTTTCGTGGAGCTTTTGGAAGGGGAGTGGTACGACCTCATGAGCCAGGACGTGAAGTCCAGCCTTTACGTCCTGCAGCAGGGCCTGAGGCACCTGGCGGGGGGCGGGTTTGTGACCCTGGTCCTGCCCCCTGCGGTCCGCCTGGAGCCCCACGTCCTCTCGGTGCGCAAGGCGGTGGAGGGGCTCATTGAGGGGGCCACCCGCACCCTTCCTGGGGTGCGGGTGAACGGGGTGGTGCCTTCCCGCGACCCCGTGGGGGAGGGGTACGACCAGGCCCTGGTGCGGGCCGCCTTGGCCTTGGGGTCCATGGTGGCCGAGGGGGTGCGGGGAGTGGTCCTGGAGGTGCAGCTGCCCGAGCCCCCGGTGTCTTCCGAGATCTACGAGATGCTCCGCGAGGTGCCATGAAGTGCCCCTACTGCGGCCATCCCGACACCCGGGTGGTGGACTCGAGGCCCTCCGACGAGGGGGCCGCCATCCGCAGGCGGCGGGAGTGCCCCGCCTGCGGCCGCCGCTTCACCACCTACGAGCGCACCCAGCTGGAGCCGCTTATGGTGATCAAGAGGGACGGCCGCAGGGAGCCCTTCAACCCCGACAAGCTCCTGAGGGGCCTTCTCCTGGCCTGCGAAAAGCGCCCCGTAAGCCAGGAGGCCCTCAGGCGCTTCGCTTACACCTTTGAGGACCAGGTGCCCGGACCGGAGGTCTCCTCGGAGGAGATTGGCCTCAAGGCCATGGCCTTTTTACGGGACCTGGACCAGGTGGCCTACATCCGCTTCGCCTCCGTCTACCGGGAGTTTGACTCCGTGGAACGCTTCATTGAGGAGATCCGCCACCTCTCAGGGGTTGACAAAGAGCAGGGGGCTTGATAGCATAGCTTTTGCTGCGCGGGCGAACGCCCAAGCGGGGGGATCTTGAAAAGGGGAGAACGCAAGGCTAAAGCCAAGCGACACCTAACGCCTTCGGGCGTTTTTGTTGGAGAGTTTGATCCTGGCTCAGGGTGAACGCTGGCGGCGTGCCTAAGACATGCAAGTCGTGCGGGGCGGTTTTACCGCTCAGCGGCGGACGGGTGAGTAACGCGTGGGTGACCTACCCGGAAGAGGGG
>CAMTVD010000014.1:0-275938 GCA_947085095.1 uncultured Thermus sp. | reverse complement strand
GTCACATTGTCCCCAGGCATCACCATCTCCACCCCCTGGGGCAGCTCCACCACCCCCGTCACATCCGTCGTCCGAAAGTAAAACTGCGGCCGGTACCCCGTGAAAAAACCCGTGTGCCGACCCCCCTCCTCCTTCCGCAAAATGTACACCGAGGCCTCAAACTTGGTGTGCGGGGTGATGCTCCCAGGCTTCGCCAACACCTGCCCCCGCTCCACCTCCTCCCGGCTTACACCCCGCAAAAGCAAACCCACATTGTCCCCAGCAATCCCCTCCTGCAACGTCTTCCGGTGCATCTCTACACCCGTCACCACCGTCTTCCGCGTCTCCGGAACAAGGCCCACAATCTCCACCTCGTCCCCAACCTTCACCTTCCCACGCTCAATCCGCCCCGTGGCCACCGTCCCACGACCCGTGATGGTAAACACGTCCTCCACCGGCATCAAGAACGGCTTGTCCACATCCCGCATCGGCGTGGGTATGTACTCGTCAATCGCGTCCAGCAACTCCCAAATCTTGTCCACCCACTCGTTCTCCCCACGCCTGGTCTTCGGGTTCTTGTGCATCTGCTCCAGCGCCAAAAGAGCACTCCCCCGAATCACCGGCACCTCGTCCCCAGGAAACTCGTACTGGTTCAAAAGGTCCCTAACCTCCATCTCCACCAGGTCCAAAAGCTCGGGGTCGTCCACCATGTCCACCTTGTTCATGAACACCACGATGTACGACACCCCCACCTGGCGCGCCAAAAGAATATGCTCCCGCGTCTGCGGCATCGGACCATCCGCCGCAGAAACCACCAAAATCGCCCCGTCCATCTGGGCCGCCCCAGTAATCATGTTCTTGATGTAGTCCGCGTGCCCAGGGCAGTCCACGTGGGAATAGTGCCGCTTCGCCGTCTCGTACTCCACATGCGCCGTGTTAATCGTAATCCCCCGCGCACGCTCCTCCGGCGCCTTGTCAATGTCCCCGTAGTCCTTCACCTCCACATTCGGGTTCTCCGCCGCCGCCGCAAACGTCAACGCCGCCGTCAGCGTCGTCTTCCCGTGATCCACGTGCCCAATCGTCCCCACGTTCACGTGAGGCTTCGTCCGGATAAACTCGCCCTTCGCCATCTTCGTTCTCCTTTCCGCCAAGCGTGGGGTGGGCCCAGGGGACCCACCCCCAAAGCCTTTTTACTGGCCCTTGATGAGCTTCTCCTGCACCTGCTTGGGGACCTCCTGGTAGTGGTCAAAGAACATGACGAAGGAGCCCCGGCCTTGGGTCTTGGAGCGCAAGTCGGTGGCGTAACCGAACATCTCCGCCAGGGGCACGTAGGCCCGGATCACCTGGGCGTTGCCCCGGGGCTCCATGCCCAGGATCTGGCCCCGGCGGGAGTTCAGGTCGCCGATCACGTCCCCCATGTACTCCTCGGGGGTGGTAACCTCCACCCGCATGATGGGCTCGAGGATGACCGGATCCCCCTTCTGCACCGCCTCCTTGATGGCCATGGAGCCGGCGATCTTGAAGGCCATCTCCGAGGAGTCCACCTCGTGGTAGGAGCCGTCGTAAAGGGTGACCTTCACGTCCACCACGGGGAAACCGATCAGGGGGCCAGACTGCATGGCCTCCTCAATCCCCTTCTGCACCGCGGGGATGTACTCCTTGGGGATGATGCCGCCCACGATGGCGTTCACAAACTCAAAACCGGAGCCCCGGGGCAGGGGTTCGGCCTTGATCTTCACGTGGCCGTACTGGCCGCGGCCGCCCGTCTGGCGGATGAACTTGCCCTCCACGTCCACCGGGCGGGCGATGGTCTCGCGGTAGGCCACCTGGGGCTTGCCCACGTGGGCGTCCACCTTGAACTCCCGCTTGAGCCGGTCCACGATGATCTCCAGGTGAAGCTCGCCCATCCCGGAGATGATGGTCTGGCCGGTCTCGGGGTGGGTGGAAACCCGGAAGGTGGGGTCCTCCTCCGCCAGGCGGGCCAAGGCCTGGGAGAGCTTGTCCTGGTCCGCCTTGGTCTTGGGCTCAATGGCCACGTCAATGACCGGCTCGGGGACCTCAATGGACTCCAGGACCACCCGGGGAGCGTCCTCGCCCACCAGGGTGTCCCCGGTGATGGTCTCCTTGAGACCCACCACCGCTCCCAGGTCCCCCGCCCTGAGTTCCTCCACCTCCTCGCGGTGGTTGGCGTGCATGCGGAGGAGGCGGGCCACCCGCTCCTTCCGCCCCTTGGTGGTGTTGTAGACGTACGAGCCCGAGGTGATGGTCCCCGAGTACACCCGGATGAAGGTGAGGCGGCCCACGTAGGGGTCGGCCATGATCTTGAAGGCCAGGGCGGCCAAGGGGCCTTCGGGATCGGGGTGGATCTCCACCTCCCCCCCCTCGGGGCTGGTGCCCCGGATGGGGGGGATGTCCAAGGGGGAGGGCAGGTAGTCCACCACCGCGTCCAGGAGGAGCTGGACACCCTTGTTCTTCAGGGCGGACCCCAGGAACACCGGGGTGATCTTGATGTCAATGGTGCCCCTGCGGATGGCCGCCACCAGCTCCTCCTCGCTGGGCTCCTCGCCCTCGAGGTACTTGAGCATCACGTTCTCGTCAAAGTCGGCGGCGGCCTCAATGAGCTTCTCGCGGTATTCCCGGGCCTGCGCCTGGTACTCCTCGGGGATGGGGACCTCGCGGATGTCTGTCCCCAGGTCGTTGCCGTAGGTGTAGGCCTTCATCCGGAGAACGTCAATAATCCCCGAGAAGGTGTCCTCCCGGCCAATGGGGAGCTGCATCACCACCGGCCGCGCCCCCAGGCGTTCCTGCATGGTGCGGATCACCAGCCAAAGGTCGGCCCCCGTCTTGTCCATCTTGTTGGCGAAGGCGATGCGGGGGACCTTGTACTTCTCCGCCTGGCGCCAAACCGTCTCGGACTGGGGCTCCACCCCCTGGCTGGAGTCAAAGACCACGATGGCCCCATCCAGCACCCGCATGGAGCGCTCCACCTCAATGGTGAAGTCCACGTGGCCCGGGGTGTCGATGATGTTGATGCGGTGGTCCTTCCAGAAGCAGGTGGTCACGGCGGCGGTGATGGTGATGCCCCGCTCCCGCTCCTGCTCCATGAAGTCCATGGTGGCCGCGCCCTCGTGCACCTCGCCGATCTTGTGGATCTTGCCGGTGTAGTAGAGGATGCGCTCGGTGGTGGTGGTCTTACCGGCGTCAATGTGCGCGGCGATGCCGATGTTGCGAAGCCTCTTTAGGTCGTATTCTACCTTAACTGCCATGGTTTACCACCGGTAGTGGGCGTAGGCGCGGTTGGCCTCGGCCATGCGCTCCACGTCCTCCTTCTTCTTGACCGCCCCGCCCTTGCCCTCGGCGGCGTCCATGAGCTCGTGGGCGATGCGCACCGCCGCCCCACGCTCAGAGCGGGCGTTGGCCGCCTGGACCAGCCAGCGCAGGGCCAAGGACTGCTGCCTGCGGGGGGAGACCTCCATGGGCACCTGGTAGTTGGCCCCACCCACGCGGCGGGAGCGGACCTCCATCCGAGGCTTCACGTTGTCCACTGCCTGCTTGAAGACCTTGAGGGGCTCCTGACCGGTCTTCTCCTGGATGATGCGGCAGGCCTCGTAGAAAATGCGCGCGGCCAGGTTCTTCTTGCCATCCCGCATCATCTTGTTGATGAAGGCCGAGACCACCACATCCCCGTAGACCAGGTCGGGATGGAGCTGACGTACCTCTGCTCTTCTTCTCCGCATACCTCCACCTACTTCTTCTTGGCAGGAGCCGCGCCCTTGGTCTCCTTAGGCCGCTTGGTCCCGTACTTGGAGCGGCTCTTCTTGCGGTCCTTGACCCCCTGGGTGTCGTAAACCCCACGGACGATGTGGTAGCGCACGCCAGGAAGGTCCTTCACACGGCCACCCCGGATCAGGACCACGGAGTGCTCCTGCAGGTTGTGCCCTTCGCCGGGGATGTAGGCGGTGACCTCGTATCCGGAGGTAAGGCGCACCTTGGCCACCTTGCGCAGGGCGGAGTTGGGCTTCTTGGGGGTTACGGTGCGCACCACCGTGCACACCCCCCGGCGGAAGGGCGAACCCTTCAAGGCCGGAACCTTGCTCTTCTTCTGGACCTTTTCGCGGCCCCCTCGTACTAGCTGATTGATCGTCGGCAGTGCCACCACTCCCTTCTTCTTGGACTTGCCCCCGTGTTCTCAAGATCCACCCGGGGGAAGCCTTCCCCCGGCTTTGCCCACACAGGGCCACACCCTCAGGGCCAGGGGCTGGCCCTGAGGGCCCTCAACTTGCCCAGTGTACAGGGCCACGGCCCTTTTGGCAAGAAGGCAAAGCCCCGCCCGCAGGCGGGGCCAATGGAGCCGGTGGCCGGATTCGAACCGGCGGCCTACCGCTTACGAGGCGGTTGCTCTACCGCTGAGCTACACCGGCCCGCCCTAAAGAGTCTAGGGCAGGATCCCCTTCCGCGCAACTACCGTAGGACCACCCCGGGCCGCACCCTCAGGGCGCGGACCAGGGGAAGGAGGGAGGCCAGAAATGTGGCGAGAAGGCTCGCCGCGCTTACCTGGAGGAAGTCGGCAAGGCGCATCTCCACGGGGAGGTGGGTGAGGAAGTAGAGCTCTCCCGGCAGGCCCACAGGCCTGAGGGATAGGTAGAGGCCAAGGAGGTAGCCCAGGAGGTTGCCCAGGGCCACCCCCAAAAGGCCCAAGACCACCCCCTCGAGGGCAAAGACCAGGCCCACGGTGAGCCTCGAGGCCCCCATGGCCCGGAGGAGGGCGATCTCCGGGGTCTTCTCCACCACCTTCAGCACCAGGAGGTTGGCCACCCCCAAAGCGGCCACGGCCACGATCAGGAAGATGAGGATGCCGAGGACCCTCTTCTGCAGGGAAAGCTGCTCCAGAAGGGTGCGCTGGGTGTCCTGCCAGGCCTGGGGGAAGAAGCGCTTTCCCGCCAGGGCCTCCCCCACTTCCTTGGCCCGCCAGGGGTCCTTCAGGCGCACCTGGTAGCCCTGGGCCCGAACCCCCGAGAGGACCTCCACGGTCTTCAGGTCCACGAAGGCGTAGCCCGAGTCCAGGAGGAAGTTCCCCGTGCGGAAGGAGCCCAGAACCCGAAGCCTCACCCGCTCCTGGGTGGCGGAGAGGGCAACGAGGGTATCCCCGGGGTACACCCCCAGGGTCTGGACCAGGGCCGAGCCCAGGTAGATGCCCCCGGGCTCCAGCCTTAGGCCGAGCTCCGGGTAAAGGGCCTCCCCTCCCTCCCCCAGGCCCACCAGGGTGGCGAAGTCCACCCCCGCCCCCCGCGCCCCTTCCGCCGGGCGGATGAGGAGGGCCTTGGTGGCGGCGAAGGGGGCGCTTTGCTCCACCTCGGGGTGGGGGGGGAGGGGTGGAAGTTCCTCGCCGAAGCTGAAGAGGACCAGATGGGGGTAGGCCTTGAGGGTGGCCCGCACCAGACCCCCGGTGAAGCCGTTGGTGAGGGAAAGGGCGGCCAGGAGCACGGCCACCCCCACCCCGATGCCCAAGAGGGCCAGGCCCGTCTGCAGGGGCCGCCGCTTCAGGTGGGCCAGGGCCAGGAAAAGGGCGAAGCGCACGCCCTAAGGATACGTTCAGCGCCTGGGGTACTCCACCACTTCCAGCTCCACCATGCGGCGGCCAAAGCGCAAGGCGGTGGCCCGGTCGGGGAGCCAGACGTCCAGCTTCTGCCGCATCCTGGGGTTCATGACGTCGGCCACCACGAAGACCCGCCCCTCAAAGAGGTAGCTGAACTGCCCCTTACCCCGCCCCTGGACGGACCCCAGGTCCCTTAGACGCACCTTGGTACCGTAGGGGAGGACCTTCAGAAGGTCTGGGCTCACCGCCAGGACCCCCAGGCGGGTGCGCATCCCCGTGGCGGTGATGAAGGGGGTGGAGTCGGTCTCCCGCACGCTGGAGGTGTAGGCGGTGGCCTCGAGGACCATGGTCTTCTGGCCCGCCATCTGGGCCCAGGCCCCGGCAACGGCCAGGGCGGAGAAGAGCAAGATCAGCAAACCCCGCATAGCGCCCTTGAGTATGCGGGTCAATCCTGGAGCTTCCTGAGAAGGATGAGGGGGTAGCCTCATCCTGGCTACCCCCCAAGCCTATTAGAACGTTTACAAAAACTCAGATTTCCCCACTCTAAGGGGCGCTCTGGCAAGAAGAAGCATGAGAAAATGCTTAGCTCCCTTTAGTCCTCCCTCAGTTATCCCTCAAGGGCTTAGGGACAGGGGTTAGAGGAGATCTCCAGGCTGTACCGCCCGCTATTCTCCTCGTCAAACCCGGCCCGGGCCAGACCCCGGTCACGCACCACGAGAAGGGTGGCTGGGCTGATCTGGGCGCAATTCATCACGGGATCCAAGGTCAGGGGGTTGGGGTCTGCGGGGGAAAGGTAGAGGCGGGCCACCAGGTCCAAGGGACCGGAGTAGGTAAGGCGCAGGTACCCCGTGGCCGAGGCCACGTCATAGCGGTCAAACTCGCCCACGAACTCTATGGCCCCCTGCTTGGTCCCGGTGGTGAAGGCTTCCCCGTTTCCTGCAGGGTTGGGGGTAAAGGCGTCGGCGTACAGGGTCACCTGGTCCTCGCTTAAGGCGTAGTTTTCCACCCTTAGGTAAAAGACCTGGCCTTCCTGGCCCTTAAAGTTCAGGCGGTACCCGAGGTCGGTGGTGATCTGGGGCCGTAAGGAAAGGGGCGCAAGCTCCTGCCTGGCGGCAAACCAGTTCCGGGCCACGCTCACCGCCTGCACCACCCCCTGTTGGTCCAAAAGCACCAGGCGAAGCCGGGCCCTTAGTTGGAGATAGGCGGAAACCGCACTTACCCGCACCGCCCCATCCTGAGGAAGAACGATACGGTACACCCTCACCCCGGGGCGGAGCTCCCCACCGCTTTCCTGGGCAGGGGGAAGTTGGGCAATGACATCCCCTCCTACGGGCAGGTCCCCGCTCACCGGTGGAGCGCCTTGCAGGTTACAGGCCGTAAGCACCAAGGCCACAAGGCCGGCAAGAAAACCCCTGGCTATTCCTGGCCTATCCCACCACATAAATCCCCCTTCTCCTTAAGGATACCTAGGGAAAGGGGGAAGGAGCTTAGGCTTTCTTTAGGCTACTCCAAAACCCCCAGGTAGGCGTAGAGCTCGGGCCCGCCGGGAAGGATCTCCACCACGAGCCCCGGGAACTTCCTGGCCACTTCCTCGGCCTTTTCCTTGGGGGTGTTGGGACCCAGGAAAAGGGTGAGGATCTCCTTACCTTCCCCGGCCAGGCGGATAAGGCCCTCCAGCACCTCCTCGGGGGTTTCCCCCATGAGGACCAGCCTGCCATCCAGAAGCCCGATGGGCTTATCCTTCAGGACCTTGACCCCATCCACCTCGGCGTCCCGGCTGGCCCAGGTGACCTCGAGGGTCACCGCCCCCTTCATGGCTTCCTCCATCTCCGGAAGAAGCTCCTCCGCTTCCACCTCGGGAAAGTAGCGCACGGCCGCCGCCAGGCCCTGGCCCAGGGTGCGGGTCTTGAGCACATACACCTCTTTGCCTAGCTCCTTAGCGAGCTCCGCCGCCCTTTCCGCCGCCAGGAAGACGTTGGGGTTGTTGGGCAGGAGGATCACCTTGGGGCTGGCCACGCTCCTGATGGCGGAAAGCAGGTCCTCCACGCTGGGGTTTTGCGTCTGTCCCCCCGCCACCACCCGGGCCCCCAGGCTGCGGAAAGCCCGGGTGGGCCCGTGCCCCAGGGCCACCGCCACCAGGCCCGTGGGAGGAGGGTTCTCCTCCAGAAGCCCCGCCATGGCCAGGATCTCCGTGTGCTGCTCGGTCATGTCCTCCACCTTGGTGCGCACCATGCGGCCAAAGCGGGCCACGGTGGCAAGGAGACCGTCGGGGTCGTCCGTGTGGATGTGCCCCTTCACGTACCCCTCGGCCCCCACCACCAGGAGGGAGTCCCCGAAGGGGGCCACGGCCTCGCGAACCTTCTCTATGGGCACCTCCACCCCCTCCATGAGGAACTCCGTGCAGTAGCCGAACTCCTCGGTGGCGAAGGCGGTCTGGGCGTACCGCTCCACCTTGGGGGGCTCGGGCAGGGGAAGCCTAAGGGCATGGCCCTGGATACCTTCCAAAAAGCGTACATACCCCGCGCCCCCCGCGTCCACCACCCCGGCCTGCTTGAGGACGGGAAGGAGCTCCGGGGTCTTTTCCAAGGCCTCCCGGGCCGCCCCTAGGGCGTTCTCCAGAACGGCCTCGAGGGTCTCTCCCCTGGCCCCCTCCCCCGCCGCCCTGGCCACGGTGAGGATGGTACCCTCCACGGGGCGCATGACCGCCCGGTAGCCCGTCTCCGCCCCCAGGCGCAGGGCCTCGGCCAGGGTCTTGGCATCCAGCACCTCCTTCTTGCGGATGGCCTCAGAAAAGCCCTTGAGGATCTGGGAAAGTATGACCCCGCTATTCCCGCGGGCTCCGAGCAGGCTCCCGTAGGCGATGGCCCGGGCCACCTCCGCCATCTTGGAGGTATCCGCCAGGTCCAGCTCCCGCCGGGCGGACTGGAGAGTGAGGTGCATGTTGGTCCCCGTATCCCCGTCGGGGACGGGGTAGACGTTCAGGGCGTTGAGTTCCTCCACGTAGACGGCGAACCAGTCCGTGGCGTAGCGGAAGGCCTCCGCCACCTCCTCCGGGGCCCAGCTAGCCACGCCCCACCCCCACCACGTGCACCCGCACCTGGGAGAGCTCCACCCCCGCCAGCTTCTTGGCGGCGAAGCCCACCCGCTCAGCCAAGGACTCCACCACCGTGGGGATGCGGGACCCCACGGCCACCACCACGTAGAAGTCCGCCTGGTACTTCCCGGGGGCCGCGGGGTCGGGGCGGACCACCACCCCTTCGCTGGCCTCCTGCCGCCCCAGGATGCGCACCACCTGGTCCTTCAGCCCCGCGGGGGCCATGCCCACCACCCCCGGCACCTCGTGGGCCGCCAAAGCCAGAAGGGCCGCCAGGGCGTTTTCCGTGATCGTCACGCGTCCCGACATCTTACCTCCTCAGGGCTTCCTCAGGGGGAGTATAGGCAAGGCCGAAGGCCTCGGCCACCCCGGGGTGGGTGAGGAGGCCCTTGTGGGTGTTGAGGCCTTTCAACAGGGCCTCATCCTGCAAGAGGGCCTCCAGCCCCCTCTCCGCCAGCCTGAGAGCGTAGGGCAGGGTCTGGTTGGTGAGGGCGAAGGTGGAGGTGCGGGGCACCGCCCCCGGCATGTTGGCCACCCCGTAGTGGACCACCCCCTCCACCACGTAGGTGGGCTCGGCGTGGGTGGTGGGGCGGATGGTCTCCACACACCCCCCCTGGTCCACGGCCACGTCCACGATCACCGAACCCTCCTTCATGAGGGGGAGCATCTCCCGGGTCACCAGCTTGGGGGCCTTGGCCCCGGGGACCAGCACCGCCCCGATGAGGAGGTCCGCGTGGCTGATGCTCCTTTTGATGTTGGCCTCGGTGGCGGTGAGGGTGACCACCCGCCCCCCGAAGATGTCGTCCAGGTACTGCAGGCGCTTGTGGTTCACGTCCAGGATGGTCACCTGGGCCCCCATCCCCAGGGCGATCTTGGCGGCGTTGGTGCCCACGGTGCCGCCCCCCAGGATGACCACGCTGGCCGGAGCCACCCCCGGCACCCCCCCGAGGAGGACCCCCCGCCCCCCCTTGGGCTTCTCCAGGAACTGGGCCCCCACCTGGGGGGCCATGCGCCCCGCCACCTCGCTCATGGGGATGAGGAGGGGCAGGGAGCCGTCTTGGAGCTGGACGGTCTCGTAGGCGATGCCGGTGACCCCGCTTTTCAGCATGGCCTCGGTGAGGGCGCGGTCTGCGGCCAGGTGGAGGTAGGTGAAGAGGATGAGGCCCTCCCGCAGGAAGCGGTACTCCTCGGGCAGGGGCTCCTTCACCTTCACCACCATCTCCGCCCCCCAGGCCTCTTCCCGGCTCACCAGGACGGCTCCCGCCCGCTCGTACTCGGCATCGGTGAGGCCCGAGCCCAGACCTGCCCCCCGTTCCACCAAGACGGTGTGGCCCCTGCGAACCAGGCTCTCCGCGCCCCCGGGGGTGAGGGCCACCCGGTTCTCCAGGGTCTTGATCTCCTTGGGTACGCCGATCACCATACTAAGCCTCCTTTACAAACACCCTTTTGATCTTCAGCTTGAACCCATCCCCCTCGGCGATGGCCAGAAGCCGCCTGCGGGAGTCTACCAGGGTCACGTAGCCCAGGGCGGGGATGGGGAGGGGAACGCCCTCCAGAACCCTCCTGGCCTCGGTGTGGGAGAGCTCCACCACGGGAAAGGGCAGGACGTCCACCTCGGGGATGGCCTTTTCCGGGGAGAGCTCGGCAAGCCGCACCGCCCGCTCCAGCCCCACCTTGCCGATGCGGGTACGCACCAGGCCGGAGAGGAAGGCCTTGGTCTTTAGCCGCTCCCCCAGGTCCCGGGCGAAGGCCCGCACGTAGGTTCCAGGCCCCACCACCAGACGGATGACGGCGGTGGGGTAGGGCCCCAGGGGCGGGGGAAGCTCCACTTTCCGCCCCCCCTTTTCCGCCAGGCGCCACCCCTTGGCGGAAGGGGCGATGGGGTGGGGGGTGGGCTCGGGGTCCAGGGCCAGAAGCTCCACCTCCAGGTATTTGGCGGGCCTGGGCCCGAGCTCCAGGGGCTTCCCCTCCCGGGCGGCCTCGTAGGCCCGCTTTCCCCCCACCTTGATGGCGGAGTAGAGGGGGGGGATCTGCTCCTTCACCTCCAGGAAGCCAGGGAGGGCGGCCTCGAGGTCCTTGCGGTCAAAGCGCACCGGGGCCTCCTCACTGATGGGCCCTTCCGCATCCAAAGTGGGGGTGGTGGCCCCGAAGGACACCCAGGCGATGTACTCCTTCTCCTCCCCGGAGAGGAAAGGCACCAGCTTGGTGCTCTCCTCGGAGACCAGGAGGAGGAGGCCCGTGGCCAGGGGGTCCAGGGTGCCGGTGTGCCCCACCCGGCGGGTGCCTAGGCGCTTCCTGGCCTCGTCCACCGCGTCATGGGAGGTGAGGTGGAGGGGCTTGTCCACCGCGTAGAGGGCCATGCCTCAGGGATTCTATCACCCCCCTAGAATGAGGGGGTGGAGCTCCAAAGCCTTTACCCCAGCCTGGGCTTCGCCTGGCCCCGGCCCGGGGTGCTGGAGATCGCCTTCAGGGGGGAGAAGCTGAACGCCATGGGCCCCGAGACCCACCGGGCCCTCTCCCGGGTGTGGCGGGACCTCGAGGAGGTGGAGGGGATCCGGGCCGTGCTCCTCAGGGGAGAGGGCGGGGTCTTCTCCGCCGGGGGCTCCTTCGCCCTCATTGAGGAGATGCGCTCCTCCCCCGAGGCCCTGATGCGGGTTTACCGGGAGGCGCGGGACCTGGTCCTGGGGCCTCTAGACTTCCCCAGACCCGTGGTGGCGGCGGTGGAGGGGGTGGCGGTGGGGGCGGGGCTCGCCCTGGCCCTGGCGGCGGACGTGGCGGTGGTGGGCAAAAAGGCCAGGCTCTTGGACGGCCACCTGCGCCTGGGGGTGGCGGCGGGGGACCACGCCGTCCTCCTCTGGCCCCTTCTGGTGGGCATGGCCAAGGCCAAGTACCACCTCTTCCTGAACGAGCCCCTCACGGGGGAGGAGGCGGAGCGCCTGGGCCTGGTGGCCTTGGCGGTGGAGGAGGGGGAGGTGTACGGGAGGGCCCTCGAGGTGGCGGAAAAGCTGGCCCAAGGCCCCAAGGAGGCCCTGAGCCACACCAAGCGGGCCCTGAACCACTGGCTCCGCGCCTTCCTCCCCCAGTTTGAACTCTCCTTGGCCCTGGAGTTCCTGGGTTTCTCGGGGAAGGAGCTGGAGGAGGGCCTGAAGGCCCTGAAGGAAAGGCGCCCCCCTGAGTTCCCATGAAGCCCATGCGCCTCCAAGCCTTCCTGGCCCGGGCCGGGGTGGCGAGCCGCAGGAAAGCGGAGGAGCTGATCCTCAAGGGCCTGGTGCGGGTGAACGGCCAGGTGGCCCACCTGGGGCAGAGGGTGGGGCCAGGGGACCTGGTGGAGGTGGCGGGAAGGCGGGTGGAGCTTCCCCAAAAGCGGGTGGTCCTGGCCCTGCACAAGCCCCGGGGCTACACCACCACCCGCTCCGATCCCCATGCGGAGAAGACCGTCTATGAACTCCTCCCCGAGATCCCCGGCCTCCATCCGGTGGGGCGGCTGGACCGGGACTCGGAGGGCCTGCTCCTCTTCACCAACGAAGGGGACCTCTCCTTCCGCCTCACCCACCCCCGGTACGGGGTGCGGAAGGTCTACCGGGTCTGGACGGAGAGGGGGACCCTGCCTCAGGCCCTCTGCCGCAGGCTTGTGGAAGGGGTGGTCCTCGAGGACGGCCCGGCCCGGGCCCTGGCCTGCCGGCCCGCTCCCGGGGGGGCGATCCTCACCCTGGGGGAAGGGCGGAAGCGGGAGGTGCGCAGGATGCTGAAAGCAGTGGGCTACCCGGTGAAAAGGCTCCTCCGCCTCCAGGTGGGGCCCATCCGCCTGGGGAACCTGCCCCCAGGGAAGTGGCGCAGGCTTTCTGAGGAGGAGGTGGCGGCCCTCCTCAGGGAAACCCAAGTAGAATGAAGGGCATGTTTACCGCGGGGAACGGACCCGTGCAGATCAGCGCCGAGGCCATCCAACGGAGGGTGGCCGAGTTGGGAGAGGCCATCGCCCGGGACTACCAGGGGAAGAGCCCCCACCTCATCTGCGTCTTGAACGGGGCCTTCGTCTTCATGGCCGACCTGGTGCGGGCCATCCCCCTGCCCCTCACCCTGGACTTCATCTCCATCAGTTCCTACGGCAACGCCTACAAGACCAGCGGGGAGGTGGAGCTCATCAAGGACCTCAGGCTTCCCATCCACGGCCGGGACGTGATCGTGGTGGAGGACATCGTGGACACCGGCCTCACCCTGGCCTACCTCCTGGACTACCTGGAGGCCAGGAAGCCCGCCTCCATCAGGGTGGCCGCCCTCCTTTCCAAACCCGCCCGGCGCCAGGTGGAGGTCCCCATCCACTACCTGGGCTTTGAGATCGCGGACGCCTACGTCTACGGCTACGGCCTGGACCGGGCCCAGTTTGACCGCAACCTCCCCTTCATCACCTCCATTCAGCCGGGGGAGGAATGAAGCACCTGGACCTCATCACCGCCCTCTTCGCCACGGTGCTTTTGGTCTCCAACGTGGCCTCCACCAAGCTGGTGGTCCTGGGCCCCTTCACCTTTGACGGGGGGACCCTTCTCTTCCCCCTGGCCTACATCTTCGGGGACGTGCTCACCGAGGTCTACGGCTACCGGAAAAGCCGTAGGGTCATCTGGATAGGCTTTCTCGCCCTCCTCCTCGCCACCCTCACCTTCCAAGCGGTGGCCGCCCTCCCCGCCCCTAAGGACCCGGAAAGCGGGCGCTTCGCCGAGGCCTTCGGCCTCCTCCTGGGCCTCACCCCCAGGATCGTCCTGGGAAGCCTCCTCGCTTACTTTGTGGGCGAGTTCGCCAACGCCTACGTCCTGGCCCGGCTCAAGGTGCGCACCGAGGGGCGCTTCTTCTGGCTTAGGGCCATGGCCTCCACCCTGGTGGGCCAGGGGCTGGACACCGCCATCTTCCTCCTGGTGGCCTTCTACGGAGTCTTGCCCACGGAGGTTCTCCTCCTCGTCTTCCTCTCCAACTACGCCTTCAAGGTGGGGGTGGAGGCCCTGATGCTGCCCGCCACCTACGGGGTGGTGGGCTTCCTGAAGCGGGCCGAGGGCGTGGACACCTACGACCGGGACACGGACTTCAACCCCTTCAGGCTGGCGTAAGCTAAAGGGGATGCCAGGAGTCGCCATCATCGGAGCGCAGTGGGGGGACGAGGGCAAGGGCAAGGTGGTGGACGCCCTGGCCCAGGAGGCGGACTACGTGATCCGCTACCAGGGCGGGGCCAACGCCGGGCACACCGTGGTGGCCGAGGGGCGGGTCTTCAAGCTGAACCTCCTCCCCTCCGGGGTCATCCACCCCCACGCGGTCAACGTCCTGGCGGACGGGATGGTCATTGACCCCTTCCGCTTCCAGGAGGAGCTCTTGGCCCTGAAGAAGGAGGGCTTCCATCCCCAGGTCCTGGTCTCGGAAAGGGCCCACCTGGTCCTCCCCCACCACAAGCACGTGGAAAGCCGCCACAACTTCGTGGGCACCACGGGGAGGGGGATCGGCCCCGCCTACTCCGACCGGGCGAGAAGGGTGGGGATCCGGGCCGGGGACCTTTTGGACGAGGAGGTCCTGAGGGAGAGGGTGCGCCGCCTCCTTTTTGAAAAGCCCAACTCCACCCGGGAGGCGGGCTGGGACACGGAGGAGAAGGCCCTGGAGGACCTGGGGCGGATGCGGGCCATCCTCGAGCCCTACATCGCCGACACGGGAAGCCTCCTCCGGGAGGCGGTGAAGAAGGGCAAGCGCCTCCTCTTTGAGGGGGCCCAGGCCACCCTTCTGGACCTCAACTACGGCACCTACCCCTACGTGACCAGCTCCCACCCCACCGTGGGGGGGATCCTGGTGGGCACGGGGCTTTCCCACAAGGCCATCAGCAAGGTCTACGGGGTGGCCAAGGCCTACGCCACCCGGGTGGGAGAAGGCCCCTTCCCCACGGAGATCCAGGGGGAGCTGGCCCACCACCTGCGGGAAAAGGGCGGGGAGTACGGGACCACCACGGGGAGGCCCCGCCGGGTGGGCTGGCTGGACCTGGTGGCCCTCCGGTACGCCTCGGAGGTGAACGGGTTTGACGGCCTGGCCCTCACCAAGCTGGACGTCCTTTCCGGCCTGGAGAGGGTCAAGGTGGCCGTGGAGTACCTGGACGGAAGCCGCCCCGGGGAGGCCAGGCCGGAGGCGGTGCGCTACCTGGAGATGGAGGGCTGGGGGGACCTCTCTAGGGTAAGGAGTCGGGAGGACCTGCCGGGAAGCCTCCTCCGCTACCTGGAGCTCATTGAGGACTACACCGGCATCCCCGTGGTCCTCTTCTCCACCAGCCCCAGGCGGGAGGACACCTTCGGGGCGGTGAGCTGGGTTTAGACTGGGGCCATGGCCCGGAAAGCCCCTCTGCGCCAGGCCAGCTTTGAGGAGTTTCTGGCCCTCGAGGCCACCTCTCCCGAGCGCCACGAGTTCGTGGAGGGCCTGGTCTTCGCCATGGCCGGGGGAACGGACTACCACAACCGCCTGGTGACCCGCATCCTACTCGCCCTCCTGCCGGCAGCGGAAAGGGC
Source organism: uncultured Thermus sp. (assembly GCA_947085095.1). Lineage (GTDB taxonomy): Bacteria > Deinococcota > Deinococci > Deinococcales > Thermaceae > Thermus. The sequence continues at coordinate 260,745 of CAMTVD010000014.1, read as the reverse complement.
AGGGTGCGAGGCCTTCGCCGAGGGCATGCTCCTCAAGGTGGAAGACGCAGCCTATTACCCGGATGTGTTTGTCACCTGCGAGGAGCCCCTAGAGGGAGCCCGGTACAAGAAGACCGCCTGCCTGGTGGTGGAGGTCCTCTCCGAGGGCACGGAGGCCATAGACCGGGGAGAAAAGCTCCACCGCTACCGCAAGCTCCCCGGCCTTCAGGCCTACGTCCTGGTCTCCCAGGAGGCCAAGCGGGTGGAGGTCTACCGCCGTCTCCCGGACGGGGGCTGGCGCTACGAGGTGGTGGAGGAGGGCCAGGTACCCCTTCCCTGCGTGGAGGTCTCCCTGGACCTGGAGGCCCTCTACCGGGGACTTCCCATTTAGCCCTTGAGGAAGGCCACGTACCGCTCCAGGAGGAGGTAGGCCTCCCCCGAGGCCAGGACCTCCTCCGCCAGGCGCACCCCCGCCTCCAGGGTGGGGACCCTCTCCGCGGCGTAAAACCCCGCCCCCGCCGCCAGGGCCACGGCCTCCCTTAGGGGCCCCTTCTCCTCCCCCTTGAGGACCCTTCTGGCCAGCCCGGCGTTCTCCTCGGGGGAGCCGCCTTTTAGGGCCTCGAGGGGGGCCCGCTGAAGCCCCACCGCCTCCGGGGTGAGGGCGTAGGCCCCCTTCCCCACCTCCACCACCTGGTTCTCCCCCAAGACGAGCTCGTCCGCCCCCTCCCCGTGGACCACGAGGCCCTTGGCCCCAAGCCGCTTTAGGGCCTCGGCCATGGGGGAAAGCCAGTGGGGGCTAAAGACCCCCAGCACGTACCGGTCCGCCCCGGCGGGGTTGGTGAGGGGGCCCAGGAGGTTGAAGACGGTGCGAATGCCGAGCTCCGCCCGCACCGGGGCCACGTGGCGCATGGCGGGGTGGAAGACCCGGGCGAAGAGGAAGCCGAAGCCCAGGGTCTCTATGGCCTCCCCCACCCTTTCGGGAGGGGCCTCGAGGTCCACGCCCAAGGCCTCCAGGAGGTCCGCCGAGCCCGCACGGGAGCTCGCCGCCCGGTTCCCGTGCTTGGCCACCGCCACCCCCCCCGCCGCCGCCACCAGGGCCCCCAGGGTGGAGAGGTTCAAAAGCCCCTTGTGGTCCCCCCCGGTCCCCACCAGGTCCAAAAGGGGCCGCCGCTTCACGGAAAGGGGCCTCGCCGCCTCCCGCATGGCCCGGGCCATGGCGGCGATCTCCTGGGGCCTCTCCCCCCTCAGGGCCATGGCGGTGAGGAGGCCCGCCGCCTTTACGGGAGAGACCTCCCCCCGCATGAGGGCCTGCATGAGGCCATAGGCCTCCTCCTCTCCCAGCACCTCGCCTAAAAGGGCCTTCTTCAGCGCCTCCATGGGTCCTCCAGGAAGTTCTTGAGGATCAGCTTACCCGCCTCCGTGAGGTAGCTTTCCGGGTGGAACTGGACCCCGTGGGTGGGGAAGTCCCGGTGGCGGAAGCCCATCACCGTGCGCCCCCCCGCCTCCTCCACCCAGGCGTTCACCAGAAGCTCCTCGGAGACCTCCTCCACCACCAAAGAGTGGTAGCGGGTGGCGGGGAAGGGGCTCTTGAGGCCGCGGAAGACCCCGGTGCCGTCGTGGTGGATCTCGCTCACCTTCCCGTGCATGATCACCGGGGCCGGGACCACCTTCCCCCCGAAGGCGGCCCCGATGGCCTGGTGCCCCAGGCAGACCCCCAGGATGGGGTAGCGGGGGGCGTAGCGGGCGATGAGGGGAAGGGAAAGCCCCGCTTCAAAGGGGGTGCAGGGGCCGGGGCTGATGAGGATCCTATCCGGGTCCAGGGCCTCCACCTCCTCCAGGGCGAAGGCGTCGTTCCGCCAGACCACGGGGCTCGCCCCCATCTCCCCCAGGTACTGGACCAGGTTGTAGGTGAAGCTGTCGTAGTTGTCTATCACCAAGACGGTCATAAACCGGCCTCCGCCATCTCCACCGCCTTGAGGAGGGCCCTCGCCTTGTTGAGGCACTCCTCGTACTCCCTTTCCGGCACCGAGTCCGCCACGATCCCCGCCCCCGCCTGCACGTGCATCCGCCCCTGGGCGATGACGAAGGTGCGCAGGGTGAGGGCCATGTCCATGGCCCCATCGTAGGCCAGGTAGCCGAAGGCCCCGCCGTAGGGGCCCCGGCGGTGGGGCTCCAGCTCCTCAATGATCTCCATGGCCCGGATCTTGGGGGCCCCGGAGACGGTGCCCATGGGGAGGACGCTGGCCAGGGCGTCCAAGGGGGTCTTGCCCTCGGCCAGGACCCCTTCCACCGTGGAAACCAGGTGCATCACGTGGGAGTAGTGCTCCACGTGCAGGGGCTCGAGGACCCGCACCGTGCCGAAGGCGGCCACCCGGCCGATATCGTTGCGGGAGAGGTCCAGAAGCATCACGTGCTCCGCCCGCTCCTTCTCATCTTTTAAAAGCTCCTCGGCGAGCCTCCTGTCCTCCTCCTCCTCCTTCCCCCGGGGCCTGGTGCCAGCGATGGGCCGGGTCACCACCCGCTTTCCGTCCGAGCGCAGGAGGCTTTCCGGGCTGGCCGAGACCAGGACCACCTCCCCCAGGTCCAAATAGCCCATGTAGGGGCTCGGGTTCACGCTCCTTAAGGCGCGGTAGAGGGCGAAGGGGTGGACGGTGAGGGGGGAGGAAAGCCTTAGGGAGAGGACCACCTGGAAGATGTCCCCGGCGCGGATGTAGCCGAGGGCCCGCTCCACCGCCTCCAGGTAGGCCTCCCGGCCCATGTCCGCCTGGAAGCTGGCCCTTCCCCCCGCCCGCTCCCCGGGGACCCCGGGAAGGGGGCCCTTGAGCCTCCCCTCCGCCCAGGCCAGACGCGCCTCCGCCTCCTCCGCGCTCTTGGCCGGGGCCACCAGGTGGAGGAGGCTTTGGGTGTGGTCAAAGACCAGGACCACCTCCGGCTCCACGAAGAGGAGGTCGGGGAGGGCGAGGTCGTCGGGCTTGAGGCTGGGGAGCTTCTCGTAGTGGCGGATGAGGTCGTAGGCCACGTACCCCACCACGCCCCCGAAGAAGGGGGGGAGGTCGGGGTGGCGCTCCAGGGGGGCGAAGACCGCCTCGTAGAGGGTGCGCAGGGGGTCTTGGGTCCTCACCTCCTCCCCGTTCACGGTGAAGACCCCGTCCTTCAAGCGGAAGGTGCGCCTCGCCCCCACCCCCACGATGGAGAAGCGGCTCTGCCGCCCCCTTTCCACCGACTCCAGGAGGAAGCTCACCGGGGCCTTTTCCGAAAGCTTCAGGTAGGCGGTCACCGGGGTTTCCAGGTCCGCCAGGAAGGTCTTGCGAAAGGGTCTTATGGGTTCCATGCCGCCCCCTAAGAAAACCCCCCGGGGCCTACCCCGGGGGAAAGACCGCCTCCCTCCCGGGGCCTAGCCGGGCCACCAGCGGAGGGAGGTCAGGGTCATGCTCTTAAGGATAGCCCAAAGGGCCTCCTGGGTCTAGGGGGTCTCAAAACCGCTCGGCCACGGTCTTCATCTCCAGGAAGTGGAGGAGGTAGTCGGGGCCGCCCGCCTTGGTGTCGGTGCCGGAGAGGTTGAAGCCGCCAAAGGGCTGGACCCCCACCAGGGCCCCGGTGATCTTGCGGTTGAAGTAGAGGTTCCCCACGTGGAACTCCCGCCTGGCCCTTTCCAGGTGCTCCCGCTTCCTAGAGTAGACCCCGCCCGTGAGGCCGTAGACGGTGCCATTCGCCACCTCCAGGGCCTCGCCGAAGTCCTTGACCCGGATCACCGCGAGCACGGGGCCGAAGATCTCCTCCTGGGCGATCTTGGCCGTGGGGGGCACCTCGGTGAAGACCGTGGGGGCGAGGAAGTAGCCCTCGCCCTCCAAGCGCTTCCCTCCCAGGACGAGCCTTCCCTCCCCCTTGCCGATCTCAATGTAGGAGAGGATCTTCTCCTCCTGGGCTTGGCTCGCCACGGGGCCCATGTCGGGGTTCTCCTCCGCCGGGCCCACACTAAGCCTCTCCGCCCGCTTTAGGACCCGCTCCAAAACGGGCTCGTAGGCCCCTTCCGTGAGAATGAGGCGGCTTGCGGCGGAGCACTTCTGCCCCTGGAAGCCGTAGGCGGAGACCAGGATCCCCTCGGCGGCCAGGTCGTAATCCGCGGTCTCGTCCACGATGATGGCGTCCTTGCCGCCGAGCTCCAAAAAGACCCGCTTGAGCCACCTCTGCCCCGGGGCCAGGCGGCTCGCCGCCTGGTGGATAAAGAGGCCCACCTCGAGGCTCCCGGTGAAGTTGATGAACCGGGTCTTGGGGTGCTCCACCAAGTAGGCCCCCACCTCCCGCCCCTTCCCGGAGAGGAGGTTCACCACCCCCGGGGGGAAGCCCGCCTCGTGGAAGATCTCAAAGGCCTTGGCGGCGATGACCACCGTGTCCTCCGCGGGCTTGGCCACCACGGTGTTCCCCACGGCCACGGGCCCGGCGATCATCCCGGTGAAGATGGCCAGGGGAAAGTTCCAGGGGGCAATGACCACCCCCGCCCCCAAAGGAAGGTAGAAGCTCTCGTTGTCCTCCCCGGGGTAGGGGACCACCTCCACCGAGGGGTACTTGTACTTGAGGGCCTGGCGGGCGTAGTACTCCAGGAAGTCTATGGCCTCGGCCACCTCGGCGCTGGCCTCCACCCAGTTCTTGCCGATCTCGTAGACCAGGGTGGCCTCCAGCTCCCGCCGCCTTCTCTTCATGAGGGCCGCCGCCTTCAAAAGGACGCGGCTCCGGTCCTCCTGGGGCCAGTCCTTCCAGGTCCTGAAGGCCTTCCAGGCGGCCTCGAGGGCGGCCTCCGCCTCCGCCTTCCCCCCCTTGGCCACCGTCCCCACCACCTCGCTGGGGGCGGAAGGGTTTAGGGAGAGGATCCTCTCCCCCGTGTCCACCCACTCCCCCCCGATGTAGAGGGGCCAGTGGCGGCCAAACTCGGCCCTGACCCGCTTCAGGGCCTCCCGCATCTCCCGCCTGGCCTCTTCGCTGGCAAAGGTTTCTATGGGCTGGTTACGGAAAGGTTCCACCGTCATCCTGTCCTCCTTCTAGCCTCCCAAGAGGCTTCTCAGCACCAGAAACAGGTTCTCCGGCCTTTCGGCGATGCGCCGGGTCAGGTAGGGGTACCAGTCCTTGCCGTAGGGCACGTAGGCCCGCACCGCATACCCCTCCTGGGCCAGGCGCTTTTGCTCCTCGGGGCGCACCCCGTAGAGGAACTGGAACTCAAAGCCCCCCCTGGGGATGCCCATGGCCTCTGTGTAGCGCTTCACCTCGGCGATGAGGCGGGGGTCGTGGGTGGCGAAGGCCACGTAAAGGCCTTCCCTCAAGGCCAGCTTCCCCAGGTGCAAAAACTCGGCGTCAATCAGGCGCTTGTCCCAGAAGGCCACCTCCTTGGGCTCCCGGTAGGCGCCCTTGACCAGGCGCAGGTTGGGCCGGTAGGGGAGGAGGTCAAAGAAGTCCTTCTCCGTGCGGAAGAGGTAGCTCTGGAGGACGATTCCGAGAAGGGAAAACCCCTCCTCCCTTAGGCCCTTGTAGAGGCGCAAGGTGGCCTCCACCCGGGGGGAGTCCTCCATGTCCAGGCGGACGAAAACCCCCCCCTGCTCGGCCTCCTTGAGGATTCCCCTTAGGAGCTCCCGGGCCAGTCCCTCGGAAAGGTCCAGGCCCAGCTGGGAGGGCTTTACGGAGATGTACTTGGGCCAGGGCCTCTCCCTCACGGCCCGCACCAGCTCCAGGATCCTTTCCTGGAAGGCCCGGGCCTCCGCCTCGCTCCTCACCATCTCCCCCAGGAGGTCCAGGATGGCGTGGACCCCTTCCCCCTCGAGGGCCTCCGCCGCCCTCAGGGCCTCCTCCAGGGTCTCCCCGGCCACGTAGCGCCGCACCAGGCCCCGGGCCCGGGTCTTGATGAGGCGCTCCACCCCCTTATTCCCCGCCACGCTCAGGACGAAAGACCGGTACGCCAGGTCTAGGCTCATATTCCCTCCAAAAGCCGCCGCACCACCAGGTCGCGGAAGCGGTAGACGTGGGCCTCCACCGCCCTCTTCGCCCCTTCCGGGTCCCGCTCCTTTAGGGCCTTGAGGATGGCCCAGTGCTCCCGCCGGGTGGCCTCCTCCTGGGAGAGCATGGGCACCGCGCTCCGGGCCAGGGCCAGGGTGGCGAGGAGGTCCTCATAGAGGCGGAGGAGGGTCCGGTTTCCCGAAAGGCGCACCAGGGCGCGGTGGAACTCCAGGTCCCGGCGCATCTGCTCGGGGTAGTCCTCCCGGGGGGCCTGGTCTATGGCCTTAAGGAGCTCCTCCAGCTCTAAAAGCTCCCAGGGGGTGGCCCGGAGGGCCGCCTCCCGGGCCGCCTCCCCCTCCAAGAGGGCCCGCACCCCGTAGACCTCCTCCACCTCCTCCGGGGTGAAGGCCCTGACCCTCGCCCCCTTGCCGGGGACGAGCTCCACCAAGCCCTCCTTGGCAAGGCGCATGAGGGCCTCCCGCACCGGGGTGCGGGAGACTCCGAGCTCCTTGGCGAGAAGGGGCTCGGAAAGCCTCTCCCCCGGGGCAAAGCGGCCGGAGAGGAGGAGGTCCTTGAGGTGGCCGTAGACCGCCTCGCGCACCTGGTTGGGCCGGCGGAAGTCCGTGGCCTGCATCCTGTATACAGGATAAGCCGGGACCCGCACCCCGGGCAACCCTAGGGTCTGAGAAGCCGCTTGAGGCCACCCCCAAGCCGCTTCCAGAAGGGACCAAACCGCTCCTCGTAGCTCCTGGCCGCCTCCTCGGGGGAGAGGTCCACCCCCAGCTCCTGGGCCAGGAAGTGGCGGTGGTCCATGATCCAGAGGTAAAGGTCCGCCTCCGTCCGCCCAGGGAAGTCCTTGAGGAGCCCCAGGCGGCGGATGGCCTCCGTGGTGGGCCGGTAGAGGTTCTCGTACCAGTCCACCACCGCCTCCTCCCAGGAGACCTCCCGGCCTTCTTCCAGCCCCTTGAAGTACCGCCGGGTGGCGATGTGGTCCAGGAGGAGGTCGTAACGGCCCAAGGCGCTGAAGCGGATCTCCTCGGCCGCGGGAACGAGCTCCTTCAGCCGGGTCTTCTCCAGGAAGTGGGCGTACTCGGCCTTGAGGATCAGGTCCTTGAGCGTGTCCCCAGGCTCCACGGGAACGGGGACATCCAGGGCGATGACGTAGGCGTCTATGTACCTCTGCCCCGTGGCCTTGGCCAGGGCCACCCGGTGGTGGCCGTCCTTGACGAAGTAGGCCTCCCCCACCTGGTAGACCTCTATGGGGGGAAACTCCACCCCCTCAAGCTGGAGAGTCCTAAGCCGCTTCCAGCGCTCCAGGGTGTGGGGGGTCTTGGGGAGGAAGGTGTGGTCAAACTCCTCATAGCGGTCCACGGAGCCCACCACCCTGTCCACCTCAAGGGTGCGGAGGCCCAGGTGGTGCTCCCCCCTGGGCCTCAGGGCCAGGGCCTGGTGGAAGGGCAAGAGGGCGTTGGGCTCCCCCTTCAGGCGGTGCAAGAGCTCGTGGAGCCTGGCCCGAAGCTCCAGGCGCTCCTTTTCTGACTCCACCTGCCAAGGCCGCATACCCATAGGATTGGAAACGCTACCACACCCCCCAAACCCAGGGTAGCACGGCTTTGTCAAAGGACCATGAGGAGCTGGACAAAAAGGGGGCCTTGGGCGTTAGATAGGGGCGTGAGCGTGACCCTGAAGGCGCGGATCGTGGAGGAGATCGCCCGGCTCAAGGCCGAGGGGCTCTACATCCAACCCAAGGTCCTCGAGGCCCCCCAGGAGCCCGTCACCCGGGTGGCGGGGCGGGAGGTGGTGAACCTGGCCTCCAACAACTACCTGGGCTTCGCCAACCACCCCCACCTCAAGGAGAAGGCCCGCCAGTACCTGGAAAGGTGGGGGGCGGGAAGCGGGGCGGTGCGCACCATCGCCGGCACCTTCCCCTACCACCTGGAGCTGGAGGAGGCCTTAGCCCGCTTCAAGGGCACGGAGACCGCCCTCGTCTTCCAGTCGGGCTTCACCGCCAACCAGGGGGTCCTGGGGGCCCTCCTCAAGGAGGGGGACCTGGTCTTCTCCGACGAGCTGAACCACGCCAGCATCATCGACGGCCTCCGCCTCACCAAGGCCACCCGGTTTGTGTACCGCCACGCCGACGTGGACCACCTGGAGGAGCTCCTCAAGGCCCACGACACCGAGGGCCTCAAGCTCATCGTCACCGACGGGGTCTTCTCCATGGACGGGGACATCGCCCCCCTGGATAGGATCGTCCCCCTGGCCCGGAAGTACGGGGCGGTGGTCTACGTGGACGACGCCCATGGAAGCGGGGTCCTGGGGGAAAGGGGCGAGGGGACGGTGCACCACTTCGGCTTCCATAAGGACCCGGACGTGATCCAGGTGGCCACCCTCTCCAAGGCCTGGGCGGTGATCGGGGGGTATGCGGCGGGGGCCCTCGAGCTCAAGGAGCTCCTCCTCAACAAGGCCAGGCCCCTCCTCTTCTCCACCACTCACCCCCCGGCGGTGGTGGGGGCCCTCCTGGGCGCCCTGGAGCTCATAGAGAAGGAGCCGGAGAGGATCGGAAGGCTTTGGGAGAACACCCGCTACTTCAAGGCCGAGCTCGCCCGCCTGGGCTACGATACCCTGGGAAGCGAGACCCCCATCACCCCGGTCCTCTTCGGGGAGGCCCCCCTGGCCTTTGAGGCGAGCCGCCTCCTCCTGGAAGAGGGGGTTTTCGCCGTGGGCATCGGCTTCCCCACCGTGCCCCGGGGAAAGGCCAGGATCCGCAACATCGTCACCGCCGCCCACACGGTGGAGATGCTGGACAGGGCCCTCGAGGCCTACGCGAAGGTGGGCCGCAGACTCGGCATCATCCGCTGATGCCTCCCCTGAGCCCCGAACTCAGGAGTCTGGGACGGGTGGCAACCCCCCCGGAGGTGGTGGGCTTCATGGTCTCCCTGGCCGAGGCGCCCACGGGGGGGAAGGTGCTGGAGCCCGCCTCGGCCCACGGGCCCTTCCTCCGGGCCTTCCGGGAGGCCCACGGGACGGCCTACCGCTTCTACGGGGTGGAGGTGGACCCCAAAGCCCTGGACCTCCCCCCCTGGGCCGAGGCCATCCTGGCGGACTTCCTCCTCTGGGAGCCAGCCGAGGCCTTTGACCTGATCCTGGGCAACCCTCCCTACGGGGCTTTGGGGGCCGGGGCCAGGCTTCCGGCCTCGAGGCGCCAGGCCTACCGCCAGCGCTTCGCCACCTGGCAGGGGCGGTACAACCTCTACGGGGCCTTTCTGGAGAAGGGGGTGCGCCTCCTCCGCCCCGGGGGGCTACTCGTCTACGTGGTGCCCGCAAGCTGGATGGTCCTGGAGGAGTTCTCCCTTCTCCGGGCCTTCCTGGCCCGGGAGGGGGGCCTCGAGGTCTACTACCTGGGCCGGGCCTTCCCCGGCCTCAAGGTCCGGGCCACCGTCCTCCGCTTCCGCAAAGGGCAAAGGGGCCTCCGGCTCTACGACGCAGGCCAGGCGGAGCGTGCCCTCGAGGGCGGCCGACCCCGCCTGCTCCTGGAGGACCCCTTCTGGCAGGGCGAGACGGTGCGCTTCCCCGACCCGGAGGCCCTGAGGCGGGAGCGGGAAGGCGTGGCCCTGGGGGAGCTCTTCCACATCCACTTCGCCGCCCGGAGCCCCGAGGTCAAGGCCCACCCCCTGACCCGGACCACCCCCGGGCCCGGCTTCGTGCCCGTCCTCACGGGGAGGAACCTCAAGCCTGGCGAAGTGGACTACGAAACCCCCTACTCCGGCCTCTTTTTCCCCAAGGGGGCGGTGGGCCACCTCAAGCCCTTCTACGCCCTGCCCCGCCTGGTGGTGGCCCACACCCGCCACTACCGGGTGGTGGCCGCCTGGGACGGGCGGGCCTACCCCTGGCGGGAGGAGTTCCACCTCCTGCCCAAGGAGGGGGTGGGGGTGGACCTCCCGGGCCTCCTCACCTACCTGAACGGCCCGGAGGCCCAGGCCCACTACCGGGGGCTCTACCGGGAGGTGGTGCCCCACCTGACCCGGGCCATGCTGGAGAGGTTCCCGGTGCCCCGGGAGCTGGTCTACTCGGCCTCCTCCCGGTAGTCCAGCCCGTGCTGGCGCAGGAGCTCCCGCACCATCTCCAGCTGGAAGTGGTCCAGGCCTTCAGAGCTCTGGGCGGTGAGCACCACTTGGAGCTCCACCTCCTTCGCCTTAGCCTCCTTTAGGCCCCCCATCAAGTCCACCAGGACGGGGATCTTTTCCACGGGAAGGCTCGCCAGGCTGAGGCGCACCCGGGTGGGGCCCCGGGGTATAGGGGCAGGGGGAGGCAGCACCGTATCCCCGCCCGTTCCCGCACTTTTCCCTTCGCCGCCCTTGCCTTCGTCTGGCGGTTTTGGCCTTTCCTCCTCCCCACAGGGCCAGGTGCCGGGCCGGGCCAGGAGGAAGCCCTCGTTGAGGTGGACCTCATCCTCCCTGGGCGGCTTCTTGGCGCACCAGACCGGGGAGAAGGCCTCCCCAGAGCGCCGGGCCAGCTGATAAAACCCCTGGCGCACCGCCAGGAGCACCGCCTGGCGCAGGACCTCCTCGCCTTCCAGCATGGGGAGCTCGGGCAGGCGGAGGAAGTAATCCCGGAGCGCGCCCAGGGAGAGGTGGGGCTCGCCTTCCGGCCAGAGGCGGTAATGGTTCACCACCGTGGGGAGGTCCAGGCGGCTTAGGAGAAGGTCCTCCCGGCGTAGCACCTCCTCCACCGCTCCCAGGAGGGTGGCGGCGGTCTGCACGTAGGGCTGGATGTTGAGGTAGCGGAACTCCCCCTGGCTGTTCCCCGCCTTATAGAGGTCGGCGTAGGCGGCCTGGAGAAGGCGGGGCAGGTCCCCCTCCACCCGCTTGAGGCGCTCCTCCAGATCGGCCCTCTGGTCCTGGCCGAGGCTGGCCCAGAGGTTCTTCTTCAGGCCCGCGAGGGCCAGGAGGAGGCGGGCCTGCTCCTTGGCTCGGCCCAGGCCCTCGAGGCGGGGGTGGAGGTGGACCAGGGTGTTGCGGTGGACCCTGGGGGAACCAGCGGCGTTTTGCTGGATGGCGAGGCGGAGCCGCCTCCCTTCCTCCACATCGGCAGGGTGCTCGTGCAGGACCAGCTTGAGGGCGCGGTCGTCGGGGACGTCCCGGTGCTCGTGGGGCCAGACCACAGGCTTGAAAAGCCCCTTACCCACCACCTTGGCCAGGGTTTCCCTCAGGGCCTCCCGCACCGCCTCCTCGGGGACGGCCGCCACCTCGTTGGCCAGAACGGCGTTCAGGTTGGGCTGGGCCTTAAAGAGGAAGCCCCCGTTCTCGTAGAGGTAGAAGAGCCTGGCCTTGAGGCGGTCCAGGGCATCGCTGATGAGCTCCTGGCTGATCCCCTCGGGGTAGATGAGGGCCAGGTCCAGAAGGGGCCTGCGGATTCCGTCCTTGGCCCCCCCGGAGTGGCTGTACATGAAGATGGCGGTGGCCACGGCCTGGGCCAGGCGGAGCCGGGCGTAGTCCCCGCCCTGCTCGCGGTCCAGGCCCGCCGCCTTGTTCACGATGTCCGAGGCGACGACCGCTTCCCAGTTGGCCTCCCGCAGGATGCCCGCGATGGTGGCCCGGAGGTCGGGGTCCTCGAGGGCCACGTCCCCCAGGCCGATGAGGGGCCGGGCCAGGGGGGAACGGAAGCTGGCCTCCACGATGCGGGCCAGGAGGCGGAGGACCCCCCGGGTCCTTTGGAAGCCCTGGAGGGTGCCCCAGCGCTCGTAGAGGGTGCGCACCAGCTCGGGGTGGAAGGGGAAGGCCCGGCGCATAAGAGCCTGGTACTCGGCCCGATAGGCCTCCTCCTGGAGGCCCTTGGTGGCCCGGTAGAGCTCGGCGTAGCGGGCCACCACCTTGGCCACCTCCCGCTCGTCCACCCGCTCAAAGAGCCGGCGGCGGATGACCTCGTAGACCTCCTCCCCCTGGACGGGCACCCGCACCGCCTTCACCCGGTCAAAGATACGCTCCAGACGCTCAAAAGCTAAGGCGGCTCCCTCCTGGTCAAAGTACTCCAGGTGGGACTCGGGGAAGGTGAGGACCAAGGCGGCCCCAGGCGTGGCCGCCACCACCTCGGAAAGCTCCTGGAAGAAGGCGAAGGTCTGGGCCTGGAGGGTGGTCTCCCCCACCGGCACCCCCGCCGCCTTCACCTGGTAGACCAGGACCTCGTCCATGAGGATGAGGAGGGGGGCGTAGCGCCTTAGGAGGCGGGCCAGGTTTTCCTTGCCCGGGGCGGTGCGGGCCTCGTCGTGCTCCCGGAGGAGGGCGTAACCCTCCTGTCCCCCCAACCGGTAGGCCAGCTCCCCCCAGAGGGTGTGGAGGCGCACCCCCCCCTCCACCTCCCGCCCCTGGGGGGAAAGCTCCGTGCCCACCAGGACGGCCACCCGAGCCCTGGGGATGTCCTTCAGCCCCCCCTCCTCCAGGAGGCCCCGGACCTCGGGCAGGGCCCCGCTGGTGGCGGCGTCCTTCACCAGGTGGTAGAGGGCGATGAGGGCATGGGTCTTGCCCCCACCGAAGGGGGTGCGGAGCTGGACCACCGCCTCTCCCCCCTGGCCCGCCAGGCGCTTTAAGACGTCCTGGAGAAGGCCCTTGAGCTCCCTGGTGAGGTAGGTCTTGCGGAAGAACTCGTCGGCGTAGCGGTACTCGGGGCTGGCCGTACCCCGGACCACGTCGTCCAGCTTGGCGGCGAAGGTGCTCTCGTCAAACTGGCCGGAGCGGATGTCGGCGTGGGGGGTGGCAATACGCCACCAGGGAGGGAGGAGGCCGGAATAGGAGGCCGCTTGCGGCGCGGCAGGAACCCGCCCGTCCCGGAGGGCCTTGAGGGCGGCCGCCCCTTCCCCATCCCCCACGGCCTCGAGGAGCCGCGCCATGTTGTCCAGGGCCCGGTAGACCTCCTCCTCGGAAAGCTCCCCCTGGTGGGCCCACTTGTTGCGGACCTCGGCGACCTCGTCCGCCCAGGTGACGGCCCTTTGGAAGCTCCGGCCCAGCAGGCCCCCGAAGACCGCCTTGTGGCCCAGGAGGACGTCCTTGAAGTGGACCAGGTCCACCGCCTCTTCCGGGTCCTTTCTCCGGCGCAAGTCCTCCAGGAAGTTCTCCCGGCGCTTCTCGTTTAGGGCCTGGGCGTAGGCCTCTTTCCAGCCCTCCCCGTGGCGCTCCTTCAGCCTTTCCACCAGAAAGCCGCCCACCCGCTGGGCGTACACCTTCAGACCCTCTTCCAACCGGCTTCCCATGGCCACGAACCTCCAATCCCTAGACCACTTACAGCAACCTCCCCGCCTCCGCCACCCGCATAAGGCCCTCCCGCAGGGTGAGGAGCTCGTGCAGGTCCCGCCCCTCGTCCTCCCCCTCCAGAACCTCGGCCAGGGCCTGGGCCACCAGCCAGAAGGTGGGGCTTTTGAGGTGGCCCACGCCCTCCAGGTACTGGGCCAAGGCCTCCCGCCCCTCGCGGAGGAGGAGGATGGCCCTTTGCAGGGTGTCCACCATGGGCACCAGGCCCCCCTTGGCAAGGCCAAAGTCCCGGTCCCGCTTTACCCTTTCCCTGGCCTTCTGGATGCGGGTCTTCTCCCCCTCCACCCGGACCAGGCTCCCAAGCTCAGGGAGGCTCACCCCGGTGCTCTGGGCGATCTTGCGGGCCTCGTCCGAGGGAACCTCCAGGCCGTAGGCCCAGAGGGCGAGGAGGGCGAACTGGGTGGGCCCGTCCACGGCCCCCGCCGCCTCGGCCTTGGCCCCCAGGACCCGCTCCAGGGCAAAGTCCAGGACGATCTTCCGCACCTCGTCCAGGAACTCCCCCACCTCCACCCGCCTCCCGTCCGCCCGGCGCACCTCCTCGTAGCGGCTGAAGGCCTCCAGGCCCGGCCCGATGGCGGACACGAAGAAGTCCGCCGCCCGGATGCCGGACTCCCAGAACTCCTCCAGCCTGGGCAGGATGGCCCTTCGCATCTCCTCCCGCACCTGGGCGAAGAGGCCCACGGTCCCCTGGCCCACCCGCTTGGTGCAGCTTAGGAAGATGGAGGAGGCCAGGGCGGCGGACTCCCTAGCCCGCAGGCGGGTCTTCATCTCCGTGTGGATGGGCCAGGAGGCCTCCACCTGGAACCCGGCCCCAACGAGGGCGCTGATGAGGGTCTCCCAGGCCTCGGTGCTCTTGTGGGCGAAGACGATGGCGGCCTTGCCCTCGGGCTTCAGGACCCGGTGCATCTCCCGGAAGGCCTGGGCCATCATCTCCTCAAAGAAGCGCCTGGCCTTCTCGTTGTCCCCCCCGTGGCGCACGGGGTTCTGCACGGCCTCCTGCCCCTTTGGGGTAAGGGGGGTGCGGAAGTGCTCCGGGTAGAGGTGGCCCACGGTGCGCCTGAGCCACACGTAGAAGAAGTCCGAGAGGTCGGCGTAGGGCACGGCGTCGTAGTAGGGGGGGTCCGTGACCACGGCGTCAAAGAAATCCCCCGGATAGGGCGGGTTCACTGCTGTTCCCTGCAGAACTTGACCAATCCCCTCAACTTGACTAGCACCAAGTATAGAGTTGTTTTGCAGATCTACTAAGGATTTCCAGCTACCAACAGACGTACCAAAAGGGTTAGTTTCTGCATAATCCCAAACCATAGGGATAGTTTGCCGCCCGAACGTTCCTTGTATTTTTTCCGAGTTAGGATTCCACCGACACAAGGATGAATCGTCTTCAGCTAGCCTATCCACAGCCAAACCCAAATACGTTGCCACGGCCTTGGCCAGCTCCTCGTCCATGCCCTGCCGGAGCATCTCGGCGTGGGCTTCCCGCACCCACCTGGCGAAGGTAACCAGGGCCAGGGCCTGGCGGGGGTTGAAAAGCTGGCCCCAGGTCTGAATGCCGTAAAGATTGACACGAAAACCGAGTGTCCCCTTAGGGGGTAGGGGTTCCTCAGGAACAAGGCTTGGCTCCCCCGTGTGGGCCGCTTGGAGTTCCGCAAGCCTGGCCTTGGCCCCTTCAAAGATGGCCTTGTCCCTGTCCGTAGCCGGGCGGTACGCTTTGCCCTCGCCCTCTTCGGCCAGCACCACCGCCAGCATGCGCTCCCCCCAGGTGCCCCGCCTGGCCTCGCTCCGCACGGTTTCCACAGGCACCACGGTGCCGCACACCAAACAGGCGGCGTTGCCCCGCTGGATGGTCCCCTGGTCGGGCCAGTCCTCGCCCTGGGGCACCTCCACCACCTGGAAGCCCACCCGCTTGGCCTCCCGGTCCACCACGGGCCTAAGGGCGATGCGCTTCTTCTTCCTCTTGGCCAGCCACCACTGGCGCACCAGGGGCACCTCGGCCCGGCAGGCGGGGTTGGTGCAGGTCACCGTGCGGGCCCAGAGGTAGGCCACGGGAGTCCTGCCGTCGGGGTCTTGGGGGTAGAACTCGGCCAGCTCGGCCCTTGCCCTTTCCAGCACCCACTCCCCCCAGTAGCGCACCTCGGCGGCCAGGGGGTTCTGCCGGTAGGCCTGGGCAAAAGGACCATCCCGGACCCCTCCTCCCTCCTCGAGGAGTCTGGTTCTGCCCTGGGCCGCTCGGTCCCTGGCTTGGGCGTGGGCCTGGTCCAGGGCCTGGATGTAGGGGGGCACGGGACGGCTATGGGGCTGGCCGAAGCGCTGGGGGTATTCCAGGGTGGCCTTCAGGATCAGGTAGGCCACGGGGTTCAGGTCCAGGGCGTAGGCCTCGCACCCCAGGCGCAGGGCCTCCAAGGGGATGGCCCCGCCCCCGGCGAAGGGGTCCAGGACTTTGGGGGGCACACCCCCATTCGCCTCCAGGACCCTCTGCCGGGCCTCTAGCACATCGCGGCTATTCCCCTCCTTCACCGCCTCCCAGGGCACGATCTTCTTGACCAGCTGGTAGTTCTCCTCGGTGTCGGGCACCAGCGTGGCGAAGACCGCCGCCCGGCTCGCCGCCAGGGGCCGCCTGGCCCACCAGATGTGCAGGGTGGAGATGTGCCCGTGGCGGATGGACTTCTCCCGGGCCGAGGCCTCGGAGATTTCCTTGAGGGGCAGGCGGTGCTCTATGAGACGGCGTTTGTGACTCATGGGTCCTCCTTTATCCGCAAATAACCGCGGACGCGGTTATATCTCCTCGAAAATAACGGCAGTTGCGGTTATCCGTGGTTAACCGGGGTTTCGGGCTACTCCGCTGGCTCATAGTAACGCCCCCTTTTGCTTCCCTTTGGACGCAACCGACCGGACTGAACCAGCCTTTGAAGCAAACGGAAAGCCTGGTCCTCGGTCAGATTGGGGAAAAGCTGCAGGACATCCCCCCGGGTTACCTTTCCGTATTTGTAGGCTATTTGCATAATCAACTCCTCCTGGCGAACCTGCTCTATCCCTCGCCTGTGAACATAGGCCGTGGGCCGCCCCAGCCGCTTGAAGACCCAGGCGCTCAGATGGTACACCCGTCCCTTCTTGGACCCTTTGGCCTCGAGAAGCCCCATCTCCACCATCTCTTCCACCAAACTCCGGGCCCGCGCCTCTCCCTGCTGAGTGAGGCGCGCCACCTCGGGCACGCTCAGCTCGCCCTCATCGGCCGCCTGGCGCAACACTAAGAGATGGGGCCAGCCCAGCTGCCTGCCGTAGCGGTCTTGGACCTCGAGGATAAGCCTCACAAAGTTCAGGTCAGCCTTCCCGCCAGGAAGAACAACCTTCACCATGTCCTGCGTGGTACCCGAGTAATCCGGCGGCCGCCTCCCAAGCCCCAAGACCTCCCGGAAGATCCTGTCTATACCCCGCCCCGTGCGCTCCACCAGGCCCAGGCGTTTGAAAACATCGGCCAGAAGGGGGTTGCGGGGACGAGGCTCCACCACCAAGAGGTTCTCCAGAGTCACCCCCTCCACAAACCCCCCGGGGTTGCTGATCACCAGACCCCCAGCCTCCGGATCTATCCTCACGAACACCGTCCCCAAAACCCGGTAATCCCGGTGCACCAGGGCGTTGGCGAGGGCTTCCCGAAAGGCCTCTGGTGGGAAGAGGGGAATGGGAACACGGTACAGCCCAACGGTCACCTCCTCCTCAGGATTTTGGGCCTTAAAAAGCTGCTCCATGCGCTCAAAAAGCCTGAGCAGCGGTTCCCGGTAAAACTCGTTGAAGGCCACGCTCCGGTCCTCTCGCAGCACCTGGAAAGCCGCCTCGTGGGTGGGTACCAAACGCCGGATAGCCTCCTCCCGCCCCAGAACCAGCAAACCCCCCACCGTAGGCGCCAAGCGCCCTTCGTAGGTCCTCGCCAAGCCCAGGGCCTGGGCCAGCTCCGCGTCAGGAAGGCCAAGCAACTCTTTGTCTGCGGAAGGATTGCGCTGAATAGCCTGCCGCAAACGCTCAAACTCTAATGGATCCAAATCCTCCCAACTCGCGTCGGGAAAAACCTGGGCCGTGTAGTCCTGTTGCCGAATCTCGGCCAAGCGAGAAGCGATCTCGTGCAGTTGCAAAAACCTGCATTCAGGCCTGCCTCGGCCGGCGATGTAGCGCCTGGGCACCCGCCCATCGCTGAGGCCCACCAGCTCGTTAACTTTGGGCACTTTTACGGCGAGGACGGTCCCCTTGGAGGTTGGCACCACATGGATTTCCACCGGAACGCTGGGGTAGGTCCTGTTGGTGATCAGCGCCTGGATTTGTGCCGGATCAACAGATTGGCGGCTGGCGTGCAGGCCGCTGATGGAGCCACCGTCCTCCACCCCCAGGAGCAGCCATCCTCCCTCGGTGTTGGCCAAGCAGGCCACCGCCTCAACGAGGTCGGCCTCGGAGAGGGGAGCGTCGCGCTTGAACTCGAGGCGGAGGGACTCTCCCTCCTTAATCAGGGCCAAGAGCTCCGCTTCCGTCATAGAAGCCATGATAGCCTTCGCGCCAACACACCTTCGCTAAGGGTCATCCCGGGGTGCGGAAGCCTCCTCTGCTGCCCCCAGCCAGGCCTCCTCCGCCACCACGTACCGCACCACCTCTAGCTCCTCCCCCGGCCTCACCTTGGCCGCGGGGTTCTGAAGGAGGTACAGCCTGGGCTGGGTGAGGGCGTGGGTGACGATGTAAAGCCAGTACCGCTCCAAAAGGCGGCCTGCGGTGATCCACTCGTTGGGGGTGAGGGCCACGCTCCCCGACCCCGCCCGCCCCTTCACCTCAATGAAGCGGTCCCCAGAGCGGAGGTCATAGCCCAGGTTCTCCCGGCTCACGTCCACCGGGTTCCGGCCCTGCTGCCTCTCGTAGGCCATGGCCACCTCCATGGCCGCCTCCTCCACCCGTTTGCGGACCTCGAGGTCCTCCTCGAGGCCAGGCTCCTCCGAGGAAGGCCAGGGGAGAACGTGGGCCAGGGCCAGAAGCTCCACCCCTTCGGGGAAGATCTGCTCGGAGGCCGCAAGCTCCCTCTCCAAGCCGTCCCTGCGGGCCTTCAGCTCCTCCAGGCGCCGCTCCTCGTTCTGAACCGCCAGCCTCAGGTCCTTGCCCTGAAGGGCCTCCAGCTTCAGCTGGGTGAGGCGCTTGGCGGACTCGTCGATGAGGTGCCCCAGGCTCCTAAGGCCGTACTTGCGCCGGATGGCAGTCTCCCGCAGGGCCTCCTTGGCCACCTCCTCCTGGTACTGGGGGAGCACCTGGGCCACCGCCCACCGCCTCAGGGCCTCTCCCACCTGGGAGCAGGGGAAGGTTTGGGAGGAGGCTGGGATGGCGTCCACCAGGAACTCCGGAGGCAAGGGACGCATCCTCCCCCCTTCCTCCGCCAAGGCCAGAAGCCTCCGCCCCACCACCTGGCCAAGCCCGTTGCGGATCCCTAAGACCAGGTAGCCCAGGCAGAAGGGGGCTTCCACCCCGGGGGCGTGGAAGGCGGCCCCCCGGCGCAGGTGGGGCTCGGCGAGGCGCAGGACCTCCTCCAAAACCGCCTCAAAGAGGGGATGGCCGGGGGCCAGAAGCTCCGCGTCCAGGAAGACCCTCCCCTTGGGGCTGGGGTCAAAGGTGGCCCGGGGGTACTCGGGGGGAAGCCTCCTTTCCTTGCGGAGCTCGTAGGGCACCCGCACGTGGAAAAGCCCGTCCCCCCGGCGGCGCACCTCTCCCCCCAGACGGGCCATGGCCCTCTGGAAGAAGCGCTCCGTGTACTCGGGCTCCAGGCGGCGGGCCTGGCTCTCCTCCAGCTCCTTCCGCAGGCGGGAGAGGTCCACCTCCCGCCTGGCCAGGGCCTCGAGGGTGATCTCCCGGATGTACTGGACCCGCTCGGGGCTCAGGCGGGACTCCACCATGGCCCGGATCTCCTCCAGGGTCCTCCGCCCCGTGAGGTGGTCCAGGATGAGCTCCTCCAGGCTCACCCCGCTCAAAAGCTCCCCCACCACGTCGTAGACCCGCTCCGAGCCCAGCTCCTGGCGCATGGCCTCCAGCTTTTCCAAAAGGAGCCTGAGCACCTCCCCTTCCCGGGTCCCCTGGGCCACCAGGTTGTAGATGTGCACCTCGTAGCGCTGGCCGTAGCGGTGGATCCGCCCCATGCGCTGCTCCAGGCGGGTGGGGTTCCAGGGGAGGTCGTAGTTGACCATGACGGCGCAGAACTGGAGGTTGATCCCCTCCCCCGCCGCCTCCGTGGCCACCAGGACCTGGGCCTCGTCCCGGAAGACCCGCTCCCGCTCCACCCGCTCCTCCAGGGGCATGGAGCCGTCTATGGAGGTCACCCGGTAACCCCGCTTCCTCAGGGCCTGGACCAGGAAGTCCAGGGTGTCCTTGTGCTCGGTGAAGACGAGGAGCTTTTCCCCGCCCAGGGCCTCGAGGACCTTGAGGAGCTCCTTGAACTTGGTGTCCTCCTCCAGGCGGGCCAGGGTGCTGGCCTCCCTGGCCAGGGCCTTAAGCTCCTCTATCTCCCTCTCCAGCTCGGGGAGGTTCCTGGCCAGGGTGAGCCTCTCGGAAAGCTCCGCCTCTAGCCGCCAGCGCTCCGCCTCGGGCAGGTCCTCCCAGTCCTCCTCCCCAAGGGCCTCCTCCCCGCCCCCAAGGGCGTTCAGCCTGAGGGCCTCCTCCTTGAGGGCCTCGAGGCGGCGCAGGCGGTTTTCCAGGGAGCGGGCGATGGCGTGGGCGCTGCTGGCAAGCCGCCTCTGCAGGACAGCCATGGCCAGGCCCACGTTGCGCCGCCTTTCCTCCCAGGCCCGCTTGAAATGCTTGCGCACGTACTCCGTCACCCGCTCGTAGAGCATCCTTTCCGAAGGGGAGAGGCGGAAGGTGGGGGTGTGGACCCGCCTGGGGGGGAAGAGGGGCTTGCCCGCAAAGTCCACCATGTCCTCCTTGAGGCGGCGGAGAAGGATGGGGTTCTCCCCCTGCTGGGCCGCCTCCCTAAGGAGGTGGGCGCTGGCGAAGAGGCCGGGCTCGAGGAGGTCCAAAAGGAGCTGGAAGCGCTCCTCGTCCCCCTGGTGGGGGGTGGCGGTGAGGAAGAGGAGGTGGGTGGCCGTCTGGCTCAGCACCTCCCCCAGGCGGTAGCGCTGGGACTTCTTCACCTCCTGGCCGTAGCGGGTGGCGGAGAGCTTGTGGGCCTCGTCCACGATGACCAGGTCCCACCGGGCCCGCCTCAGGTCCTCCAGGTACCGGTCCTGCTTGGCGAAGTCCATGCTGACGATGGCCTGGTCGTACCGCTCCCAGGGGGTCTCCCCGTAGAGGGCCTGGTCGGCGAAGCGGTTCACCACCACGAAGCTCTCGTTGAACTTCTCCTTGAGCTCCCGCCGCCACTGGTCCATCAGGTTGGCCGGGGTGACCACCAGGGCCCGCCGCACGAGGCCCCGGTACTTCATCTCCTTGAGGAAGAGCCCCGCCATCACCGTCTTCCCCGCCCCAGGGTCGTCCGCCAGGAGGAAGCGCACCCTGGGCCTCTTGAGGAGGACCCCGTAGACCGCCTCCAGCTGGTGGGGCAGGGGGTCCACGCAGCTGGCCCAGACGGCGAAGAAGGGGTCAAAGGTGTACCCCAGGCGGATGCGCCAGGCCTCCACCCCCAGGGCGAAGAGCCCGGGGTCTTGGCTGGGACCCTCCTCTTGCCTTAGGAGGGCGAGGAGGGTTTCCAGCTGGACTTGGCTCAGGAGGCTCCGGTGGAGCCTGCCGCTCTCCAGACCCTCGGCCAGGAGCTCGTAGGCGGGCCCTAAGGGCTCCACCCGCAGCAGGCGCACGGGCTCAGGCCAGAAGGGAGCGGAAAGCCGCCGATCCCGCAGACCTTGCAGGTCCATGTTGGAAGGAGTTTACCCCGCTACCGGCCCGTGAAGTAGACCCTCAGCACGAGCCCCACCGCGAAGAGGAGGCCCACGGCCACGAAGACCTCCGGGCGCTTTGGGGGGTCCTTGAGGCCTTGGTAAAACCAGCCCCCGGGCTGAAGCCCTCCCAGGTAGTGAAGCCCCGCCGCCAGGAGGAGGCCATAGAGGAGGTGCATCCCGTCCTGGGGGCGGAGGCCCTGGAGGAGGAGGAGAAAGCCCAGGACCACCTGGAGGATGGCCACCCAGGCCGTCCCCCTGAGGAGGGCGTAGAAGCGGGAAGGCAGGGGGCGGAAGAAGCCCAAGAGGCCGAAGAGGGCGAGAAGGGGAACGAGGACGAGGAGGAGAAGGCCAAGGAGGGCGTGGGCCTTAAGGAGAAGCGGCATGACTCCATGATAAGGCCCCGGTTTTGTTGGGAAAAATCCGGCATCGCTGGGGAGGTGAAAGCGGGCTTCATCCCTTCCTCATGGGAAAATCCCCGGGCCCTTGTGTGGTATACTGAAGGGGTGAGCTACGACGCATCCGCCATCAAGGTGCTCAAAGGCTTGGAGGGGGTGCGCCACCGCCCCGCCATGTACATCGGCGGGACGGGCATGGAGGGCTACCACCACCTCTTCAAGGAGATTCTGGACAACGCCGTGGACGAGGCCCTGGCGGGCTACGCCACGGAGATCCTCACCACCCTGAACCCCGACGGCTCCCTCACCGTGGAGGACAACGGCCGGGGCATCCCCGTGGACCTGATGCCCGAGGAGGGCAGGCCCGCGGTGGAGGTCATCTACACCACCCTGCACTCCGGGGGCAAGTTTGAGAGCGGGGCCTACAAGGTCTCCGGGGGCCTCCACGGGGTGGGGGCCAGCGTGGTGAACGCCCTCTCCGAGTGGACGGTGGTGGAGGTCTTCCGGGAGGGGAGGCATCACCGCATCGCCTTCAGCCGCGGCGAGGTCACCGAGCCCCTGAGGGAGGTGGGCCCCGCCCCCAAGGGGAAGCGGGGCACCCGGGTCACCTTCAAGCCCGACCCGGAGATCTTCGGGAACCTCACCTTTGACCCCAGCAAGCTCCGGGCCCGCCTCAAGGAGGTGAGCTTCCTGGTGGCGGGGCTAAAGCTGGTCTTCAAGGACCTCATCCACGGCAAGGAGGAGGTCTTCCAGGACAAGGGGGGCGTGGCCTCCTTCGCCAAGGCCCTGGCAGAGGGGGAGGAGCTCCTCTACGAGAAGCCCTTCCTCATCCGCGGCCAGGAGGGGGAGGTGGAGGTGGAGGTGGGCTTCCTCCACACCAAGGGGTACACCACGGAGCTCCTCACCTACGCCAACATGATCCCCACCCGGGACGGGGGGACCCACCTCACCGCCTTCAAGTCTGCCTACAGCCGGGCCCTGAACCAGTACGCCAGGAAGGCAGGCCTCAACAAGGAGAAGGGCCCCCAGCCCACGGGGGACGACCTCCTCGAGGGCCTCTACGCGGTGATCTCGGTGAAGCTTCCGAAGCCCCAGTTTGAGGGGCAGACCAAGGGGAAGCTCCTGAACCCCGAAGCGGGGACGGCGGTGGGCCAGGTGGTCTACGAGAAGCTCCTGGAGATCCTGGAGGAGAACCCCCGCATCGCCAAGACCGTCTACGAGAAGGCCCTAAGGGCGGCCCAGGCCCGGGAGGCCGCCAGGAAGGCCAGGGAGCTGGTGCGCCGGCAGAACCCCCTGGAGTCCGACGACCTCCCCGGGAAGCTGGCGGACTGCCAGACGGAAAACCCCGAGGAGGCGGAGCTCTTCATCGTGGAGGGGGACTCGGCGGGGGGAAGCGCCAAGCAGGGGCGGGACCGCCGCTTCCAGGCCATCCTCCCCTTAAGGGGCAAGATCCTCAACGTGGAGAAGGCGGGGCTTTCCAAGGCCCTGAAGAACGCCGAGGTGCGGGCCATGGTGGCCGCCATCGGGGCGGGGATCGGGGGGGATGGGGAGGCCCACTTTGACCTCGAGGGCCTCCGCTACCACAAGATCATCATCATGACCGACGCCGACGTGGACGGGAGCCACATCCGCACCCTCCTCCTCACCTTCTTCTACCGCTACATGCGCCCCCTCATTGAAAAGGGATTCGTCTACATCGCCCAGCCCCCCCTCTACCGCCTCCAGGTGGGGAAGAGGGTGGAGTACCTCTACTCCGAGGAGGAGCTGGCCTATAGGCTCAAGGAGCTAGCGGGCAAAAGCTACGAGGTCCAGCGCTTCAAGGGCCTGGGGGAGATGAACCCCGAGCAGCTCTGGGAGACCACCATGAACCCGGAGAAGCGGGTCCTGAAGCGGGTGGAGCTCCAGGACGCCTTGGAGGCCAGCGAGCTCTTTGAGAAGCTCATGGGCCAGGAGGTGGCCCCCAGGCGGGAGTTCATTGAGGAGCACGCCCGCTACGCCCAGATAGACGTCTGATGGACTGGATGGACCGGGCGGTGGCCCTCCTAAAGAAGGAGGGCCGCCTCCTCCTCAAGGCCTACCCCGGGGCGGGGAAGAGCACCCTCTTTCCCCTGAGGCTCCTCTCCGCCTTACCGGGGAAGGTCCTCCTCTTTGAGCCCAGGCGGGTGGCGGCCCGGGCGGTGGCGGCGAGGCTGGCGGAGAACCTGGGGGAGCCTTTGGGGAGGACCGTGGGCTACCGGGTGCGCCTGGAGGGTCGGGAGAGCCGGGAAACCCGCCTCCTGGTGATGACCGAGGGCCTCCTCCTCCGCCTCCTCCTGGAGGACCCCACCTTGGAAGGGGTCTCCGCCGTCCTCCTGGACGAGGCCCACGAGCGGCACCTGGAAGGGGACCTGGCCCTGGCCCTCCTCCTTAAGGTTCAGGAGACCCTCCGCCCCGACCTCAAGCTGGCCCTCCTCACCGCCACCCCCGACGAGGACCTGGAAAGGGCCCTGGGAGGGGAGGTGCTGGCCCTGGAGGGGGAAGGCCATCCCGTGGAGGTCTTCCACCTGGAAAGGCCCCCCGAGGGACCTCTGGAGCCCCTGGCCGCCCGCTACGCCCGCAAGGCCTTTTTGGAGGGGGAGGGGGACGTCCTGGTCTTCCTGCCGGGCAAGGCGGAGATTGAGCGCACCCGGAGGCTCCTCCAGGACCTTCCCGCCTTTCCCCTCCACGGGGGGCTTCCCCTGGAGGCCCAGGCCGCCCTCCTCAAACCGGGCCCCAGGAGGATCGTCCTGGCCACGGACGTGGCCGAGACCAGCCTCACCCTGCCCCAGGTGCGGGCGGTGGTGGACACGGGCCTGGCCAAGAAGCCCCGCTTTGACCCCAGGACCGGCCTCACCCGCCTGGCCCTGGTCCGGATCCCCGAGGAGTCCGCCCGGCAGCGGGCGGGGCGGGCTGGGCGCACCGGGCCGGGGCGGGTCTTCCGCCTCTACCCTGAAGGCCCCTTTCCCCCCAAGCGGCCGGAGGTCCTGGAGGCCGACCTCTCCCGGGCCCTGCTTCTGGCCCTGGCCTTCGGGGAGAGGCTGGAGGAGCTGCCCCTGCCCACCAAGCCCCCCAAGGGGGCCCTGGAGGCCGCCTGGAACCTCCTCCGCCTCCTGGGGGCGGTGGAGGGGGAAGCCCTCACCCCTTTGGGAAGGCGGATGCTCACCCTCCCCACCCACCCCCGCCTGGCCCGGCTGGCCCTGGAGGCGGAACGGGAAGGGCTCCTCCCTTTGGCCGCCGACCTCATGGCCCTTTTGGAGGAGCGGAACCCCTGGGAAGGGGAGAAGGACCTCATGGTCCAGCTGGAGGAACTCCTCCTGGCCCGCAAGGGGGGACCGGGGGGTTTCACCCAGGTGGAGAAGACCAGCGCCCTCTGGCGGGGACGGTTCGGCGTGGGGCCCCTTAGGACCCTCCCCCACCCCGAGGCGGTGGGCGGGCTCCTCCTCGCCGCCTACCCCGACCGGGCGGCGGAGCGCCTTTCCCCGGGGCGGTACCGCCTGGCCACCGGCCCCGCCCTGCGCCTGGAGGAGGGGCCCCCCTACCTGGTGGCCGTGGGGGCGGAGCTTGGGGAAAGGGAGGGGCGGGTCCTCCTCTTCGCCCCCCTTTCCCGGGAAGACCTCCTGAAGCGGGCAGAGGTGGCCCTGTGGACGGGGTGGGAGGAGGGAAGGCTTAGGGGCTACCTGGAAAGGCGCCTGGGGGCCCTGGTCCTGGAACGCCTCCCCGTGGACCCTGGACCCCCCACGGCGGCCCACCTCAAGGAGGCCCTGAAGGGAGGCCTCCCCCTTCCCGAGGAGGCCAGGCAGGTGCTTATCCGCCTCCGCTTCCTGAGGTCCCAGGGGGTGGAGGTGCCCGAGCTCGCCGAGGGGGCTCTCCTCGAGGACCCCTCCTGGCTTCTGCCCTGGACGGAGGGGGTGCGCCGCCTGGAGGACCTGAAGGCCCTTCCCTGGAAGGAGGTCCTCCTGGGCCTCCTGGGGGAGAAGCGGGCCCTTTTGGAAAGGCTCGCCCCGGAAACCGTGGCCCTCCCCAGCGGGAAGAGGAAGCGCCTCCTCTACCGGGAGGACGCCCCACCCCTCCTCTCCCTCCGCATCCAGGAGGCCTTCGGCCTAAAGGAAACCCCAAGGGTCCTGGAGGGCCGCGTCCCCGTGGCGGTGGCGCTCCTCTCCCCCGCCGGGCGGCCGGTGCAGGTGACCCAGGACCTGAAAAGCTTTTGGGCAAAGCGCTACCCCGAGGTGCGCAAGGAGCTGATGCGCCGCTACCCCAAGCACCCCTGGCCGGAGAAGCCCTAGGGCAGGAAGACCTCCGCCCTCACTCCAAGCTCCCTGGCTTTGGCCACCCAGAGGGGGTTGTCGTCCAGGTAGGTGGCCTCCTCCGGGGGCAAGCCCAGGGCCTTTAGGGCCAGGCGGATGGCGGTGAGCTTCTCGGGGTGGTAGAAGGCCCTAAGCCCCTCCGGGGGTGGGAGGTCCGCCACCAGGTGAAAGGGCTCGGGGAAGGCCATGGGCCTCCTCTGAAAAGCCCTAGGGTAGAGGCGGGAGGCCCCGGGGAAGAGAGCCTCCAGGACCCAAGGCCCCTCCGCCTTCAGGCGGGGGAGGAGATCGTAAAAGGCCTGGGACAAGTAAAAGACGGGCTCCCCACTTTGCTCGGCCAGGAGGTGGAGGAGGCGGGGCTCCACGGGCTCGCAGTAGACCCCGGAGAGGTCTAGGAGATAGGCCACTTCCCAAGCTTACCCGAAGCGGTTTATACTCGGTGCAAAGGAGGCAGCCATGCAGCTGTTTGGGGAGGCGTGGGCCCAGGCGTACTGCCAGAAGCTGAACGAGAGCGAGGCCTACAAGAAGGCGGCCAGCACCTGGGAGGGCTCCTTGGCCCTGGCCTTGCGCCCCGACCCAAAGGCGGGGTTCCCCCAGGGGGCGGCCGTGGTCCTGGACCTCTGGCACGGGGCCTGCCGCGGGGTGAGGGTGGTGGAGGGGGAGGCCGAGGCCGACTTCGTCATTGAGGCGGACCTCGCCACCTGGCAGGAGGTCCTGGAGGGCCGCCTGGAGCCCCTCACCGCCCTGATGCGGGGCCTTTTGGAGCTGAAAAGGGGCACCATCGCCGCCCTGGCCCCCTACGCCCAGGCGGCCCAGGAGCTGGTCAAGGTGGCGCGGGAGGTGGCGTGAAGGCGGTGGTCTACCACGGCCCCTTCCAGGTGGCCGTGGAGGAAGTCCCGGAACCCCGGCTGGAGGCGGACACGGACGCCATCCTCGAGGTGGAGCTCGCCGCCATCTGCGGCTCGGACCTCCACATCTACCACGGCAAGATCGCCGGGGTGCTTCCCGGAACCATCCTGGGCCACGAGTTCGTGGGGCGGATCGTGGCCAAGGGCCCCCTGGTCCCCTTCGCCCTGGGGGAGCGGGTGGTGGGGAGCTTCCAGGTGGCCTGCGGGGACTGCCCCGCCTGCCGCAAGGAACAGTACTTCGCCTGCTTGAGGGGCGGGGTCTACGGCTTCGGCCTGGCCCTGGGCAACCTCCAGGGGGCCCAGGCGGAGCGGGTGCGGGTCCCCTTCGCCCGCCATAGCCTCTTCCCCATCGGGGACCTGCCCGCCGAGGAGGCCATTTTGGCGGGGGACATCCTCACCACCGCCTACGGGGGGGTTAGGCCCTTCCTGGCCCCGGGGATGAGCGTGGCCGTGGTGGGCTCAGGGCCCGTGGGCCTTCTCGCCCAGATGGTGGCCCACGCCCTGGGGGCGGGCCCGGTCTTCGCCATAGACCCGGAAGCCTCCCGCCTGGAGAAGGCCCGGGAGCTGGGAAGCCTCCCCATCAACCCCAAAGCGGAGGATGCGGTGGGGCGGGTGCGCCAGGCCACGGAAGGCCTGGGGGCGGAGCTGGTGGTGGAGGCGGTGGGCGGGGATGGGGAGGCCCTGAAGACCGCCCTGAAGCTGGCGGCCCCGGGCGGGGTGGTCTCCAGCCTGGGGGTGCCCACGGCGGAAAGGCTGGACTACCCTTGGCTAGCCGCCTTCAGCCGGGGGATTACCCTGAGAAGCGCCCTGGCCAACATCCCCCGCTTCATCACCGAGGTGCTTGCCCTCCAGCGGGTAGGAAGGCTCAGAGGAAGCTTTGTCTTCAGCCACCGCCTGCCCCTGGAGGAGGCGGCGACGGGGTACCGCCTCTTCCATGAGCGGCAGGCCACCAAGGTGGCCCTGGTGCCCTAAAACAAAACCGGCCGCCCACAGGCGGCTTCTTTCTCCCTCTGACTTCCTCAGTATACCACGGGTTGCCGGTATGTAAAGTGGTATGCAAGCAAAGCCCTCCCCAAGGGTGGGTTTGCGGGGTTAAAGGAAACTAACAAAACCCAATACAAAAAACTCTGAGGGCAAATGTGTCTTCCTGCCCCTCCCGGGAAAGAGGGAAGAGCCATCTTGAAGAAAGAGGACAAGGAGGTGCCCCATGGCCCAGTACCTGGTGGTGGCCCACCGCACAGCCAAGAGCCCCGAGCTTGCGGCCAAGTTGAAGGCCATCCTGGAGAATGACCCCGAGGCCCGCTTCGTCCTCCTGGTGCCCGCCGTACCCCCGCCCGGGTGGGTCTATGAAGAGAACGAGGTGAGGAGGCGGGCAGAGGAGGAGGCCGAGGCGGCCAAGGCGGCCCTCGAGGCCCAGGGCATCCCCATCGCCGAGGCCAAGGCGGGGGACATCTCCCCCCTTCTTGCCCTAGAGGAGGAGCTTCTGGCCCACCCCGGGGCCTACCAGGCCATCGTCCTCGCCACCCTGCCCCCGGGGCTTTCCCGCTGGCTCAGGCTGGACGTGCACACCCGAGCGGAGCGCTTGGGCCTGCCGGTGATCCACGTGATCGCCCACCCCTAAAAGCCGTTTCTCATCCCCTTCCCGTATACTGCCCCCGTGCTGGAGCGCTACGTTCTCAAGGAGGTCCTCGTCCCTTACGCGGTGGGGGTCTTCCTCTTCGTAGCCCTCCTCACCTTTGACCTCCTCTCCAGCCTCTCCGGGGTCCTCCTGAGCCGGGGGGCGGGGGCGGGGGAGATCGCCCTCCTCATCCTCTACCGCCTCCCCTGGACCCTGAGCCTGGCCCTGCCTTTGGGCCTGGTCTTCGCCATCCTGGTGGGGCTTTCCCGCCTCATCCGCCACTCGGAACTCAAAGCGGCCTACGCCGCCGGGGTGCCTCCCCTGGCCCTCCTGAAGCCCCTCCTCCTCCTCTCCCTCCTGGTGGCCCTGGCGAACCTCTACAACCTGGCCGAGGTGAGGCCCAGGGCCCTCGAGGCCTACGACCAGGCCCTGGGCCGCCTCCTCTACGGGGAGGGCAGCCCAAGCGGCGTCCTGAGGCAACAGGTCTACGCCCTGGAAGGCCAAGGGGTCTACTACGCCGAGGAGGTGCACCCCGAGGTGGGGCAGAACCGCCTCTTTGCTCTGCGGGTGGTGGACGAAGAGGGGCGGGTCTATAGCGCCAAGGAGGGGGTCTGGGACCGGGAGGGCTGGCAGTTCCTGGGGTACGTGCTGGAGGAGGGCAAGCTCAAGCCCTTCCAGGGCATCCTCCCCTTTCCCACCCTCTTCCGCCCCAAGGAGAGCCTGGGCTCCCGGGACCCCTACGACTCCAGCACCCTGGCGGAGCTCTGGCAGCGGGCCCGGGTGGAAGGAGGGGCCCGCTTCGCCCTCCACCGCCGCCTGGCGGACGCCTTTGGGGGCTTCTTCCTGGGCTTCGCCGCCGCCGCTCTGGGCCTCTCCTTAAGGGAGGCCGCCTGGGCCTTTTTGGGGGTGGTCCTCCTCATCTTCGGCTACTACGTCCTCTGGACCCTCTCAGCCCAGCTGGCCCGCTACGACGTGAGCCCCTTTTGGGCCCACCTGCCCAACGCCCTCTACGGCCTTTTCGCCCTCTACCTCGCCTGGAGGCTCAGGTGAAGACCCTGGACCGCTACCTCCTCCGCGAGGCCCTCCTCCTCTTTTTGGGGGGGCTTCTGGTCCTCGTCCTCCTCTTCCTGGCGGGGGCGGTCTACGAGGTCCTGGCCCCCCTGGTGGCCAAGGGGGCCGACCCCTACACCCTCCTCCTCTACCTCCTCTACCGCACCCCCGAGGCCCTGGTGCGGGGGGCCCCCGTGGCCTACCTCTTCGCCCTCTTGCTCCTCCTCTCCCGCATGGCGGAGGACTCGGAGCTCAAGGCCCTCCTCGCCCTGGGGGTGAGGCGGGAGCGGGTCCTCCTCCCCCTCCTCCTCTTCGCCTTTGGCATCGCCCTCGTGGGCTTTCTTCTGGGAGAGAGCCTGGTGCCCCGGGCCCTGGCCGCGGGGCAGGACCTCCTGAGGCGGCAGGTCCTGGAAAGGCCAAGGGCCCTCCTTACCCCGGGAGCCACCTTCCAGGACGCCCAGGGGCGGGTGGTCCACGTGGGGGAGGTGGCGGGGGACCGGATCGGGAAGCTGAGGGTCCTCTCCCGGGAGGAGGTGCTCCTGGCGGAAAGGGGCAGGTTCCGAGGAGGGGTCCTGGAGGTGGAAGAGGGGCAAAGGGTCACCTACGAGGGGGACCGTCCCCGCACCCTCACCCGCTTCCAAAGGGGGGAGATCCTCCTCAAGGACCTCACCTTTGAGCCCTGGCAGAACCCGGCGAACCGCATGACCCTGGGGGAACTGAAGAAGGAGGTGGAGCGGCTAAGGGCCCTGGGGGTGAAGGCGGGCCTCGAGGCCACCACCTACCACCGCCGCTTCGCCGAGCCCGCCGCGGCCCTGGTCTTCGCCCTCTTCGCCACAGGCCTCGCCTTCTACCTCCTGGGGGGGAGCCGGAGCCTGGGCCTGGTGGGCGTGGCCATCCTCACCTTCTTCTACTACGCCACCAGGAGCGTGGGGCGGATCATGGGGGAGCAGAACGCCCTGGACCCCATCCTGGCCGCCTGGGGGCCCAACCTCCTCTACGGGCTTCTGGGCCTTTTCCTCTTCCTGGGAGGGCGGAGATGAGGTGGGGCCTCCTCCTCCTCTTCCTCTTTCTCCCGGCCCTGGGCCAGACCCTGAAGGTCCTGGAGGCGGACCGCCTGGAGATCCGGGAGGAGGGCGGGGAGGAGGTCTTCGTGCTGGTGGGAAACCCCGTGCGCCTGGAAAGGGAGGGGGAGGCCCTGGAGGCGGAAAGGGTGGTCTACTTCCGGGAAAGAAGGCTCCTCCTCCTCTCGGGGAAGGTGCGCTACCGGGACAAGGAGGGCCGCCTCATAGAGGCGGAGGAGCTCCAGGTGGATCTCTCCGACGAGAGCTTTGACGCCCTAGAGGTGCGCATAGAGGCCAAGGAACTCCTCCTCACCGGGCCCCTCTGCCAAAGGGCGGCGGGGGCCATCCTCCTGGAGGCGGGCTACGCCACCCCCTGCGCCTCCTGCGGCCAGGAGGTCCCCGACTACGCCTTCCGCGCCCGGGAGATCGTCCTCTACCCCGGGGACCGGGTGGTGGCCCGGGGGGTGGTCCTCCTGGTCCAGGAAAAGCCCCTCCTGGAGCTTCCCGTCCTCCTCCTCTTCCTCTCGGAGAGGCGGCCCAGGCTGGAGGTGGGCCAGGACGATCGGGGCTTCTACCTCAAGACTGCCCTCCCCTACGTATCCGAGCTGGGCCTGGGCTACACCCTCCTCCACTACTACGGGGGAAGGGGCTACGGTTTTGGCTTGGATCACTTCGGCCTTGGGGAGGCCAAGGAGCGCTACTACTTCCTCCACACCCCCCCGGACACCTTCCAGTACCGGGGGGAGTACAGCCTGAAGCGGGAAGAGTTCGCCCTCACCGCCCTCCTGGAGCGGGACGACACCCGGGAGAAGCTCTCCCGTTTCCGCCTCGAGGCCCTCCTCCCCGGCACCCCCAGGCCCCAGGACTGGCGCTTCGCCCTGAGGCTGGAGGGCTTCCTGGACCACGACCCCGCCACCCCCCCGCCCCGCACCCTGCAACGCCTCCCCGAGCTGGAGGCGCAAAGCCCCGTCTTCCGGGAAGGCCCCTTCACCCTCCAGGGGGGCGTGGTCCTGGGGCGCTACCTGGCGGAGACCAGCCCCCTAAACCGCTCCGCCCGCGCCCTGGGGCCTTACGCGGAGGCGGGAAGAGTCCTCCTCGCCCACGGGGAAACCCTCACCCTCACCCCCTGGCCCGGGGCCACCCTCCGGGCGGAGAACCGCTTCCGGGGCTTCTACTACACCACCAGGAACCCGGACGGGGAGCACGAGAGGCAGGTGGACTGGACCACCACCGCCCTTTTCCGCCAGGCCCTGGGGGGGTTTAGCGTGGAAATGGCCTATGGGAGGAGCCTCCAGGAGGGGGAAAGCCCCTTCCGCTTTGACGCCCTCCCGGGAAGGCGGAGCCACCAGGCCACCCTAGCCCTGGGGTACACGGAGAGGCCCCTCTTTCTGAACCTGAAGGGGGGCCGGGACCTGGAAAGGGAACGCTACCTTCCCCTGGAGGGAGAGGGCCGGCTACAGGACCCGGGGTATGCCCTAAGGGTCTACCACAAGCGGGGCCTCGAGGGGGAAGGCCCCCTGGAAACCCAGGCCGAGGCCGCCCTCACCCCCTACCCCTTTTCCTTGAGGGCGAGCCTCCGCTACGACCACCCCAAGGCCCTCTTTGACCCCCTCTTCCTCCAGGCCGCCTACGCCCTCCCCGGGGGCAGCCTGAACCTGAGCCACCGCCACGGCCTGAACGGGGAAGGCCCCCTGGACACGGGCCTCACCTTCTCCTTGCGGGAGGGCCTGAACGCCTACACCCTCCAGGCCCGCCGGGACTGGACCCGGGACACCCTGAGCCTTTTGGCCCAGACCATCCTCCAAACCACCAGCCTCACCCTCCAGGCCAACCTGGACCCCAAAGCCCTGGGCTACCAGGCGGGCCTGCGCTTCGGGGTAGCCCCGGGGCCCCTCTTTGACCTCTCCCTCACGGGCCGCTACCAGGAGGGCTTCCGGGGCACCAACCTGCGCCTCTCCGCAAGCCAGGCCCTCCCCGAGGTGGGCTTCCGCCTCACCGCCAACCTCCACCTGCCCGAGGTGGGGGACCCCGGGGTCTACCTGAGGGACGCCACCTTCAGCGGGGGGGCCGAGCTTTGGCGGCCCATCCCCCCGGACGAAAACGGGGAAAACGCCATCCCGGGGCTTTCCTTCTCGGGGAGCCTCACCTATACCCGCCGCCCCGACCGGCCCGAGGGGTATGGCCTCTCCTTGCGCAACTTCGGCCCCACCCTCACCTTCCTGGGCCGGGAGAAGAGCAAGCTCCACCTCTCCGCCCTCCTCACCCAGAACCTGCCGGGGGAGGCCCTGAAGCCCAGGTTTATCTTGGTCCTGGACCGCTGCTGCTGGGCCATGCGGGTCACAGTGGATGCGGGCAAGGGAAGCTTCGGCCTGGCCTTCCTCTTTGGGGGCCAGGCGGCGGGGGTCCTCCTCTCCGAGGAGGGCGTGAAGCTGGGAGGTCTGCCATGAGAAAGGGGCTTCTTCTCCTCCTCTTCCTCCTCGCGGCCTGCACAGGAAGCCAGGAGCCCCCCCTCCCCGCCCTCTTGGCCGCGGGGAGCGGGGACGAGGTGCGCTTTTACAAGGCTTCCGACCTGCAACGGGGCCTGGCCACCCCGGTGGCCGCCTGGACCACGCCCGGCCTCCAGGACCTGGCCTACTGGGGAAGCCAGGGGCGGCTTTACCTGCTCTTCCTGGACCGCCTCGAGGCCTACGACACCTCCGGTTTCACCGAAACTTCCGCCCCCCAGAACCTCCAGGCCACAGCGCCCCTCCCTGGCTGCGCCGGGGGGTACCTGCGCCTAGGGCAGAACCGCCTCCTGGTCCACTGCCCGGGGGCGGGAAAGGCCTTCCTCTTTCCCCCCGGCCTGGAGGACCCCCTCGAGGCCGACCTCACCGGGCTGGAGGCCCCCCTGCGCCTCGCCCTCCTCCCCCAGGGAGCCCTGGACCTCCTGGGCTACCTGACCCCAAACGCCCTGGGCTTCCGCCCCCCCCATGACCCCGGGGGTAGCCCCCGTCTGGAAAAGCTCCTCCCCGAAAGACCCCTCAGCCAGGGCCCCTTTGACCTGCGGGCGGACGGGAGCCGGGGAAGGCTTCTGGGCCTGGGGGGCACGGCCACGGAAACCCGCCTCTACACCCTCCAGGGGGAGGCCCTGCAAAGCCGCAAGGTCCTGGGAGACTTCCCCCGCCTGGCCCGCCTGGCCCTGGACCCGGTGGCGGGGCTTGCGGTCTTTGGCCAGGGCTTCCAGGTGCTGGAGCCCAGGGAGTCCCCCCACTTGGAAGCCTTCCAGACCTTTGCCGCCGGCCTGGTGGGGCAGGACGCCTACCTGTACCTGGCGGCGGGGAGCCTACTCTACGTCTACGACCTGGTCCCCTCCCCGCCCCAGAGGGCGGCCCTCCCTTCCTTAGGTTTCTCCCCCAAGGCCCTGGCTTTCCTCCCCGTACAATGAGGCCATGCTGGAAGGTAAGGCCTTTCTCATCACCGGAGCCGGGGGGGCCCTCTCCCGGGCCCTGATCCCCGCCTTCCACCGGGCGGGGGCCAGGCTCTTCCTCTCCGACCCCCGCTTGGAGCGCATGGCGGAAAGGGCGGAGGCCGTGGGGGCCAGGACCTTTGTGGCCGACCTCACCCGCCTGGAGGAGGCCCAGGCCCTCGCCCGCTCCGTGGAACGGGAGGCCCCCCTCTATGGCGTGGTCCACACCGTGGGGGGCTTCGCCGCCGGGCGCTTTTTGGACGCGGACCCGGGGCTTTACGACTGGATGCTGGACCTGAACCTGCGCACCACCTATAACCTCCTAAGGGCTGTCCTCCCCTACATGGAAAAGCGGGGGGAGGGCTTCTTCGCCGCCTTCGCCGCCGGCCCCGCCTGGACGGGCGCGGGTCCGGGCCGGGCCCTCTACACCGCCGCCAAGGCCGCCCTGGCGAGCCTCCTAAGGTCCCTGCAGGGGGAGGTGGAGGGGGTGCGCTTTCTGGTGGTCTACCCCATGGGCACCCTGGACACCGAGGCCAACCGCCGGGCCATGCCCGAGGCCGACCCCAGCCGCTGGATCGCCCCCGAGCTGGTGGCCGAGCTGGTGGTGCAGGCCGCGGGGGCTAAGGGCGGGCGCCTTTTGGAACTTCCCCTCTACCCCCCCACCTAGCCCCCAGGTAGGCCCCCAGGAAGTCGGCGAGGAGGTCCCCAAAGGACACCTCCCGCCCGGGGACGAAGCTTTGGTGCCCCTCGTCCACCACCCCGTAAAGGGCGGAAAGGAGGAAGGCGGGGCGAAAGCGCCCAAGCCCGCGCCGCCAGAGGAAGCCGAGAAGGGCATAGGCGGCGAAGTGGGCGGCCTTGTCCCAGGGGTGGGGGAGGCCAGCCCCGGTGGCGGGCTGGGCGGAAAGGTACCACAAGACCCCCATCCAGCCCAGGGCGAACCCCAGGTATAGGCGTCTCCGCGCCCGGCGCTGGCCCATAAGTCTTCCCTGATTTAGGGGCCCCCGCCGTGGCTTAGGCCACGGCGGGGTACCTAGACCTCCACCAGCTCCCAGAGGACCCCAAGCCCAGAGGTGGGGTGGAGGAAGGCCACCCGATGCCCGCCAAACCCCGGGCGAGGGGCCTCGTCAATGAGCCTGGCCCCTTCCCCCCTGAGCCGGGCCAGGTCCTCCTCTATGCGCTCGGTGGCGAAGGCCAGGTGGTGAAGCCCAGGGCCCCTCTTCTGCAAAAAGCGGCCCACGGGGGTGTCCGGCCCCAAGGGGGCGAGGAGCTCCAGGAGAACCTCCCCCTCCCCTTTCAGCATGGCCACCCGCACCCCCTGGGCCGCCACCTCCCCCTCGGCCTCCACCCTAAAGCCCAGGAGCAGGTAGCGGGCCTTGGCCTCTTCCAGGTCCTCCACGGCGATGCCCACGTGGTGAAGCCGCATGGGCCTATTCTAGACCCTTCAGCACCCCCTTGGCCGCCTGGAGGCCCGAAAAGAGGCACCCTCCCAGGAAGGTGCCCTCGAGGGCCTTGTACCCGTGCACCCCACCCCCACCAAACCCCGCGGCCTCCCCGGCGGCGAAAAGGCCTGGAAGGGGGTTTCCCGCGGGGGTAAGGGCCCGGCCCTCGAGGTCTGTCTGTATGCCTCCCAGGGTCTTGCGGGTGAGGGCCCAAAGGCGCACGGCCACCAAGGGACCGCCCTTGGGATCCAGGATGGGGGCCGGGGGGGCCACCCGGAAGAGGCGGTCGCCCAGGTAGCGGCGGAAGCCCCGGAGGGCCAGGACCTGGGAGTCCTTGGCAAAGGGGTTTAAAAACTCCAAATCCCGGGCCTTCACCTCCTTTTCCAAGCGCGCGGGGTCCAGGACCCCTGGGGCCAGGGCGTCCATCTTGCGCATGAGCTCGGAGAGGTTCCCCGCCACCACAAAGTCCTTCCCCCGCTCCAGGAAGGCCTTGACCGGCGCTGGTGGGCCAAAAAGGCGGTTGCGCAGCACCTGCACCAGGCTCTTTCCCGTGAGGTCCGGGTTCTGCTCCGAGCCCGAGAGGGCGAACTCCTTTTTGAGGATCCGCAGGTTGAGCACGAACCAGCTCCAGTCAAATCCCGTACCCCGGAGGTGGCGCAGGGTCTCCAGGGCATCAAACCCCGGGAAGAGGGGTGGGGGAAGGCGCCTTCCGGTGGCGTCCACCCAAAGGGCAGAGGGCCCAGGGAGAATGCGGATCCCGTGGCGGCTCCAGATGGGGGTGTGGTTCTCCACCCCCTCGGGGTAGTGCCACATCCGGTCCAGGTTGACGAGGTGCGCCCCCGCCTTTCCTGCGGCCAAGATCCCGCTCCCGTCCACGTGGTCCGGCACGCCGGAAAGAAGCCTTTCGGGTGGCCTACCCAGGCGCTCAGGCCAGTAGCGCCGCACCAGGTCCAGGTTGGCCCCGATGCCCCCCGTGGCCAGGACCACCGCCTGAGCCAGGAAGCGGAACTCTCCTATGGCCTCGCGGCTTTTGGGGGCACCCCTCGGGCTGGGATCGGGCTCCAGCACCACTCCCGCTACGCCCACCGCCCTGCCGCCTTCCACCAAAACCTCCTCCACCCGGTGGCGGAGCAGGACCCGGACCAAGCCCTTTTCCTCCTGGGAGCCAAGGCGCCGGAGGAAGGGCTCCAGGAGGCCTGGACCCGTGCCCCAGACGATGTGGAACCGGGGAACGGAGTTGCCGTGGCCCGTGGCCAGCCCGCCGCCCCGCTCCGCCCAGCCCACCACGGGGAAGAACCCCACCCCTAAGGCACGGAGCCAGGCCCGCTTCTCCGAGGCGGCGAACTCCAGGTAGGCCTCGGCAAAGCGCCGCCCCCAAGCGTCCTCGGGCCGATCGTGGCCCGCCGAGCCGAACCAGTCCTGGCGGGCCAATTCCAGGGAGTCCCGGATGCCAAGCCGCCTCTGCTCGGGGGAATTCACCAAGAAAAGCCCCCCGAAGGACCAGAAGGCTTGCCCGCCCAAGTAAGGCTCCTGCTCCAGGAGGAGGACGCGCTTGCCCCTTGCCGCCACCTCGGTGGCCACCACCAGGCCCGCCAAGCCCCCACCCACCACAAGGACATCCGCATCCATAGGTTTAAGGGGATTATACTAGGTTCAAAGGTCGTACCAGGGGGGCTTGCCCCGGAAGAGTTCCAACTCGCCAAGCTCCTCCTTGGAGGCCTCCTCGAGGCGGATCACCTGGGGCGGGCAGCTTGCCACACAGGCCCCGCACCCGGTGCAGGCCTCCACCTGGAGGTAGAGGACGTACTCCTCCCCCTCCCTGACCCGCTGGACCGCCCCCGTGGGGCAGACGTTGGTGCAGACGGGGCAGAGGGTGCACCCCTCCTCCACCCGGATCCGGGGCCAGCGCACCTCAAAAGCCCGCTCCGCCGCCAGGCGGCGCAGGCGGAGCTCGGGGGGAAGGCCCTTCTCCTCCTCAGGGGCGGGAAGGGGCAACTCGGGGACCAGGTCGGCGGCGGTGCGCTTGGCGCTCCCCAGAAGGGCCTGGAAAAGCTCCCGTCGGCCCACGGGCTCCCCCGGCAAGGGCCCCTCCACCACCTCCACCTCCAGGGGGTGGTAGCGCCTGGCCTCCTCGGCCATCCTTTCCAGGTGCTCGGGGACGGAGGGCCCCCCGATCCGGCAGGAGGCGCAGGCCCCCCGGGCCAGGACCACCTTGCCGAAGCGGCTTCCCGCCTCGGCCAGAAGCCCCGGGGTGAGGCGACCCAGGCAGAGGACCTCCTCTCCCTTTCCCTCCGCCTTAGAGCACCTTATCTGCCCCTTCCCCCGGATCAGGGCCTCCTGGATGCCCCCCAAGGGGTACTCCAGGGCCACCCCGGGGCAGACCCCGGTGCACAGGCCACACCCCGTACACAGGGCCTCGTCCAGCTCCACCCGCCACCCCTCGAGGCGCACCGCTCCCTTGGGGCAGGCCTGGTAGCAGCGGTCGCACCCCCCCACGCTGTTCTTGTAGAGGAGGCAGCGAGCCTCGGTGTAGCGGGGCCTGGGGTCGGTGGCCTTGAGGAAGGCGCTTAAGAGGTTATCCAGGAAGCCCATGGGGGATTGGGGGTCTAGGGTCTAGGGGGAGCCTGGAGGAGGTCTTGGATGGCCTCCAGGAAGCGCTCAAACTGGGCGAAGTCCAGCTGTTGCTGGTTGTCGGAGAGGGCCACCTTGGGGTTGGGGTGGACCTCCACGTGCACCCCGTCCGCCCCCACCGCCAAGGCGGCCCGGGCCAGGGGGGCCAGGAGGTCGGTGCGCCCGGCGGCGTGGGTCACGTCCACGACCACCGGGAGGTGGGTCTCCTGCTTGGCCAGGGCCACGGCCGAGAGGTCCAGGGTGTTCCTGGTCCAGCGCTCAAAGGTGCGGATCCCCCTCTCCGCCAGGATCACCTGTTCGTTCCCCTGGGAAAGGATGTACTCGGCGGCGTAGAACCACTCCTCCATGGTGGCGGAAAGCCCCCTTTTGAGGAGGACGGGTTTTCCCACCCGCCCCACCTCCTTGAGGAGGGCGAAGTTCTGCATGTTCCTGGCCCCGATCTGGAGGATGTGGGCGTACTCCGCCACCACCTCCACGTCCCGGGTGTCCATGACCTCGGTGACGAAGACCATGCCGAAGGCGTCCGCCGCCCACCTCCCCAGCTTCAGCCCCTCCACCCCCAGGCCCTGGAAGCCGTAGGGGCTGGTCCTGGGCTTGAAGGCCCCGCCCCTTAAGACCCTCACCCCCTTGGACGCCAGGAAGCGGGCGGTTTCCATCATCTGCTCCTCGCCCTCTATGGAGCAGGGCCCGGCGATGAGGAGGGGGCTTTCCCCGAAGACCACGTCCTTCACCCGCACCTGGGTGGGCTCGGGCTTGGCCTTCTTGGAGTAGAGGAACTTCTTCTGGTCCTCCTTCTCCTCGAGGTCCAGGCTCGCCTTGAAGATCTCCTTGAAGAGCTTCTTGATGGTCTCGTTGGGGAAGGGGCCCGGGTTCTCCCGGGTGAGGTAGGCGAGCATCTCCTCCTCCCGCTTGGGGTCGTAGTGGGGGAGGCCCAGCTCGGTCTGGATGCGGCCGATCTCCTGCACCAGGCGGCCCCTCTCGGAAAGGAGCCGAAGGAGCTCCCGGTTGACCCGGTCCACCTCCCTTCTAAGGGCCTGGATGCGCTCGTCCATGGGCTATTTTATGGGGAAAGCTCCCCCTGGCTGTCAAGCGGTCTCCTCCTTGGGCCTCCTCCTTTCCGCCACCCGGGCCACCAGGACCGAGATCCAGTAAAGGACCAGGAGGGGCCCGGTGACGATGGTGAGGCTCACCACGTCCACCGTGGGGGTGATGACCGCCGCCAGGGCGAGGAGGAGAACCACGGCGATCCGCCAGTTGCGGGCCAGGAAGTCCGAGGAGAGGATACCGAGCCGGGCCAGGAGGTAGCTCACCACCGGCATCTCAAAGACCAGACCCAAGACCGTCATCATCATGAGGACCTGGCCCATGTACCGGCCGATGGAGATCTGGGGGGTGATCACGTCCCCCAGAAAGCCCAGGAGGAAGGGGATGGCGAAGGGCAAAAAGCCGTAGTAGGCGAAGAGGGCCCCCAGGGCGAAGCTGAAGCCCGCCCCCAGCAGGAAGGGGACGGCCAGGCGCTTCTCGTGCTCGTAAAGCCCCGGGGCGATGAAGGCCCAGACCTGGTAAACGATGAAGGGCAGGGCGAGGACGAGGCCCCCAAAAGCGGCCACCTTCAAGGAGACCAAGAAGGGTTCGGTGATGTCCAGGACGATGAGGTTCACCTGGATGTTGTTGGCCTTGGCCGCCAGGTCCAAAGGGCGCCTCAGCCACTCCAGAAGCTCCACCCTAAACGTCCAGGCCACCCCAACCCCCACCGCCCAGGAAAGGAGGGCCCAGATGAGGCGGGTGCGGAGTTCCTCTAGATGTTCTACCAGGGGGGCTTCCTTCAAGCCTTGGTCTCCTCCTGGGGCTTGGCCCCCTGCTTGGGTTCTTCCTTAACCTCCTTGACCTCCACGCTCTTCTCCAGCTCCTCGCGGATCTCCTGGGCCCCCCGCTTGAACTCGCGGATGCTCTGGCCCAGGGAGCGCCCCAGCTCGGGAAGCTTCTTGGGCCCAAAGATGAGGAGGGCCACCACCAGGATCACCAGGATTTCCGGCATGCCCAGGTTCATGCCCTCTAGTCTACCACCGGAAAGCTGAATGGGGGATGAAGGGGGCTACCCTTCCTCCGAAAGCTTCTTCAGGGCGTAGCCCTCGAGGTTCCGCTGCCGCCCCCGGGCCACGGCCAAGGCCCCTTCCGGCACGTCCTGGGTGATGACGCTCCCCGCCCCCACCATGGCCTTATCCCCCACCTTCACCGGGGCCACCAGGACGCTATCCGAGCCGATGAAGGCCCTCTTGCCGATCTCGGTCTTGTGCTTTCGCTTCCCGTCGTAGTTGGCGGTGATGACCCCAGCCCCGATGTTCGTCCCCTCCCCCACCTCGGCATCCCCCAGGTAGGCGAGGTGGCCCGCCTTGACCCCTTTGTGGAGGAGGCTCTTCTTCACCTCCACGAAGTTGCCCACGTGGACCTCTTCCCTGAGGACCGCCCCGGGGCGCAAACGGGCGAAAGGCCCGGCCTCCGCCCCCGGGAAGAGGTGGGCCCCCTGGGCCACGGTGTGGGCGTGAACCCGGGCCCCGGCCTCCAGGATGGTGTCCTCCAGGACGCTATAGGCCCCCACCTCGCACCCTTCCCCAATCCGGGTCCGCCCCTTGAGGATCACCCCAGGCCAGAGGGTAACATCGGGGGAAAGCTCCACCGTGGGCTCCAGGTAGATGCTCTCCGGCAGGACCATCCGCACCCCCTGGCGCATCCAGTGGGAGCGGAGAGCCCTCAAGAAAATCTCCTCTACCCGGGAAAGCTCCTCCCGGGTATTCACCCCTAAGGCCTCCTCCGCCACCCCCCGCACCGCCACCACCTTCCTCCCATGAGCCCGATAGATGGCGATGAGGTCGGGGAGGTAGTACTCCCGGGCGGCGTTCTCGTTCTGCACCCCCTTGAGGGCCTGGAAGAGGAAGCCATCCAAGGCGTAGGCTCCAGCGTTCACCTCCTTCAGGGCCTTGACCTCGGGAGGGGCGTCCTTCTCCTCCACGTTGCCCAGGACCTCCTCCCCCTCCCTAAGGATCCGGCCGTAGCCCGTGGGGTCAGGGAGCTCCACGGTGAGGAGGGCCATGCCCGCCCCCTCCCGCACCCCCGCCAAAAGGGCCTTCAGGGTCTCGGGGCGGAGGAGGGGGGTGTCCCCCTGGGTGACCAGGAAGGGGCCAGGGAAACCCCCCAGGAGGCTTTCCGCCTGCAGGAGGGCGTGGGCGGTGCCCAGCTGCTCCTTCTGCTCGGCGAAGACCACGGGGTAGCCCTTCAGGGCCTCCTTCACCGCCTCGGCCCCGTGGCCCACCACCACCACCAGCTTCTCCGGGGCCAAGGCCAAGGCGGCCTCCACGGCGTAGGCCAGCATGGGCTTACCCAAAAGGGGGTGGAGCACCTTGGGCAGGCGGGACCTCATCCTGGTCCCCTGCCCCGCGGCCAGAATCACGTGGGCGTGCATGCCTCTATCTTAGCCAGTCTGGGTGCGAAGCCGCCTCAGCATGTAGAGGGAAAGCAGGATCAGGGGGAGGCTCACCACCTGGGTGGCGGTGAAGAGGCCGATCCCCAGCTCCTCGTTCCGGTAAACCGGGAGCCAGAGGGGGTTGAGGCGGAAGGGCTCCTCCAAAACCGAGCGCAAGACGCTGTA
Organism: uncultured Thermus sp.; assembly: GCA_947085095.1. Taxonomy (GTDB): domain Bacteria; phylum Deinococcota; class Deinococci; order Deinococcales; family Thermaceae; genus Thermus. The sequence continues at coordinate 219,088 of CAMTVD010000014.1, read as the reverse complement.
CCAGAGGATCAGTTGCCAGAAAGCGTAGCCGTAGAAGGGCTTCTTCCTGAGCCAGTAGTAGGACAGGGGCAGGAGGATGAGCCCCACCAGGGCCCCGTAGACCTGGGTGAGGTGGACCGGGCCCCTGAGGAGCTCCGCGCACTGGTAGACCTGGGTGATGTCGTCAATCCCGGGGCAGACCCCAGGAAAGCCCTTGGCCCACTCCGGCCAGGTGAAGCCGATGGGCAGGGTGGTGAGGCGGCCTGCAGTGTCCGAGCCGTTCATCAGGTTGCCGATGCGCCCGGCGAGGATGCCCAAGGCCACCCCCGGGGCGGTGGCGTCCAGGTAGGGCCAGAGGGGGTAACCCTTCTTCTTGTGGTAGTAGAAGAAAACCAAGGCCCCGCCCAAAATGGCCCCGTGGAAGGAGAGGCCCCCGTGCCAGATGTAGAGGATCTCCACGGGGTTTTCCAGGAAGTATCCGGGAGAAGTGAGGACGTAACCCAGCCTGGCCCCCACCACGCCAAAGACCACGGCAAAGAAGGCCACGGTCTCAAACTTCTCCGGGTCAAAGCCCCAGGCCTTCAGCCGGCGCTTGGCCAGCTCAAAGCCGATGAGGATGGCCAGGGTAAGGAGAAAGCCGTACCACTGGATGCGCAAAGGACCGATCTCTATCATGGTGGGATTCACGCCTCACCTCCTAAGGGTCTTTCCATAAGGGCCAAGAGTTCCCTTTCGCCAAAAGCGCCTTCTAAGAGCACCTCCCCGCTTTCCCAAAGGAGGACGGGCACGCGGAGGCCATAGGGGGAAAGCTCCGGCTCCCGGTCCACTTCCCGCCGCACGTAGGGCACCCCCAGGGTCCAAAGGGCCCGCTCCGCCCTCTCACAAAGCCCGCACCCCTCCCGGGTGACCAAGACCAAGCCCATGGGCCTAAGCCTACTGGAAGATGGCCCGCACCACCAAAAGCCCCATGGCCAGGTGGACCAGAACCTTGGCCACCACGCCCCCCATGAGGCCCACCAGGGTGCCCCAGGCGGCCCTCAAGGCCTCCCCAGGTGTCCGGCCCGAGAGGTACTCAAAGAGCCAGGCCAGGAGGAAGGGGAGGAGGAGGATTCCCAATACGCCCAAGAAAAGGCCCAAAAGGCCGCCGATAAACGCCCCCCAGAGCCCAGCCCGTCCCGCCCCGTAGCGCTTGGCCCCGAGAAGGGCGGCCACGTTGTCCAGGGTCATGGCCAAAAGGGCCAGGACCCCAAGGAGGAGCCAGGTTCCCAAGGAAAGCTCCCGGAAGCCCACGAGGAGCTCGTGCAAAAAGGCCGCCAGGAGGACGACCAGGGTGGCCGGGACGAAGGGGACAAAGGTGAGGAGTACCCCAAGGACCCAAAGGACCACAAAGAGCCAGTCGGCAAAGGCCTCCACGAGAAAAGCCTAAGGGGGAGGCCCATGAGAAGGAAAAGGGACATCCGCCTTTGCGCCCTGGCGTAAGCTCGGGTGGGAGGTGGGTATGGACATAGGGTTGCCCAAGGAACGCCTAGGGCTCAAGACCCTCCCCCCTTTCGGGGAGGAGGTGCGGGAAGGCCGGGTGGCCCTCACCCCCCAAGGGGTGCGGGAGCTTTCCGCCAAGGGGCACCGGGTCTACGTGGAGCGGGGGGCCGGGGAGAGGGCGGGCTTCCCCGACGCCCTTTACGAAGCGGCTGGGGCCCGGCTGGTGAGCCGGGAAGAGGCCTTCGGCCGGGGCGAGGTGGTGCTGAAGGTGGCCAGGCCCACCCTCGAGGAGGTGGAACTCCTCCGCCCCGAGGCCACCCTGATGGGCTTTCTGCACCTGGCCACCGCGGAGTCGGGCCTCATTGAGGCCATGGCGGAGAAGGGCCTCACCGCCATCGGTTATGAGCTGGTGGGGGACGGGGAAAAGCGCCCCGTCCTCAAGGCCATGAGCGAGATCGCCGGGAGGCTCGCCCCCCAGATCGCCGGGCGGCTCCTCGAGGCCCCCCTGGGCCCCGGGGTTCTCCTCTCCGGCCTTCCCGGCATCCCCCCCGCCGACGTGGTGATCCTGGGAGCGGGGGTGCTGGGCCGGGCCGCGGCCCGGGCCTTCCTGGGGGCAGGGGCCTTGGTCTACCTCCTGGACAAGGAGCTCACCGCCTTAGAGGAAGCGGCCAAGGAGGCCCCGGGGGCGGTGACCGCCCTCATCACCCAAAGCCGCTTGGAGCGCTACGTGGCCTTCGCCGACGTGTTGGTGGGGGCGGTGGCCGTGCCGGGGGAGCGCACCCCTCTCCTCCTCACCCGGGACCTCCTCTCCCGCATGCGCCCGGGGAGCGTCCTCCTGGACTTCGCCATTGACCAGGGGGGCATAGCGGAAACCAGCCGGGTGGGCATCTACCAGGAGATGGGCGTCACCCACTTCTGCCTGCCCAACGTCCCCGCCCTGGTGCCCCGCACCGCCAGCCACGCCCTCACCGCCACCCTCCTCCCCTTCCTGCTGGAGCTGGAGGACGACCCTCTCCAGGTCCCCGCCCTGCGCCAGGGAGCTTACCTGGCCCTGGGCCAGAAAGGAGGCCACCTAGAATGAGCTACCGCAAGAAGCTGACCTCTCCCGAGGACGCCGTCACCCTGATCCGCTCGGGAATGCGGGTCTTCGTCTCCGGCAACGCCGCCACCCCCACGCCCCTCCTGGAGGCCCTGGCCGCCCGCAAGGGCGAACTGGAAGGGGTGGAGCTCATCCACCTTCTGCAGTTGGGCCACGACCCCTTCGCCAGCCCCGAGATGGAGGGGCACTTCCGCAGGCGCTCCCTTTTCGTGGGCCCCGCCGACCGGGAGTCGGTGAACCAGGGCCGGGCCGACTACGTGCCCATCATGCTCCACCAGGTCCCCTGGCTCTTCAAGCGCCGGGTCCTGCCCCTGGACGCCGCCATCGTCCAGGTCTCCCCCCCCGACGAGCACGGCTTCTGCTCCTTGGGGGTGGAGGTCATCGCCTCCAAGGCCGCCCTGGAAGCCGCTCCCATCGTCATCGCCATGGTGAACCCCAGGATGCCCAGGACCCTGGGGGACACCTTCGTCCACGTCTCCCGCTTCACCGCCATCGTGGAGATGGACTACCCCCTGCCCGAGCTAAAGCGGGAGGGCTTCGGGGAGGTGGAGAGGCGCATCGGGGAGCACGTGGCGGGCCTCATAGAGGACGGGTCCACCCTGCAGATGGGCATTGGGGCCATCCCGGACGCCGTCTTGGCCAGCCTCGAGGGGCGCCGCGACCTCGGGGTGCACACGGAGATGATCTCCGACGGGGTGCTGGAGGCCCTGGAAAAGGGCCTCCTCACCGGGAGCAAAAAGACCCTCCACCCGGGGAAGATCATCGGCACCTTTGTCCTGGGTTCGGAAAGGCTTTACCGCTTCGTCCACGACAACCCCCTTTTTGAACTCCACCCCGCGGACTACGTGAACGACCCCTTCGTCATCGCCCAGAACCGCAAGATGGTGGCCATCAACTCCGCCATTGAGGTGGACCTCACCGGCCAGGTGGTGGCGGACTCCATCGGCACCCGCATCTACTCGGGCTTCGGGGGTCAGCTGGACTTCATCCGGGGAGCGGCCCGGAGCGAAGGGGGTAAGCCCATCATCGCCCTCCCCTCCACCGCCAAGGGACATAGCCGCATCGTCCCCTACCTGAAGCCGGGAGCCGGGGTGGTCACCACCCGGGCGGACGTGCACTACGTGGTCACCGAGTGGGGGGTGGCCGAGCTCTTCGGCCGCTCCCTCAGGGAAAGGGCCCTGGCCCTCATAGGGATCGCCCACCCCGACTTCCGGGAGGAGCTCCACAAGGCCGCCTGGGAGCGGAAACTCCTCCCCCGGAGCTACCCCGGGGTGGACCTCAAAGGGAAGGACCGGGCTTGACAAGGCCCGGCCCACCCCCCTAAATAGGGGGCGATGCCGAGGAAGCCCAAGACCCAGGGGGAAGAGAGCCGGGCCGCCACCTTGGTGGTGGTGGAGTCCCCCGCCAAGGCCAAAAGCATCCAGAAGATGCTGGGGCCCGGCTACGAGGTCCGGGCCAGCAAGGGCCATGTGGCCGACCTCCCGGAGAGGACCCTGGGGGTGGACGTGGCGCGGGACTTCGCCCCCACCTACGAGGTGAAGAAGGACAAGAAGCCGGTGGTGGAAGAGTTGAAGCGGGCCGCCCAGGGCAAGCGCCTTCTCATCGCCACCGACCCCGACCGGGAGGGGGAGGCCATCGGCTGGCACGTGGCCCGCCTTCTGGGACGGGATCCCAAGGAGCCCATCCGGGTGGAGTTCCACGAGATCACCCCAAAGGTAGTGAAGGGGGCGGTGGAGAGGCCCAGGCCCATAGACCAGAACCTGGTGGACGCCCAGCAGGCCCGGCGCGTTTTGGACCGCCTGGTGGGGTACAACCTCTCCCCCCTCCTCTCCCTGGAGTTCCGCAAGCGGGCCCTCTCCGCCGGCCGGGTACAGAGCGTGGCCTTGAGGCTGGTGGTGGAGCGGGAGGAGGAGATAGAGGCCTTCCAAAAGGAGGCCTACTGGCTCCTTTCCGGCCGCTTTGCGGTGGAAGGAAAGGAGGTCTGGGCCGCCCTTTACGAGGTGGAGGGCCAGCGCCTCTGGACAGGTCAGGGGGAGAAGGAGGGGAAACGCCACCTGGCCACGGAGGGGGAAGCCAGGAAGCTGGCCCAGGAGGCGGCCAGACTCCCCTACCGGGTGGCCCAGGTGGAGACCAAGGAGCGGCGCAAGGCCCCGCCACCCCCCTTCACCACCTCCACCCTGCAGCAGGCGGCCAGTAGCCGCCTGGGCTACACCGCAGGCCGCACCATGCGCATCGCCCAGCGCCTCTACGAGGGCGTGGACCTGCCCGAGGGCACCGTGGGCCTCATCACCTACATGCGCACGGACTCGGTGCGGGTCTCCCCCGAGGCCCTCCAGGCGGCCCGGGAGGTCATCGGGGAGGCCTTCGGCCCCGAGTACCTGCCCGAGGCCCCCAGGGTCTACAGGAACCGGAAGGAGGGGGTGCAGGACGCCCACGAGGCCATCCGCCCCACGGACCCCAGGCGCACCCCCGAGGCAGTGCGCAAGTACCTCTCCGAGGAGGAGTACCGCCTTTACGAGCTGATCTGGCGGCGCTTTCTGGCCAGCCAGATGAGGGAGGCCCTCTACGAGCAGACGGTGGTGCTTTTTCAGGACGAGGGCCGGGTAGGGCCCCGGTTCCTCTTCCGGGCCTCGGGCTCGGTCCTCCGGTTTGAGGGCTACCTGAAGGCCTGGGGCAGGGAGGGGGAGGAAGAGGTTCATTTGGGGGAAGGGGGCCCCAAAGCGGAGCCCCCTGTGCCCGCCCTTTCCGAGGGGGCCAGGGCCGAGCTTCTGGAGGTGAAGGCCGAGGAGCGCCACACCGAGCCCCCGCCCCGCTACACCGACGCCACCCTGGTCAAGGCCATGGAGGAGCTGGGCATCGGCCGCCCCTCCACCTACGCCCCCACCCTGGAAACCCTAGAAAAGCGGGGTTACGTGGAAAGGCGGGGCCGCACCCTCCTCCCCACCCCCTTGGGCCGGGAGGTGACCCGCTACCTCAAGGAGCGCTTCCCCCAGGTGGTGGCCTACGAGTTCACCGCCCGCATGGAGGACCGCCTGGACCAGGTGGAGGAGGGCCAGGCCCCCTGGCCCCAGGTGGTCCTGGAGTTCTACGAACCCTTTTTGGCGGAGCTCAACCGGGTGCCCAAAAAGACCTGCCCCAAATGCGGCCGCCCCCTGGAGCTCAAGGTGAGCCGCTTCGGCCAGTTCCTGGGGTGCACGGGCTACCCCGAGTGCACCCACACCGAGCCCTTGGAGAAGAAGGAGGCGGAGGCCTTGGGGGAAGCCTGCCCCCAGTGCGGTAGGCCCCTCGTGCGCAAGGAGGGGCGGTACGGGAGCTTCATCGCCTGCTCGGGCTACCCGGAGTGCGGCTACACCCGGGACGACGGCACCCCCACGGGAAGAGCCTGCCCCAAGTGCGGGGGGCGGATCCTGGAAAAGCGGGGCAAGCGGGGCAAGCCCTACTACAAATGTGAGAACCGGGCCTGCGGCTTCCTCTCCTTCTACCCCCTCCTCCCCACCCCCTGCCCCGCCTGCGGCTGGCCCCTGGTGGAGAAGGGCAAGAAGGCGGCCTGCATGAACCCCGCCTGCCCGGAGCACGAGCCGCGCCTGGTGCCAAGCCCCAAGGGTTCCCCACCCCAAAGGGCCGTCAAAGGGAAGAAGGCCCCCGCGCCCCCTAAGGACTGGGCGGACCTAAAGCCCTTCCTTCCCGAGCTTCCCGAGGCGGAGAGGCGGGCCCTCGAGGGCCTGGCCCAAGGAAAGCCCCTGGCCGGGGAGGAGGCCAGGCTGGCCCAGCGGGCCCTTTTCAAGCTTCGCATGCGCAAAGGGCGGGCTAAGAAGGAGGTGGCCCCCACCTGATGGCAAGCCTCAAGCTCCACCTCCTGCGCCTGGCCCGGGAAGGCCAGGTAGAGGTGCCGGGCCTTCCCCTCAAGGCCTACACCCTAAAGGCCCCAGAAGAGCGGGAGGAGAGCGCCTTCTACCTCCTATTGGAGGGGGAGCTGGTCATTGACCTCCCTGAGGGACGCTACTTCCACCTTCGGCGGGGGGAAGGAGCATGGGTGCAGGAACCCCACCGCCTCCTTCCCGTGGAACGGGCCATCCTTATGGAGCTTCCCGCCTAGGCCCCACCAGGTAGACCGCCCCCCAGGGGCGGTAGAGGCTCACCACCTTGTCCTCCCGCACCCTGCCGTCTTGGTAGCGGACCAGGCGCCGCCACTCCACCCGGGCCCCCTCGGCGGCGAAGTCCACCTGCTTGCGCGCCCCCGGGGGCAAGGTGGGGTCCAGGATCTCCCGCGGGGGAAGGGGGGGCTTACGGTCGGTGATGAAGGGCCCTTCGTAGCGCACCTCCCGGTCCTTGGTGCCGAAGAGGTGGAAGCGGAGCCTCGTTCCCACCACGGAGCGCTGCACCAGGATGTGCCCCGGGGTGTCGTTCAGGACCTTCAGGTCCCTGTAAGGGGCGATGACGGCGGCGTCCAGCCCCGTGGGCTGGTAGTAGGCCACCTGGTAGCTGTGGGCGTGGCGCTCCAGGATGGGGAGGCCCGCGAAGAAGAAGGCCCTGAATAGGGTGGTGGACACCTGGCAGACCCCGCCCCCCACCCCCTGCTCCGTCCTGTCCCCCACGATCACGAAGGCCTCCTGGTACCCCGCCTCCTGGGTGACGGGCCCCAGGGCCCGGTTGAAGGAGAAGCGGCCGGGGGGGATGAGGAGGCCGTCCAGCCTGCTACTGGCCAGGAGGAGGTTGTGGAGCCTGGCCCGGCTGGAGCCCCGGAAGTCCGTCTCCCCCGTGGCCAGGTGCTCCCGCACCCCTAAGGCGTAGAGGTCCCTCAGGCTGGGGGTGGGCGGGGTGTAGCGGACGGGCAGGCGGAAGCTTCTCCTTCCCTGGGCCAAGGCCTGCCGGTAGGCGGCCAAGGCCTCCTCCTCGTCAAAGGCTAGGCCCTTCTTCTCCACCCCCCGCCACCGGCCTTCCCCGTAAACGAAGCGGGGCGGGCGGGGCTCGCGGGAGAGCTTCTTCAGGAGGGCCCTAAGCTCCTCCTCCGAGGCCACGGGGTAGCGCTGAACCCCGGTGTAGGTGCGAAGCGCCCCTTCCTCAATGACTTCCTCCTGGAGAACCAGAAGGGCTTCCAAAGGCGCCGGATCCCCCTGCCCCCAGGCCAAGCCCAGGAGGAGCGCCAGGGCCAGAAGGCGCCTCATGAAGGGGAGGGTACCACGCCCTTTGCAAAAGCGGTGTGAAAAACACCTCAAGGGCCAAGCCCCACCGTCCGGTAAAGGGCCGCCTCCTCCTCCGGCGTTAGGGGGCGAACCCCGCCTAGGGGAAGGTCCCCCAGGGTGAGGGGCCCCAGGGAGAGGCGCTTGAGGTAGATCACCTGGTTGCCCCGGGCCTGGAACATGCGCTTCACCTGGTGGAAGCGGCCCTGCCAAAGGACCAGCTCCACCAGGGTGGGGTCCTCGCCCAGGTAAAGCCTTGCGGGAAGCGTCCTTTCCCCGTCCAGCAGGATGCCCTCCTGGAAGGCTCGCCTGTCCTCCTCCGTGGCCGGGTAGAGGAGGCGGACCAGGTAGCGCTTTTCCACCTTGTGCCGGGGGTGGGTGAGGCGGTGGAGGAGCTCCCCGTGGGTGGTGAAGAGGAGGAGGCCCTCGGTGTCCTTGTCCAGCCGGCCCACGGGGGAGAGGTCCCGGGTGGGGAAACCCTCGAGGAGGGCGTAGACGGAGGGGCCCTCCTTGCGGCTGGTCACGTACCCCGCGGGTTTGTGGAGGAGAAGGTGGAAATGGCGGCGCACGGAAAGGGGCTTCCCCTCCACCTCCAGCCCGATCCCCTCCGGCACGTGGAAACTGGGGTCCAGAATCACCTCGCCTCCCACGCGCACCTTCCCGGAGCGGATGAGCCGCCCCACCTCCTTGCGGCTTCCCAGGCCGAGCCTGGCCAGGAGCTTGTCCAGCCTTTCTCCCCTCACAGCTCCCGCGCGTCTTCCAGCCACCAGAGAGCCCCCTTGGCCTCTAGCTTAGCGAACTCCTCCGGCAGGAGGCCCCGGGGCTCCACCCGACCCCCCCCGAGGCGGTGGAGAAGGGCGAGGCGTTCCAAGGGATCTTGGGGCAGGTGAGGAGAAACCACCAGAAGATCTATGTCGCTTTCCAGGTTGAACTCCCCCCGGGCCACGGAGCCAAAGAGATAGACCCTGGCCTCCCCTAAAGCCTCCCGTACCCTATGGGCGTAGGCCCTGGCCTCCTCCAGGAGGGCCTCCCATTCCGCCTGCCTCCGCCTCAGGGCCTCATGGAGCATAAAGCCCCTCCACCCAGGCCAAAATGGCCTCCGCCGCCTCCAAAGCCTCGGAGGCCCGCTTGGCCGTGTAGTAGAGATGGGGGCTTCCCTCGGGGTAGGCGTCAGGGTAGCGGGCGGGGATGTAGTGGAGGTCCAGCTCCTTGGCCGCCTCAAGAAGGGTCTCGGGAACCTCCACCCCCGCCTCTCGCAAACCCTCTAAAAGCCGGGAAAGGGCGTGGCCGTAGGCGGGGCGGCCTAGCCCCCTAAGAAGACCCTTCAGGGCATACTCCGCCGCCTGCTGGGCTTTGAAGGCGGCCCAGTCGTAGTCCCCCTCCTCGGCATCCCTTTTGGCGGAGCCCAGGGTGTGCCGGGCCTGGGAAAGCCAGCGGCCGAACTCCTCCCGGTCCAAGGGCACCATCCTCCTTATCCTAAAGGGATGAGGCTCTACCAGCTGGACAGCTACGCCACCCGCTTCCAGGCCCGGGTGGAAAGGGCCTGGAGCGATGAGAAGGGCCACCACGCCGTCTTATCCCAGACCCTCTTCTACCCCGAGTCTGGGGGCCAGCCCGCGGACACCGGGGTCCTGAGGGGAGCTTTTGGCGAGGTGCAGGTCCTCCACGCCTACGAGGAGGAGAAGGCCTTCGGGGACGTGGTCCACCTCCTCTCCGCCCCCATCCCCGAGGGGGAGGAGGTGGAGGGGGAGATTGACTGGAAAAGGCGCTTCCACCACATGCAGCGCCACACCGCCCAGCACATCCTCTCCCAGGCCCTCCTCCGGGCCGGGGGGTACCACACGGTGGCGGTGAGCCTGGACTCCCCCCTTTGCACGGTAGACCTCGAGGAGGAGGCGGAAGAGGCCAAGATACGGGAGGCCGAGGCCCTGGCGGCCTTCGCCGTCTACGCCGACTACCCGGTGGAGGCCTTCTTCGTGAGCGAGGAGGAGCTGGCCCACTACCCCCTCCGCCGCCCCCCCAGGGTCCAGGGAGAAGTGCGCCTGGTCAGGATCGGGGACTTTGACCTGGCGGCCTGCGGGGGTACCCACCTGAGGACCAGCGCCCAGGCCGGGCCCATCAAGGTGCAGAAGTGGGAGCGCTACAAAGGGGGTACCCGGATCTACTTCCTGGCGGGGTGGGAGGCCCTCGAGGACTACCACGCCAAACACGCCCTCCTCTCCCGCCTGGCCCTGGCCTTCTCCACGAGCGCCCTGGACCTGGAAAAGCCCATAAAGAAGCTCCAGGAGGAGGTCCACGCCCTCAAGGGGGAGAACCTGGCCCTCAAGGAGGCCCTGGTGGAGGCCCTTCTGCCCCGGGCCCTGGAGGAGAGGGTCCTTTTGGTCCCCGCCCCCGTCCTCCCCGAGCTGGCCAAGAAGCTCCTCGCCTGGAGCGAAAAGACCTTCCTCCTCCTCTCCCCCGAGGGGCGCTTCGCCCTCCTGGGGCCGGGGAGGGAACAGGTCCTCGCCGCCCTCAAGGCCCTGGGGGGCAAGGGCGGGGGGAAGGAGGTGGTTCAGGGTGCCCTGCCCCCAGACAAGGTGGCCCAGGCCCTGGACCCCAGGCTCGTAAGCTAGGGGCATGGGGCTCTTTGAAGGAAGAGGGGTGCTGGTCACCGGGGCGGCCCGGGGCATCGGCCGGGCCATCGCCCAGGCCTTCGCCCGGGAGGGGGCCTTGGTGGCCCTTTGTGACCTGAGGCCTGAGGGACGGGAGGTGGCGGAGGCCATCGGCGGGTTCTTCGTCCAGGCCGACCTGGCTGAGGAGCGGGACCGGGTGCGCTTTGTGGAGGAGGCCGCCCACGCCCTGGGGCGGGTGGACGTGCTGGTCAACAACGCCGCCATCTCCGCCCCCGGCTCGGCCCTCACCGTGCCCCTATCCGCCTGGCGCAGGGTGCTGGAGGTGAACCTCACCGCCCCCATGCACCTTTCCGCCCTGGCCGCCCGGGAGATGCGCAAGGTGGGGGGCGGGGCCATTGTGAACGTGGCCAGCGTCCAGGGGCTTTTCGCCGAACAGGAAAACGCCGCCTACAACGCCTCCAAAGGGGGGCTGGTGAACCTGACCCGCTCCCTGGCCCTGGACCTGGCCCCCCTGGGCATCCGGGTGAACGCCGTGGCCCCGGGGGCCATCGCCACGGAGGCGGTCCTCGAGGCCCTCCTCCTCTCCGAGGACCCGGAAAGGACCCGGCGGGACTGGGAGGACCTCCACGCCCTAAGGCGGCTGGGAAGGCCCGAGGAGGTGGCGGAGGCGGTCCTCTTCCTGGCCTCGGAGAAGGCCAGCTTCGTCACCGGGGCCGTCCTCCCCGTGGACGGGGGGATGACCAGCAGCTTCATGATGGCGGGAAGGCCCGTTTAAAGGCCCCGGGAAAGGGACCGGTTACTTAGCGTGGTCCTTGTAGGGTTCGCCCCGCAGGTCGGAGACCAGGTGCACGGCCACGTAGGCCCCGTCCCCCGCACTCACGATGGCGTGGCCTGGCACCTTGCCCCGGGCCACGCCGGCGGCGTAGACCCGGGGGTAGCTGGTCCGCCCCCCTTCGTCGGTGTCTATGAAGACACCTTTACGGGCCAGGCCCAGGAGGGAGGGGAGGGTGGGGTCCTTGTGGGTGCAGAGGAGAAGCCTTTCCGCCTCCTCCACCCCCCCCTCCGTCTCCACCTCAAAGACCCCGCCCATGTCCCGCACCCCTTTCACCACCCCAGGGCGGACCTCCGCCCCGTAGCGGCGGGCGTGCTCTTTTAGGCGCTCCAAAAGCTCCTCTCCCGAGGGCTCCTCCAAAAGCCCGGGATAGTTGGGAACCCGGCTTACCTGCAAGACCTGGGAACGGCCGCCATCCAAAACCAACACCCGCAGGCCCGCCCGGGTCAGGAACAAAGCGGCGGAGAGGCCCGAAGGCCCCCCGCCCACCACCAGGACATCCCACATACCACCCTGAGTATAAGGTGGGGAAGGAGGTATAATCGGCGGCGCATGCTCTTGGATGACCGCTACCCGGTGCTGGAGACCCTAAAGGCCCAGGGGGGCACTACCCTTTACCGGGTGGAGGGGGGGTGGGTTTTCTTCTTTGAGGTCAAGACCCCCGAGGACAAGGAGCGCTTCTACCGCTACAGGGCCGCGGTGCGCCGCCTGCAGGAACTGGGGCTTCTGGAGGCCCACATCTCGGCAAAACCCGGGCGGCATTACGTCTTCTTTCCGGAAAAGAGCGGCTCCCGCAAAGCCCCCCCCAAGGAGGCCCTGGCCGCCCTGGCCCCCCTGGGCTTTGGCCGGGAACACCTGGCCATGGCCGAGGAGGGGGTGGCCTACCTCTCCCCCTGGCCCCTGGAGGGGGAGCACCGGGTGAGGGGCAAGGGCCGGAACCGCCTCCTCGGGGTGGCCCCTGGCCTTCTCCTCCTGGCCCTAGGCCTTTGGCTATTTGCCCAAGGGCTTTACCGCTACCTCAACCCCCCGGAGTACCCCGTCCCCGACCTGGTGGGCAAGACGGCCCGGGAGGCCTTTCTGCTCCTCAAGGACACGGGGCTGGCCCTCGAGGTGGCCGAGGGCAACGACCCCACCAAGCCCAAGGAGGTGGTCCTGGCCCAGGAACCCCCTCCCGGCACCCGGCTGAGGGAGGGGCGCACCGTGCGCCTCGTCCTCAACCAGGCCCGCCTCAACCCCCTGCCCAACCTCCAGGGCCTCAGGGAAGAGGACGCGGAAGCCAGGCTCAGGGAGCTGGGCCTTCGGGTAGAGAAGAAGGCCTGGGTGGAAAGCCCCGAGGCCTTAGGGGTGGTCCTGGGTAGCGATCCGCCCCCGGGAACCCCCATGCCCCCGGGAAGCGGGGTGCGCCTCCTTCTTTCCCAGGGGCAGGGAACCGGGGCCACCGTTCCCCTGCCCAAGCTCACGGGGCTTTTCCGAGAGGAAGCCCTTTTCCTCCTCAACGCCGCCGGGCTCCAGACCCAGGTGGAGGAGGTGCCCTCCGGGGCCCCCGGGGGCCTGGTCCTGGCCCAGGACCCCGCCCCGGGGACCCCCATGCCCCCAGGGGGCGGGGTGCGGATCCGGGTGGCGGTGCGGGGGGAGGTCCTTCTCCCTCCCGCTCCCCCCTCGCCCCCCGAGCCCCAGGGACGCACCGTCCACCTGGCCCTGAACCTGCCCCCAGAGGCCACGGGACGCCAGGTGCGCCTGGTGCTCCTGGACGAGAGGGGGGAGCAGGTGGTCTACGAGGGGCCAGGCCAGGAAGGGCTGAGGCTGGAGGGCGGTTACAGGGTCCAGGGGGAGGCCCGCTTCCGCCTCTACCTGGACGGGGAGCTTTACCAGGAATGGGCACCCTGAAGGGCCGCTGGGCGGAGGAGGTGGCCCTAAGGCACCTCCTGGAAGAGGGCTACCGCCTCCTCTGGAAAAACCGCCGCACCCCCTTCGGCGAGGTGGACCTCTTCCTGGAGAAAGACGGGGTCTACGTGGTGGTGGAGGTGAAGCAAAGGGGTTCGGCCGCCTTCGGTACCCCTTTGGAGGCCATCACCCCCAGGAAAGTGGCGCGCCTCCTCAAGAGCGCCCGCTTCCTCCTGGGGCGGGACGACCTCCCCGTGCGCCTCGAGGCCGTCCTGGTCCACGGCAGCCCCAAGGCCTTCCACCTGGAGCACCTGGTCCTGGAAGTGTAGCCCTAAACCCGTCCCCCTCCTCCCTTCCGGTAAGCTTAGGGGCGTGTTCAGGAACCTGAGGGCCTACCTGGAGGCCTTGGAAAAGCGGGGTGAGCTCAAGCGGGTCAGGGTGCCCGTAAGCGCCGAGCTGGAGATCACCGAGATCGCCGACCGGATGGTGAAGTCGGGGGGGCCCGCCCTCCTCTTTGAGCGGGTGGTGGGCAAGGACTTCCCCGTGGCCATTGGGCTTTTCGGCACCCGGGAGCGGACGGCCTTCGCCCTGGGGGTGGGGGAACTGGACGACCTCGCCCGCAAAGTGGAGCGCCTCTTGGACCTGAAGGCGGGCAAAGGCGGGCTTTCCGCCCTCATGGGCCTCCTCCCCAAACTCCCCCTGCTAAAGGGCTTCTTCCCCAGGCGGGTCAGGAGGGCCCCGGTCCAGGAGGTGGTGCTCAAGGGGGAGGCGGTGGACCTCACCCGGCTTCCCGTCCTCAAGTGCTGGCCCCTGGACGGGGGGCCTTTTATCACCCTCCCCCTGGTCATCACCAAGGACCCGGAGACGGGGGAGCTCAACCTGGGCATGTACCGGATGCAGGTTCTGGACAGGAGGAGCACCGCCATGCACTGGCAACTCCACAAGGTGGGCCGCCGCCACCTGGAGAAGGCCAGGAAGCTCGGCCAAAAGCTCCCGGTGGCCGTGGCCCTGGGGGGGGACCCGGTCCTCACCTACGCCGCCACCGCCCCCCTCCCTCCCCTGCCCGGGGTGAGCGAGTTCCACCTGGCGGGCTTCCTCCGCGGCGCCCCCGTGGAACTGGCCCAGGGGGTCACCGTGGACCTGCCGGTGCCCGCGGAGGCGGAGATCGTTCTGGAGGGGTACATAGACCCCGAGGAACCCCTGGTGGAGGAAGGCCCCTTCGGGGACCACACGGGTTTTTACACCCCCATAGACCTCTACCCCCGCTTCCACGTGACCGCCATCACCCACCGCCAGGGGGCCATCTACCCCGCCACCATCGTGGGGGTACCCCCCATGGAGGACGCCTACCTCATTGAGGCCACGGAGAGGCTCTTCCTCCCCGCCCTGCGCCTGGTCCTTCCCGAGATCGCCGACTACCACATGCCCCCCGAGGGGGTGGCCCACAACTGGGTGAATGTGGCCCTAAGGAAGGAGTTCCCCGGCCAGGCCTACAAGGTGGCCTACGGGATGCTGGGCCTGGGGCAGATGATGTTCGCCAAGGTCATCGTGGCCGTGGACGAGGGGGAGCCCCTGAAGCCGGGATTCTCCGCCCTGCAAAAGGCCCTTCTCCACGCCCTCCCCGGGCGGGACACCCTCCTCCTTCGGGGCCCCATGGACGTGCTGGACCACAGCTCCCGGGCCTTCGCTTATGGGGGGAAGCTCCTTATAGACGGCACCCGGAAGCTCCCCGAGGAGGGAGGGGAAGTCCCCTTCACCCCCAGGGCCCACGCCCACCTCCCCCAGGAGCCCGAGGCTCTGGCCCAGCGGCAGTGGCCCGGGGTCTGGGGAGTGGCCCTCAGGAAGGAGCGCCCCTTCCAGGCCTTCGCCCTGGCAGAGAGGCTTCTTAGGCACCCGGAAAGCGCCGGGATCAGGCTTCTGCTCCTCGCCGACCCCGACACCGCCCTCACCCCGGAGGAGCTCCTCTGGGCCGTCCTCAACAACATAGACCCCGAGCGGGATGCCCGGGTCATGCCGGGGGTGGAGGGGCCGGTCCTGGTCCTGGACGGCACCCGCAAGCTTCCCGAGGAGGGCTTCACCCGGGTCTGGCCGGAGCGGATCCAAATGGACCCCAGGGTGAAGGTCCTGGTGGAGGCCCGGTGGGAGGAATACGGCTTGGGGGACCTGAAGCGGGGCTAGCGGGAGGCCAGGACCCGGTTGCGAAGGAGGCCGCTTCTTAGGGCCCGCACCGCCTCCCGGGAGAGCCTCCCCTCCCGGGCCTCCCTCTCCAGGACCTCGAGGGCCTCCTCCTCTTTCAGGGGCACCCTATAGGTGCGCCCGCTGGTGAGGGCGTCGTAGATGTCCGCCGCACTCAGCACCTGCACCAAGAGGGGGACCTCGGTGAGGCCATCCGGGTAGCCGGAGCCGTCCAGCCGCTCGTGGTGCCAGCGCACGTAGGGCCGGAGGCGGGGGTGGGCCTTCAGGGGCTTCAGGATATCGTCCCCCAGCACCGGATGCCTGCGGAGCTGGGCCCACTCCACCTCGGTCAGGGGGTAGTCTCCCCTCAGGATATGGTCGGGAATCCCGATCTTGCCGATATCGTGGAGCAAAGCCCCCATGCGCAGGTCCTTGAGCTCCTCAGGGGAGGCCCCCAGCTCCTCCGCACCAAAGAGGGCGTACCGGGCCACCCGCTCCCCGTGCCCGGCGGTGTAGGCATCCTTGGCCTCCACCGCCCGCACCAGGACGAAAAGGGTTTTCTCCAGCTCCTCAAGCTCCTCCTGGAGCCGCCGCCTTTCCAAATGCCCATTGATGCGAAGCCTGAGCTCGCTGAGGTCCACGGGGCGGTTCAGGAAGTCGTCGGCCCCCGCCTGAAGGCCCTTCAACCGCACCTCCCTTTCCCCATCGGCGGTGAGGAGGATGACGGGAAGCAAGGGGTCCTGGGCCTTGATGGCCCGGGTGAGCTCCAGCCCGTCCATCACCGGCATGTGCAGGTCGGTGAGGACCAGGTGGTAGGGCCTTTCCGCCAGGAGGTCCAGGGCCTCCTGGCCGTTCCTGGCCTCGCTTACCTCCACCCCCAGAGGCGCCAAGGCCCGCATGAGGAGGAAGCGCTGCAGGGGCTCGTCGTCCACCAAGAGCACCCGCACGGTCTACCCTCCCAGGGTGGGGCGCACGGCCTCCAGGTCCTGCAGGCGGCGCAGGCAGAAGGCCACGTAGGTCCAGGGGACCCCAAGCCTCCTGGCGATCCCCTCCACAGAGGCCCCCCGGGCGAGGAGGTCCGAGGCGGCCTGCAGGAGGTCCTGGCAGGGGAGGGGGCCCGCGGCCTTCACCAGGTGGAAGCGGGCCTCGGGGGGCGGAAGGTCCTTACGACGGGCCATCTCATCGGTGAGGGTGACCAGGGAAAGCAGGGCCCGCTCTATGGGCCAGTTGAGGCGGTATTTGTGGGGGGGTCTGGCCCCGGGGACAAACTCAAAGGCCCCTTCCCCCGCCTGGAGCAAGGCCAAAAGCACCGCTTTGGCCGCCAGGGAAGGCAAGGGCTTCCCCTTCTGGTCCAGGGAGCGGATGTAGCCGGGCTTGAGGTAAAGGGTGGTGGAGGCCACCCCCTTGACGTTCCAAATCTCCAGCGCCCCTTCCCTGGAGCGCAACGCTTGCAGTAGCTCATCCAGAGGTAAATCCTTGAGGTTTCCCACCAGGGCCATAATCCACCTCTTCCCCCAACATAGAAAGGGGGTGTGAAAATCCTTTGAAAGTTTGCTAGAATACTCCCTCGTGCTGGTCCGGCCGGCCCTCCTTCCCCACCTTCCCCCAAGCCCCAAGGCCCTCTTCGGCCGGGAGGGGCCCTTGGCGGTGGAGGTGGGCTTTGGCGACGGCCGCTTCACCGCCCTCTACGCCAAGGCCCACCCCGAGCGCCTGGTCCTGGGAGCCGAGGTCTCGGCGGGAAGCGTCCAGCGGGCCCTCAGGCGGCTCAAGCGGGAGGGAATCCGCAACGCCCGCCTCTACCTGGGGGAGGGCGCCTTTGCCCTCAGAAACCTGGTTCCTGAAAGAAGCGTTTTGGAGGTCATCGTCAACTTCCCCGACCCCTGGCCCAAGAAGCGCCACCAGGAGAAGCGGCTCCTGAGGGAGGGGTTTTTCCGCCACCTCTCCACCCGCCTCACCGCAGGGGGCCGGCTCCTCCTCACCACCGACCACGAGGAATACTTCCGCTTCGCCATAGAGGAGGCGGAAAGAACCGGGCTTTACCGCATAGAGACCGCGCCGCCCCCGGAGGCCCACCTCCTTACCAAGTACGCCCTCAAGTGGCGGGAGATGGGGCGGGCCTTCTTCCACGCCATCTTTACCAAGGTGGCCGAGGACCCCATCCCCTGGCCCCCTATCCGGAGGTACCCCATGGCTCACGCCCTTCTGAAAGGCACCCTGCCCGAAGCCCTTTCCCTGCCCAAGGCCCCCGTTCGCTTCCCCCAAGGGGTGGCTGTCTTCCTAGAGGTCGCCAAAGCGGAAAAGGGCTTCTACGTCCTCAGCCATGTGGAGGAGGAGGACCTCACCCAGGACCTCCTCCTGGAGGTGCGGGGGAGCGCCCACGGCCTTTATGCCGGGGTCAGCCGCTTCGGCCACCCCCTCATCACCGAAGGGGTCAAGGAGGCGGTAAAGGCTCTGGTGCGGGCCCTCGAGGCGATGGGCCTCGAGGTGGTCCAGGACCACACCTAAGGGCCTTGGGTAAGATAGCCCCATGAGGCTTCCCCCGCGCGAGGACTCCCTGAAGTGGGGCACCTACCCCGAGGACGTCCTGCCCCTCTGGGTGGCGGACATGGACTTCCCCGTGGCCGAACCCATCCAGAAGGCCATCAAGGAGCGGGCGGAAGGGTTTTTGGGCTACCCGCCCCGGGAGGGGGACGGGGAGCTCAAGGCCCTCCTCTTGGAAAAGACGGGCCTGGAGGGGGAGGTGGCCTTCATGCCCGGGGTGGTGGTGGGGCTCTACGCCGCCGTGGCCGCCTTCACCGCCCCCGGACAAGGGGTCCTGACCCAGGTGCCCATCTACCCCCCTTTCCTGGCCGCCATCCGCGAGCAGAAGCGCACCCTCCTGGCCAACCCCCTCCTGGAGACCGAGGCGGGCTACCGCCTGGACCTGGGGGGGCTCGAGCGCCTGGCCTACGCCAGCCGCCTCCTCCTCTTCTGCCACCCCCAGAACCCCACGGGCCGGGTCTTCACCGAAGAGGAGCTTTCCGCCTTGGCCCAGATCGCCCGCAAGCACGACCTCATCGTGGTCTCCGACGAGCTCCACGCCCCCCTCACCTACGAGAGGCCCCACGTCCCCCTGGCCCGCTTCCTCCCCGAAAGGACCCTCACCCTTCTGGGCCCCGGCAAGGCCTACAACCTGGCGGGCCTGCCCATGGGGGCGGCCATCGGGCCCAAGCCCCTGGTGGAGGCCCTGAAGCGGCACCTCCCCCCCACCTTCCCCAACGTCCTGGCCATGGCCGCCTGGAAGGCGGCCCTCCTGGAGGGGGAGGGGTGGCTCAGGGAGGTCCTTGGGAAACTCCGGCAGAACCGGGACCGGGTGGCGGCCTGGGCCAGGGAGATGGGCCTCTTCCACCTTCCCCCGGAGGGGACCTACCTGGCCTGGCTGAAAACCCCCTTCCCCCAGGCGGCCTCCCACCTCCTGAAGGAGGCCCGGGTGGCCCTGAACCCGGGGGAAAACTTCGGCCAGGGGTACGACCGCTACGTGCGCCTCAACTTCGCCACCTACCCCGAGGTCCTGGAGGAGGCCCTCGGGAGACTCACCCAGGCCCTGAAGAAAGCCTAACCCCCGGGGGATGCCCGGGGGCTTTGCGTTTAGGCCCTACTGGACCACCTCAATGGGGATCCGCTTGGCCCGGGCCTCGGCCACCTTGGGCATGGTGAGCCGGAGGATGCCGTGGCGGAACTCCGCCTTGGCCTCGTCCGCCTTCACCTCCACGGGAAGGGTGAAGGTGCGCACGAAGGAGCCGTGGGGAATCTCCTGCAGGTAGTAGCGGCGGGCCTTGGGCTCCTCCACCGGCTTCACTTGGCCCCGGACGGTGAGCTTGTTGCCCTCGAGGCTCACCTCCAGGTCCTCAGGGGCCAGGCCGGGCACCGCCATCTCCAGGATCAGGGCCTCGTCGGTCTCGTAGAGGTCAGCCGGGGCCACGTAGGTGGCCACGGGACGGCCGAACTCCCCCAAGACCTCCTCAAAGAGCCGGTTGGCCTCCTCCAGGAGGGAGAAGGGACCCCAGGTCCTGAAGGGCGTGATCTCGGCGGGACGCGCCTCCCTACGCACCAGGGCCATACACATCACCTCCGTTTTCGCTTATATCATATGCGCGTACATTTGTCAAGTACCCTAACGCTATTGGCTTACCCATGCGCCCCCTATAATCAAAACCATGGAGCTTCCCGAGGATGCGGTCCTGGTGGACACCCGGCCCCGCCCCGCCTACGAGGCCGGCCACCTCCCCGGGGCCCGGCACCTGGACCTCTCCGCCCCCCGGCTCCGCCTGAGGGAGGAGGCGGAGCTCAAGGCCCTCGAGGCGGGCCTCAGCGAGCTTTTCCAAAGCCTGGGGCTCCAAAGCCCCGTGGTCCTCTACGACGAGGGCCTCACCAGCCGCCTCTGCCGCACCGCCTTCTTCCTGGGGCTTGGGGGGCTGGAGGTGGGGCTTTGGACCGAGGGCTGGGAGCCCTACGCCAGGGAGAGGGCAGAGCCCCAGTACGAGCCCACGGGCGCCGTGGCCCGCCTGCGGCGGGACTGGCTTCTCACCGCGGACGAGGCCGCCCACCACCCCTTCCTCCTGGACGTGCGGAGCCCCGAGGAGCACAGGGGCCAGGTCCACCCCCCCTGCTGCCCCCGGGGCGGGCGCATTCCCGGAAGCCGCAACGCCCCCCTGGACCTCTTCCTGGAGCCCGAGGGGCTTCTGGGGCAGCTTGGGCTTGAGCCGGGTCAGGAGGTGGGGGTCTACTGCCACTCTGGTGCCAGGAGCGCCGTAGCCTTCTTCATCCTCAGGAGCCTCGGGGTCAAGGCCCGGAACTACCTGGGCTCCATGCACGAGTGGCTCCAGGAAGGTCTGCCCACGGAGCCATGAAAGCCTACGCCCTCACCACCGGCCCCCTCCAGGAGAACGCCTACCTGGTGGAAACCCCCGAAGGGGCGGTCTTCATAGACCCGGGGGACGATCCGGAAAGGCTCTTGGCCCTGGCGGAAGAGGCTGGGCTAAACCCCAAGGCCATCCTCCTCACCCACGCCCACTTTGACCACGTGGGGGCCGTGGCCCCCCTGGTGGAGGCCTTGGGCCTCCCCGTTTTCCTCCACCCCCTGGACCTGCCCCTCTACGAAAGGGCCGCCGAGGTGGCCGCCCGTTGGGGGGTCCTGATCCCTAGGCCCCCACGGAAGGTGGAGCCCCTGGAGGAAGGCATGGCCCTCTTCGGGTTTGCGGTCTGGCACCTTCCCGGGCACAGCCCGGGGCACGTGGCCTTCCTGGACCGGGAAGGGGGCCAGGTCTTCTCCGGGGACCTCCTCTTCCGGGGAAGCATCGGCCGGTACGATCTCCCCGGGGCCGACCCCAAGGCCCTCTTCCGCTCCCTAAAGCGGCTTCTCTCCCTGCCCCCGGAAACCCAGGTCCACCCCGGGCACGGGCCCAGCACCACCTTGGGCCTCGAGGCCCGGACCAACCCCTTCCTCACCGGGTTAGAATGGGAGGCGTGAACGGGGCGGAGGCACTGAGGGCACTCTATGCGCTTCAGGATAAGGACCTGGAGATAGACCGATTGCAAAAGGAGGCGGAAACCCTTCCCCAGGACCTCCTTTCGGTGAAGGCCCAGGTGGAGGCCCTGGAGGCCGAGCTCACAGCCCTCCTGGAGCGCCAGGCGGAGCTCAGGAAGAGCTACAACCGGCACAGCCTGGACATAGAGGACCTCACCGCCAAGGAGAAGCAGGCCGAGGCGGAACAGCGCCAGGCCCAAAGCGCCCGCGAGCAGACCCAGTACGAGAACCGCATCCAGCAGATCAAGGATCGCATCCGGGAGCTTCTGGAGCTCTCCACCCCCATCATGGAGGCCATGGAGGAGGTGGAGGCGGAGATCGCCCGGGTGGAGGAAGCCCTTGCCGGTCTGAGGCCCCGCCTAGAGGAGCTGCTCCGGGAAAATCGGAAGCGGGTGGAGGTCCTCGAGGGGGAGATCCTCAAGCTCAAGGAGGTGCGGGAGGCCATGGCCCAGGGCATCCCCGCCCCCGTGCTCAAGGAGTACGAGGCCATCCGCCGGGCCCGGAAGGGCACCGGGGTAGTGCGGATGCTGAGGCAGGCCCAGGTCTTCCGCTGCGAGGGGTGCAACGTGGTCCTGCCCACCCACGTGGCCCAGAAGGTGATCCAGGGGCAGCTTACCCGCTGCCCCTCCTGCGGCCGCCTCCTCTGGAAAGGGGAGGCCTAGCCCAAAAGGCGGGCCTCGAGGCGAATCTCCTTCACCCCCGCCAGGGCCCGGGAGACGGGGCACCCCTCCTTGGCCGCCTGGGCGACCTCCTGGAACTTCTCCGGGGAAACCCCGGGCACCTCGGCCTCGGTGAAGAGCTCTATCCGGGTGATGGTGGCCCTGCCCTCCACCATCTCCAGGTGTACCCGGGCCTCGGTGGAAACCCGCCTGGGGGGGAACCCCTCCCGCTCCAACGCCGCCGAGAGGGCCATGGAGAAGCAGCCCGCGTGGGCCGCGGCGATGAGCTCCTCGGGGTTGGTCCCCTCCCCCTCCTCAAAGCGGGAGGGGAAGGAGTAGGGGCCCTGGAAGGCCTGGCTCTCTAGCTTCATAACCCCTTTGCCCGCACGCAACCCGCCCTCCCAAACCGCTTCCGCTTTCCTCACCGGCATAGGCTTACCTCCGTCCTCAGACTACCCCGCCCGGTCAACCCCTGGGTGCACGAAACCACCTTCTGCCAAACTGGAGAGGTGCTCTTCCTCTTCGTGGACGGGCTGGGGCTGGGAGGGACCTTGGAGAACCTCTTCCCCCTCCTTTTGGAGCTTCGCCCCCACCCTCTGGACGCCACCCTGGGGGTGGAGGGCCTGCCCCAGTCGGGCACGGGCCAGACCACCCTCCTCACCGGGATGAACGCCGCCAGGCTCCTGGGCCACCACCAGGGCCCTTTCCCCAGCCCCAGGCTCCGCCCCCTCCTGCAAAGGGGCCTCTACGCCTGGGCCCAGGGGCAAGGCCTTTCCCTCCTTCACGCCAACGCCTACCGCCCGGAGTACCTGGAAAGGGCCATGGGGGGCAGGCGCCTTCTCCTTTCCGCCTTCGCCCAGTCGGCCCGCCTTGCGGGTCTACCCCTTCTGCCCCTGGGCCATCCCCTGGCCCTCCCCCCCGGGTTCTGGGAAGACCCTTACGGCGTGGGGGCTAAGGCGGCGGCCCTCACCCGGCGCTTTGACCTGGTGGTCCTGGAGTACTGGGCCCTGGACCTCTTTGCCCATCGGGACCCAGAACGCCTGCCGGAGCGTTTCCGGGAGCTCACCCTGTTTCTGCGGGGCTTCCTGGAAGAAGGAGGGGAACTCCTCCTCACCTCCGACCACGGCAACGCCGAGGAGCCCTGGCACCCCCGGCACACCCGAAACCCAGTACCCCTGGTCTACACGGGGCAGGCTCCTCCTCCCCCCGAGGACCTGGCGGGGTTCCTTCCCTGGTTGCAAGTGATTATCGTTTCTAAACTTATAAAACCCGACCGGAATACTTGACTTTCTCCTCCTCCTGGGATAGAGTGCCCAGGCAGAGGGCGCCCTCACCCCGGGGTCTCCCGGGAATCACCCTTGGAGGTTCGAATGCGGCGCAGAACGATCCTGACCCTTATCGGCCTAACGATCCTAAACCTTAGCTTGGCCCAGACCCAGACCCTCACCGTCTACTCGGGCCGGGGCCAGAGCCTGGTGGAGCCCTTGGTGAAGCAGTTTGAGCGGGATACGGGCATCCGGGTCCAGGTGCGCTACGGCACCGATGCCCAGATCCTGGCGGCCCTGCAGGAGGAGGGAGGCCGCTCCCCTGCGGATGTGTTCTGGGGCAACACCTCGGGGGCCCTGGGCCGGGCCGCCGGGCTGGGTCTTTTAAGGCCCCTGGGGGATAGCCTCCTCAAGACCCCCCAGGCCTTCGCCCCCGCCTCCCGGTCCTGGGTGCCGGTGACCCTGCGCCTTAGGGTCCTGGCCTATAACCCCCAAAAGTTCAAGCCCGAGGAACTCCCCCCCTCCATCCTGGACCTACCCCGCTTCGCCCGGGAGAAGGGCCTGGTGGGCCGGGTGGGCTGGACCCCCACCTACTCCAGCTTCCAGGACATGGTGGCGGGGATGATCGCCCTGCACGGGGAGGCCCAGACCAGGGCGTGGCTTTCGGAGATGAAGGCCCTCGCCCCCAAGACCTACGCCTCTAACCCGGCCATGCTGGACGCCATCCGGGCGGGGGAGATTGACCTCGGCTCCACCAACCACTACTACGCGGTGCGCTTCCGCCGGGCGGGGTACCAGCTGGGCATGCACCACTTCCAGGACGGCGATGTGGGCAACCTGGCCCTGGTCACGGGGGCGGGCATCCTGAAGACCAGCAAGAACCTGGGCAACGCCACCCGCTTCCTCACCTACCTCCTCTCCCCTAAGGCCCAGCAGTACTTCGTGGGCAACGTGGGGGAGTACCCCCTGGTGAGAGGGGTGGTGGCCGACCCCAGCCTCCTGCCCCTGGAAGAGGCCCTGGCCAAGAGCCCCAGGCTGGACTTTGAGAAGCTCCCCCTGGAGCAGGCTTTGAGGCTCCTGCGGGAACTCGGGATCCTGTGACCCTAAGGCTTCCCCACCTCCCGGGGCTTCTTCCCTTCCTGGTCCCCGCCCTCCTCACCGGGGGCGGGGTGGCCCTGCCCCTCCTTTACCTGCTCCTCAGGGCCCTCGAGGCCCAGCCAGGCGCCCTTCAGGAGATCCTGCTGAGGCCCAAGAACCTGGCGCTCCTCGGGAACACCCTGACCCTCCTCCTTGGGGTTCTCCTCCTCACCACCCTCCTGGCCCTGCCCCTGGCCTTCCTCACCACCCGCACGGACCTTAAGGGAAAGCGGTTTCTCGCCACCCTCCTCACCCTGCCCCTGGCCATCCCCGGCTACGTGGGGGCCTACGTCCTCCTGGCGGCCACGGGGCCTGGGGGGTTTCTGCCCCTGCCCCGGCTCGAGGGGTACTGGGGGGCCCTCCTGGTCCTCTCCTTCATCACCTACCCCTACCTCTTCCTCTCCCTTAGGGCCGCCTTTTTGGGCCTGGACCCCTCTTTGGAAGAAGCGGCCCGCACCCTGGGCCTAAGCCCTTTCAGGGCCTTCCTCAAGGCCACCTTCCCCCAGCTCCTCCCCGCCCTCCTCTCGGGCTACCTGGTGGTGGGCCTCCACGTCCTGGGGGACTTCGGCACCGTGAGCCTTCTCCGCTACGAGACCTTCTCCTACGCCATCTACCTGCAGTACAGCGCCGCCTTTGACCGGGTCTACGCCGCCTGGCTGGCCCTGTTTCTCCTCCTCCTCACCGGGGGGCTCCTCCTCCTCGAGGGCTTTCTCCTGCGCCGCCTCTTTCTGGCCCGTACAGGAAAGGGGGCGGGCAGAAGGGCCAGGGCCGTACGCCTGGGGGCCCTCGCCCCCTGGGCCTACCTCCTCGCCCTCCTTCCCGTCCTGCTGGCCCTCCTCCTACCCCTCTACGCCCTTGTGCACCTGGCCAGCCGCTTCCCCAGGGAAAACCTCCAGGGGCTCTCCGAGGCCTTCTTCCACTCCGCCCTGGCGGCGGCACCCACCGCCCTCCTCGCCGTGGGCATGGCCCTGCCCATCGCCTACCTGGCGGTGCGCCACCCTTCCCCCGCCTCCCGGGTCCTGGAACGCCTCGCCTACCTGGGCTACGCTGTCCCGCCCCTGGCCTTCGCCCTGGCCTGGGTCTTCTTTAGCCTGAAAAGCCTTCCCTTCCTCTACGGCAGCCTGCCCCTTTTGGTCCTGGTCCTTTCCTTCCACTTTTTGGCGGAGAGCCTGGGGCCCATCCGGGGAGCCTTGCACCAGGTGCCCAGGAGGCTGGAGGAGGCGGCCAGGACCCTGGGGGAAACCCCCACCGGGGCCTTCTTCCGGGTTACCTTCCCCCTGCTCTGGCGGGGAGCGGCGGCGGGAGGGGCCCTGGCCTTCATCGGGGCGGTCAAGGAGCTCCCCATCACCCTTCTCCTTGCCCCCATGGGCTACAGCACCCTGGCCACCCGGGTTTTCGGCTACACTCAGGAAGCCATGTTCGCCGAGGCCGCCCCCTTCGCCCTCCTCATCGTCCTGCTCTCGGCGGCCTTTGTGGGGGTGTTGCTTTGGAGCGAGCGCCGCTTCTAGAACTGCAAGGGGTTCGCAAGCGCTTCGGGGAGCACGAGGTGCTCAAGGGGATAGACCTGGAGGTCTATCCCGGGGAGATCCTGGCCCTCCTGGGCCCCTCGGGGTGCGGCAAGACCACCCTCTTAAGGGTCATCGCCGGGCTGGAGAGCCCCGATTCGGGACGGGTCCACCTCGAGGGCCGGGACATCACCCCCTTACCCCCGGAAAGGCGGGGCATCGGCTTCGTCTTCCAGGACTACGCCCTCTTCCCCCACCTCACCGCCCTGGGCAACGTGGCCTTCGGCCTGAAGGGAGAGGACCGCCTGGAGCGGGCCAGAAGGGCCCTGGAGCGGGTGGGCATGACCCTCTTCCAGAACCGGAGGCCGGGGGAACTCTCCGGGGGGCAACAGCAACGGGTGGCCCTGGCCCGCGCCCTGGCCCCGGGGCCCAAGCTGGTCCTCCTGGACGAGCCCTTTTCCAGCCTGGACGCAGGGCTTAGGGCCGCCACCCGGGAAGAGGTGCGCAGGATCCTGAAGGCCACGGGCACCACCGCCCTGCTGGTCACCCACGACCAGGAGGAGGCCCTCTCCTTCGCCGACCGCCTGGGGGTCATGCGGGGGGGGAGGCTGGAGCAGGTGGGGACCCCCGAGGGGGTCTACCTAAGGCCCAGAACCCCCTTCGTGGCCCAGTTCCTGGGGCGCACCAACCTCCTCCCCGGGGAAGGGCGGGGGCGGTATGCGGAAACCTGCCTGGGCTCCGTGCCCTTGGCCGAGCCCGCCACCGGCCCCCTCCTCCTTTCCCTAAGGCCCGAGACCCTGAGGCTAGCCCCCCCTGGACAGGGCCCCCTGGGCGAGGTGGTGGCCCGGGAGTTCAAGGGGCACGACCTCACCTACCGGGTCCGCCTCCTCGGCCTGGAGCGGGAGGTTCTGGTCCAGGAAAACCCCACCACCCCCTACCGGGTGGGGGACCGGGTGAGCCTCAAGGTGGTGGGGGAAGGGGTGGCCCTCGAGGGGAGCAAAACCCTGGTGGGCACCGACTAAGCTAGGCCTGTGCGCCGCATCCTCCTCCTCACCGAGTACGACGGGACCCACTTCGCCGGCCTCCAAAGGCAGCGGCAGGGCCTGCGCACCGTGCAGGGCGAGCTGGAAAAGGCCCTTCCCCACATCGGAGCCCTCCCCAAGGCGGTGGCGGCGGGGCGTACGGACGCCGGGGTCCACGCCCTCCTCATGCCCTTCCACATAGACCTGCAAAGCCCCATCCCCACGGAGAAGGTGCCCGAGGCCCTAAACCGTCTCCTCCCCGAGGACCTGAAGGTGGTGGCCGCAAAGGAGGTGGCCCCGGGCTTCCACGCCAGGAGGGACGCCCTCTGGCGGGCCTACCGCTACCGGGTCCTCCTGAGGCCCCACCCCTCCCCCCTCCTCCGCCACCGGGCCCTCTGGCTCAGGAAGTCCCTGGACCTCGCCGCCATCCGGGAGGCCCTCCCCCTCCTTCTGGGCAGGCACAACTTCCTGGGCTTCGCCAAGGAGGAGACCCGGGAAGGGGTGCGGGAGCTTTTGGAGGCCCGCCTCGAGGCCCTGGAAGGGGAGGCGGGCCCCGAGGTCCGCTTCTACTTCCGGGGCAAAAGCTTCCTCCGCGGCCAGGTGCGGGGCATGGTGGGGACGCTTTTGCAGGTGGGCCTGGGCAAGCGGCCCCCGGAGAGCCTCAGGGCCATCCTGGAGACCGGAGACCGCCGCCTGGCGGGCCCCAGCGCCCCGGCCATGGGGCTTTACTTCCTCGAGGCCGCCTACCCGGAGGAAAAGCTCAAGCCCCACCCTAGAGGCGGCTCCTGGGGTCTAAGGCATCCCGAAGGCCATCCCCCACGAAGTTAAAGGCCAAGACGGTGATGAAGATCATGAACCCAGGGGGCAGGGCCAGCCAGGGGGCCATGAAGATGTACTCCTGGGCATTGGCCAGCATGTTCCCCCAGGTGGCCACCGGGGGCTTGATGCCAAAGCCCAGGAAGGAAAGCGCAGACTCCACCAGGATGGCGTAGCCCACCTGCAGGGTGGCCAAGACGATCAAGGGAGCCAGGGCGTTGGGGATAAGGTGCCGGAACAGGATACGGCTGTCCGAAGCCCCCAGGGCCTGGGCGGCGGTGGTGTAGTCCTGTTCCCTAAGGGAGAGAATGGTGCCGCGGACGATACGGGCCGGGGTGAGCCAGCCAAAGAGGAGGAGGATGGCGATGATGATGAAAACGCTGGCTGCATCCCCTAAAACCCCTTGAGCCCACTGTCCCACGGGCACCCTGGGGTCCCGCAGGAAGGCGGAGAGGACGAGGAGCAGGGGGAGGGTGGGAATGGTCAGCATGAAGTCAATCAGGCGGCTTATAGCCGTGTCCAGGTCCAAGCGGATCTCTCCCCTAAGCCCCCAGAGAGCGGCGAAGAGGAGAAAGGCCATGGAGATCCAAAAGAAGACCTGGGCCCCCAAGGACCCCGCCTCCCGGCCCATTTCGGTCACCCCCACGAACATCTGGGAGAGGAGGAAGAGGACCCCATAGTAAAGGAACCAGGAGAAGACCCGCCAAAGGGCAAAGGTCCAGGGGTAGAACCCCTCCTTGGCCTGGCGCAGGGGCCCCAGGTAGAAGCGCAGGGGC
This sequence comes from uncultured Thermus sp., assembly GCA_947085095.1. GTDB lineage: Bacteria > Deinococcota > Deinococci > Deinococcales > Thermaceae > Thermus. The sequence continues at coordinate 191,102 of CAMTVD010000014.1, read as the reverse complement.
CGCCCGGCGAAATACCCCGCCAAGGACCCCATAAGGAGCCCCACCAGAATGCTGGAGGTGGCCACGGAAAACCCCACCAGGAGGGAGATCCGGGCGCCATACATGAGACGGGAGAGAACGTCCCGCCCCAGGTCATCGGTGCCCAGGGGGTGCTCCCGGCTGGGAGGGGAAAAGATCCTCTCCCCAAAATCCTCCCCCCGGGGCTGGGCAAAGGGGTCGTAAGGGGCTATCCAGGGAGCCAGCAGGGCCACCAGGAGGAGGAGCAGGATCACCACCAAACTGGCCATGGCCAGCCGGTGTCGGCGGAAGCGACGCCAGAAAACTTTCCAAAAGGTCCTCTGCTCGGAAAGGGGAACCATCGCCTGCTGCATGCGTTGCCTCCTAGCTGTAGCGGATCCTGGGGTCCACCAGGGCGTAGGCCAGGTCCGCCAAAAGGTTGAAGAGGGCCACCATCAGGGCCAAAAAGGCCAGGGCCGCCATGGCCACGCTGTAGTCCTTCTCCACCAAAGCGTCAAAAATGGCCCGCCCCATCCCGGGGTAGCTGAAAATGGTCTCGGTGAGGACCGCCCCGCTCATCACCCCAGGGATGGCCAGGCCCACCAGGGTGACGATGGGGATGAGGGCGTTCCTGAGGGCGTGTTTGTAGAGCACCACCCGCTCGGGAAGGCCCTTGGCCCGGGCCGTGCGAACGTAGTCCTGGGAGAGGACCTCCAGGAGGGAGGCCCGCATGAACCGGGTCCACTCCGCCATGGAGGAGGTGGACAGGACCAGCACCGGGAGGACCAGGTGCCAGGCCCAAAGCCCCAAGAAGGTCCCCAGGCTCACCAACCCCCGGCGCACCTCCTCAAAGAGAAAGGGGGGAACCCCGCCTGTGGGGAACTGCGGGAAACCAGGGATGAGCTCCGGCAGGCGCACGGCGAAGAGGTAAAGAAGGAGGATGCCCAGGAAGAAGTTGGGGATGGAAAGGCCGATGAAGGCAAGGAAGGTGATGGTGTAGTCCGCCAAGGTGTACTGGCGCACCGCCGAGAAGACCCCCACGGGAATGGAGACCAGCAGGGCCAGAAGAAGGGCCAGGCCCGAAAGGAGAAGGGTGCGGGGCAGGCGCTGCTCAAAGATGTACTCCACGGCAGGGATGCCGTAGGTGCGGCTGTAGCCCAGGTCCCCCTGCAGGGCCCGGGTGAGCCACTTGGCGTAGCGGATGTGGATGGGGTCGTCCAGGCCGTAGGCCTTGCGCAAAGCCGCAAGCTGCTCGGCGGTGATGCGGGGGTTTTGCATCCGCACCTCGTCCAAGGGGTCCCCCGGCTGGAGGGCCAAAAGGGCGAAAATGACAAAGGAAGCCGCCAGGAGCAAAGGGATCATCTGAAAAAGCCTTCGTACCACGTAAGCGAACATGCCACCTCCTTTTTCCGTCGGCAAAAAGCCTGCTGGGGAAACCCCCAGCAGGCCTGACTATACCACGCCTAGCGGATGGTGAGGGCGTACTTGGCTTGGTCCCAGCGCTTCTCCGCCCCCCGCTGCGCCCAGCCGATGGTCCAGGGCTCCCAGTTGGGGTAGTTGTTGCCGCCGGAGTAAGCGGCGCTCACGTAGTTCACCAGGCCCTTACGCGCGATCAAGGGGTCAGCGCGGAAGTAGAGGGGCAGGGAGGCCACCTCCTCCGCCCAGATCTCCTGCATCCGGTCAAAGAGGGCCTTGCGCTTCGCGGGGTCAAACTCCACCACCGCCTGGTCCCGGAGGCGGTCGTACTCCTCGTTGCACCAGCCGCCCACGTTCTGGCCCTGGTAGTTGTTCTCCCGGGTGGGGCGGAAGCGGCAGGCGAAGAGGTCCCCGTTTTCCGCCAGACCGGAGACCCAGGCAAACATGAACATCCCCGTCCAGCGGCCTTCGGAAGCCCGCTGGATGAAGTCGTCGGCGAAGACCACGGCGCTGGGGGCGTTGTTGATCCGGACGGCGATGCCGATCTTGCGGAAGTCCTCGGCCACGAACTGCTGGAAGCGCTCGCGGACTACGTTGCCCGCGGTGGTCACCCACTCGATCTCAAAGCGCACGGTGCGGCCGTCCACGGTGCGCTGGAGGATGCCATCCGGCCCCGGCCGCCAGCCCATCTCCGCCAGGAGGGCCCGGGCCCGGTCCAGGTTGTACTCGTACTTCCTCACGTTGGGGTTGTGGAGGGGGTTGACCGGGGCGATCCAGGTGTGGGAGACGGGCTGCAGACCCTGGAAGACGGTGCGGACGAAGCCCTCGCGGTTGATGGCGTGGAGGAGGGCCTGGCGGGTGCGCTTGTCGTTCAGACCCAGCTCCCGCACCCTGGGGACGTTGGCGAACTGGTTCACGTCGATGTGCTCCCAGATGGCCCCGGGCACGAACCAGATGTCAAAGTTCCCCTGAGCCCGCTGCACCAGCTGGGGCGCCCGCGCCTGGTCAAAGGTGAGGCCCACCCGGGAGAGGGCGTCGATGCCCCCGCCCATGATGGCCACCTGGAGGGAGCTGGTGTTCTGGATGAAGCGGTAAACCACCTTCTGGACGTACCTGTCGGCCCCGCCCGGAGGGGTGATGGGGAACTGCGGGTTGCGCACCATCTCCACCGTGCTCCCGGGCACCCAGCGCCGGAAGACGAAGGGCCCGGAGTAGACCATCTTGCCCTGGTTCAGGTAGGCGGGGGTGGAGAAGTCGGTGAAGAACTTGCGGTAGATCTCCGCCAACCGGGCGGCGTCCCTCGTGGGGTCCAGGCCTGCGGTCTGGCGCTTCACCTGCTCCCAGGCCGCGCCCATGATGTGCTTGGGGGCGTAGCCGATGGGGCTCCCGATGAGGTCGGTGGCGTAGGCGGGCTCAAAGATCACGGTGAAGTTGCGGGCATCCCGCACCCGGAGGTTCACCCGCTCCCAGTAGTCGGGGTTGAGGACGGGCATGCCCTTGGCCTTACCCACCTCAAAGTAGAACTGGACGTCCTCGGTGGTGATGGGGCGGCCGTCGGACCAGCGGGCGTCGGGCCGGATGGTGATGTCAATCTCCAGGCGCCTACGCCCCTGGCCGATGTCCGCAAAGCGGACCCGGCCGTTCTGGATGGTGGGCACCTCCGTGGCCAGGACAGCGGTGTTCTGCCCGTCCAGGTTCAGGGTGATGAAGGGGACGAAGAGGTAGTTTTCCATCTCCGCCTTAATGGACTGGTTGGAGATGACACTCAAGAAATCCCCCGCCAGCACCCTGGGCTCCTGGGAAGTCCCTACGATGAGGCTGTTGTCCGCGGGCCCCGCCAGGGCCAGGCCCAGGACCGTTATACCGAGTACAGCCAGCTTGCTTGCTTTTCTCATGCGGCCTCCTTTCCTGTTTGCGGCACTCCCTTAAGTGGCCAAGGGTATTATACGCCAGCTGCGCTGAGGGTCAATGGGGAAAAGGTTAAAGGAACCTGAAGCCAGGTCCCCAGGGTTCCCCAAGGCCTAGTGGCCGCAGGTGCGGGCCTCCCCCTCCTGGTCCTTGGTGCGAAAGGAGTGGCCGCAGCCGCAGGTGCTGGCGGCGTTGGGGTTATGGACGGTGAAGCCACCCCCCATGAGGCTTTCCACCCAGTCTATCTCCGAGCCCTCCAGGTAGGGGAGGGACCTCTGGTCCACCACCAGGCGCACCCCGTGCATCACCACCTGGGTGTCCCCCTCCAGCTCCCGCTCGTCCACGGCCATGCCGTACTGGAAACCCGAGCAGCCCCCAGACTTGATGTAGAGGCGGATGGCCGCGTGCTCCTTGCCGTAGCGGGCCAGGATCTCCTTGGCCTTTTCCGCCGCCAGGGGGGTGATGCGGATGACCGCTTCCTGGGCTTCTACCATGCCTCAACCTCCCTATCCGTAAGGCTAGCACGGCGGGGGTGAGGAAAGGTGAGGCAGGTTCCAAGGGATTAGGATGGGGGCATGGACGTGTCCCGCGTGCAGGCGGTGCTAAGGGAAGAGGGGTTTGATGGCTGGCTCCTCTACTCCTTTGGGCGGAGCAACCCCGTGGCCCTTCAGGTTTTGGGCCTGGCCCACCTTCACCTCACCCGCCGCCTGGCCTACTTCCTCCCCCAGGAGGGGGAGCCCACCCTCCTCTGCCACGCCATAGAAGCGAGCCTCCTCCCCTCCCTTCCCGGGAAGCGGCGTGCCTACCACACCTGGCAGGGCTTCCTGGAGGGGCTTGCCCAGGTCCTCGAGGGCCATGGACGCATCGCCTTGGAGTACGTGCCCGGGGGGCGGATCCCCTACCTCTCCCGGGTGGACGGGGGCACCCTGGACCTCCTCAGGGGGATGGGCCTCGAGCCCGCCTCCTCCTGGCCCCTCCTCCTCCTCTTCCAGACCTGGGACGAGGAGAAGCTAAAGGCCCACAGACGGGCGGCCTCCGGCCTGGTCCAGGCCAAAGACGCGGGCCTGGCCTTCCTCCGGGAAAACCCCAAGGCCACGGAAAGGGAAGTCCAGGCGCGGATGGCCGAGGTCCTGGGGCGGCTGGGCCTGGTCTTTGACCACCCCCCCATGGTGGCCTTTGGGAAGAACAGCGCCCACCCCCACCACACCCCGGGGGAGAAGGGCCTCGAGGCGGGGGAGGTGGTCCTGCTGGACCTGTGGGCCAAGGAGCCGGATGGGGTATACGCCGACCTCACCTGGATGGCGGGGCTCGGGGTGGGCGAGGCCGCCCACCGGGCCTTCCAGGCGGTCAAAAGGGCCCGGGACGAGGCCATCGCCTTCGTGGAAAAGGCCTACCGGGAAGGGCGCCACCCCAGGGGGTACGAGGTGGACCGGGTGGCCCGGGGGATTCTGGAGGAGATGGGGTATGGGGCTTATATCCGCCACCGCACGGGACATAACCTGGGGGAGGAGGTCCACGGCTCCGGCCCCCACCTGGACGACCTGGAAACCCGGGATTTCCGCCCCCTGGTCCCGGGCTTAGCCTTCACCGTGGAGCCGGGGGTATACCTGGATGGCTTCGGCGTGCGCACGGAGGTGGATGTCTACCTTCACCCTCAGGGACCAGAGGTGACCACTCCCCTCCAGGAGGCCATCACCCCCCTCTAACCACCCCACCGCGGCGGGGACCCCGATTCGGGGGCATGGTATCTTGGGGGACGGCATGGACCGCCCCTTGCTGATCTTTTCCGGTCAGTCCAACCGGCCCCTGGCCCAGGCCATCGCCGAGGCCCTGGGCATTCCCTTGGGCAGGAGCTCCACCCAGCGCTTCGCCAACGATAACCTCTTCGTGCGTTACGAGGAGAGCCTCAGGGAAGGGGACGTCTTCATCGTCCAGTCCTTCACCCCCCCGGTGCAGGACCACCTCATGGAGCTCCTCATGATGGTGGATGCCGCCAAGGGGGCCAGCGCCGCCCGGGTCACCGCGGTCATCCCCTACTTCTCCTACGCCCGCAGCGACAAGAAGGATGCCCCCCGCATCTCCATCGCCGCCCGGCTCATCGCCGACCTCCTGCAGACCGCCGGGGCCGACCGGGTCCTCACCATGACCCTCCACTCCCCCCAGGTCCACGGCTTCTTCAAGATCCCCGTGGACCACCTCTCCGCCGAACCCGTCATCGCCAACCACTTCGCCACCCGGGTGGACCTGGAAAACGCCGTGGTGGTGGCCCCGGACGCCGGGGACCTGAAAAGGGCCAGCTCCCTGGCGAGAAGGCTTGGCCTGCCCCTGGCCTTCATAGACAAGGAGCGGGTCTCCGACACCGAGGTGCGGGTGCGGATGCTGGTGGGGGAGGTCAAGGGGAAGACGGCCCTGATCGTGGACGACGAGATCTCCACCGCGGGAAGCCTGGTGGAGGCGGTGGAGGCCCTGATGCAGGCCGGAGCCCAGGAGGTCTACGCCGCCGCCACCCACGGGGTCTACGTGGGCCCGGCCCTGGAGCGCATCGCCAAGAGCCCGGTGAAGGAGGTGGCCGCCACCGACACCTGCCCCCCGAAAGAAGGTCCCAAGCTGAAGACCCTCGCCGTGGCCCCCCTCTTCGCCGAGGCCATCTGGCGCATCCACCGGGGAGAGTCGGTCTCCAGCCTTTTCACCTGACCATGGAAGAGCGCCTCGTCCTCGCCGGCCTTCCCGTCCTCGCCCGGATTCCCGAGAGCCCCAAGGCTCTCCTCCTCGCCCTCCACGGCCTCCAGGGCTCCAAGGAGCTCATCCTCTCCCTGCTTCCAGGCTACAAGGAGGCGGGCTTCCTCCTCCTGGCCCCCGATGCCCCAAGGCACGGGGAGCGGGGCAGGCCCCCCTCCGCCAAGAGCGAGCACTACGTGGAGGAGGTCTACCAGGTGGCCCTGGCCTTCGCCGAGGAGGCGAAAGGAGTGGCGGAGGAGGCCCAAAGCCGCTACCCCCTTCCCCTTTTCCTGGCGGGGGGGAGCCTGGGGGCCTTCGTGGTCCACCTCCTCCTCTCCCAGGGCTTCCGCCCCCAGGCGGCCCTGGCCTTCATCGGGAGCGGCTTCCCCATGAAGCTCCCCCAGGGACAAAGGCTAGAGGACCCAAGGGTGGCCGCCCTCTACCAGACTCCCCCGGCCCTCAAGGGGGAGGCCTACGGGGGCGTGCCCCTTCTCCACCTCCACGGCACCAAGGACCTGATCGTACCCCTGGAAAGGATGGAAAGGACGGTGGAAGCCCTGAGGCCCCATTACCCCGAAGGGCGTTTGGCCCGCTTCGTGGAGGAGGGAGCGGGGCACACCATCACCCCCCTGATGGCCCGGGTAGGGCGGGCTTTCCTGGAGGCATGGCTCTGAAACCACCCGGCAAGATCAAAGTGGGGCTCCAGGGCTATCGGGGCTTTCCCGGGGGGTTCAAGGCCTACCGGGAAAGGTTCGCCACGGTGGAGCTTCCTTGGTGGCACCGGGTGCCCGATCCCGGAACCCTGAGCCGCCTACGGGCCCTGGCCCCGGAAGGGTTTCGCTTCAGCGTCATGGGCCACAAGCACCTCACCTACAGGCCCACGGGGGAGGAAAGGCGAACCCTGAGGCGCCTCCTGAGGCGTTTCCGGCTTTTCGGCGAAAAGCGGGGAGCGGTGCGCCTCCTGGTGCCCGAGAGCGTGGAGGAAGCGGGCTTCGTCCCGTGGCTGGGCCTCCTGGAGGAGGTCATGGGGGAGGTGGGCCCGGTACCCCTTTTCTTCCAGGCCCCCGAGGCCCTAAGGCCCTTTCTGCGGGAAAGGGGTTACGCCCTGGTGAACGAGGAAGGCCCCCTCCTCTACCTCCTGGACCCCCCAAGCCTAAAGGAGGGAGAGGGCTTCGCCTACTTCTCCTCTTCCCAAGCCCTGGCCCAGGCCCTACACTCATAGCGGAGGTTGAACCGGATTGAAGACGGCCAAGCGCTTTCCCCCCAAAGAAGCCGAGGAGATCTACCTGGTGCCCTACTGGGGCATGGGGTTTTTCCGCGTGGGCGAGGACGGGGAGCTGGAGGTAACCCCCTTGGGCCCCAAGGGGCCTTCCGCCTCCCTTTTGGAGATCGTGGAGGCCCTCAGGGACGAGGGGCGGCCCTTGCCCCTGGTCCTCCGTTTTCCCCAGATCCTCGAGGCCCGGGTGAAAGAGCTGAACGAGGCCTTCCTCAAGGCCATGGAGAAGTACGGCTACCGGGGGGGCTACCGCGGCGTCTACCCGGTCAAGGTGAACCAGCGCCGCCTGGTCCTAGAAACCGTGGCCAGGGCGGGAAGGCCGTACCACTACGGCCTCGAGGCGGGGAGCAAGGCGGAGCTGGCCCTGATCCTGGCCCAGGACCTCTCCAAAGAGGCCCTCATCACCATCAACGGCTTCAAGGACGACGACTTCATCCGCCTGGCCCTCATGGGCAAGAAGCTGGGCCGCAACGTGGTCATCACCCTGGAGAAGTTCGCCGAGCTCCCCCGGGTCATCCGCCTCTCCCAAGAGCTCGGGGTGCGGCCCAGCCTGGGCATCCGCTACAAGCTCAAGGCCAAGGGGGCGGGGCAGTGGGAGGCCTCGGGGGGGGAGAACGCCAAGTTCGGCCTCACCACCCCGGAGATCGTCCGGGCGGTGGAGATCCTCAAGGAAGCGGACCTCCTGGACACCCTGGTCATGGTCCACGCCCACATCGGCAGCCAGGTCACGGACATCCGGCGGATCAAGGCCGCGGTGCGGGAAGCGGCCCAGACCTACGTGCAGCTGAGGAAGCTTTCGGCTCCCCTCCGCTACCTGAACCTGGGCGGAGGGCTGGCCGTGGACTACGACGGCTCCAAGACCAACTTCTACGCCTCCGCCAACTACACCCTCTCCGAGTACGCCGAGGACCTGGTTTACGTGACCAAGGAGGTGGTGGAGGCCCAGGGCGAACCCCACCCCATCCTGGTGACGGAGTCGGGGCGGGCGGTCACCGCCTACCACGAGGTGCTCATCCTCCAGGTGATTGACGTGATCACCCCCCCAGGGGAGGAAAGGCCCAAGGCCCCGGGGGAGGAAGCCCACCCCCTGGTGAAGGAGCTCTGGGAGAGCCTGGAAAGCCTCTCGGCCAAAAACTTCCGCGAGGTCTACCACGATGCCTTTTCCGACAAGGAAACCCTCCAGACCCTCTACGACCTGGGCCTGGTCTCCTTGAAGGACCGGGCCCTGGCGGAGGAGATCTTCTACCACATCGCCCGCAGGGTCTACACCATCATCCAGGGCCTCCCCTACGCCCCGGACGAGTTTGAGGACCTGGAGAAGCTTCTGGCCGACAAGCTGGTGTGCAACTTCTCCATCTTCCAAAGCCTTCCCGATGCCTGGGCCATCCACCAGCTCTTCCCCATCGTCCCCTTAAGCCGCCTGCAGGAACCCCCTACCCGCCGGGCCACCCTGGTGGACATCTCCTGCGATTCCGACGGCAAGATAGACCGCTTTATTGACCTGCACGACGTGCGCGCCACCCTTCCCGTCCACCCCGTGCGCCCCGGGGAACCCTACTACCTGGGGGTTTTCCTGGTGGGGGCCTACCAGGACGTTTTGGGCTCCAACCACAACCTCTTTGGCCAGGTGGGGGAGGCCCATGTGGAGGTGGACGAGGAGGGTTTCGCCATTGAGCGCTTTGCGCCCGGGGAGACGGCGGAGAAGGTCATAGAGAAGATGGGCTTCACCGCCCGGGAGCTGATGCTGGGAGTGGAGCGCCTGGTGCGGCAAAGCCGCCTCTCCCCCGCAGAGAAAGGGGCCTTTCTGGAACGCTACGCCAGGGAGCTCCAGGGGTACACCTACCTGGAGGACTAAAGGGCGTTAAGGCTCCGTTAAGGGGGCCGGGCCAGGATAAGGGTATGGCCCGGGGAATATCCTATACTGAGAATCGCTTGCACCCTACCCTGGAACTCCTAGACCCCCTGAACCCGGTGCGGCGGCGGATAGCCCTCTGGCTTCTGCCCATGGGGGGGCTTCTGGCCCTGGTGGCCCTCTGGGCTTCCCAGGCCGTGAACCTAGACCCCGTGGACCGCGCTTTCCTTCCCCTGTTGGCCGGGGGGTTCTGGATCCTGGCTGCGGCCCTCTGGCGCTTCCCCCGCTCGGCCAGGTGGATCCTCCCCACCGCCCACTCCCTCGTCGCCCTTTACCTCCTCAGCACCCTGGGCTACCAGCTCCTTCTGAAACCCAATCCCCAGGGCCTTTCCCCCGCCGCCTTCTGGGTGCCCTTCTTCTACTTCTCCGGCTACCTCTTCTTCCCCACAAAGAGGGCCTTCCGCCTGGCCCTCCTCTACCTCCTCACCCTTTTCCTCCTGGCCCTTTTGGGAGCCTTCCGCGGCCACTACACCCCGGCGCACCTCAACGCCCTGGCCCAGTTCCTGGGGGCCAACATCGCCTATGTGAGCCTCCTTTACCTGCTGGTGCGCCTCAAGGAGGGGTACCTCGAGGCCCAGCTGGACGCCTACACCGACTTCCTCACCGGGCTAAGAAACCGGCGCTATCTAGAGGTGGTAGTTGAAAGAGAGATTTTCCGAGTAAAGCGCTACGGCCGCCCCCTCTCCCTCATCCTCCTGGACCTGGACGGCTTCAAGGCGGTGAACGACACCCACGGCCACGAGGTGGGGGACCGGGTCCTCAAGACCCTGGCCCAGTGCCTAGAGCAGCACCTCCGCCAAAGCGACCGCGCTGTGCGCCTGGGGGGGGAGGAGTTCGCCGTCCTTCTCCCCGAGACGGGGCTACCCCAGGCCCTGCGCCTGGCCGAGCGCCTGCGCCAGGCGGTGGCCGCCCTGAAAGTGCCCCCCGTGGAGAGGCTTTCCGCCAGCTTCGGGGTAGCCCAAGCCAACCCCACCGACTCCCCCCTCTCCTTTCTCCGCCGGGCGGATGAAGCCCTGTATAAGGCCAAGCGCCGGGGGAAAAACCGGGTGGAGATGGCCTAAAAGAGGCCGGGCCCCATCCCAACCCTCCGAGATGGGGCGGCGACCTACAAGCGCACTTAGGGCACGCGAGGTGGGGTATTCAAAGCCCCGCCTCCCGCCTCAGGGCCTCCACCCGGTCCGTCTCCTCCCAGGGGAAGCCCATGCGGCCGAAGTGGCCGTAGGCGGAGGTGGGGGTGTAGATGGGCCTGAGGAGGTCCAGCTCCTCAATGATGGCCAAAGGCCTGGGGTCAAAGACCTGGGCGACGATGGCGGTGAGCTTCTCGTCGGGCAGGACCCCGGTGCCGAAGGTCTCCACCCGCAAGGAGACGGGCCGCGCCTTGCCGATGGCGTAGGCCAGCTCCACCATGGCCCTCCTCGCGAGCCCCGCCGCCACCAGGTTCTTGGCCATGTAGCGGGCGTAGTAGCTGGCGGAGCGGTCCACCTTGGTGGGGTCCTTGCCGCTGAAGGCCCCGCCCCCGTGGGGCACCGCCCCCCCGTAGGTATCCACGATGATCTTGCGCCCGGTGAGGCCGGTGTCCGCGTGGGGGCCGCCCAGGATGAAGCGGCCCGAGGGGTTGATGAGGTACTCCGTCTCCCCCTCCTTCAGGTACTCGGGCGGGATGGCCTGGCGCACCACCTCGCGGATCAGGTCCTCCCGAAGCTGTTCCTGCTCCACCTCCGGGGAGTGCTGGGCGGAAACCACCACGGTCTTGACGTAAAGGGGCTTGTCCCCCTCGTAGACCACGGTGACCTGGGCCTTGCCATCGGGGCGCAGGTAGGGCAGGAGGCCCGTCTTGCGCACCTCGGCCAGGCGCATGGTGAGGCGGTGGGCCAGGGTGATGGGCAGGGGCATGAGCTCCGGGGTCTCGTCGGTGGCGTAACCGAACATGAGGCCCTGGTCCCCGGCCCCCACGCGGTCCAGGGGGTCGGTGGACTTGAGGACCCGCCACTCGTAGGCCAGGTTGACCCCGCCGGCGATGTCCGGGGACTGCTCGTCTATGGCGGTGAGGACGGCGCAGGTGTCCCCGTCAAAGCCGTACTTGGCCCGGGTATAGCCCACCTCCCGCACCGTCTTGCGCACCAGGCCGGGAATGTCCACGTACCCCTCGGTGGTGATCTCCCCCGCCACGAACACCAGCCCGGTGGTGACCAGGGTCTCCGCCGCTACCCGGGCCTTCTTGTCCTGGGCGATGAGGGCATCCAGGATGGCGTCGGAGATCCGGTCCGCCAGCTTGTCGGGGTGCCCTTCCGTGACCGATTCAGACGTGACCAGCCGCAACTTGCGCACCTCCTTGGATGGCCTGCCCCCCTCGGGGCAACCCCGATAGTATACCACCCCCCCTTCGCCGTCCAGTATGCTTGGCCCCCGTGAGGAACCCCAAGGCCCCCATCGGCGTCTTTGACTCGGGCGTGGGCGGGCTCACGGTGCTCACCGCCCTGAAGAAGGCCCTTCCTCAGGAGGATTTCCTCTACTTCGGGGATACCGCCCGTGTGCCCTACGGAGGCAAACCCCTGGCCATGGTGCGGCGCTTCGCCTGGGAGATCGCGGGCTTTCTCCTTCGGGAAGGGGTGAAGGCCATCGTGGTGGCCTGCAACACGGCGAGCTCCGCCGCCCTGCCGGACCTGGCCGAAGACCTATCCGTGCCGGTCTTTGGAGTCTTGGAGCCTGCGGCGGAGGTGGCGAGGGGGCACCGCAAGGTGGGCCTCATCGGCACAGAGGCCACGGTGAATAGCCGCGCTTACGAGCGGTATGTGACCCTCTCCTGGGCCAAGGCCTGCCCCCTCTTCGTGCCCCTGGTGGAGGAGGGGCTCTGGGACGACCCCGTGGCCCTCCTCATCGCCCGGCACTACCTGGAGGAGGCCCCGGAGGACCTCGAGGCCCTGATCCTGGGCTGCACCCACTACCCCTACCTGAAGAAGACCATCCAGGAAGTCCTACCCCAGGTGGCCCTCATAGACTCCGCCGAGGCCACGGCCAGGAGGGTGGCCGAGGCCCTGAAGGCCGAGGGGCTTTTGAACCCGGAAAGAAGGGGCCAGGTGGTCCACTACGTCACCGGGGACCCGGAGAGCTATAGGGCCCTGGCGGAGCGCCTGGGGGTACGGGTGGAGGCCCTGAGGCGGGTAAGCTTGGAGGAGCTCTAAGGCCACCTCGCTCCGGCGCGGGGCCAACCCCCCTCCCGGGTTAAGCTAGGGCCATGCCCAGGAAGCCCCTTATAGACCAGCTCCACCACGAGGACAGCTGGCGGCTTTTCCGCATCCTGGCGGAGTTCGTGGAGGGCTTTGAGACCCTCTCGGAGATAGAGGTCCCCCTGGTCTCCGTCTTCGGCTCCGCCCGCTTTGCCGAGGGCCACCCCGCCTACGCCCTGGGCTACCGCCTGGGGAAGGTCCTGGCGGAGGCGGGCTTCGGGGTGGTGACCGGAGGGGGGCCCGGGGTCATGGAGGCGGTGAACCGGGGGGCCTTTGAGGCGGGAGGGGTGAGCGTGGGGCTTAACATAGAGCTTCCCCATGAGCAAAGGCCCAACCCCTACCAGACCCACGCCCTCTCCTTGCGCTACTTCTTCGTGCGCAAGGTCCTCTTCGTGCGCTACGCCGTGGGCTTCGTCTTTCTCCCCGGGGGGTTCGGCACCCTGGACGAGCTTTCCGAGGTGCTGGTCCTCATCCAGACGGAGAAGGTCCACCCCTTCCCCGTCTTCGCCCTGGACCGGGGCTACTGGGAAGGGCTTCTCTCCTGGATGGCCTTCCTCAAGGACCAGGGGGCCATAGACCCCCAGGACCTGGCCCTCCTCACCCCCCTGGACACCCCGGAGGAGGTGGTGGCGGCCCTGAAGGCGGTATCCTGAAGGGGATGCGGGTCGTCCTGGCCACCTCCAACCCCGGCAAGGTGCGGGAGCTCAAGGCGGGTCTAGAGCCCCTGGGCTGGACCCTCCTCTCCCTGGCGGACTTCCCCTTGCGCATGCCCAAGGAGGAGGGGGCCACCTTCCTGGAAAACGCCCTCCTCAAGGCGGCCTACGTGGCCAAGGCCACGGGCCTTCCCGCCCTGGCGGACGACTCCGGCCTGGTGGTGCCCGCCTTAGGGGGGGAGCCCGGGGTCTACAGCGCCCGCTACGGGGGTAAGGAGACGGACCGGGAGCGGAACGTCTACCTCCTGGAGAGGATGCGCCACCTGAAGGGGGAGGAAAGGAAGGCCCGCTTTGTGGCCGTTTTGGTCCTGGCCTACCCCGACGGGCATGCCGAGGCCTACGAGGGGAGCGTGGAGGGGGTGATCCTCGAGGCCCCCCGAGGGGAAGGGGGCTTCGGCTACGACCCCCTCTTCTTCGTCCCCGAGGCGGGGAAGACCTTCGCCGAGATGACGCTGGAGGAGAAGGCCCGCCACTCCCACCGGGGAAAGGCCCTGGAGGCCCTCCTCAAGGCCTACGAAAAGGGCCCCCCGCCCCGGGAGGTCTCCAAGCTGGAATGAACCCCTTCTTGCCCCACATCGCCCTCCACCGCCTCTTTGACCTGGCGGACGAGATAGGCCTCGCCCGCCTGGGAACACCCAGGCTCCGCGTGGTCCCCCTCCGTAGCCAGGCGGTGGAGACCCTCTTCGCCTTTGCGGTGGCGCGGGCCCCCCTTTAGGGACTTGCGTCCTCCGCTAACGTGGTATGCTCTAGGGGCAGGGCGCGCAAAAAACCTTGAGCGGAAACGCTACCACGCGCCCGGAGGTGGGAGTATGAGAAAAGCGCTGGCTCTCTTAGCCCTAGGTTTCTCCCTGGCCCTCGCCCAGGGGAAGATCACCGTCTGGACCCACTTCCCCGGCCCCGAGCTGGAATGGCTCAAAGCCCAGGCCAGGACCTTTGAGCGGACCACCGGCACCAAGGTGGAGGTGGTGGAGGTCCCCTTCGGGGACATCAAGCAGAAGTTCCTCCTGGGGGCCCCCCAGGGGCAGGCCGCTGACCTCTTGGTTACCATCCCCCACGACTGGCTGGGGGAGATGGCCCAGGCGGGGGTCTTGGAACCCATGGGCAAGTACGTGACCCCAAGCTACCTGGAGGACCTCCAGCCCGTGGCCGTGGAGGCCTTCACCTTCCAGGGTCGGCTCATGGGCCTGCCCGCCTTCGCCGAGAGCGTGGCCCTCATCTACAACAAGAAGTACGTGAAGGAGGCCCCCAGGACCTGGGAGGAGTTCTTGGACCTGGCCCGGCGGCACACCACCGGCGCCACCTTCGGCTTCCTCTACAACATCGGCGACCCTTACTTTAACTTCGGCTTCTTCCGGGCCTACGGGGCGGAAAACGTCTTCGCCAAGGACGCCCGGGGCAACCTGGACCCCGCCAGGCTCCTCCTCGGGGGCGAGGTGGGGGAGAGGGCCCTCCAGTTCATCAAGGACCTCCGCTTCCGCTACAACCTGGTGCCCGAGGGCGTGGACTACGGGGTGGCGGACGGGGCCTTTAAGGACGGAGCTTTGGCCATGATCATCAACGGCCCCTGGGCCCTGGGGGACTACAAGAAGGCCAAGATTGACTTCGGCATCGCTCCCTTCCCCACCCCGCCCGGGGCCAGAAACCCCTGGGGGCCCTTCCTGGGCGTCCAGGGCGTGGTGGTGAACGCCTACTCCAAGAACAAGACCGCCGCCGTCAACTTTGCCAAGACCCTGGTCTCCGGCAAGAACCTGGTGGCCTTCAACCAGGCGGGGGGCCGCATCCCCGTGTCCAAGAGCGCGGCCAAGACCCTGGAGAAAGACCCCGTGGTGGCGGGTTTCGCTAGGGTCTTCGCCCAAGGTACCCCCATGCCCAACATCCCGGAGATGGGCAAGGTGTGGGGTCCCTGGGCCAACGCCATCTCCCTGGCCATCCAGAGGCCGGACTCCAACGTGAAGAAGATCGTGGAGGACATGGTGGCCGAGATCCGGAAGGCCATCGGCAAATAGGGACCATGCCCGCCCCCCACGGGACCTTTTTCCCCCGTGGGGGGTCTATGCTGGAACCATGAAGCACCCTCCCGGCCTAAAAGGGTTCCTCTGGGCCCTGGGCCTCCTCTTGGGGCTCCTCCTCCTCTCCACGGGGGTGGGCCTGGTGGTTTACTTCCTCCTCGAGGTCTACTTCGCCCCCCCGGGCTGGACCATCCTCCTCGTGACCCTTCTCTTCCTGGTGCCGGGGGCGGTGGCTGTGGGCCGCCTCTTCCCCTGGCTCACTGACTGGTACTACTTCCTCCCCGCTTTGGCCTTCCTCCTGGTCTTCACCCTCTACCCCATCGGCCTCACCATCTACCTGGCCTTCACCGACTACTCGGGGCAGCGGAACGGCTTCCCCGACCGCTCCACAGAGACCGCCGTGGTGAAGCAGGAAGGTCCCAAGCTTCTCCTGGCAGAACCCGTAAAGGAGGCCCTGCGGTGCGACCCCTGCCAGGGGGAGCCCGTGGAGGTCTACGCCGAGGGGCACCGGATGCGGGCCAGGATCGTAGGGGTCAAGGGGGAAGAACTCCTCTTGGACCGCACCCCGCCCTTCCAGGCGGAGTTCGTGGCCAAGGTGAACGCCTTTGGCTTTGTGGGGCTTAAGAACTTCGCCTTCATTCTGTCCCAGGCGGGCCGGGCCCTTTTCCCCGTCTTCGCCTGGAACGTGGTCTTCGCCACCGCCACCGTGCTCCTGAACGCCCTCCTGGGCCTCATCCTGGGCCTTATCCTCAACAACAAGGGCCTCAAGCTCAGGAACTTTTACCGCACCCTGCTCATCGTTTCCTGGGCCCTGCCTGGGGTCATCACCGTCCAGGTCTGGGTGGCCCTTTTGAACTACAACTTCGGGGCCATCAACCGCCTCCTGGGAGTCTTGGGGGTCTACCCCATCCCCTGGCTCAACGACCCCGACTGGGCCAAGGTGGCCATCCTCCTGGTCAACCTCTGGCTGGGCTTTCCCTACATGATGACCGCCACCCTGGGGGCCCTCTCCACCATCCCCGACGAGCTCTACGAAGCGGCCAAGGTGGACGGGGCCACCCCCTGGCAGGCCCTCACGGGCATCACCCTTCCCCTTCTGGAGAAGCCCATGGTGCCCATCCTCCTCTCCTCCTTCGCCTTCAACTTCAACAACTTTTACATCATCTACCTGCTCACGGGCGGAGGGCCAGCCCAGGAAGGGCGTCTGGCCACGGCCCAGGCCACGGACATCCTCATCTCCTGGGCCTACAAGACCGCCTTCAGCGCCGAGGGGCAGTCCGCCTACGGCCTGGGGGCGGCCATCAGCCTCATCATCTTCGCCATCACCGTGGCCATCAGCCTGGTCAACTTCCGGGTCACGGGAGCCCTGAGGGAGGTGAAGTAGATGCGGAAGGTTCTGGCCTTCCTCCTTACCGGCCTTGTCCTCTACGGGGTCTACTGGTTCGCCGCCACCCGCCTCTTTGACGAGGGTTCCTACCGCAAGCAGGTGGCCTTGGGCAGCGTCTTCGTGCCTTACGGCTGGGCCTACGCCTTGGGGCTCCTCCTCGTTTTCGTCCTGTTGGTTCTCCTCTACAGCCTGGGCTACACCGCCCTCATGAACCGCCTCCAGGGAAGGCGGCGAAGCCCCTGGCCCCTCTTTTTGCAGGGCATCACCCACCTCTTCCTCTGGGTGCTGATCCTCCTGGTCTACTACCCGGTGGTCCAGGTGATGGCCGCCAGCTTTGACCCCACCAACAACCTCTTCAGCTTCCGAAGGCCCGACACGGGCTTCCTCCTCCTGGACGCCAAGGTCATTCCCTACCTGCCCGCCCCCTCCTTGGAGAACTACGCCAGCCTGGTGGAGGGGGTGGTCCTCTACCCGTACCAGGTTGCGCTCGCCCTCCTGGCGGGCCTGTCCCTTCTGGGGGTGGCGGGGATCGGGCTTCTGCGCCGCCTCCTGCCCGGGGAGGACTGGATGGACTTCTGGCAGGGGAGGCTCCTCCTCCTGATGGCCCTCGCCATCTTCGCCCTGGCCCTGAGCCTCTCCCCCAGGCAGTTCACCGGCCAGGGCACGGAGACCAAGTTCCTCCTTTGGGTGCGCAACACCTTCCTCATCTCCGGGCTCACCGGGCTTCTCGCCGTCTTGCTCACGGCCACCGCCGGCTACGCCTTCGCCCGCTTCCGCCACCTGCCGGGGCGCTACCCCCTCCTCCTCTTCTTCATCTTCGTGCAGATGTTCCCGGGGTTTCTGGCCCTGGTGGCCATCTACTACCTCCTTTCCCGGCTGGACCTCCTGAACACCTTCACCGGGCTGGTCCTGGCCTACTCCGGGGGGATCATCAGCTTTGGCACCTGGGTGTACAAGGGGTATTTGGAGAGCGTCAGCCCGAGCCTCGAGGAGGCCGCCATGGTGGACGGGGCCAGCAAGTGGCAGGTCTTCACCAAGATCCTCCTCCCCCTCTCCGCCCCCATGTTCGTCTTCATCTTCCTCCTGCAGTTCGTGGGCACCTACTCGGAGTTCGTCCTGGCCAACCTGGTCCTCACCGGGGTGGAGAACTGGAACGTGGGCGTGGGGCTTAGGAGCTTCACCGCTGGGCAGTTCCAGACCAAGTGGGGCATCTTCGCCGCGGCCAGCGTCCTGGGATCCTTGCCCATCCTCTTCCTCTTTTATGGCTTCCAGCAGTACTTCGTCTCGGGCTACACCGCGGGGGCCGTGAAGGAATGAACCACCACGACCTGGAGCACCTCTCCCCCCCCTTCCCCCGGCTAGGGGAGGAGGTGGAGATCCTTCTGGAGACAAAGGCCGAGGAGGGGCTTCTTCTCTACGAAAAGGACGGGGAGATCCTGCAAAAACCCCTGGCCAAGGCCCCTGGGGGGCTGAAGGCCAAGGTGGCCGTGGCCCAAAGCCCCTTTCGCTACGTCTTCCGCCTCCCCCAGGGGTACCTGGGAAGCCACGGCCTGGAGAAAAGCCTTCCCCGCTACGACCGCTTCTTCCACCTCCTCGCCCATCCCCTTCCCCCGGAGTGGGCCTTGGGGACGGTCTTTTACCAGATCTTCCCCGACCGCTTCCGCCAAGGCCGCCCCGAGCTCGCTCCTCGGGACGGGGCCTGGCGCTATGGGGGGAAGCCCATCCGCAAGAAGGCCTGGCACGAACCCCCAGGGCCTGATGGCGCCCGGGAGTTCTACGGGGGGGACCTCTGGGGCATTCTGGAGGCCCTCCCCTATCTCCAGGACCTGGGGGTGGAAACCCTCTACCTCACCCCCATCTTCCAAAGCCCCAGTAGCCACCGCTACGATACCGAGGACTACCTCAAGGTGGACCCCCACCTGGGCGGGGAGGAGGCCCTGAGGGCCCTCTACCAGGCCCTGGAGGCCCGGGGGATGAAGCTCGTCCTGGACGGGGTCTTCAACCACACCGGGGCCACTCACCCCTGGTTCCGGAGGGCCCTGAAGGACCCCTCAAGCCCCGAGCGGGGCATGTTCACCTTCCACCCCGACGGCACCTATGCGCGCTTCTGGGATGTACGGCAGATGCCCAAGCTGGACTACGCCTCCCCCCTGACCCAGGAGCGCTTCGTCTTCGGCAAGGAGGCCCCCATCCGCCACTGGATGCGCCTCTGCCACGGGTGGCGGCTGGACGTGGCCCATTCCATCGGAGAAGGGGGGACGAACCGGAAGAACGCCCGCTGGCTCAGAGCCCTGGCCCGGGCCGCCAAGGAGGAGAGGGAGGACGCCCTGGTCTTCGGTGAACTCTCCTACGACACCGTCCCCACCCTGCGGGCCCACACCCTGGACGGGGCCATGCACTACGCCGGCTTCGCCCACCCGGTCATGGCCTGGCTCTCGGGAAGGGACGTTCAGGGAAGGCCTGTGGAGTTCACGTCCCAGGAGCTCTGGCAAACCCTTTACGACTACTACGCCGCCCTGCCCCTCCAGCTTCGCCACAGCATGTACACCCTCCTCTCCTCCCACGACATTCCCCGGGCCCTTTGGCGGCTAAGGGGGGACAAGGAGGCCCATAAGCTCGCCTACGCCCTCCTCTTCGCCTTCCCTGGAAGCCCCGCCCTCTACTACGGGGACGAGATCGGCCTCTCCCAACCCAACCCCTACGGGGCCTGGGCGGGGGACCCCTATTGCCGCGCTCCCTTTCCTTGGGACGAAAAGGCCTGGGACCAGGACCTCCTCCGCTTCCTGAAGCGCCTCGTCCACCTCAAAAAGACCCACCCGGCGCTGCGGATAGGAGGCCTCCTGCCCCTCGAGGCCCCGGAAGGGGTAATGGCCTTCCGCAGGCGGCTTGGGCAGAGGGAGGTCTGGGCCTACTTCGCCAAAGAAGGGGCCAGGCTTCGGGTTCCCCGGGGGGTGGACCTCCTCACCGCGGAGGAGGTGGCGGGGGAGGTGGAGGCCCGCTACCTCCTCCTGGAACCTGTATCCTGAGAGAGATGGGGCTCAAGGAATCCCTTGACCAGAGGGGACGGGAAGACCTCCTTTTGGCGGCGGAAGGCCTCCGGAGGGAAGACCCCAAAAGCCCGGGCTTCAAGGAGAGGCTCCGCGCCCTCCTCCTGGAGGCCAAGGTCCGCTGGGAAAGCCTTTCCCCCGAGGAGCGGGAGCGGCTTCTCGCCCTGTTGGGAGGCCTCCTCGCCCTCCTGCCCTGGGGGAGGCTGGGGCGGATTGGGTTCCTGCTACAAAGGGCGGCAAGCCCTGAGGCCCAGGCCCTTTTGCGGCTGGCCCTCAGGCTCCTAAAGCGCTAGCCCTGGGCTATACTGGACCTTTGTGCGGGATGTCCTCGAGGTCCTGGAGTTCCCCAGGGTAAAGGCCCTCCTGGCGGAGAGGGCCAAGACCCCCTTGGGGCGAGAGCTTGCCCTAGGCCTCGCCCCCCTGGGCCGGGAGGAGGCGGAAAAGCGCCACCAGCTTACCCAGGAGGCCCTCGCCTACCCCTACGCCCTCCCCGAGGCGGGGGCCCTGAAGGAGGCCTGGGAGAGGGCCAGGGCGGGAGGGAGGCTTTCCGGGCCCGAGCTCCTTAGGGCGGCCCAGGCCCTGGAGGGAGCCATGGCCCTCAAGGAGGAGCTCTTGCCCCTCAAGAACGCCTTGAGCGGGGTGGCGGGGGGCATCGGGGACCACGGGGCCTTCCTCCTTCGGGTCAGGAAGGCCCTGGACGAGGAGGGGGCGGTGCGGGACGAGGCCAGCCCCCGCCTCAAGCAGATCCGTCAGGAGCTAAACCCCTTGCGCCAGGAGATCCTAAACCGCCTCTACGGCCTCATGGACCGGCACAAGGAAGCCGTCCAGGACCGCTTCGTCACCCTAAGGCGGGAGCGCTACTGCATCCCTGTGCGGGCAGGGATGGCCCAGAGGATCCCCGGCCTCCTCCTGGACGAGTCCGAGTCCGGGGCCACCCTCTTTATTGAGCCCCTCTCCGTGGTCAAGCTGAATAACCGCCTCTACGCCCTAAGGCTGGAGGAGGAAGAGGAGGTGAACCGCATCCTGAGGGAGCTCTCGGAGCGCCTGGCCATGGATCCCGGCGTGCCGGGGACCCTCGAGGCCCTGGCCCTTCTGGACCTCGTCCAGGCCCAGGCCGCCCTGGCCCGGGACCTGGGGCTTTCCCGTCCCCGCTTTGGGGAGGCGTACGCCCTGGAGGAGGCCTTCCACCCCCTCATAGGGAACCCGGTGCGAAACAGCTTCGCCCTGGACGAAACCCGCCGCCTCCTCCTCATCTCTGGCCCCAACATGGGGGGGAAGACGGCCCTCCTCAAGACCTTAGGCCTCGCTGTCCTCATGGCCCAGTCCGGCCTCTTCGTGGCGGCGGGGAAGGCCACCTTGGCCTGGCCCGACCGGGTCTACGCCGACATCGGCGACGAGCAGTCCCTCCAGGAAAGCCTCTCCACCTTCGCCGGCCACCTCAAGCGCCTCAAGGAGATGCTGGAAGGGGCCACGGAGAAGAGCCTGGTCCTCATTGACGAGCTGGGAAGCGGCACCGACCCCGAGGAGGGGGCCGCCTTATCCCAGGCCATCCTCGAGGCCCTCCTCGCCCGCGGGGTCAAGGGGATGGTCACCACCCACCTTTCCCCCCTCAAGGCCTTCGCCCAGGGGCGGGAGGGGATCCTGAACGCCTCCATGCGCTTTGACCTCGAGGCCTTGCGCCCCACCTACGAGCTCGTCCTGGGGGTGCCGGGTCGGAGCTACGCCCTGGCCATCGCCAGGCGGCTGGCCCTGCCCGAGGCGGTCCTGAAGCGCGCCGAGGCCCTCCTCCCCGAGGGGGGGAGGCTGGAAGCCCTTCTGGAGAGGCTGGAGGCGGAGCGCCTGGCCCTCATGGAGGAAAAGCGCCGCCTTCAAAAATCCCTAGAGGAAGCCGAGGCCCTTAAGCGGGAGCTTTCGGCCAGGGAAAAAGGCTTCGCCGAGGAGCGGGAAAGGCGCCTGAAGGCCCTGGAGGAGGAGGTGCGGAAGAGGCTTCTCCAGGTGGAGGCCGAGATCAAGGCCATCAGGGAGAAGGCGAGGACCGAGGGCAAGCGGGACGCCCTGAGGGAGCTCATGGCCCTAAGGGAGCGCTACAAAAAGCCCCCATCCCCTCCACCCCCCTCGGGCCTCTTCCCGGGGCAGGCGGTGGAGGTGCCCTCCTTGGGAAAGCGGGGCAAGGTCCTGGAGCTTAGGGGGGAGGAGGCCCTGGTCCAGGTGGGCCCCCTGAGGATGAACCTGAAGGCCGCCGAGCTCAGGCCCCTGCCCCAGGAACCCCTCCCCAAATCTCTCCCCCTCAGGCCCCGCCGGGAGGTAAAGGAGGTGGACCTCAGGGGCCTCAGCGTGGAGGAGGCCCTTTTAGAGGTGGAAAGCGCCCTGGAGGAGGCCCGCGCCCTGGGCCTCCCCACCCTCCGCCTCCTCCACGGCAAGGGCACCGGGGCGCTGCGCCAGGCCATCCGGGAGGCCCTGCGGCGGGACAAAAGGGTGGAAACCTTCGCCGACGCACCCCCCCACGAGGGAGGGCACGGGGTCACGGTGGTGGCCCTGAAGGGGGGAGCCTCCCCTAGCGCAAAAGGGTGAGGACTCCCAGAACCACGGCGATGGCCGTGAAGTAGAGCATGGCCTTGTTGAAGGCGGTGTTGATCTCCGCCTTCACCTCCTGGCGAAGCCCAGCGATCTCTGACTTCACCTCCTGGCGGAGCCCAGCGATCTCTGACTTCACCTCCTGGCGCAGGCCATTGAACCTCTCCTCCATCTCCTGGCGAAGCCCGGAGATCTCTGACTTCACCTCCTGGCGAAGCCCAGCGATCTCTGACTTCACCTCCTGGCGGAGCCCGGAGATCTCCGCCTTCACCTCCTGGCGGAGGCTGGCCATCTCCGCCTTCACCTCCTGGCGGAGAAGATCCATCCTCGCCTCCAGGGCGGACACCCGGTCGGGGAGGATGGCCATCACCCCCTCCACGATGCCCTCTAGCTTGTAGAGGCGTTCTTCTACGGTCATCTGGCTCTCAGGATAGCAGACCCGCCCGCACCTTAAAGAGGCCTTCCCTCCACTTCAGCGATGCGGGCCCGCACCTCCTGGGGAAGGGGGGTGGGCCTTCCTCCCTCCAGCCAGACCTGGACCGTCTTCCCCCGGGCCGCCTCCTCCCCCGCCGCCAGCACCAGGTACTCCATGTCAAAGCTGGAGCGCCCCAGGCGCGCCACCCGCACCCCCACCTCCACGGGGTCCTCCAGGAGGATGGGCCTTAGGAAGTCCACCTCCGCCCGGGCCAAGATGAAGTGCCCCTTTTCCAGCCAGTCCCTTTGCAGCCGAGAAAAGTAGGCCACCCGGGCCACCTCCAAGTAGGTCAGGTAAACGGCGTTGTTCACATGCCCCAAGGCGTCCAGGTCGCGGAAGCGCACCTCTATGGGAACCACCACGGGAAAACCTTCCACGGGGAACGAGCTTACCACGCCCCGATATGACCCATGGGTCAGGTATAGTGGGGGCATGACCGAGACCACCTGGGACCTGAGCCCCCTCTTCCCCAGCCTGGAAAGCCCGGAGTTCCAGAGGGCCTGGGACGGCTTGAGGGAACGTATCGGTCGCCTAAAGGGCCTACTGGAGGCGGATGCCCCCCTGGCCGAGGTCCTCTCCAGCCTGGATGCCCTCCGTGAGGAAGCCCTTCCCCTGCACGCCTACCTCTACGCCCGCTTTAGCGCCAACACCGCCGACGAGGCCGCCCTGGCCAAGCTCTCCGAGCTGGAGGTCCTCTTCCTGGAGTTCCGCCGCCTGAGGCCCCGCCTCGTCCGCTACCTGGCCCTCCAAGACCCAGAGGAGGCGGGCCCTTACCGCCTCCTGGTGGAGGAGGCCAAGGAGGAGGCTCTCCACATGATGCCCGAGGGAGAGGAGACCCTGGCGGCCGAGCTCTCCCTCTCCGGGCGGCGGGCCTGGGACAAGCTCCACGAGAACCTGACGAGCCAGATCACGGCGGTGGTGGACGGGGAGGAGATGCCCATCACCAAGGTGCGCAACCTTTACTTCCGCCCCGAGGAAGCGGTGCGCAAGAAGGCCTATGAAGCGGAGCTTTTCGCCTGGGAGCGGCACGAGGTGCCTCTGGCCTACGCCCTGAACGGGGTGAAAGGGGAGGCGGCGGTCTTGAACCGCAGGCGGGGCTACCGGGACGACCTGGAACCCACGCTCCTAAACAACCGCATCACCAGAAAGGCCCTTTCCGCCATGCAGGAGGCCGTTCAGGAAAGCCTCCCCCTCTTCCGCCGCTACTACCTCCTGAAGGCCAAGGCTCTGGGGAAGGAGCGCCTGGACTTCTACGACCTCTTCGCTCCCCTGGGCCAGGGGCGGCGCTGGACCCTCGAGGAGGCCCGAGGCTTTATCGTGGAGAAGCTCGCCGCCTTCTCCCAAAACGCCGCCCAGGTGGCGGAGGCCGCCTTCAGGGAGCGCTGGATGGACCTTCTCCCCCGCAAGGGCAAGGTGGGCGGGGCCTACTGCATGCCCAGGGGCGGGGGAAAAAGCCTCATCCTCGCCAACTACGAGGAGAGCTTTGAGTCCGTCTCCACCCTGGCCCACGAGCTGGGCCACGCCTACCACAACTTTGCCCTCGCCCGGGTTCCCGCCTCCTTGCGGGAGGTGCCCATGACCCTGGCGGAGACGGCCAGCATCATGAACGAGACCTTGGTGGTGGAGGCGGCCCTCAAGGAGGTCTCCCCCGAGGAGGGCCTCCTCATTCTGGACGCCTACCTCCAGGGGGCGGCCCAGGTGGTGGTGGACATCCATAGCCGCTTCCTCTTTGAGTCCTGGGTATTTGCCAGGCGGAGGGCCCGGGAACTATCCCCAAGGGAGTTCAAGGAGCTCATGGTGGAAGCCCAGAAAGCGGCCTACGGCGAGGCTTTGGCTTCCTTCCACCCCTACATGTGGGCGGTGAAGGGGCACTACTACGGCTCTGACTTCTACAACTACCCCTACACCTTTGGCCTCCTCTTCGGCCTGGCCCTCTACAGCGAGGCCAAGGAGGACCCCGCTTTCATGGAGCGGTACGAGGCCCTCCTGGCCGAGTCCGGGATGCACACCGCCAAGGCCCTGGCGGCCCGCTTCGGCTTTGACCTGGAAAGCCCGGACTTCTGGCGGAAGGGCCTCAGGGTCTTGAGCGAGAAGGTGGAGGAGCTGGAGCGCCGCCTCCCGGGCTAGGCGGAAGCCCCATCCCCCAAACCCCCTTCCTCTCACGGCAACCCCGGGGCCCGTAGCGTGGAAATATGGCCCTCTCGCCGCCTCCCCCCTCGTGCCCTTATAACCGCCCTCTGACGAGAGGGCGATAGCCTGAGCAAGATGCGGCTTCTCGTCCTCTGCACCCACAACTCCGCCCGCAGCCAGATGGCCGAGGCCTGGCTCAGGCACCACGCCCGGGCGCTGGGGGTGGACCTCGAGGTCCACTCCGCAGGCACGGAGAAGACCTTCGTGAAGGAGGAGGCCAAGCGGGTGATGGCCGAGGTGGGCCTGGACCTTTCTGGCCACTTCTCCAAGACCCTCCTGGAGGTGCCGGACCCCTGGAACTTCGGCCTGGTCCTCACCGTCTGCGATAGCGCCAAGGAGGCCTGCCCCGCCTACCCCGCCAAGACCACTAAGCGCCACGTTTCCTTCCCCGACCCCTCGGGCAAGCCCCTGGAGGAGTGGCGGAGAGTGCGGGACGCCCTGGAGCGGATGAGTCTGTACCTGGTGGAGAGCCTGAAAGCGGGGTGCATCCCCTCGGACGAAGCGCTCCGGGAGGCCAGCGGCCTATAGGTCCCCCACGTGGATGGCCGCCACCCCGAAGGTGAGGAGCTCGTAGCGCACGGAAAACCCCGCCTCCTCCATGCGGGCCTTCAGGGCCTCGGGCGGGGGAAAGGCCTCCACGCTTTCCGGAAGGTAGCGGTAAGCCCCGAAACTCCCAGAGATGAGACCCCCCAAAAGAGGCAGGACCCTCTGGAAGTAGACCCGGTAGACCAGGCCAAAGGCCCCCTTGGGAGGCGGGGGAAACTCCAGGACCACCAGCCTCCCCCCGGGAGAGAGGACCCGGGAAAGCTCCCCTAGGGCCTTCCGCTGGTCGGCGAAGTTGCGGAAGCCAAAGGCGATGGTGACGGCGTCAAAACTCCCATCGGGGAAGGGCAGGGCCAGGGCGTCCGCCTCCAGGAAGGCCACGCGAAGCCCCCGGGCCTCCGCCTTCCTCCGGGCGATCTCCAACATAGGGGGGGCGAAGTCCGCTCCCACCACCTCCGCCTCCGGGGCAGAGGCCTTCAGGAGGAGGGCCAGGTCTCCGGTGCCCGTGGCCAGGTCCAGGATGCGCCTAGGTCCCTTTTCCAGGGCCAGGGCCACTGCCCGCCTGCGCCAGCGGAGGTCCGCCCCGAAGGAGAGGAGGCGGTTCAAAAGATCGTAGCGAGGGGCGATCTCCGAGAACATCCGCCGCACCCGCCGGGCCTTTTCCTCGGG
Organism: uncultured Thermus sp.; assembly: GCA_947085095.1. Classification (GTDB taxonomy): domain Bacteria; phylum Deinococcota; class Deinococci; order Deinococcales; family Thermaceae; genus Thermus. The sequence goes on along the minus strand of CAMTVD010000014.1, from coordinate 165,041 downwards.
CGAAGCCGACACGAGGGGCAGTCTAGCACCCACCAAGGTAGGGTACAATCGGGCACGTGCGGACGGACCATGGGCGCCTCTGGCTTCTGGTGCTCCTGGGAGGGGGCCTCACCCTCCTCCTCTGGTACCTGGCCCCCTGGGCGGTACCCCACCGACTCTTCGGCGGCGAGGGGGTGCTCCTAAGCCCCTTCGGGCACCACCTGCCCCAGGGAAGCCTTCCCCAAGGCTACCGGGACACCTGGCTCTTCTGGGCCTTCTACCTCTCCTTGGCCTGGCTCCTCCTCAGCCTGGCCCTGACCTGGAAGATGGGCCCCAGGGGGGCCTATTTAGCGGGGGCCTTGGGCCTGGGGCTTTTCCTTCTGATCGCCATCCTCTTCCAGGGAAGCGTGGCCCAGGTCAACGCTGGTTTGGAAAGGCCCGCTCTCAGGCGGTACAGCCTGGGCCTGGGAAGCTACGCCACCCTGGCCTTTAGCCTCTACCTCCTCCTCCTGGGCCGGGTCTTCTCCCCCGGGGGACTGGCCTTTCTGGTGCGGCGGCGGGGGGTGGTGGTCCCCCTGGTCTCCCTCCTCCTGGCCTCCCTCTTAGGGGGGGTCATCGTGGCCATCCTTAAGGAAAGCCCCGGGGAGGCGGCGAGCCTCAGGGAAAGCTTCATGCTGAAGTTGGACCTCGTCACCTACACCTACCAGCTCCTCTTCAGCCCCTTGGTGAACCCGTCCGGTTTCCTGCAGAGCCTCCTTCTCGCCACCCCCCTGATCTTCACCGGGCTTGCCGTGGCCCTGGGCTTCCGGGGCGGCCTCTTCAACATCGGGGCCCCGGGGCAGCTCATCCTGGGGGCCATCGCCGCCATGCTGGTGGGGGTCTACCTGCCCGGGCCCCGGTGGCTGGTCCTGCCCCTCGCCATCCTGGCCGCGGCTTTGGCCGGGGGCCTCTGGGGAGCCTTGGTGGGCTGGCTCAAGGCCCGCTTTGGGGCCCACGAGGTCATCAACACCATCATGTTCAACTACATCGCCGCCAGCCTTTTCCTCTTCCTCATCTCCGCCAACGAGTACAAGTTCTTCGGCTATACCCTTTACCTACCCTTCAAGTACCCCGGCTATGAGGCCCGGAGCCACGAGATACGCCCCGAGGCCCGCATCCCCCATTGGACGGACCTGGTGGCCCCTGGTGGGGAACTCTCCTTTGCCTTGCCCCTGGCTTTCCTCCTCGGCCTTTTGGGCTACTTCCTGGTGCGGAAAAGCCTGGGCCACCGGGTCCTTCTGGGCCTCCTCCTGGGGGCGGCGGGGTACGGGGTGGGAGGGCTTCTCCCCGGGGTTCCCGTGAGCTTCGGTCCAGATCTGACCTCCGTGCGCCTCAACGGGGCCTTTCTCATCGCCCTCCTGGCCCTCCTCTTCTTCCACTTCTACGTGTTCCGCACCGTAGGGGGGTACGAGCTTAGAGCCATGGGTCTGGCCCCCAAAGCGGCGGAGTATGGGGGGGTGATGGCCCGGAGGAAGATCGTCCTCATCATGTTCCTGGCGGGGGCTTTGGCTGGGCTGGCCGCCACCCATTACGTGCTGGGCGGGGGGATTGACGAGTACCGCTTGAAGCAGGCCCTCCCCTATTCCGTGGGCTTTGACGGCATCGCCGTGGCCCTCATGGGGCAGAACACCCCCCTGGGGGTGGGCCTCGCCGCCTGGCTTTTCGGCATCCTCCTCACCGGGGGGCTCCAGGTGAACCTGCAGCTGGGAATAAGCCGGGAGCTGGTGGCCGTGCTTCAGGCCCTTATCGTCCTCTTCATCGCCGCTGGCGGCTTCCTGCCCCGCTACTTCACCGATCCCTTGAGGGCCGCCGAGATAGAGCTTAAGGAGGAAACCAGAAAGCGGGAGAGCGAGGAGGTGCAAAGATGAACCTGGACACAGCCTTTTGGGTGGCCCTCTTCCTTTCCACCCTGCGGCAGACCACCCCCCTTCTCTTCTCCGCCTTGGGGGGGATGTTCTCGGAGAGGAGCGGGGTGGTGAACATCGCCCTCGAGGGCATCATCCTCTTCGGGGCTCTTACGGCGGCGGTGGTGGTGGAGCGGTTTGAGGCCGCTTTGGGCCCCGGACCCCACCCCTGGCTCCCTTGGGTGGGGGTCCTTTCGGCCATGCTGGTGGGAGGCCTGGTGGCCGCCGTGCACGCCGTGGTTTCCCTCAAGTACCGGGCGGACCAGATCATCAGCGCCACCGCCATCAACCTTCTGGCCCTGGGAGCCCCCAGCCTGGTCCTCACCTACTTCTACGGCAACGCCACCAACTCCCAGGAGGTGGCCAACCGCCTCCCCCTCATCCTGGGCCTCTCCCCCTTGGTCTACCTGGCCTTCCTCCTCGTCCCCTTAAGCTGGTGGGTCCTCTTTAAGACCCCCTTCGGCCTGCGCCTGCGGGCGGTGGGGGAGCACCCCGAGGCCGCCGACACCCTGGGAGTGAACGTCTACCGCCTGCGCTACACCGGGGTCATCCTCTCCGGGGTGCTGGCGGGCCTGGCCGGGGCCTACCTCTCCATCGGCTTCCTCAACCAGTTCGTGCGGGGGATGTCGGCGGGGATGGGCTTCATCGCCCTGGCGGCCATGATCTTCGGCAAGTGGCACCCCTTGGGCATCCTCTTCTCCACCCTCCTCTTCGGCTTCGCCTCCGCCCTCGCCATCCAGCTCCAGGGCACGGAGATCCTCCCCGCCGTCTTGGTCCAGGCCTTCCCCTACGTGGTCACCGTGCTGGTGCTGGCGGGGTTCATCGGCAGAAGCCGTCCCCCGGCGGCGGTGGGCAAGCCCTACGAGAAGTAGCGCCGAAGCCGCCCCAGGCGGTAGAAGAGCCTAAGGCGGCTTCCGTCTTGGAAGAAAAGCTCCACCCCACCCCGGAAGAGGGCGAAGCCGGAAAGGCCCTCGGGCAGGACCCCCTGGGCGAACTGGGCGTGGCCGTCCTGCCTCAGGTAGAAAAAGCCCTCCTCCAGCCACACCTGGGCCTCGGTGCCCTGGCGGTTCAGGACCAGGCGGCGAAGCCTCCGGGCCAAGGCCTCCGCCTGGGTCATGGGGCAAAAGCCTCCGCCTCCGGGCGGCCGTAAAGGCCCTTGCCGTAGTACAGGAGGGCGAGACCGGGCTTGGGCCTTCCCTTTTCGTCCAATAGGGCCTCCTCCTCCCAGACCGCCACCACCCGGCCCACGAAGAGGTCGTGGTCCCCGTAGTTTCGGGCCTCCAGAAGGGCAAGCTCGTAGGCGGCGTAGGCCCCTTGCAGGATGGGCACCCCGGTGTGGCCCAGGAAGTGAGGGCCCCTTCCCTTGTCCACCTCCCGGCCAGAGACGCTCCCCAGCCACTGCACCAAGGCCGCCTGGGTGTGGGGGAGGAAGCTCACGGCGAAGCGCCTGGCCTCCCGGAGGAGGCCGTGGGTGTAGCGCTTGGGGCTGATGGCCACGCCGAAGAGGGGCGGGTCAGCGGAAAGCCCCGTGTTCCAGACCGCTGGGCAGAAGTTCACCTTTTCCCCAACCCTTACCCCCACCACGGCGGGGACCCCGGGGTAGTAGTGGTAGAAGGCGGGCAGAGGGCCCTGAACGGGATAAGACCTCATAGGAGCTCCTCCTTGGCCACCTCCAGGCCCTTCCCGTCCTCCAGGAGGAGCTCCACGGTGCCTTTTAGGGGGTTCACCTTCTGCACCTTGCCACAGACCCCTGCCTTGGTGCAGACCCGGGCGTTCTTCCTGGGCAGTTCCACCAAAAGCTCCTGGTAGACGGGGTGCTCATAGGCCAGGCAGCAGAGGAGTCGGCCGCAGGGGCCCGAGATCTTCTCCGGGGAAAGGGGAAGCTGCTGGTCCCGGGCCAACTTGATGGACACCTGGGCGAAGCCCTGGAGCCAGGTGGAGCAACAGGACTCCATGCCGCAAGCCCCCAGGGCCCCCAGGTACTGGGCCTCCTCCCTAGGGCCCTCCGCCAGGAACTCTACCCGGGCCTGAAAACGCTCCTGGAGCTCCCGGGTAAAGCGCCTCAGGTTTACCCGCTCCTCCGCAGCGTAGCGCACGGTGAGATGGCGGCCATCCAGGGTGAAGTCGCATCCCAGGACCTTGGCGGCCACCCCTTCCTCCTTGAGGCGGGCCTTTAGGTAGAAAAGGGCTTCCTCCCCCCGGGCCCTAAGCCTCGCCGCCCGGTCCAGGTCCTCCTTGGTGGCCAGGCGCACCACCTCCCCCGCCTCCTTCTCCCGTTTGGGGGGGGTGCGCACCTTGCCCACCTCCAGGCCTCGGCTGGTGCGCACCACCACGTAGGCCTCCAGGGGAGGGGGCTCCCCCTGGAAGCGGAAGTAGCGGAGGACAGGGGTGCGGAAGCGGACGCCCACGGTCATGGTTCTAAGTCTAAGGCCAAGCGGGCCAGAACCAGGTCGGGGCTTACATAAGCCCTTAGGGCCTCCCGGGCCTCCTCGAGGGCCAGAAGGGCCTGGGGCTTACCCTGCAGCAGGGCGTGGAGGAAGTAAAACCCTTCCTCTTCGGCAAGGAGCTCGCCGAGAAGCCGGAGGCGCTCCAAGGGGGGGCTCTCCAGGGCCCGCTTCGCCGTCTTCAATCTCTCCCCGAAGGCCAGGGGATCGGCCAGGGCGCGGAGGAGCCGCCCCGGGGCCCCGGCGGCGTAGGCCAGGAGGTCCGGGTCCTGGGTCAGGGCCCGAAGCCTCTCCTCGGGGACCGGGCCGAAGGCCACCTCCAGGGCCCGGCTGGCCAGGGTGGGAAGGAGGGTTTCCCGGCTTGGAGCGATGAGGATGAGGCGCCCGTAGGCGGGGGGCTCCTCTAGAAGCTTTAGGAGAGCGTTAGCGGCGGCCTCGGTGAGGAGGTGGGCGGCGTCCAGGATGGCCACCTTGACCCGCTCCCGGGGGTAGCTTTGAAACCAGGTGAAGAGGGGCTCCACCTCCTCGAGGCGCACCTCCGCCTGGCCCCGAAGCCCCCTCTCCTTGGGGCCGATCTCCAGGAGGTCGGGATGGGCCTCCAAAGGAGGCGGGGGAAAGCCCCGGTTCAGGCCCAGGGCGTACCAACGGGCCACGGTCCGCCTTCCCACCCCCTCGGGGCCGGAGAAGAGAAGGGTGGAGGCCCGAAGCCTCGGAAGGAGATCCAGGATGGCCTCGTGGCCGATTATGCCCCCTGGGTGAGCCGGGTGTGGAGCCACGTGGGGAACCCCTCCTCCTCTAGGCGCTGCCTCACCCTCTCCAGATCGTAGCTTACCCGGAAGTACTCCAGGCGATCCCCTTCCCAAAGGGCGAAGGCCGCCCCCGGAACCCCGTCCCGGGGCTGGCCCACGGATCCAGGGTTGGCCAAGGCCCGCACCGTGGGGGGCAGGATGAGCTCCCCCCCCTCGGGAAAGGCCTGGTAGCGGACCCAGGGCTTGGGCCCCTGGAGCTCCAAAAAGGCCCCCGCCAGGTGGGTGTGCCCGTGAAAGGCAAGGCGGGCCTCGGTGCAGGCAAAGGCCTCCCGGGCCAGGGGGAGGTCGTCCAGGTACTCCAGGGGGTCGCAGGGGCTTCCGTGGACGAGAAGCGCCCCCGCCTCCTCCCTCCGCCAGGGCCAGGAGGCCAGAAACTCCAGGTGTCGGGGGGCCAGATGCGCCCGCTGCCAGGCCAGGATCTCCAGGACCACCCCCTCCAAGGGCAGGCGGTCCAGGGCCAGAAGCCAGGCATCGTGGTTGCCCAGGACGCAGGTGGCCTCCACCTCCAGAAGCCAGTCCAAAACCCGGTCCCCGTCCGGGTAGTAGCCCACCGCATCCCCCAGGAAGAGGACCCGGTCAAAGGCCGGGGCCTCTTGCAAGACGGCCTCGAGGGCGGGCCAGTTCCCGTGGATATCCGAGAGGACCAGGTAGCGCACGGGGTTTAGGATAGCATGAACCCATGGCTTCCGAACTTCTGGAAAGCCTCTCCCGGGACCTAGAGATCCTCTCCGAGCACCTTCGGGCCGCCATAGACGAGTTTGGCACCCTCCTCTGCTACCTGGAGGGGCATCGGGGCGGGAGCACCCTTCTCCTCTACGCTCCCTACACCGAGGCCATCCCTGTGCTCCAATCCCTAAACGGCCTGGCTTTTCGGGGACGCCTCCTCCTGGCCCTGGACCCCTCCCCTCTCTCCCCCACCCTAGAGGAACTTCCCCTCAGCGGCCCCACCCGCCCCCCCTTGGAGCACCTCCTGAAGACCCACCGGCCAAACCGCCTCCTCCTGGCCTTCCCCGGGGAGGGTCTGGGGGTCCACTTTCCGGGAGGCAAGGAGACCCCAGGGGGGTGGAAACCCCTGGAAGCTTTGGAGGAGCCCCTGGTCCTCCACGTCCAAGCCCCCACGGGCCTGGTCTACAAGGAGGTGCGGGCCTACGCCGCCTGGGAAAGCCCACCCTTGCCCCTTTCCCTACCCCAGGGGGAAGGCCCTTACCTGGGGGCGGTGGGCCGGGCCCTGGGGATTCCCACCTACGGGGTAGGGCTGGTAAACTTGAGGCCAAGTCTAGAGGCGCTTCTCAGCCTCTGGTAAGGGAGGGAGATATGGTCTATATTGTCCTTTTCGCTCTAGGAGCGGCTCTGGTAACCCTGCTTTTCTACCTGATCTTGAACCCCCGGGTCCTCACCACGGAAGGAGAAACCTTTGACCTGCGCTTCATTCTCTTCATGCTGGCCCTCATCATCCTCTCCGCGGCCACCGTGGCCATCATGCTGATCCTGGGCCGCATGTACCACCTGCTCTAGGGGCGGGTGAGCGTCTCCGGGGAGGTTTCTCCCCGGAGGTATCCTAGATCTTTCTCCAAAAAAGTCTGGGTGGCCTCGAGGACCGGCAGGAACTGCGGAGGAAACTCTCCCTTCAGGTGGATCATGCACGCGATGAGCCCTTCCACCACCTGCTTCTCCTGCTCCCGCCGCCTTTTCCCACCCCTCAGGGCGCTTCGCGCCAGGTGTTCCAGCCGCCGCACCAGGCAGACCCTGGGCTCCCCCCCCACCCCCTGGCAGGGAAAGCCCGGGGCCCCGGAGCAGGTGGCGTAGGCTTGCTCGTACAGGGGGGCCAGCTCCGGGTGGCCCAGGAGGGCGGGCCCCAGGGGCCCGGCGTGGGCCGCGGCCAGGCGCAGGTACTGGGCGTGCCGGGCGCGGCGGATCTCCACCTCCATGCCTTGAGCATAACCCCCTGAAGACGGGGCAAATGACCCAGTCCATCCCTAAGCCAACCGGAAAGGGGTCCTCAGGCCCGCCTGGGCGATGGCCCGGGCCTCCTCCGGGGTCCAGGAGAGGGCCAAGACCCCCCGGTAGGCCCTGATGGCCCTTTCCCGCTCCCCGGCCAGGTCCAGAAGCTGGCCGAAGCGGGCGAGGACATAGCCCGGGAGGTATTCCGGGTGCTGGAAATCCATGCGGAAGACCTCCTCCATGAGGCTTAGGGCCTCCCGCCACTCCCCCGCCCCCAGGTAAACCTGGGCCGCCAGATAAAGGGCCTCCGGGCTACCAAGGGCGAAAAGCCCCTCCAGAAGCCCCGCCCAGTCGTCCCCCTCCCGAAGCTGCCAGGCCCGGTCCAAGAGGGCCCGCTCCCTTTCCGCCTCCGTGGGCTCGTGCTCCCCGGGAAGGGCATCCGGAAAAGCCTCGGCCAGGAAGGGGTAGTCCAGGACCTCGGCGATCACCGCCCCATCCTTCCCCTTTAGGGCCTCCACCACCTTGGCCATGCGCCGCTCGCGGAAGCCCGTGGCCGGGCCCTCGCCAAAGGCTTGGACAAAGCCCCCATACGCCGCCTTCAGCCTGGCCAGGTAGTCCGGCGAGCCCAAGACCCCGGGGGTAAGGGGGGTCTTGAGGAGGGCCAGAAGGGCTTCCTCGTAAGCGGCCATGCGCTCCAGGTAGGGCTTGCCCAGGGGGTGCTGGGCCAGCGCCTCGCGGAAGGCCTCCGCCTCCCCTTTGAGGTGGGCCTCCTCGTCCAGGGCCACCACGGGGACACCCCGGTCCTCCGCCCAGGGGAGGAGGTGGAAGAGAAGGGGGTCCTCCTCCCGCCAGCGCCCTGTCTTCAGGTCCTCCTCCGAGAGGGAGGCCAGGTAGAGGACCGGGGGGCGGGCCTTCTCCAGGATGGCCAGGACCGTGGCGGCGTTGTAGCGTGGGTGCAGGATGTGGAAGGGCCCGAGGGAGGGTAAAAGCAGCATCCTTACCATCTTAGACCTGCGGGAGAAAAACTACCGCCTGGCGGTGGTAAACGGCTGGCTGGTGTGGCTGGGGGACACCTTCTTGAACCCCAACATCGTCCTCTCCGGCTTCGCCGCCAAGCTGGGGGCCCCGGGAGCCCTGATCGGCCTCCTCCCCGCCCTCCTGCAGGCGGGGGGCATGATCCCCCAGGCCTTTCTAGCCCCCTGGGTGGCCCGCCTGCCCCGGAAGATCGTCCTTTACCGGCGGGTGGCCGCCCTGAGGCTTTCCGGGGTGGTCCTCATGGCCTTCTCCGCCTTCCTCTTCGGGCAAAACCCCACCCTCCTCCTCACAAGCTTTCTCCTGGGTCTCCTCCTGAACGCCCTCTTCACCGGGGTCAGTAGCCTCCCCTTCTGGGAGGTGGTGGCCAAGACCACGCCGGTGGAAAAGCGGGCCGCTCTCTTCAGCGCCCGCAACCTGGTGGGAGGGTTTCTCGCCTTCCTGGCAGGCTTTTTGGTGCGGGAGGTCCTGGCCCTTTCCCTCCCTTTCCCCCTGCCCTACGCCTTGCTCTTCGCCCTGGGGGCCCTGGCCTTTGGCCTGGGCTGGTACCTGTTTGGCCTCACGGAGGAACCCGAGGAGCCCCCCAAGGAGGCCCGGCTGGACCTGGGGACGCCCCTAAAGCGCCCGGGGTTCCGCCGCTACCTGAGGGTCCGCCTCCTTCTGGGCCTGGCAGGGATGGCCGAGCCCTTTTACGCGGTCTACGCGGTGCGGATCCTGGGGCAGAAGGAGGAGCTCGGCCTCTACCTGGCCCTTTACGCCCTGGCCTTCACCCTCTCCAACCTCCTATGGGCCAGGCTGGCGGAGAGGGGTTCCAAGGGGGTGTTGCAGATGGGGGCCGCTCTGGCCCTCCTCACCCCCCTTCTGGCCCTCCTCCTCCCCCCTTCCGCCTTTGGCCTGGTCTTCCTCCTCCAGGGGGCCTACCTGGCCGCCCTCGGCCTCGCCACCACCACCTACCTCCTCAACCTGGCCCCCCCGGAGGAAAGAAGCGCCTCCATCGGCCTCGCCAACACCCTGGCCGGCTTCTTCGCCTTCTCCACGGTCCTCGGCGGGTACCTTTCCGACCGGCTGGGGTTTCCCGCCCTATTCCTTCTGGCGGCCTCCTTTTACGCCCTGGCCCTTTATGCGGGCAGGAAGCTTCCCGAGGAGGGGTAGGCTACCAAACCCTCTGGAGCCCGTAAGCCCCTCCCTGAAGGCCTGGGCCACCAGGAGGCGGTCAAAGGGGTCCTTCATGGCTTCAAGGAGGAAGCTTTCCAGGTCTTCGGGCAACTCCAGGCGGCCCAGGCCGGCTTTGGTGGCCATCTCCCAAACGCTGGCCGCGCTCACATAGACTTCTTCCCCCTCCTCTATGGCCTTGCGGGCCCCAGGGGAAAGCCGCTCGTCCCCCGCCAAAGAGAAAGGCGTGGGCCGAAGGCCTGGGCCATCTCCGGGGGAAGGGAGGCGTCAAAGTCCTCCCCGATGCGCAGGCGGCCTTTGAAGCGGCGCTTCCTCCCCTTGGCCCGGTAGGGCACCCAGAGGGCCACGGGCTCCGCGCCTCGCAGGAGGACCACCCCCTCCCCCAGGGCCACTTCCTTGAGAAGCCGGGAAAGCTGGGCTTTGGCTTGGCGAAGGGAAACCCGCTTCACCCTTCCAGGGTCAACCAAAGGCCGGGCCAGGTCAAGCCGGGGGGCGGGAAAGCGGTATAGTGGAAACCATGACGGTTTACCTGCCGGATGGGAAGGCCCTCGAGGTCCCCGAGGGGGCCACCGCCAGGGACGTGGCCGAGCGCATCGGCCCCGGGCTAGCTAAGGCGGCGGTGGGGGCCATCGTGAACGGGGAAGTCTACGACCTCCTCAAACCCCTTCCCCCGGGAGCCACGGTGCGCCTCCTCACGGAGAAGGACCCCGAGTACCAGCACCTCTTCCGCCACACCCTGGCCCACGTCCTGGCCCAGGCGGTGAAGGAGTTTTTCCGGGAAAAGGGCCACGACCCGGAAAGCGTGAGGCTCGGGGTGGGCCCGGTGATAGAAAAGGGCTTCTACTACGACATAGACGCCCCCGAGCCCCTCTCCGACGAGGACCTGCCCCAGATTGAGGAAAGAATGCGGGAGATCCTCAAACGGGACCTCCCCTTGCGGCGCTACGTCCTCCCCCGGGAGGTGGCCCTGGCCCGCTACCAGGGGAAGGACCCCTACAAGACGGAGCTCATTCTGGACCTCCCCGAGGAGGAGGAGATCAGCTTTTACCAGCAGGGGGACGAGGAGTTTGGCTTCACCGACCTCTGCCGCGGCCCCCACGTGCCCTCCACGGGGCGCATCCCCCCCCACTTCAAGCTCACCCACGTGGCCGGGGCCTACTGGCGGGGGGACGAAAGAAGGCCCATGCTGCAACGGGTCTACGGGGTGGCCTTCCGCACCGCCGAGGAGCTTAGGGAGTACCTCTGGCAGCTGGAGGAGGCCAAGAAGCGGGACCACCGCCGCCTGGGGCGGGAGCTGGAGCTTTTCCTCATTGACCCCATGGTGGGGAAGGGACTGGTCCTCTGGCTTCCCAAGGGGAACGTGATCCGGGAAGAGCTCATCGCCTTTATGCGGGAGGAGCAGGTGAAGCGGGGCTACCAGCTGGTCACCACCCCCCACATCGGCAGCCTGGAGCTCTACCAGACCTCGGGCCACTACCCTTACTACGCCGAAAGCCAGTTCCCCCCCATCAGCTTCAAGGAGCGGGGCGAAGAGGAGGAGTACCTCCTGAAGCCCATGAACTGCCCCCACCACATCCGCATCTACGCCCACAAAAAGCGCTCCTACCGGGAGCTTCCCCTGCGCCTGGCGGAGTTCGGCACCGTCTACCGCTACGAAAAGGCGGGGGAGCTTCTGGGCCTCACCCGGGCGCGGGGCTTCACCCAGGACGATGCCCACATCTTCTGCACCCCCGAAGAGGTGAAGGGGGAGTTCCTGGGGGTCTTGGACCTGGTGCTGAAGGTCTTCGCCACCTTGGGCCTCAAGGACTACCGCGCCCGCATCGGAACCCGGGACCCGAAAAGCGAAAAGTACGTGGGGGACGAGGCCAAGTGGTCCTTGGCGGAAAGGCAGATTGAGGAGGCGGCCCTCGAGGCCGGCCTCCGCTACACGGTGGAGGAGGGGGATGCCGCCTTCTACGGCCCCAAGCTGGACTTCGTGGTGAAGGACGCCCTGGGGCGGGAGTGGCAGCTCGGCACCATCCAGGTGGACTACAACCTCCCCGAGCGCTTCGGCCTCACCTACGTGGGCCCCGATGGCGAGGAGCACCGCCCGGTCATGCTCCACCGGGCCCCCTTCGGCTCCTTGGAGCGCTTCATCGGCATCCTCATAGAGCACTTCGCCGGGGACTTCCCCCTATGGCTTGCCCCGGTGCAGGCAGTGGTGGTGCCGGTATCGGAAAAACAGGAGGACTACGCCCTGGAGGTGGCCCATAGGCTCAAGGAGGCGGGCCTCCGGGCCGAGGCGGACACCCGGCCCGAGAGGATGCAGGCCCGCATCCGGGACGCCGAACTGAAGAAGGTCCCCTACGTCCTGGTGGTGGGGGAGAAGGAGAAGGCCGAGGGCGCGGTGAGCGTGCGCCGCCGCCACAAGGGCAACCTGGGGGCCATGCCCCTTGCCACCTTCCTGGAAGGCGCCCTCAGGGAGTACCGGGAAAGGCAGCTGGAGCCAGCGTTCGGATGAGGGCCCGGTCCACCATCTTCACACTTTTTGCGGAGTACTTTTACCCAGAGAGGCACGCCCCCCTGAAGGCCATCATCGCCATGATGGCCGCCCTGGGCTTTTCGGAGGCGGCGGTGCGGGCGGCGCTTTCCCGGAGCGCCAAGCGGGGCTGGGTGGTGGCGGAAAGGCAGGGGCGGGTGGCCTGCTACGCCCTCTCGGAACGGGTCTACTGGCAGGTGCGCCAGGTGCGCCGCCGCCTTTACGAGCCCCTGCCCCCCTGGGACGGCACCTTCCTCCTGGTCCTGCCCGAGGGCCCCAAGGCGCGGGGGGAGCGGGAGCGCTTCAAGCGGGAGATGGCCCTTCTGGGCTACGGGAGTCTGCAAAGCGGGCTCTATCTGGGCGCAAGCGCCGATCTCAAGGCCACCCAGGAGCTCCTGGCCTTTTACGGCCTTCCCGCCACCTTTTTCCGGGGAAGGCACCTGGGCTCTAGGGAGGAGGTGCTCCGGGCCTTCGCCCTGGAAGAGGCGGAGTCCAAGTACCGCTCCCTGGGCCTAGCGCCCCCCCACCCCCAGGACCCCCTCGAGGCCTTCCAAGCCCTCACCCGCCTGGTCCACGAGATGCGCAAGATTCTCTTTCTGGACCCCCTCCTGCCCGCGGAACTCCTACCCGAGGGGTTCCCTGGCCTCACAGCCCGCAAGCGGTTCCTGGAGGTGCGGGCGGTCCTTTACCACAGGGCCTCGCCCTTCCTAAGGGAAATAGGGCTCCCCCTTTCAGCCCTCTCACCCGGGGCCCGGTAAGCTTTAGGGGATGAGACGGTTTCCCTTGCCCCTCCTCATCCTGGCCTCCCTGGCCCAGGCCCAGGTGGCCATCCCCTTCTGGCACACCGCCGGCCCCCCGGGGGACAAGGTCTTGGAAGCGGCCATCCAGAGCTTTAACGAGGGCCAGAAGGTCTACCGCCTCGAGGCCCGCTACGTGGGCGACTACCGGGAGGCGGGGGTCAGGCTCCTGGCCGCCTTGCGCGCAGGCGGAGCCCCGGTCCTCTTCCACGGGGAACTCTCCTTCCTGCCCCGCCTGGCCCAGGAAGGGGTGGCCCTGCCCCTGGACGCCCATCTCCAGAACCTCCCCAAGGACCTCTACCCGGAGATGCTCCGGGCGGGCCAGGTTAGGGGGAGAACCTATGGCCTCCCCCTGGGGCTTTCCGTGCCCGCCCTCTACTACAACAAGGACGCCTTCCGCGCCAGGGGGCTGAGGCCCCCCAGGACCTGGGCCGAGGTGGAAGAGGCCGCCGCCCGCCTCACGGGCCGCACCGCCAAGGGCCTGGTGGTCTCCACGGACATCTGGAGCTTCAACGCCCTGGTCATGAGCCTGGGGGGGAGCCTGGTAAAGGACGGGCTTCCCGCCTTCACCTCCAAGGAGGTGGTGGAGGCCCTGGAGATGCTCCACCGCATGGTGCAGAAGGGCCACGCCCAGGCCAGGAACCTGGCGGAGGCCCAGTTCGCCGTGGCCGACTTCCTGCGCACCAAGGTCTTCATGGGCGTAGGCCCCACCACCGCCCTCCCCGTGGTCCTGGCCCAGACCGCCCTCCCCTTCCAGGTGGGGATGGCCCCTCTGCCCCGGGAAGCGGGGGGAGGAGTGCCCCTCTCCGGGGCGGTGCTGGTGGTCCTTAAGGGGGCAAGCCCCGAGCAGGCCCAGGGGGCGGCGGCCTTCTTCCGCCACTTCCTGGAGCCCAAGCGCCAGGCGGAGTGGGTGCGCACCACCTGGTACCTTCCCTTGCGCAAGGAGGCGGAGAGGGAGCTCGCCGATTTCCTGAAGGACCCGGAGAGGGGCCAGGTCTTCGCCCAGGCGGAGGTGGCCCGCCCCTGGAGCCAGGACCCGGAGCTGGTGGTCTGGTACGGCTTCCTGGAGGAGGCCCTGGAGCGGAGCCTGAAACTGGGGGTGAAGCCCCGGGTGGCCCTCGAGGAGGCCCAGAAGAAGGCCCTGGCGGTGGAGCGGCGCCCTTGACCCCGGCTTGACCAACCGGGTGGTAGAATCCCCCTCATGAAGAAGCTCTGGCCCCTCCTCCTCCTCCTGGCCCCCGCCCTGGCCCAGACCGAGGTGACCTTCTGGCACTCCATGGACGGCCCCGCAGGCCGCCTCCTCGCCGCCTTTGCCCAGGAGTTCAACGCCAGGCAAAACCTCTACCGGGCCTCCCCCCAGTACGTGGGGGACTACCGGGACGCCGAGACCAAGCTGGTGGCCGCCCTGCGCACCGGGGCCGCCCCGGTCCTCTTCCAGGCGGAGATCTCCTTTTTTCCCCGCCTGGTGGGAGAGGGGCGGGCCCTGGCCCTGGACCCCTATCTGAACCTGGAAAGGAGCTTCCTGGAAGACCTCTTTGAGCCCGCCTGGAACTACGGGGTGATGGAGGGGCGACGGTTCGGCCTCCCCCTGAACACCTCCACCCCCGTCCTCTTCTACAACCTGGACACCTTCCGCGCCAAGGGCCTAAAGGCCCCCAGGAACTGGAAGGAGTTTGAGGAGGTGGCCAAGGCCCTCTCCTCCCGCCAGACCAAGGGCTTCATCTTCGTCACCGACCCCCAGGCCTGGCTCTTTGAGGCCATGGTGACGAGCCGGGGCGGGAGCCTGACCAAGGAGGGAAAACCCAACTTCACCTCCAAGGAGGCCCTCGAGGCCCTGGAGATGCTGACCCGCCTGAACCGGGCCGGGGCCCTCTCCGTGCGGAGCATGGCCGAGTCCACCTTCGCCCAGCTGGACTTCGTGCGCACCAAGGGAATGATGGTCATGGCCTCCATCGCCAACTGGCCCGCCGCGGAGAACTTCTCCTTCGCCTTCACCCTGGGGGTGGCCCCCGTGCCCCGGGAGCCCGGGGGGAAGGTGCCCATGGGCGGGGCCCAGCTGGTGGTCCTGAGGGGGGCCTCCGAGGCCCAGGTGCGGGGGGCCATAGAGTTCTGGAAGTACCTCATGGAGCCCAGAAACGTGGCCCGTTGGGTGGAGGCCAGCTATTACGTGCCCGTGCGCAAGTCCGCCATCCCCTTGCTGGAGGACTTCTACCGGGAGAACCCCTTCCGCAAGGTGGCCTTTGAACAGATCGCCCACGCCCAGGAGAGGCCCCGCCTTACCCAGTTCTCCGCCTGGGCCAGCCTCCTGGCCGAGGCCCTGGAGAGGAGCCTGAAGGGGGGCGTTCCCCCCCAGAAGGCCCTGGAGGAGGCCCAGAGGAAGGCGGAGGCCATCCGCTAGGAGGGCGCGTGCGTCTAGGTTTCAGCCCCTTTAACGCGGAACTGGGCTACGAGGAGGGCTTCCGCCTGGCGGCGGAGCTGGGCGTGGACCTGGAGGTGGCCTACGACCTCCACGAGGTGCTTCCCCTGCCTGATCCCAAAAGCCTCAAGGCCACGGGGGAGGCCCTGGGGGTGGGCTTCACCCTTCACCTCCCCTTCGTGGAGCTGAACCCGGCAAGCCTCATCAAAAGCGTGCGCCAGCTTTCGGAAGACCGCATCAAGAGGGCCCTGGAGTTCGGGGAGGCCCTGGGGGCCAGGGTGGGGGTTCTGCACACGGGCCAGGTGCCCGTCCGCCACCCCATGGCCCTCTCCCTGGCCCAGGAGGCCCTGGAAAAGACCCTCACCGCCCTCCTCCCCCTCCCCTTCCCCATCGCCCTGGAGAACCTGGCCCTCTCGGAAGAGGATCTCCTCAAGGGACCCGAAGCCCTTAAGGACCTCCTCGCCCGCTTCCCCCAGTACGGCTTCTGCCTGGACGTGGGCCACGCCCTGGTGGAACTGGGGCCCAGGGGGCCTTTCCTCTACCTCGAGGCCCTGGGGGAAAAGCTCCTCCACCTCCACCTCCACGACAACCACGGGCAAAGGGACGACCACCTGCCCGTGGGGACGGGAAGCGTTCCCTGGGAAAAGCTCGCCCCTTTCCTCAAGGGCTTTTCGGGAACGGCGGCCCTCGAGGTGGGCGGTGGGGCACCTGGCGTGCGCCAGAGCCTCGGCCGCCTCCAGGGCCTGGTGTGAGCTGGGACATCTGTCCTTGTCCTAGGGGTCTTATAGTGGTGGAGTGGGGTTTTGTACCCCCATTCACAAAAGGGAGGCAGGATGGTCGTAGACCGGATCGAAGTCTACCTGGACGGGGCCGCGGAACCCCTCGCGGTCCTCAAGGAACCCCCCTACCGCCTCAAGCTGGATACCCGGAGGATCCCCGATGGGGAACACACCTTAAGGGTGGTGACCCACTTCCGGGGCGGTGGCCAGGAGGTGCGGGAAATCTCCTTCACCGTGAACAACTACCCCAGCGTCTCTGTCCTAGGCCTGGACGAGGGGAGCGAGGTGGCGGGGGAGGTGGAGCTCCGCCTCGCCGTGGGCGAGCCCGAACTCCCGGTGGAGCCCGTGCGCTTCAACCCCATCTGGTACGCCGTGGCCACGGTGGCGGTCCTAGGGAGCATCTGGGCCTACTTCGCCCTCTCCCCGGCGGCGGAGCAGGTCGCCGCCCAACTGGCCCCGCCCGCTAAGGAGGCCGCCCACGGGGAAGCCCCCGCCCAGCCTGCCGCTGGCCTGGACCCCGCCCTCATGGAAAAGGGTAAGTCCATCTACGAGGCCAACTGCGCCGCCTGCCATGGGGCAGACGGCCAGGGAATGCCCCCGGTTATGCCTGCCCTGGCGGGCAACGCCAACCTAAAGGACGCCCAGATGATCCTTAGCGTCGTAAAGAACGGGCGCGGGGCGATGCCCCCGGTGGGAGCCGCCTTCTCGGAAGAGGAGCTCAAAGCCGTGGCCACCTACATCCGCAACAGCTTCGGCAACAACTTCGGCCCGGTGGAATAAGGAGGGCTAAGGCATGTACCGCAATGACCCCATCGTACCCACCTTCGCCCTCATCCTGGCCGCAGGCCTCTTCTACATGGCCTACCTGGATGGGCTCCACATCGCCCGCCTGCTGGGCCACGTTCCACAAAAGCTTTCCGTGGGCCAGATTGGCCTCATGGCCTTTGGCGCTGTCTTACTCCTCTACGGACTAATCGGCCTGGTCTCCTACTGGCTGGAAGGGATAGAGCTTCGCCCTGGCCGCCATTTCCCCACTCCCTCCACCGCACCGGTAGCGGTGGGTGTGGTCCTGGTTCTTCTCCTCACCGCCCTCTCCGGTTTCTTTGTGCGCCTTCTCGTTTACGCCGCCCAGACCGGGCATAACCCCACCTGGCTCCAGGGCTTTGTCTTCGGAACCATCAGCCTAGTGGTAGCCGCCCTTTTGGGCATTTACAAGAAGTTCTTCGGCCGGGACGAGGTGATCACCGAGGAGGAGAAGAGCCACTTCCCCTGGTAAGAGGTGAAGCATGGACGAACGCGAGATTCGCTTGCAAAGATCCCGCAGGCGGCTTTTCCTGAAGACCGCCATCGGCACCGGAATCGGCCTCTCCTTGGTTTCCGCCTTCTACGTGGGGGCGAGCCTGCGCCCCAAGGCCGAGGTCACCCCGGAGAAGGAACCCCTGAAGCCGGGAGACATTCTGGTTTACGCCCAAGGCGGGGGTGAGCCTAAACCCATCCGCCCTGAGGAGCTCAAGCCCGGCGACCCCTTCGTTCTGGCCTACCCCATGGACCCCAAGACCAAGGTGGTGAAAAGCGGCGAGGCCAAAAACACCGTCCTGGTGGTGCGCTATAACCCCGAGGAGCTCGCCCCCGAGGTGGCCCAGAACGGGGTGGAAGGGATCGTGGCCTACTCCGCCGTCTGCACCCACCTGGGTTGCATCGTGAGCCAGTGGGTGGCGGACAAGAAGGCAGCCCTTTGTCCCTGCCACGGTGGAATCTATGACCTCGCCCGCGGAGCCAGGGTCATCGCTGGCCCCCCGCCCAGGCCTGTACCCCAGCTTCCCCTTAAGGTGGAAGAAGGCGTCCTGGTGGCCGCCGGGGAGTTCCTGGGCGAGGTGGGGGTGAAGGCGGAAGCGGGCTTCTTCCGCCACGTCTAGGAGGGAAGCATGTACAAGTGGTTAGACGAACGCCTGGACCTCACGGGCCTTTACCAGAAGGTCTTGCGCAAGGCCTTCCCGGTGCACCATTCCTTCTTCCTGGGGGAGATCACCCTCTTCGCCTTCATCGTCCTGGTGCTCACCGGCATCTTCCTCACCTTGAACTTTGAGCCTTCCATCCGGGAGGTGAAGCTCCCCGACGGCCGCACCGTGCCCGCTGCCTACGCCAGCGTCCTCTACATAGACAGCCTTCCCTTCGGGGCGGTGATCCGTAGCCTCCACCACTGGTCGGCCAACGTGATGATCGCCGCCGCCTTCTTGCACATGCTCCGCATTCTCCTCTCGGGGGCCTACAAGAAGCCCCGGGAAATCAACTACCTGGTGGGCCTGGCCCTTCTGGGCCTGGCGGTGGTCACCGCCTTCACCGGCTACGCCCTCCCCTACGATAACTACGCCGTGACCGCCACCCGCATCGGCTACGGGATCGCCGCCTCCATCCCCTGGGTGGGCACCACCCTGGCCGAGGTGATGTTTGGAGGTGAGTTCCCGGGCTCCGCCCAGTCCATTCCCCGCCTCTACAGCCTCCACGTCCTCTGGCTTCCCCTCCTCCTCATGGCCCTGATCGGGCTCCACCTGGCGGTCATGATCAAGCAGAAGCACACCCAGCCCCGCTACGCGGAGAAGGTGGCCCCGGGCAAGATCCTGGGCGTGCCCATGTACCCCCAGCAGATGGTCATGATGGTCATCCTCTTCGCCCTCTACGTGGGCATCATGACCATGATCGCGGGGGCCTTCCTGGCCCACCCCGTGGAGGCCTTCGGCCCCCCCACCCCCACCACTCCGGCGGTGAAGCCCGACTGGTACTTCCTCTGGCTCTACGGGCTTCTCCAGATCATCCCCGCAAGCTGGCAGTTCCAGCTCTTCGGGGCCACCGTTGGCCCTGAGTTCATCGGCGGGGTCCTGATTCCCGGGATTCTGGGCATCGTGGCCCTCCTCCTTCCCTTCGTGGACACCCGCAAGGACAAGATGCGCTACCTGGAGCTCCCCTCGGAGCACCCCGTGCGCACCAGCGTCATCCTGGCCCTCCTGGTCTTCTTCCTCATGAGCACCCTGGCGGGCTACAAGATAGACTTCCAGCAACAGGGCTCCCTCTTGGGGAACAACGCCGTTCTCTGGACCCTGGTCCTGGGCGGGCCCCTCCTCACCTTCTTCCTCTCCTACACCCTGATGCGGATCTTCTACGGGAAGAAGGAGGAAGAAAAAGCCCTCTAGGCCCGGAAAGCGGAAGCCCCCGCCCTCGGGCGGGGGCTTTTTTACCGCCTCCTACTTCTTCTCCTCTTCCAGCCCCAGGCTGGCCAGGAGGTCCCCGTAGAGGTCGCCCAGCTTCACGCTGGTGGTGGCGGTGGGCACGGCGGAGGCATCGTAGAGGTTGTACTCGGCCACGGCCCCGTACTCGTACTCCCGGCGCTCCTCCGGGCGGCCTTTGGGCTTGCGCTTGCCCCGGACCTCCTTGCCCTTGGCCCGGCGGGGACGCTCCTCCTCCGTCTTGGGCGGGGGCGGGGGCAGGAGGCGCTTGCGGGAAAGGGAGATGCGCTGCTCCACGGGGTCAATGTTGAGGACCACCACCTCCATCTCCTCTCCTTTCTTGAAGAGGGCGGCGGGGTTCTCCACCCGGGCGTGGTCCAGCTCGGAGACGTGGACCAGGCCCTCCATGCCGGGCTCCAGCTCCACGAAGACGCCGAAGTCCGTGACCCCGGTAACCTTGCCCTTGACCACGGTACCGGGAGGGTATTTCTCCACCAACTGCTGCCAGGGATCGGGCTGGGTCTGCTTGAGCCCTAGGGAAAGGCGGCGCTCACTGGGGTCCAGCCGAAGGACCACCGCCTCCACCTCGTCCCCCTCCTTCACCACCTCGGAGGGGTGCTTGGGCCTTTTGGTCCAGGAGAGTTCGGAGATGTGGATGAGCCCCTCGAGGCCAGGCTCCACCTCCACGAAGGCCCCGAACTGGGTGAGGCCCACCACCTTGCCCCGCACCCGACTTCCCACCGGGTACTTCTCGGCCACGGTGGTCCAGGGATCGGGGATCAGGGCCTTGATGGAAAGGTTGACCCGCTCCTTCTCGGGGTCCACGGAAACCACCTGGGCCCGCACCTTCTGCCCCTTGTGGATGACCTCCTTGGGGTGGTTAAACCGCCCCCAGGTGATCTCGGAACGGTGCACCAGGCCGTCCACGGGCCCCAGGTTGACGAAGGCCCCGAACTCGGTCACGTCCACCACGGTCCCCTCCACCACCTGGCCGGGGGCCAAGCTCTGGAAGAAGGCCTCCTTGGCCTTTTTCTGCTCCTCCTCGAGGACCGCCCGGCGGGAGAGGAGGACCCGCCCCTTCTTCCGGTGGAACTCAATGATCTTGACCAGGAGCTGCTGGCCCACGTAGGCGTCCAGGTTGGGGATGCGCCTGAGGTCCAGCTGGGAAGCGGGGATGAAGGCCTGCACGCCGTCCAGCTCGGCGACCAAGCCCCCCTTGACCTTCTCCTTCACGCTGACGGTGACCGGCTCGCCCTTTTCGTAGAGCTCCCGGATGCGGTCCCAGTGCTCCGTGGCCTCCACCTTCTTGCGGGAAAGGAGGATCTGCCCGGTCTCGGGGTCCACCCGGAGCACCTGAACCCGCACCTCGTCCCCCGGCTTGAGGAGCCCCTTGAGCTCCTCCTCGGAAAGGGGTTTCTCCGTGAGCTGGTTGAAGGGAATGATGCCTTCCGTCTTCGCGCCGATGTCCACCGCCACGCCTTCGGAACCCACCAAGACCACCTTGCCCGTCAGGACCTGGCCGGGGCGCACCCGCTTCTCCAGGCGGGCCTCGGTTTCCTGAAGGGCCTGTTCCATGCTGAAGGTCTTTTCTGGGGTCTGGGTCGCCTTTTCTTCCATGCCGCCTCTTTCCTCCTTACACGCCTTCCCTCGGGAAGGCGGGCGCTCTAAGCGCGCTCACACGAAAAGGCGGGGGAGAAGCCTATTTCCCCCTCCCGTGTGAACCGGCCCCGAAGGGCATACCCTTCTTTTATACCACGGGGGGTGCTCTTTGCCAAGGGGCACAGGCCTCCCGCCCCCAAGGCATAATGAGACCATGGAAACCTGGGAATGGATGAAGGCTAACCTGCCCTCCTTCCTCAAGGACCTCGAGGCCTTCGTGCGCCGGGAGTCCCCCTCGGGGGACCTGGCGGGCCTCAAGGAAGCGGCCCTCTTCGTGGAGGAGGCCTTTGGACCCCTTAAGGGGCGGCTTTCCCGTAAGGACACCCCTAAAGGCCCCGTCCTCCTCCTGAAGCGGGAAGGGGAAGGCTCCCCGGTCCTCGTCCTCTGCCACTACGACACCGTCCACCCCAAGGGGAGCTTCCCCGAGGCCTTCCGCCTGGAGCGGGACCGGGCCGTAGGCCCCGGGGTCTACGACATGAAGGGGGGGATCATCGCCCTCCTCTACGCCCTGCGCCACGCGGAGGCCACGGGAAGGAGGCTTCCCCCCCTGGAAATCCTCTTCACCCCCGACGAGGAGGTGGGCTCCCCGGAAAGCCGCCCCCTCATAGAGGCCGCCGCCAAAAAGGCCCGGGCCGCCTTGGTCCTGGAGCCCCCCACGGCGGAAGGGGACCTGAAGGTGGCCCGCAAGGGGGTGGGCCTTTACCGCCTCAAGGCCCTGGGGAAAGCGGCCCACCAGGGGGTGGAGCCGGAAAAGGGGGTGAACGCCATCCTGGAGCTCGCCCACCAGGTCCTCAAGGTGGCGGCCCTCGAGGACCGGGAAAAAGGCACCACCCTGGGTCCCAACGTGATCCGGGGGGGCACGGTAAGCAACGTGGTGGCCGAGGAGGCCTGGGTGGAAATAGACCTCAGGGCCTGGACCCTGGAGGAGGCGAGGCGGGTGGAGGAGGGCCTCAAGGCTCTTAGGCCCCTCCTCCCCGGGGCCAAGCTGGCGCTTTCCGGCGGGCTCAACCGCCCCCCCATGGAGCCCACCCCGGAAAGCCTGGCCCTCTTTGAAAAGGCCCGGGCCATCGGGGAAAGCCTGGGCCTCAGCCTCAGGCCAGGCCGGGTGGGGGGCGGCTCCGACGGCAACTTCACCGCCGCCTTGGGGGTGCCCACCCTGGACGGCCTGGGTCTTTTCGGCGGGGATGCCCACCAGCGGACGGAGTACGTGGTGGTGCCGGAGATCCCCCGGCGGGCCGCCCTCCTGGCCGAGCTCCTCTACGCCCTATGAGCCTCTCCCCTTCCGCCCAAAGGGTCCAGGAAGCCTTGAAGGGGCGGGGTTTCCCCCACCTCCAGGTGACGGAACTCCCCGCCTCCACCCGCACGGCGGAGGAGGCGGCAAAGGCGGTGGGGGCCGGGGTGGGGCAGATCGTGAAGAGCCTGGTCTTCATGGGGGAAGGAGGGGCTTACCTCTTCCTGGTAAGCGGAAAAAACCGCCTGGACCCCAAGAAGGCCGAGGCCCTGGTGGGGGGCTCCTTACGCCGGGCCACGCCGGAGGAGGTGCGGGCCCTCACGGGTTACGCCATCGGCGGGGTGCCGCCCGTGGGCCACAACACCCCCCTCCCCGCCTTCCTGGATCGGGACCTGCTGGCCTACCCTCGGGTATGGGCAGCGGGGGGCACCCCCAAGGCCCTCTTCGCCCTCACCCCGGAAGAGCTCCTCGCCCTCACCGGGGCCCAGGTGGCGGACCTCAAGGAGGCGTAGCCGTGTGGTTTTTCCGCAGGGACCCCCACGTGAAGCCCGAAGGACCCCTGGCCTTCCGGGTGCGGGTGCGCACAAGAAGCGGGGAGGTGGTGGAGATCAGGCTCTCCAAGAGCATGGAGATCTCCCCCACGGAAACGGGCTATTTTGTGCGCAAGGAGATCGTGGCCCCCAGGAGCCTGGACCGGGCGGTGCTGGAGATCTGGTTTGACCGCCGTTACCGCCCCGTGCGCAAGGAGGTCCAGGGGGGGGAGCTGGTTCCCATCCGGGAATGGGTAGGGTAGAGTGGGTTTATGGAAAAGATCCTGCTCCTCATGGGCTTGGTGGTAATGGCCTACAACACCCTCTACGGCTTCCGTCTCAAGGGGTCCACCCCCGGGGGGATCGTGGGGGAAAGGATGAAGCAGCTCCTCTTCCTCATCGCCTTCTTCGCCCTGGCCTACCTGGGGGTCCTCCTCCTCACCTGGCAGGAGCCTTCTAGCCTCCTCCTTCTCCTCCTCTCCCTCATCCTCCTCCTGGGAGCGATCTTCGTCTACCTGGTCCTGAGGCTGGTGGAGGCCGTGGTGGCCTCCCTCTAACCATGATCTTCCGCCGCAACCCCAACCCCCCCGAGGGCGACTGGAAGCCCACCCCCGAGGAGTGGCGGGTCTACACCCTCTGCGATGGGCGGCGCACCGAGGAGGAGGTGGTGCGGGATAGCGGCCTGGGGGAGAAGGCCTACCTGGTCCTGGCGGATCTCCTGAAGCGGGGCCTGATCGTCCCCGTGGAAGGGCCCACGGAGCTCTGCAGGAGGCTCGTGGACCTCCTCAAGGCCCGTCTGGGTCCCCGGGCCGAGCCCTTGGTGAAGCGGCTGGAGGAGTGCCAAAGCCGGGAGGCCCTCGAGGAGGAGGCCCTGCGGGTGGCCCTCAAGGTCAAGCTCACCCTGGACAAAAAGGCGGGGGAGGAGCTGGAAAAGGCGGTAAGGGAGCTTTTCCGCTAGCGGGGCGGCACCCAGGGCTCCCCGCGGAAGAAGCCGTAGACGAGCCGCCCCACCACCCCCCCGAGGAGGACCAGGCCCAGGAGGTTGGGGAGGGCCATGAGGCCGTTTAGGGTGTCGGAGATGGCCAGGAAGGCCTCGAGGCCCCCCAAGGGCCCCACGAAGGCCAGGGTGGCGAAGGTAAGGCGGTAGGGCCAGCGGATTCCCTCGCCGAAGAGGAAGGCGGCGGCCTCCTCCCCGTAGAAGCCCCAGGCCACCATGGTCCCCAGGGCGAAGACGGCCACGGTAAGGGCCAGGATCACCCCGCCCAAGGGATGGGCCTGGAAGAGGGCCTGGGCCGCCTCGGTGGCGCTTCCCCCCTTCTGCCAAAGCCCCGAGGCGATGAAGGTGAGGGCGGTGAGGCTGGTGACCAGGAAGCTCACGAACATCTCCGTGACCCCCCAGAACCCCTGGCGCACGGGGTGGTCCACCTGGGCCTGGGCGTGGGCGATGGCCGCGGAGCCCAGCCCCGCCTCGTTGGCGAAGATCCCCCGGCCAAGGCCAGCGTTGATGGCGGCGTAGAGGCTGTACCCCGCCGCCCCCCCTAGGGCGGCCTCGGGGCTGAAGGCGGCCTGGAAGACCAGGGAAAGCGCCTCCCAAAGCCGCCCTCCGTAGAGGACGAGGAGGGGCCCCATGGCCAAAAGGAAGAGGAGGAGCTTCAAAGGCACCACCACCTGGGCAAAGCGGGCCACCCAGACGATCCCCCCGCCCAGGACCACCCCCACCAGGAGGGCCAGGAGGAGGCCCACCAGGGCCGGGGGAGCCCCCAAGGGGGAAAGGGCCCCGCCCACCGCCCCCGCCTGGGCCAGGTTGCCGATGCCGAAGGCGCTCAGCGCGGCGAAGAAGGCGAAAAGGTAGGCCAGAAACCTGAGCTTGGGCAGGCCCCGGTAGAGGTAGTGCATGGGCCCCCCGGACACCGAGCCGTCGGCGTAGCGGCGGCGGTAGTGCACCGCCAGGGTGGCCTCGGCGAACTTGCTGCCCGTACCAAAAAAGTAGCCCACCCACATCCAGAAGACGGCCCCGGGGCCTCCCAGAAGCACCGCCGCCAGCATGCCGAGGAGGTGGCCGGTGCCGATGGTGGCGGAAAGGGCCACCATGGTGGCCTGGAAGGGGGTGATCTGGCCGCCGAAGCCGTAGGCTCGCTCGCGGATGGCCCCGAAGGTTTCGCTGAAGGAAACCCTCAGCATCCGCAAGGGGGCGCTGAACCAGCGGATCCGGAAGATGACCAGATAGGCCCCCACCAGGAGGAAGACCAGCTTCAT
This sequence comes from uncultured Thermus sp., assembly GCA_947085095.1. GTDB lineage: Bacteria > Deinococcota > Deinococci > Deinococcales > Thermaceae > Thermus. Next base: position 140,313 of record CAMTVD010000014.1, on the reverse strand, counting down.
GGGGAAGCCGTAGACGATACGGTTCAGATACTCGTTCAGGGTCAGGATATCCATGCCTACACCTCCGGCACCACCTCCACCTTATCCCCCCGGCGCAGGCGGAGGCGTCTAAGGTCCTCCTCCAAAAGCCCCAGCCGCCCGGGGATGTTGGGCCTGGGGCGCACCTCCATGAGGATCCCCATAGGGTTCAACCTGAGGCGGAACCCGTGGCGGATGGCCCGGGCCCACCCCGCGTAAAGGGGCTCGTCCACGTAGGCCACCCCCGAGCCCGGGCCGTAGATGGGGAGGACCAGGAGGGGGGTGGGGGAAATGGCCACCTGGGGAACGGCCTCCAGAATCCCCATCCCCAAGAGGGTGTTCAGGACGCGGGCCAAGCGCAAGGGGCCCGGGGCCAGAAGCACCTCGGCGATGCGCCTCCCCTCCACCTGGGCCAGCACCCCCAGAACCTCCGGGGAAAGCTCCACCTCCCCACCCCCCGGGGAGAGGCGGAGAATATACCCCCAGTCGGTGGGGAGGTCCAGCCCCTGCCAAACAGCCTGGGCCTCTGCCAACCGGGCGGGGACCAAAAGCCCCCCGAGGAGGGTGGTGTGAGGAGGGAGGACCTCGGGCTCAAAGGCAAAGGGGGCGCGCTTGAGCCCCACCAGGAGGTCCAAGGCCTCCTCCCCCTCGAGGGCCCGCTCCCCGGCCTGGACCCGGGCGTGGACCACCTGGCCACCCCTCAGGTAGACCTCGGCCTCCAAAAAAGGGGGGCGGAGGAGGAGCCGCCCCGTGCGCCCCGCCTGCATGAGGGCGCCCACCAGGGAAGGAAAAGGGAACTCCGCGAGGTTGCCCGAAAGCATTCCCCCCCGTTTTACCATGCCCCTCCTCGGGCGTCCAGACGGGGTATTCTGAGGCATGAACCTCCTCCTGCTGCACGGCTTCACCTCCCACCCCCTCCTCACCCTGGGTCCTTTGCCCCAGGTCCTGAGGGAGGCGGGGTTTGCCGTGAGCCAGCCCGCCCTTCCCGGCCACGGCACCAGGCCCGAGGACCTCCTAAAGGTGCGCTGGCAGGACTGGCTTTTGGCGGCGCGTGAGGCCTACGCCGCCCTGCCCGAACCCCGGGGGGTGGTGGGGCTTTCCATGGGGGCCCTCCTGGCCGCCCACCTGGCGGCGGAGAGGCCCACCAGGGCCCTGGTGGCCCTAGCCCCCGCCCTGGCCCTGAAAAGCCCCCTGGCCCCCCTGGCCCCCCTCCTGGCCTGGCTCATCCCCCGCTTCCCCGGCCCCGACTCCATCCGGGACCCAGAGCTGAAAAAGGCCAACCCCAACTACCCCTACTTCCCCACCCGCTCGGTGCTGGAGCTTCTGGCCCTGATGCGAAGGACCCCAGAGGTCCTCCCCAAGGTGCAGGCCCCCGCCCTGGTGGTGGAGGCGGGCCAGGACCGCGTGGTCCAGGGGGTGCGCCGGTACTATGAGCTTTTGGGAAGCCCCAGGAAGGATTACCGGGTCTTCCCGGAAAGCGGCCACGACCTCCTCCTGGACCGGGACCGGGAAACGGTGGCCCGGGTGGTGCGGGAGTGGCTTATTGCTATCAATACTCACTTGCAATAAAATGACCGCCATGGAGGCTCTGCCCATCTCCCCCGGGACGGTCTTCCTCTACGCTCTGCTCACCGCGGTGGCCACGGGGCTCGGGGCCCTACCCTTCCTCTTCACCAAGAACATCCTTAAGCGGCACCTGGGCCTGGCCAACGCCGCCGCCGCCGGGCTTATGCTCTCCGCCAGCTTCGGCCTCATCTACGAGGGGGTGCAGGAGAGCCTCCCCCGGACCCTTTTGGGCATCCTCTTGGGCCTCCTCTTCATCCTCCTCTCCCACCGTTACCTCCGGGGCCGGGAGGTGAGTTTTGGCACCCTAAACGGCCTGGACGCCCGCAAGGCCCTGATGATCGTGGGCATCATGACCCTCCACTCCTTCGCCGAAGGGGTGGGGGTGGGGGTGGCCTTCGGGGGCGGGGAGGCCCTGGGGGTCTTCATCACCCTGGCCATCGCCGTGCACAACATTCCCGAGGGCCTGGCCATCAGCCTGGTCCTCATCCCCAGGGGGGTGAACGTCCTGGGGGCCGCCCTCTGGAGCGTCTTCTCCAGCCTACCCCAGCCCCTTATGGCCGTGCCCGCCTTCCTCTTCGTGGAGCTCTTCAAGCCTGCCCTGCCCGTGGGCCTGGGCTTCGCCGCCGGGGCCATGATCTGGATGGCGGTGGCGGAGATCCTCCCCGAGGCCCTCAAGGAGGCGGAGGCCGGTGGGGTGGCCACCGTCCTCACCCTGGCCGTGGCCCTCATGGTGGCCCTGCAGATCCTCCTGGGGGGCTAGGGCCAGATCCAGGGGAGGGGGTCCTCCACGCGAAGTGCCCTCAGGGTGGGGCGCACCCGGAAGGCCAGGAGCCCCACCCCCGCCTCCCTGGCCTCCCGGGCCGCCTGGTAGAGCGCCTGGTCCTCCGGGTCCAAGGCGAAGCCCCGGGCCAGGGGGTGTTGCACCATCCAGACGGCGTAGGCCCTTCCCCCTTGACGGGCGAAGTCGGCGAGGAGCCTGAGGTGCCGGGCCCCCCTCCTGGTGGGGGCGTCGGGGAAGAGGGCCAGGCTTCCCTCCACCCGGTTGCAGTTCTTGGCCTCCAAAAAGGCCTCCTTCCCGGAAAGCCTGGCCCAGAAGTCCAGCCTCTCCCCCTGAAGGCGCACCTCCCGCCTCAGGGCTTCCAGGGCCCCGAAATAGCCCGAGCGCAGGAGGAGTTCCAGCAAGTCCCCCGCCAGGGAGGCGTCCACCCCCACCAGCACCCCCTGGCGCTCCAGCAAGACCATCCGGCCCAGGGTCCTGGGGGTGGGCCTTTGGTGGTAGTGGCAGGGGGTTCCGGGCAGGAGGAGCTCCCCCATGCGCCCGGAGTTGGGGAGGTGCAGGAGCCCCACGTCCGCCTCCACCAGGAAGCGGTTGATTCTCCTCAGGAAGCGGCAGGGGAGGAGGGGCGGCAAGGGGAGGACCACCCCTATAGGATAAAAGGCCCGGGTTTTCCCGGGCCCCTTGGCGGAGAGGGCGGGATTCGAACCCGCGGCACCGGTTTTCCCGGTGCAACACCTTAGCAGGGTGCCGCCTTAGACCACTCGGCCACCTCTCCATGGGCTTTGGCGGAGGGTGAGGGATTCGAACCCCCGGTGGGCGCAAGGCCCACAGCGGTTTTCAAGACCGCCGCCTTCAACCGCTCGGCCAACCCTCCAGGACTGGCCGCAAGCCCCACTATGGCGGAAACCCTCTGGCTTGTCAAGGGCGCATCCAGGCCAGGAGGAACCGCTCCGACAGGGCTTCCATGGCGGGGATCACCGTGTGGTGCAGGTCCGGGAAGAGGATCAGGTGGTCGTCCTCCTCGGGGCCAAAGCCCGTGGGCCGGAGGCAGGCCCGGCCCTTGGTGAGGGGCCCCGTCCAAACCTCCCCCTCCCGGGTCAGGGCCACCTGGTGGACCCGCCGCCCCATGGCCTCCCGCACGTCCCTAAGGCGGCAGGCCTGGGTGGGGGGAATCAGGGGGTCGTTGCCCGCCTGGAGGACGAGGAGGGGGGCCTGAAGGCGGGAAGCGTAGGGTAGGGGGCTTTGGCGGGCCAGGACCTCCGGGGTGTCGCCGAAGATCTCCCGCCAGCGGGAAAGGGCCTCGGGGCGGCTTCGCCTCAGGATGGCCACCTGCTCGGCGAAGTCCACGGGGCCGATGGCGAAGACCACCCCCCTGGCCTTCCCCTCGAGGGCCGCCGCCTTGAGGGCCACGCAGGCCCCCAGGGAGTAGCCCGCATAGGCGTGCCGGTCCGCCCCAAGCCGCGGGAGAAGGCGGGCCAGGTGGGCCAGGTCCTCCGCCTCCTCCAGGCAGCCCGTGATCCTCCCCCCGCTCTTTCCACGGCCCCGCAGGTGGGGCACCACGCCCAAAAAGCCCCGCTCCGCCCAGGCCCGGCACCGGGCCAGCATGCTGGCCGTGGGGGGGCCAAACCCCCCGGGGACCAGGAGAACCGCTCCCTGGGGCGGTCCCTTTGGGCGGCAGACCTGGGCGAAGAGGCCCACCCCCGCCCGCCGGTACCGGACCCCCTCCCCCTCCCAGACCAGAGGCGGGGGCTTCAGAAGCCCCAAGAGGACCAGGGCAAGTGGGGGAAGGAGAAGCCAGAGGCGCCTCATCGGCCAAAAAGGAGGAGGGAGGCCCGGACCCGGGCCAGAAGGTGGGCCAGGAGCAGAGGGAGGCCTAGGACCAGAACGAGGTATATCAAAAAGGCGGGCTTGAGGCCCAGGGGTTCGGGGAAGGTGGGGTTTTTCTCCAGGAGGCGCACCACCATGGGGTGGAGGAGGTAGATCTGCAGGGAGTAGCGGCCCAGGAAGGCCAGAAGGGGCCGCCAGCGAGTCTGGGCCAAGCGGTGGGCCAGGGCCAGGAGGAGGAAGGCCATGGCCGTGGTGTAGAGCCAGTGGGCCAGCTGGTAGTGCATGGTGTTGACGGGCCGCTTCTGCAGGGCCTCGAGGGCCAGGGGCAGGTAAAGGCCAAGCCCCAGCAAGGCCAGGCCCAGGGCCAGGGGCCAGAGGCGGAGGAGACGGGGAAGAAGCTCCAGGCGGCTCGCTAGGTAAAGGCCCAAGGCGATGGCGGGAAGGTACCATAGGACGAAGCTCCCGGGATAGGGCAGGAAGCGGTAGTGGCGGTTGAGGAGGTAGATGAGAAGGGTGCCCCCTAGGCCCAGGAGGAGAAACCAGCCCCCGTGGACCCGCCCCCGCACCATGGGGAGGAAGAGGGGCAGAATAAGGGTGAGCTGGAGGGCCACCGCCAGAAAGTAAAGGTGGAAGTAGGCCTTGCCCCAGAGGAGCTGGTGGGGGATGCGCTCCGGCTGGAAGACCCCGTAATCCCAGTAGCGGAAGGCCAGGTAGACCCCGCTCCAAAGGAGGTAGGGCCAGAGGAGCCTTAGGGCCCGGTTTCGCAGGTAGCGCCCCAGGGAGAAGGAGCGCCAGAAGCTGGCCCCGATCACCAAGGCGGTGAGGAAGAGGAAGGCGGGCACGGCGAAGTGGAGGGTGCGGTTTAAGGCCGCCAGGAGGAACCAGAGGGGTGTTTCCGGGGGCACCTCCCGCAGAAAGCGGCCCAGGAGGTGGTGCAGGACCACCTCCAAGATGGCCAGGCCGCGAAAAACCTCTACCCAGGGAAACCGCTCCACCCCTCTATTCTCCCCAAGGAGGCTGAGAAAGCCGTTAAGTGGCCACCTTGCTTTTGGGGTCCCCACCGCGGCGAAAGCCACGGCAGGGCACTTATATCCTAGTTTCCTGCTTCGGTCCACTTCCCCAGGAACCTTTTGCCGGGGCCCCCATGCGGGCGCAAGCCAGCATGGGGTGGTATTAAGAGCCAAGCTCCTCCCACAGGGCCCGGCGGTGGGGGTAGAGGGCCTTCAGGCCCTTCAGGAAGGCGGCCACCCGCCCCGGGTCCAGGGCCCTGGCCCGGGCCAGGAGCCTGGCCGCCTCCCGGTAGCGGCTCCGCCCCATGGCCGCAATGAGCCCCTGGGCCGCCTCCAGGTAGAGGCGCAGGGCCTCCTGGGGAAGCCGCTCCTCCAGGGCCTCCGCCAAGGCGGGGTAGGCCTCCGGGGAAGCCCCCTTCAGGAGGCGGTCCAAGGCCCGCCAGTCCTCCTCCAGGAGGTGGATGCGGGCGAGGAGAACGGGGTCTTTCACCAGGCGCAAAAGCTCCCGCCGCTTTTCCGGAAAGGCCTTGCCCAGGAGGGCCTTGAGGGCGGCGTAGTCCTCGAGGCTGGGCTTCAGGGCGAAGCGGAGGAGGAGGTCCTCGGGCCTTCCCCGCCTCCTCGCCAGGAGGTCCGCCAAGGGGAAGAGCCTCGGGTCCTTGCCGAACCAGGCTAGGGCCTCCTCCGCGTAGCGCAGGGCCTCCGCCTCCCGGCCCAGGGCGAGGAGGCGCTCCACCAGGGCCAGGTAGTCCTCGGGGCCCTCCAGGTGCTCCCGCATGAGGCCCAAGGCCTCCTCCTCCCGTCCTAAGGCGAAGAGGAGCCTGACCTTCAAGGCCCGCTTGAACCCCCCAGGGTCCTTGCCGGCAAGGTGGGGAAGAAGCCTTTCTGGCTCCCTTTTCCCCAAGTCCAGGACGGCCTCCTCCAAGGCAGGGGAAAGGGCCCTCAGGTAGAGGTGGAGAAGGGGGAGGGGGTCTTGGGAAACCTCCCGGTACCGCCCCACCCCGGCCCGGAGGTAGGGCTCCGGGTCAAAGGGGGCCTCGAGGAGGGCCTCCAGAAAGGCCAAGACCTCCTTCGCCTTGGCCTTCCTTAGCCTGAAGAGAAGTTCCCTGGCCTCCCTCTCCCCGCCCCCCAGGAAAAAAGCCTGGCGCAGGGCCCGCACCGCCTCTAGGAAGCTCCTCTCGGGGAGGAGGGCCTCCCCCAGGAAAAGGGCCACCTCCGGCACCTGGGCCAGGCCCCGCAAAAGGCCCTTCGCCTCTTCCGGGGAGAGGCGGTCCAGGACCTCCATGAGGTCCTCCCGGGGGCGGGCCTCGAGGTAGGCGTAGAGGAGGGCCGCCGCGTGCTTGCAAGGGAAGTCCGGATAAGGGCAGGTGCAGCTTCCCCAAAGGCCCGGCCCCACCTCCACCCGGTAGGGCTCGGGGGCCGAGCCCTGGACCTCGCCAAGGAGCCGCTCCCCCACCCGGTAGATCCGGCGCACCCGGCCCTCCTTGGCGTAGGCCAGGCCCCGGCGCAGGACCTCCTTGGGGAAGAAGGGGGCGAAGTCCTCTTCCTTCTCGGGGGGAAAGGGAGCCACGCCCACAGTTTGCTATACTGAGATTAGCGCTATCAAATGACCCTGACCACCACCCTAAGGGAAGCGGACCTGAAGCGCCCCCTGCCCAAGGGCTACGTGCAGTGCCGGGCCTGCGCCCACTACTGCGCGGTTCCCCCAGGGGGGGCGGGGAAGTGCGGGGTGCGCCGCAACCTGGGCGGGAGGCTTTACCTGGTCACCTACGGCAAGGCGGCCGCGGTGCACCTGGACCCGGTGGAGAAGAAGCCCCTCTACCACTTCCACCCCGGGGAGGGGATCCTCTCCCTGGGCACCGTGGGCTGCAACCTCTTCTGCGCCTTCTGCCAAAACTGGGCCATCTCCCAGTTCCGGGAGTTTTCCGTGAGCCCGGAGGGCCATCTGGACCGGCCCATCGGCGAGGACTGGCCCCCGGAAAGGATCGTGGCCGAGGCCGAGGCCCTGGGAGTGAGGCTTCTCGCCTACACCTACAACGAGCCCGCCGTCTTTATAGAGTACGCCCACGACACCGCCAAGCTGGCCAAGGCCCGGGGCATGAAGAACGTCTTCGTGACCAGCGGCTTTGAGACCAAGGAGGCCTGGGACTACATCCGCCCCTACCTGGACGCGGCCAACGTGGACCTGAAGGGCTTCAGCGAGAGGTTCTACCGGGAGGTCTGCGGAGCCCGGCTTAAGCCCGTCCTGGAGAGCCTGGAGCACCTGGTGGCCTTGGGGGTCTGGGTGGAGGTGACCAGCCTGCTCCTGGAGGGCTACAACGACGGGGAGGAGGAGATCCGGGCCATGGCCCGCTTCCTCAAAGGCCTCTCCCCGGAGATCCCCTGGCACCTCACCGCCGCCCACCCCGATTTCCGCATGCCCGACCTAAGGCCCACCCGCCACGCCACCCTGGTCAGGGCCCACGGGATCGCCAAGGAGGAGGGGCTGAGGTTCGTCTACGTGGGCAACGTCCTGGACGAGGCAAGGAGCTCCACCTTCTGCCCGGACTGCGGCCGCCTCCTTCTCCGCAGGCGGGGGTTCAGGGTGGAAGCCCTCTGGCAGGAGCCCGGGGTTTGCCCGGGGTGCGGGAGGAGGATCCCTGGGGTATGGACCTGGTGAGGAAAGAAAGGGTGGCGGGGTACTTTTACCCTAAGGATGAGGAGGCCCTGCGGAAGGAGGTGGAAGCCCTCCTAAGGGCCGCCAAGACCCCGCCCTCGAGGGCCCGGGGGGTCCTCTCCCCCCACGCGGGCTACTTCTACTCGGGGAAGGTGGCGGCGGAAAGCTTCCAGGCCCTCTCCGGCTGGCGGGGACGGGCGGGGAGGGCCTTTCTTCTGGGCCCCAGCCACTTCGTCCCCTTTTTGGGGGTGGCCTTCTACCCCTACCGGGCCTGGCGCACCCCCTTGGGGGAGGTGGCCGTGGACCTGGAGGGGGGCGGGAGGCTTCTAAGGAAGGGCTCCCCCTTCCTGGAGCTAGAGGAGCCCTTCTTGGAGGAGCACAGCCTCGAGGTCCTCCTCCCCTTCCTCCAGGTGACCCTCCCCGGGGTGCCCATCCTCCCCCTCCTCTTCGGGGAGGCAGACCCCCTCAAGGTGGCCGAAGCCCTCCTGGAGGAGCTCCTTCCCACGGACCTCCTCGTGGCCAGTAGCGACCTCTCCCACTACCACCCGGACCCCCTGGCCCGGGAGCGGGACGGGAGGACCCTGGAGGCCGCCCTAAGCCTAGAGGCCGAGGCCCTGGCCCAGGCCGAGGCCTGCGGCCGCCTCCCCTGGGCCAGCCTCACCGCCCTGGCCCGCCGCCTGGGCTGGAAACCCAGGCTCCTCGCCTACGCCACCAGCGCCGAGGCCTCCGGGGACGGGAGGCGGGTGGTGGGGTACGCGGCGGTGGCCTACGGGTTAGACTGAAACCATGACCCCGGTTCGCAAGCGCTTCACCGCGGAGGAGTACCACCGGATGGTGGAAGCAGGCCTCCTAGGGGAGGACGACCGGGTGGAGCTCTTGGAAGGGGAGCTTTGGCAGATGAGCCCCATCGGAAGCCGCCACGCCGCCGCCTTGCGCCGCCTGCGCCTCCTCCTCTCTCCCCTCGAGGCCCAGGGGCGCTGCCTCATGGCCATCCACGACCCCGTGCGTCTGGACACCTTCTCTGAGCCGCAACCGGACCTAGCCCTCCTCAAGCCTCGGGAGGACCTGTACCTGGAGGCCCACCCTGGCCCCGAGGATGTTCTCCTCCTGGTGGAGGTGGCCGAGTCCTCCAAGGCCCATGACCTGGAGCGCAAAGTGCCCCTATACGCCCGGCACGGAATCCCGGAGGTGTGGGTTTTGGACCTGGAGGAGAGGGCGCTCCACCTCTTCCGCTCCCCCTCGTCCCAGGGCTACCGGGAGGCCTCCCTCCTCAGGCCCAGGGACAGGGTGAGCCCCCTGGCCTTCCCCGAGGTGAGCCTGGAGGTGGCCCGCTTGCTTTAAATAGCGTCCGAGGCTCGTGGAAAAGACCCTGGGCCGCCCCTTAGAGCCGGAAAAGGGGCCGGAACCAGGGGATGGAGAGGAGGAGGACGAGGAAGGCTAGGGCGAAGAGGAGCCGGGCCAAGGGCTTCCCTTTGCGGGCCTGGGCAAGCCCCCCGTGGGCCAGGCCCAAAGCCAAAAGCCCCCCCACCCAGTGCTCCGCCACGAAGTAGCGGGCCTCGCCGGGGGTGCGCATGACCTCGTCCAGGGCCACCAGGGCCCCCTGGAAAAGGGGGCTAAGGAAGGCCAGGACCACCCCCAGGACCACCTGCAGGGTAAGGGTGTGGGCGAAGAAGGCCCCAGGGCGGGGCTTCGGCTCCAAAAGGGCCCAGGCCCCGAAGAGGAGGACCGCCCAGCGCAACAGGTTGTGGAGGAGGAGGACCTCGTACATGGCCCCAAGCCTACCCCAAAAGGGCCAGGGCCTGCCGCAGGTCCCTCACGGTGAGGTGGGGGGGGAAGCGGGGGTCAGGGGGGCGGTGGCCCCGGTCCACCCAGACGGCGGTGACCCCGGCGAGCAGGGCTCCCTGGATGTCCCGCTCCGGGTTGTCCCCCACCATGACCGCCTCCTCTGTGGCCACCCCATAGGCGCAAAGGGCCATGCGGAAGAGCCTGGGGTCCGGCTTGCCCAGGCCCACCTCCCCGGAGACCAGGGTGAGGGGGAAGGCCTCCTTTAGCCCCGACCCCACCAGCTTCTCCCGCTGCAGGTCCGGCACCCCGTTGGTGAGGAGGACGGGGATGGCCCCCATTTCCTTCAGGGCGGCGAGGAACTCCGGCACCTCGGGAAAGAGGGGGTAGCGGCGCCTCTCCCGGAAGAAGGCCTCGGCCAGCTCCCCGGCCCTTTCCACCGGCCCTCCCAGGGCCTCCAAAGCCTCGCGGAAGACCCTCTGGCGGAAGCCCTTGGCCCAGGCGGCCAGGCCCTCCAGGCCCGGGGTGGAGTACCGGGCCCAGAGGGCCTCCAGGGCGGAGTGGCCGATGGCCTCGGCCCAGGGGTAAAAGGGAGCCTTAAGGAAGTGGGCCTCGGCCTTGGCCTTCACCGCCGGGAAAAGCCCCTCCACCCCCAAAGCCCTTCCCAAGGCCTCCAGGACCTCCTGGCTCACCCCGTGGTCCTGGAGGAGGGTGTCGTCCAGGTCCAGAAGCCAAAGCCGCTTCACGGGCCCTCCCGCACCAGGATGGGGTTTTCCCCGGGGTCAAAGAGGAGGAGGTGCGCCCCGGCCTCCAGGAAGGGAAGGCCATACTTGGAGAGGCGGAGCCGCTCGTGGGCCAGGCTCTCCACCAAGAAGACCAACCGCCCCTCCTCCAGCCTCAGCCGGGCGAAGCCCCGCCCCTCGGGCCTGGGCCTTTGCGGCCCCCGCTCCACCCCTCCCGTCCCCGGCCGGAGGAGGAGGAGGGGGCCTTCCCCCGGGGCCAGGAGGGCTTCCTTTTCGGGGAGCAGCGCCTCGAGGGCCAGGCCCAAGGCCTGGTAAAAGCTCACCCCCTGGCCCAAGTCGGGGACGTGGACGAGAAGGGTCTCGCTCATAGCGACCTCAGGAAGGCCCTCAAGTCTTTTTCGTCCGCAACCACCTGTATCAAATCCAAATCCTCCCGGGCGATCTCCCCGTGGGGCCGGAGGAAGGAAAGCCAGTAGGGGTCCACGGCCAGGGGCCGCCCCAGGCCCCGCCGCAGGTAGAGGAGGTTCCAGGCCAGGGTGAGCTCCGCCAGGGTGCCCACCCCCCCGGGCAGGGCCAGATACCCCGCCCCCAGGTCCAAAAGGCGGCCGATGCGCTCAGGCAGGGTGGCCGCGGGAAGCTCCAGGTCCACGTGGGGGTTAGGCCCCTTCCGTTCGGGAAAGAGGGCGGGAGCCGTGACCCCCACCACCAGCCCTCCCCTGGCCTTCACCCCCCGGGCCAGGGCGGCCATCCCCCCCTGGTACCCTCCCGAGGCGAGGCCAAACCCCTCCTCGGCCAGGACCTCCCCGTAGCGCACCAGCCTGGGGTAAAGGGGGTCCTCCGGGGAAAGCCGGGAGGAGACGAAGACCGAAACAAGGCGCATCAAGGTAAGCCCTTGGGGGCTGACCTAGCGGCAGCGCACCACCAGGACGGGGATGGAGACCCGGTGCAGGACCCCTTCCGTCACCGAGCCCAGGAGGAGCTTGTCCAGGCCGGTGCGCCCGTGGGTGCCCATGACCAAAAGGTCAAAGCCCTGGGCCGCCTCCACGATGGTGGGGATGGGCACCCCCTCCTTCACCTCCCCCGTGGCCTCCACCCCCCTCTCCCGGGCCAGGGCCAGGGCCTTGGCGATGGCCTCCCCCGCCGCCTTCTTCAGGTCCTCCAGAAGCTCAAGGCCATAGGGGACGCTTTCCGGGGCGATCCAGATGGCCTGGGCGGGGTTCTCCAGGACGTAGAGGAAGTGGACCTTGGCCCCTAGGGCCTGGGCCAGGCTGAGGCCGTGTTCCATGGCCTGGAAGCTACAGGGGCTCCCGTCCGTGGGCATAAGGATGGTCTTGTACATAGCGCCTCCTTCCCCAACATCATACCAGCGTCGTAGACTCGGGCCATGTGGATCTACGGGCGGAACCCGGTCCTCGAGGCCCTGAAGGAGGGGCGGGCCCGGCGGGTCCTGGTGGCCAAGGGGGTGGAAGGCTGGCTCCTCCGCCAGCTGGAGGGGCTTGGGGCCCAGTACACCCTGGTCCCCCGCATTGAGCTGGACACCCTCCTCAGGACCACCCACCACCAGGGGGTAGCGGCGGAGGTGGAGGAGCCCCGCTACGCCCCCCTGGACGAGGCCTTCCGCCTGGCGGCGTCCCGGAAGGACCCCCCCCTCCTGGTGGTCCTGGACGGGATCACCGACCCCCGGAACTACGGGGCCATGATCCGGAGCGCCCTGGCCCTGGGGGCCCACGGGGTCCTCTCCGAGGAAAGGCGGGCCGCCCCCCTTTCCCCCCTGGCCCTGAAGGCCAGCGCCGGGGCCGCCCTGAAGCTTCCCGTCATCCGGGTGAAGAACCTTCCCCGGGCCCTCAAAGAGCTCAAGGAACGGGGGCTTTGGGTCTACGGCCTGGACCTGGGGGGGGAGAAGACCCCGAGAGAGCTGGACTTCACAAGGCCCCTGGCCCTGGTGGTGGGCTCGGAAGGGGAAGGGATGCGCAGGCTGGTGAGGGAAAGTTGCGACGAGCTCTTCCGCATCCCCATCCGGCCCGAGGCCGAGTCCTTGAACGCCTCCGTGGCCCTGGGCATCGCCCTCTACCAGGCGGCTCTGGCCCGGGGTGTAGGATAGGGGCGTGGACTGGGTCAGGCTCCTCTCCCGCCTCCTCCAGGCGGAAAGCCTCCCCGGGCAGGAGGGGGAGGCGGCGGCCCTCCTTTTGGAGGCCTTGAAGGGGATGGGCCTCGAGGCGGGGCTGGACGAGGCGGGCAACGTGGAGGCCCTCCTGGGGGAAAAGGAGCCCGAGGTGGTCCTGGCCGGGCACCTGGACGTGGTCCCCGCCGGGGACGTGGCCGCCTGGCCCCACCCCCAGGGGACCCTTGTGGGGGGGCTGGTCTATGGCCGGGGGGCGGTGGACATGAAAGGCCCCCTGGTGGCCATGCTCCTGGCCCTGGAAGAGCTGAAGGGAAGGCCCCTTAAGGGGCGGGTGCGCTTCCTGGCCACGGTGCAGGAGGAGGTGGGGGGCCTGGGGAGCCGCTACGCCGCAAAGAGGCTTTCCCCCCTGGCCTTCATCCTGGGGGAGCCTTCGGGGCGCAGGCTCATGCGGGGGCACCGGGGCCGGGCCGAGGTCTTCTTGGACTTTGAGGGGGAGGCAGGGCACGCCGCCCTTTCGGGACCGGAGAACGCCCTCTACGACCTGGCGGACTACCTTCTCTCCTTGAGGGAGCTTCCCCCCCTTCCCGGCCTCAAGCTCACCCCCACCCGGGTGGACACCTTCCCCGGGGCCCGCAACCAGACCCCAGGGGTGGTGCGCCTCTACCTGGACGTGCGCTACGAGCCGGAGGCGGACCTGGAAAAGCTTTGGGAGATCCTTAAGACCTTGGGAACCGCCTCGGTCTACGTCCCCGAGGAGGAGCGGGCCTCGGGGGAGGTGCGCATGGTAATCCCCGCCCTCTGGCCCCCTTACCGCCTCCCCCCTGACCACCCCCTCCTCCAAGTGGCCCTCAAGGCCCTGGGGCAGACGGAGGCCGGGCTTTGGCCCTTCACCACCGATGCCCCCTACCTGGGGGCCAAGGCCCCGGTTTTGGGCTTTGGCCCCGGGGACCCCGCCCTGGCCCACACCCTGAAGGAGGCCATCCCCCTTTCGGAGGTGGAGGCCGCGGGCCAAGACTACGTGCGCCTTGTGGAGGCCCTATGGAACGCCGCCTGATCGCCGGTATCCCCTACCGCAAGCTCCTCTCCGCCCCCAGGCCCGTGGCCGAGGGGATGAGGGCCCGCCTCGAGGCCAAGGGCCTCCCCGTGGTCCTGGAAACCCCCTTCTCCGGCCTGCCCGAGGCCGCCTTGGGCACCTACATGGGGGACGTGGCCCTTTGGGTCCCCGAGGCCCTCTATGGGGAAGCCGAGGCCCTTTTGGAGGAGGAGATCCCATGACCGTGGTGGGTCTGGACCTGGGGGGCACCAAGATCGCCGCCGGGGCCTTTGACGGGGAAAGGCTCCTCTCCCGGGTCCTCCTCCCCACCCCCAAGGAGGGGGGAGTGGCGGTGGTGGAGGCCCTGGCGGAGGCGGCGAGGCGGGCGGAGGCGGAAGCGGGGGTGAGGGCGGTGGCCATCGGCCTCGGCACCCCCGGCCCCTTGGACTTCCGGGAAGGGAAGATCCGCTTTACCCCCAACATCCCCAATATGGTGGACTTCCCCATCCGCCGCCTCCTGGAGGAGGCCACGGGAAGGCCCGTCCACCTGGAAAACGACGCCAACGCCGCCGCCTTGGCCGAGCACCACCTGGGGGCGGGCAAAGGGCAGAGGTCTTCCCTCTTCCTCACCGTTTCCACCGGGATCGGCGGGGGCGTGGTCCTGGAGGGGCGGGTCCTGAGGGGGGAGAGGGGGCAAGGGGGGGAGCTGGGCCACACCACCCTCCTCCCCGGGGGGCCGGTGTGCGGATGCGGCCTGGAGGGGTGCCTGGAGGCCCTGGCCGCAGGCCGGGCCCTGGAGCGGGAGGCGGGCTACGCCTACGGGCGCTGGGTGAACACAAGGGAGCTCTTCCAGCTCTTCCAGGAAGGGGACCCCAAGGCCGAGCGCATCCTCCTCCAGGGAGCCCGGTACGTGGGGATAGGCCTGGCCAGCCTGGTCAAGGCCTTTGACCCCGGGGTGGTCATCCTGGGGGGCGGGGTGGCCCTGAACGCCCCCGAGGAGTACTGGGAAACCCTGCAAAAGACCTTCCGCCACTACCTTCAGGGCTGGGAAGCCCCTCCCCTGAGGCGGGCCCTCCTGGGGCCTGAGGCCGGGCTTCTGGGGGCGGCCCTCACCGCCTATCTGGAGGTGCGGGATGGAGCTGGGTAAGGTCCTGGTCTATGCCGGGCTTTTCCTCCTTCTCCTAGGGCTTCTCCTCCTCTACTTCCCCAAGCTCTTCGCCTGGTTCGGCCACCTGCCCGGGGACATCCGCATAGAGCGGGAGGGTCTAAGGGTGTACATCCCCCTCACCTCAGCCCTTCTCCTTTCCCTCCTCCTCACCTTGCTCCTTTACCTCTTCCGCCGTTAGGTCCCAGGCTTCCGGCCCTACCGGCCTTGGGCGAAAGGCCTTAAGGGCGAACTCCGCCACCCCCAGGCCGAAAAGGCGCAGGGCCAGGGCCCCCGGGGGCAGGAGGAAGCGCTGGAGGAAGGCCCCCTGGAGCCTCACGTACCCTTCCCCTCTAGAGGCCCGAAGCCCCAGGAAAAGGCCCAGGGCATCCCCGGGGCTGTAGGCCTCCCCCGCCACCTCCAGGAGCAGGTACTCGTCCTGGGGCTCAAAAAGCAGGCGCGCCTCCTCCCCGGGCTCCAGGAGGGCCACCCAGAACCCCCTTTCCCCGGAGAAGACCCCCTCCCCTCCCTGGGGAAGGAGGACCCGCTCGGCCCCGCGGCCCACGGACCGCTTCCCCAACTTCTGGCCCGAAAACCCCGGGTGCAGGGAAAGGAGCTCCTCATAGGACTCCCCCAGGGCCAGGCGGTGGAGGGCCTCCTCCTGGCCCCGGCCCGAGAGGGCCAAAGCGGTGGCGGCCCGCTCGTGGAGCTCCCGCCGCCGCCCCGGGGCCAGGGCGCTGTAGAGAAGCCGCCGCTCCCCCTCCTTGGCGAAGCGGTACCCTCCCTGGTAGACCAAGAAGCCCCGGCGCTCCAGCTCTTCCAAGTGGGGCAGGGCCTCGAGGGCATCCAGCACCTCCTGGGGGATCACTCCAGGAACGGCGGAAAGCCGCTCCAGAGCTAGGCGGGCGGGCTCGCTCAGGAAACGGGTCTGGAGGCGGAGCTGGGCCAGGGGGCGCTTGGGGCTCTCTGGGCAGGCCCGCCACTCCGGGATCCACTCCGGCTGCCCCCCGGCCAGGAAGTAGGCCTGGGCCGCCTCAGCGAAGGGCACCCCCTTCAACAGGGCTTCCCTGGCCTCAGGCCAGGTCAGGGGGGGAAGGTCCAAAACCCAGGTGCGGTCTGGAGGGTACTGGGCCCTCAGCTCCAGGAAAAACCGGGGCTCCTCCCCAGGGTCCAGCCGCACCACCAAAACCGCCTGGGAACGGAGGACTTCTTTGACGGCCAGCGGGGGATACGGGGGTTCCAGGTAGACCAGGCCCGTGGGCCGCAGGGTTTCGTGGAAGGGCAGGCCCAAGGCCACCGCCAGGGCCTGGGCGAAGGCCCGGTGTCCCGCCCCCAGCCGCCCCCGAAGCACCAGAAGAAAAGGGGGACCCAAGGAGGAAAGCTCCTGCAAAAGCTCCTTCCGGGCGCCGCTCCCCGGGGAGGCCAGGTAGCGGTCCCGCATCGCAAAGACCCAGTCCGCAAGCCCCGCCACCGCCTCGAGGCCCTCCAGGACCACCCCTTCCCCCTGGGCTTCCAGGCGAATCCAGGAGGGCAGGACCAGGGGGTCCTGGCCCCTGGGAAAGACCTCCCTCCCCAGGGCCTGGGCCAGCCGGTGGAGCTCCACCCTGAGGTTCTGCAGGCCGGCCCCGTGCCCGTAGAGGAGGTCGGCGAGCCGGGCCCGGGTGGTGGGGCCCTCGAGGGCCAAAAAGTAGAGGAGGGCCAAACCCTTTTGGGCCAGGCGCACCTCCTTCCCCTCCCGCAAGAGACGCGGCCGGCCATGAAGGGGCAAAGCGTAAACGGGATCGTTAACCGGGCGTTTCAAGCCGTTACCTACCTTGGCCCTAGAATACCACACCCTGGCCTTTCCCCCTTGGGGAAACTCCCATGACCGGTAACGCTCCGGTAACGCCCCTGAGGGTACCGTGAGAACGTTCCGAGAGGCCACCACCTCCAGGAACAGATTTAGGAGGGCATTATGCGCAAAGGCATTTTGGCAGCGGTACTGGCTATGGCTTCCCTGGCCCTGGCCCAGGCGCCCGTCCTCGCCCCCACCAAGGGCAACGGCCCCGACGCCTACGCCAAGGGGGCAGACTCGGCCTCGGTGTACCAGACCATTGAGCTCATCCTCCCCAAGGCCACGGCCCTGCACCTGGACGTGACCACGCTGACCTTTGACCTCACGAGCCTGGACGGGGCCAACTGGCCCAACCCCACCCCGGACTTCGGGAACCAGATGGTCTGCGTCTACGGCCTCACGGATCAAGACGTCACGACCCAGCTGGGGGACAACTTCTACAACCAGGTGCAGGTCCTGCCCCTGGGGACCAGCTACGGCGTGGCCACCTGGCCCAACATCACCATCCACGGCGGTGGGGCGGTAACCGCCTACCCCCCCATCAAACTGGACAAGAACGGGGAACTGGTGCCCGGGAGCAAGAACTACTTCGTCTGCTGGCGCTCCTTCATCCTGCAGAAGTTCTCCAACGGCAAGCGCTGGGACCTGACCGTGACCCGCAACGACCCCCATGGGGCCCAGGGGATCCAGCACCTCTACATCCAGGACAACCCCTGCGACACCTTCGGCGCGGCCACGGGCGTCTACGAGCTGCCCAACGGGGCCACCCGGCACCTGGTGCCCAAGAACCTGCAGGCCGGGCCCACGGGCTACCGTTCTGGCCTTAACCCCGAGCGGTGCGGCTACAAGAGCTGGCTGGACGACCTGGTGGTGGTGGCCATCAAGGTCAACGCCGACCTCTGGGGCAAGAGCACCGCGAACCTGACCTACACCCTCACCACCACCTCCTGGTAGGTGAGGCACGGGGCCTGGTCCTCCCGGGCCAGGCCCCTTTTCTGGAGCGCCATGAAGCGAGCCTTTCCCCTCCTCCTCACCCTGGCCCTGAGTGCCCTAGCCCAAAGCACCCTGGGCGTGGAGCCCCCGGTCCTCCTCAAGGAGGCCAAGCCGGGGGAAACCCTCACCCAAACCCTGCGGATCCATAACGTGGGCACCCGCCCGGTGCGGGTCCGGGCAAGCCTTGGGGACTGGACCTACGACCCCATGGGGAAGATTCAGTTCCTGCCCGTGGGCACCCTGAAGGAGAGCGCCAGCCCCTGGGCCACCTTCGCCCCAGCGGAGTTCTTGCTGGAGGCCAAGGCCTCCCGCCCCCTCACCTACACCCTCACCGTGCCCAAGGAGGCCGCTCCAGGCACCCACTGGGGCGTGCTCTTCCTGGAGGCCGAGGACCCCAACCCCCCTCCCGGGGTGCCCCTGGCCACCTTCCGGGTGCGGATGGCCCACGTCTTTTACGTCAACATCCCCCCCCTCACCTCTTCGGGGCGGATCACCGGCATCGTCCCCAGCGCCCCTCAGAAACCCCAAGACCCCTTCCGGTTCGCCCTGCAGTACCAAAACACGGGGAACACCGCCCAGAAACTTTCCGGACGCTTTGAGGTGCGGGACACCTCCGGCCGCAAGGTGGCCGAGGTCCTCATAGAAGAGGAGGTGGTGCTTCCCGGACAGGTGCGCATCCTGCCCATCGCCCTGGTGGGGCCCCTTCCTGTGGGGAACTACACCGCCTTGGCCATCCTCAACTACGGCGATCCCAGCAAGGACGTGGCCGCCGACCTGCCCTTTACCCTGCGCACCCCCCTGGCGGCCCCCCCAGCCCCGCCTCCCCCTCCGGAGGGAGAAAAAGGAGGTAGCCCATGAAAGCCCTGATGGTCGGCCTCCTCTGGCTGGCTCCCGCCCTGGCCCAGGCCACCTGGATCGTGCAGACCCTGATCCCCGAAACCATAGCCCTGCGCACCCCCACCACCCAGATCGCCTTTGAGCTGGAGGACTACCCCCCCAAGAGCTTCCCCGCCATCTACCCCGCCAGCAACCTGGAAGGGGGGGTTCTGCCGGTCCAGGTCTTTTCCAACGCCCCCGAGGTTTGGAGCCTGGTCCTGCAGATCCCCGACCTCAAGGACCAGAACGGGAACCTCCTCCTACCCGCCCGACAGGTGCTCTACCGGGTCAACGGGGGGCTTTGGCTCAGGGCCGACGGCACCCCGCAGATCATCTACACGCAAGCGGGTCCCACCGGGGACTGGCTGGAGATCCGCTTGGAGTTCGCCCTAGAGCTTCTCGGCAACGAGCGCGCCGGAAGCTACATGGTCGAAGCCCTGGTCACCGCCCTGAGGCAACCCTAGGATGCGCCTCTTCCTGCCCCTCTTTCTCCTCCTGGGCGCAGCTTTCGCCCAGGTGCGCTTTCTCCCTACCCCGGGCCTGGCGGGCACCCCCGGGGACTACCTCACCCTGGGCTTGAAGGTGGAGGGGCAGGGCACGGTGCGCTTCCGCCTCGAGCCCCCGGAGGGCTGGCAGGCCCTCTCCCTGGAACGGGTGGCGGTGCTGGAGGGCAGGGTGGAGGAGGTGAGCTTCACCCTGCGGGTCCCCCCCCTGCCCGCGGGCAGCCGGGGCCTGGCCCGGGTGGTGGCCTACGTGGAGGAAAAGGAGGTGGCCCGGACCGAGGTGGAGCTTAGGGTCCTCCCCCGCACCGAGATCGCCCTCTCCGCCCCCACCACCCTCGAGGTGGAGCTGGGGGGGCCCTTTGAGTTTCCCGTCTACGTGACCAACCGCTCCAACCAGTCCGAGGAAGTCCTCCTGGAGGCCGAGGCGGCCATGGCCCAAGTCTTCCTGAACCCTCCGGGCCTGAGCCTGGCCCCCGGGGAGACAGGGGCGGTGCGGGTCCTGGTGAGCCTAAGGGGGGAGATCTCTGCGGGCTACCGCTTCTACCTGAAGCTCCGGGCCACCCCCAAGGGCAAGGCCGAGGCCCGGAGGGAGGCGGGGGTCATCGTCCTTTTCAAGGACCCCCTGGGCAGCCGAGGCCGTAGCCAGGACCCCGCGCTCACCCTGGGTCTGGGCCTGGCCCTATCCTTAGGGGCCAGCTGGGAGCAGGGCCAGCTCCGGGGGCAGGTGGGCTACCAGGTGTTGCCCAGCCTCTCCGGCGCCCTTTCCGACTACGTGAGCGCCAGCGCCACCCCAGGCCCCCTGAGCGGGGACCTGGAAAACCCCTTGCGCCCTCCGCAAAGCCTCACCCTGAGCCTGAAGGGGGAGGGCTGGGAGGCCCGGGCCCAGGGCGGGGGAGGGAGTTTCAGCCTGGCGGGAAGCTTCCGCCTCCAGGCCCTGCGCCTGAGCCTGGAGGGCACCTACCGTCCCCAGGCCCTGGGCCTGCGGGCCAGCGGGGTGAGCCTGGACAAAACCCTGGACCTCCAGGGCCACCTGAGCACCCAGACCACCCCCCTGGGGCGGCAGGACGCCCTGAGCCTCCGCTACCGCCTGCCCCTGGGGGCAGGCCTGAGTCTGGGCCTGGGCACGGACCTCTCCGGCCAGGCCGCAGGGGAGTACCGCCTCTCCTTCGGCTTCAGCCAGAGCCTCACCTGGCAGACCCAGGAGCTGGAGCTGGTGCAGAGCTACAGCGGGGTACCCTTCGCCGGCATCCACACCCTGGGCCTGGCCGGGGGCACCCGGCGCCTCTACCCCCTGGGTCTCAGGGCCAGCACCAGCCTGCAGCTGGGTTCCCAGACGGGGCTGTGGCAGAACCAGGCCACCCTCTACTACCAGCCCCTGGCGGGGGCCTTCTTGAGCCTCACGGGGAGCTACCGCCAGCAGGGGGAAAACCGGGGCTTCGGCCTTACCCCAAGCCTCGGCGTGGTCTTCGGCCAGCCTGGGGAGTACACGGGGAGCCTGGGCCTCAGCTATGGCCTCAACCGGCCCCTTTCCGGGGAAGCCCCGGAAAGCCAGATCTACCAGGCCAGCCTGGCCCTGGGCACCCGGGATTTCAGCCTCTCGGCAAGCCTGCGCCACGTGAGCCAGGAAAGCCCCCTCTGGGAGGGGAGCGCCACCTTGCGCATACCCCTTCCCGGGGGGAACCTGGAGGGCCAGTACCTCACCAGGTGGGGCACGAACAGGGACCTCACCCTTTACGGGGCCGCCTGGAGCCAACTCTGGACCGGAAGCCTGCAAAGCCGCCTCTTCTACGAGTACCGCCTGGAGACCGAGGCCAGCCAGCGCTTCGGCCTTAGCCTTTACCAGCGGAACTTCCTGGAACCGGGCCTGGCCCTGGGGGCCTCCTACACCCTCACCCTGCGAGGCGGGGAGGCCCGCCACGGCTTCGGCCTCACCCTGTTCTACGCCCAGGCCCTCACCTTCGCCACCCCCAAGGAGGTGGTGGACCTCTTCGGCGGGCGCAAGGGGGGGGAGGTGGTGGGCCAGGCCTTCCGGGACGAGAACCTGAACGGGCGCCTAGACCCCGGGGAAACCCCCTTGGCGGGCCTCAAAGTCTGCCTGGGAAGCGCCTGCGAGACCACGGACGCCCAGGGCCGCTACCGCCTCCTGGCCGCCCCCGGCCAAGGCCGCCTCCTCTTCCCCAACCTGCCCGCCACCCTCGCCCTGGTAGGGGAGGAAACCCTGGAGGTCAGGCTGAACACCCGGCTGGAGAAGCCCCTCCCCTTCGCCCCCGCCACCCAGCTTTGGGTGGAGGTCTGGGACCAGGAGCGCGAGGGGGGGCTGGCCTACGCCGGAGTGTGCGCCGAGGGGCCGGTGGTGCGCTGCACCCGGGCCGACATGAACGGCCGGGCCCTGCTCGGCGGGCTTTTCCCCGGCAGCTACCGCGTCTACCCTGACCCCCGCTACCTGCCCCAAGGCTACCGGACGGCCAAGGCCCCCGAGGTCCAGGTGGCCCTCGAGGCCCCCTCCCCCCGGGTCCGGGTGGAGGTGACCCCCCCCAGGCGGGAGGTGGAGGTAACCTACACCGCCGAGCGC
Organism: uncultured Thermus sp.; assembly: GCA_947085095.1. Classification (GTDB taxonomy): domain Bacteria; phylum Deinococcota; class Deinococci; order Deinococcales; family Thermaceae; genus Thermus. The sequence continues at coordinate 118,859 of CAMTVD010000014.1, read as the reverse complement.
CTCAGCCTGGTGGCCACCCTGGACCCCCCCGTCCCCCTGGCCGGGGCCGAGGTGGAGGTGAAGGCCCTGGTCCAAGGGGAGGCCCGGGAGGTCTGGCTGGAACTCCCCAGCGGGCGGGTACCCCTTCTTCCCCAGGGGGAGAACTACTACGCCGTCAAGGTGCGCCTTCCCCTTCCCCCCGGCTTCCACACCCTCAAGGTCCAGGCCAAGGGCCGGGAGGAGGCCGAAGCCCCCCTTTTCCTCCAGGTGGTGGCGGGCCCCCTCTACAGCCCCCTGGCCCTCGAGGGGCCCAAGGTGCGCCTCACCCTGCGTTTTCGGGCCACCCAGGTGGTCCTACGGAAAGAAGGCCAGTCTTTCGCCCTCACAAGCGAGGACGGCTACACCTGGGCCGGGGAGGTAGCCTTAAACCCCGGCCAACACACCCTTTTGGTGCTAGCCGATGGGGAGGCCTTGGGACAGGTGGGCCTTAGCGTCCCCTCGGAAAGCGCGAACCACTGATTTGGGAAAGGAAGGGATTAGCTATGCGGCATTGGTACAGCGTTCTACTGGCGGTGGGGCTTTTGGGAGCCTGCTCCCAAGCCCCCCAAGGCCTGAAGCCCCAGTTGGCGGTAGGCCCTGCGGTCACGGTGGAAAAAACCGCCAACCCCAGCTTCAAGCGCACCTACACCTGGACCATCCAAAAGCGGGTTACCGACCCCGCAAGCGGCCAGCTCCTCCTCACGCCGGGGCAGTCCTACCTGGTGAAGTACGCCGTGGACCTGGTGGGCACCCCCCAGGACACGGACTTCAAGGTGGAGGGCACGGTCACCATCAAGAACACCGGGGTAGGGGCCGTGGTCCTCCAGGCCCCCACGGACACCCTTTCCACCGGGGAGAGCGTGAGCCTGGACTGCGGGGTGAGCTTCCCCCACACGCTTGCCGAAGGGGCCAGCCTGGTCTGCACCTACAGCCAGGCCCTGCCCAACGGACAGCCCCGCACCAACACGGCCAGCGTGCGCTGGGGCACCGACGGCGCCACCTTCCCCAACACCGCCACCGCCCAGAAGGACTTCAGCTTCACCCACCCCACCACGGTGGTGGACGGCGGCGTGACCGTGGACGACCCCTCGGCCACCCCCACAGGGGCCATCAGCACCATCAACCCGCAGGGGGTCATCTCCCAGACCTATTTCTTTGAGCGCTGGGTGCGCTTTGACACCTGCGGGGAGCACGAGGTGAAGAACACCGCCACCTTCACCACCAGCACCACCGGCACCAAGGGAAGCGCCTCGGCCACGGTGAGGGTGTCCGTGCCCTGCCAGGGCGGCTGCACCCTGACCCCAGGCTACTGGAAGACCCACTCCAAGTACGGCCCCGCCCCTTACGACGACACCTGGGCCCTGATTGGCGAGGACACCCTCTTCTACCTCTCGGGCCAGAGCTACTACCAGGTCATCTGGACGCCCCCTTCGGGCGGCAACGCCTACTACATCCTGGCCCACCAGTACATCGCCGCCCTCCTCAACAAGCTGAATGGGGCCGCCACCACGCCGCAGGTGGACGCGGCCATGGCTTGGGCCGACACCTTCTTCAAGACCTACACCCCCTCCTCGTCCTTAAGCAGGGCGGTTTCCGAACAGGCCAAGGCTCACGCCGCCACCCTGGACCAGTACAACAACGGCCTGATTGGCCCTGGCCACTGCTCGGAGTAGGGAACCAAACCCCAGGCGGCCCCACCCCGCCTGGGGGTTCCCTAGGAGGATGAGATGAGAAGAATCCTTTTCCTGGGCCTACTGGCCCTCGCCGCTTGCTCCGCCCCCCAAGGCATCAAGACCACGGGCGCCCTGCGCATCCAGGCGGTGCAACCCGATGTGGTGGCGGGCTGCCCGGTGCGGGCGGGGGACTGGATGGCCCTCAAGGGGAACGATTTCGGCACCCAGGAGGACTGGGACCAGGGCCTTAGCTACGCCCTCTTCCCCCCGGACCTTCCCGCCGAGGATCCCGAGATCACCCAGGCCCAAGACCCCGCCACCCTCATGTTCCGGGTGCCCCCAGGGGCGCAAAGCGGTATCCTGCGGTTGCGCGTGGAGGGCGTGGGGGAGGCGGAGATCCCGGTGTTGGTCCTGGGGCTAGCCCCCCAGATGGCCATCCCCGGGTGCGAAATCCCAGCCCCACCTCCCGCCCCGGAATAAGCCCAGCCCCGCCTCCGGGCGGGGCCTTTTCTCACTTCAAGTGGCTTAAAAACTCCTCCCGGGTCTTGGCGTCCTCCCGGAAGACCCCCAGCATGGCGCTGGTGATGGTGCGGGAGTGCTGCTTTTCCACCCCTCGCATCATCATGCAGAGGTGAATCCCCTCCACCACCACCCCTATCCCCCGGGGCTCCAGGACCTCCCCGATGGCCCCAGCGATCTGCACCGCAAGCCTTTCCTGCACCTGGAGGCGGCGGGCGAACAGGTCCACGATGCGGGCGAACTTGGAAAGCCCCAGAATCTTTTCGTTGGGGATGTAGCCAATATGTACCTGGCCGAAGAAGGGGAGGAGGTGGTGCTCGCACAGGGAGTAGAACTCTATGCCCTTGACCACCACCATCTCGCTCCCCTCGGCCTGGAAGATGGCCCCGTTGACGATCTCTTCCAGGCTCTGCCGGTACCCGCGGGTGAGGAAGGCCCAGGCCTTGGCCACCCTTTCTGGGGTCTTGAGGAGGCCCTCCCGCTTGGGGTCCTCCCCAATCACCTGGAGCCACTCGGCGGCCAGGGCCTCGAGGCGGACCAGGTCCAGCTCGGTTTCAAAGGTCAGCCCGGTTTCTTCTATCTCCACCATCTTGCGCTCCATACTGTCCTCTTTGGTCCTTCCCCAATGTGGCCCGGGGCTCACTCGGGGGCAATGAGCCCTTCCCCAAGAAGGGGCCTCGCCTCCTCCTCCTCCAGGGGAAAGCCCTGGGCCGCCCGCCTCAGGGTCTCCAGAACCCCCTTCTCCCGTTTGAGCCTGAGGTGGAGCTCGCTGAAGGGGTTGAGGGCGTCCTGGCCCCTCAGGGTGAGGCGGTAGCGCCTGGGGGGCTGCAAGGGGACGAGCCCCCGGGCGTACCGCTCCGCCAAAGCCCGGTAGCGGGGGGCGTTTTCCGGGGGAGGAACGGGCTTCACCACCCGGGCCGGGACCCCCAGGGCCAGCATCCCCTCGGGGACCTCCATCCCCGCCGTCACCACCGCTCCCGCCCCCACCACGGCGTTTTTGCCAACACGGGCCCCGTTCAGCACGATGGCCCCCATGCCGATCAGGGCCCCTTCCTCCACCACCGCCCCGTGGACCACCGCCCGGTGCCCCACGGTGACCCCTGGCCCCAGGAGGCAGGGGAAGCCGGGGTCGGCGTGGAGGACAGCCCCGTCCTGGACGTTGCTCCCCGGGCCGATGACCACCCGTTCCAGGTCCCCCCGCACCACGGCAGCGAACCAGACCGAAGCCCCCTCCCCCACCTCCACCTCCCCGACCACCTGGGCCCCGGGGGCGATGAAGGCCGTGGGGTGGATTTTGGGGGTCTTTTCCTCAAAGCGGTAGGCGCCCAAGGGCCACCTCCAGAAGCCTCAGGTCCTCGGGGAAGGCCAGGAGGGCCCGGGCCTCCTCGGGGGAGAACCAGCCCGCCCCAGTCATGCCCCCTTCTAGCCTGGGCTCCCCCTCGCCCCGCATGAGGAACCAGTGCACCTCCCGCTCCACCCCCCTGGGGTTCACGTAGCGGGTGGGAAAGAGGGGGTGAAGGACTTGGGCCACCACCCCCGTTTCCTCCCAAACCTCCCGCACTGCGGCGGCCTCGAGGGCCTCCCCTTCCTCGGGGTGCCCCTTGGGGAAGACCCAGAAGCCCATGCGGTCGCGGAGGAGGAGGACCTCCCCTTTGGCGTTGAAGACCACGCCCCCCGCCCCTAGCTCCATCCGTACCTCCCCTTGAGGTAGGCCAGGGTGGCCTCGTCCACCTCGGGCCCCCCCTGGTAGCGCTCCTCGAGGTTTTCCATGCCGATCAGGGCCAGGAAGGCCCGCTCCGTAGCCTCGTCAAAACCCCCGTGCACCTCCCCGGCGTAAAGCCCCTGGCGCCGGAGGACCCCCTGGAGCCAGCGCACTTCTTCCTCGGTGAGGGGGCGCCGCTCCTTAGGCCTCTCAAAGAGGAGGCGGTGGAGGCCAAGGAGCCGGAAGAGCTCGTCTATGGGCTCGGGGTGGTCGTCGGCCCGGAGGTCTATGTAGCGGTCCCAAAGCCCCCCGTAGCCCTTCTTCTCCCCCACCACCAAGAGGGCCGCCGACTGCTTGCCCCTTTTGTCCCCCCCGGCCTCCTCCCCGGCCTTCAGGGCCAGAAGCAGTCTCTCGGGAAAGGGGGCCCTTGCCTCCAGGAAGGCGGCCACCATGGCCTCCACCACCCCGGGGCCCGCGAGGAGGTTTCCCTGGGCGGCGAAGCCCTCCCCCGCCACCCCGCCCGCCCAGGGGTGGCACTCCGCTCCGGTGAAGGTGAGGCTTTCCCCCGTGGCCGCCACCAGGCCGAACTGGCGCTTCTCCAGATGGGGGTCCGTGCGGCGGAAGGCCTCCAGGACCCCTTCGGGGCTTGCCCCCTGGCGCAACAGGGCCAGGCCCTGGGGCCCGAAGCGGGGGTTGGCGTAGGACTGGGTGGCGATGGCCCCCACCCCCGCTTCGGCGAAGGGCACCACCGCCCCCACCGCCAGGAACTTGCTGGCCACCGCCACGCCCAAATCCCCGGTCTTTGGGTCCCGGGCCACCAGGGAGAAGGTGGCTACCCTCATGCCCTTATCCTAAGGGCCTTTCCGTGGTAGAGTGGGGGGATTGGGTGCGCCCATGGAGATTAGAAACATCGCCATCATCGCCCACGTGGACCACGGCAAGACCACGCTGGTGGACGCCATGCTGCGGCAGGCCAAGGCCCTCCTCAAGGACGAGGGGGAGCGGATCCTGGACTCCCACGACCTGGAAAGGGAACGGGGCATCACCATCCTGGCCAAGAACACCGCCGTCATCTGGCGGGGGGTCAAGGTCAACATCGTGGACACCCCCGGCCACGCGGACTTCGGGGGAGAGGTGGAGCGGGCCCTCTCCCTGGTGGACGGGGTCCTCCTCCTGGTGGACGCCGCCGAGGGCCCCATGCCCCAGACCCGGTTCGTCCTCAGGAAGGCCCTCGAGGCCGGCCTCAAGCCCATCGTGGTCCTCAACAAGGTGGACAAGAAGGAAGCCCGCCCCGACGAGGTGCTGAACCTGGTCTTTGACCTGATGGTGGAGCTAGGGGCCACGGAGGCGCAGCTGGACTTCCCCTACCTCTACGCCATCGGCCGGGAGGGCCGGGCCTGGCGGGAGGAGCCCAAGGAGGACCTCTCCGACCTCTTCCAGACCATCCTGGAACACGTGCCCCCGCCCAGGGTGGAGGAGGGCCCCTTCCAGCTCCTGGTGGCCAACCTGGACCACTCTCCCTACCTGGGCCGGGTGGCCATCGGCAAGGTCTCCCGGGGGCGGGTGCGCAAGGGGGAAGGGGTGGTCATCCTCAAGGAGACGGGGGCCCTCGAGGCCAGGGTGGCCGCCCTCTACACCCACCAGGGCCTGGAGCGGGTGGAGGTGGAGGAAAGCCTTCCCGGGGACATCCTGGCCCTGGCGGGCCTGGAGGGGGCGGAGATCGGGGACACCATCGCCGCCAAGGAGGCCCCCGAGGCCCTGCCCCGGCTGCGGGTGGACGAGCCCACCGTGGCCCTCACCCTCACCGCCAACACCTCCCCCTTCGCCGGCCGGGAGGGCCGGTACGTGACGGGGCAGAAGCTCAAGGAGCGCCTGGAGAAGGAGCTCCGCACCAACGTGGCCCTGGAGGTGGAGGAGGTGGCCCCCGAGGTCTTTGAGCTGAGGGGCCGGGGGGAGCTCCACCTGGCCATCCTCCTGGAGACCATGCGCCGGGAGGGGTACGAGTTCAGCGTGGGCCAGCCCCGGGTCCTCTTCAAGGACGGCCTGGAGCCCTACGAGCTCCTGGTGGTGGAAACCCCCCAGGACCGCTTCGGCAGCGTCATGGAGGCCCTGGGTTCCAGGCGGGCGGAGATGGTGCACATGGAGGTGGGCCACAGGGTGCGGGCGGAGTTCGTGGTGCCGGCCCGGGCCCTCTTCGGCTTCCGCAGCCTCTTCCTCTCCCTCACCGGCGGGGAGGGGACCATGAGCCACACCTTCCACGGCTACGGCCCCCAGGCCGGGGCCATCCCCACCCGCACCACGGGGAGCGCCGTGGCCATGGAGGCGGGGGTGGCCACCGCCTACAGCCTGAACCGGCTGCAGGAAAGGGTCCAGTTCTTCATTGAGCCCGGGACCGAGGTCTACGTGGGCATGATCGTGGGGGAGCACGTGCGGGAGAACGACCTGGACGTGAACGTCACCATCGGCAAGAAGCTCACCAACGTGCGGGCGGCGGGCTCCGACGAGAACATCCGCCTCATCCCCCCAAGGAGGCTCTCCCTGGAGGAGGCCCTGGAGTTTCTGGCCGAGGACGAGCTCCTGGAGGTGACCCCCAAGAGCCTGCGCCTGAGGAAAAGGGTCCTGAACCCCTCGGAAAGGAAGCGGCTGGTGGGCAAATAGGGGCCGGGGGGCCAAGGCCCCCCGCTTGTCCCGTGAAGGCGTTTAGGGCCTTCCGGGAAAGGATTACTCCTCTTCCCGCTCCCCGTAGGTTTCCAAGGCCTCCTGCCACGCCTGGCTGATCTCCTTGCCCTTCTCCATGGTTTACCCTCCTTGGACCTAAGGGTAGAGCCTTGGAGTAACCCTTGGGGGGAGGTAGGCCCCGCTCTCCTACACCTTCAAGGGGTGTAGCCCGGGAAGCTTTACACCAACCCCAGCAGGGCTTCTCCCCGGCGGTTAGCTCTGCAGGAGGGCCTCGGCCTCGAGGCGGGCAAGCACCCGCTCCAGGCTTCCCCCCTGCCAGCGCTCCACCGCGTAGGCGGAGAGGGGAAAGCGCTCCTTGAGGCGCCTCAGAAGGCCCAGGGCGTCCTCGGGGCGGCCCAGCTGCAGGACCAGGAGGTAGCCCCCCCCCACCTGGAAGGCCAGATCCCCCCGCCTGAGCTCCCCAAGCAGGGTTTCCGGGGAGACCGGGGTGCCCAGGTAGACCAGGACCAGGGGTCGCCGCAGGGCCAGGCCCTCGAGGGCCCCCGCCATCCTTTGCAGGTCCTCCCGGCTCCCCAGCCGGGGCAGGGGGGGAAGCAGGGGGGCCTCCTGCCCCGTCCCCAGGAAGAAGGCCCCTCCCAGGGCCAAGGCCCCCAGGACCCCGCCCAAGGCGGCGTAGGGGGGGACCTCCAGCCCCGTGAGCGAGAGGGCGCTCTCTAAAGCCAGTTGGAAGGCCAGAAGCCCCAGACCCAGAACCAGGAAAAGCTGCACAGAAAAGGCCACGGGAAAACGGGAGTAAAGGCTTCCCACCCCCGCCAGGAGAAAGGCGGCGAGGAGGAGCCCAAGCCCCCGGTCCACCTCCCCCGAAGGCTCCCCTACCCCCAAGGGAAGGAGGCCCATTAGGAAGAGGCCCCAGGGAAGAAGGAAAAGCCCCCGCATTCCCCCAAAGCCTACCACACCCCCTTAGGATGGGGAGGATGGAGTCCCTGGCGGAGCGCCTTAGGCCTAGAACCCTCGAGGAGGTCCTAGGCCAGCCCCACCTCACGGGGGAGAAGGGGCTTCTCAGGCGGATGCTGGAGGCGAGGAAACTTTCCTCCATGGTCCTCTTCGGCCCCCCCGGCACGGGGAAGACCACCCTGGCCCGCCTCCTGGCCGAGGGGACGGGAAGGCCCTTCCTGAAGCTCTCCGCCGTGGAGGGGGGGCTCAAGGAGGTGCGCCAGGCGGTGGAAAGGGCCAGGCAGGAAGGGGGCCTCGTCCTCTTCCTGGACGAGATCCACCGCTTCAACAAGGCCCAGCAGGACGCCCTTCTCCCCCACCTGGAGTCGGGCCTCCTCACCCTGATTGGGGCCACCGCGGAAAACCCCGCCTTCCTCCTCACCCCCGCCCTCCGCTCCAGGTTGCGCCTCCTCCCCCTGAAACCCCTCTCGGAGGAGGACGTCCTGGCCCTCCTCCGGCGGGCCCTTTACGACCCCAGGGGACTCCCCGGGGTGGCCTACGAGGAGGAGGCCCTCCGCCTGCTGGCCCAGGCGGCGGAAGGGGACGCCCGCTTCGCCCTGAACACCCTGGAGCTCGCCGCCGCCTTTGGCCGGGTGGACCTTGGGAGCGTGCGGGAGGCCCTGGGGGCGGAAAGGCTCGGCATGGACCGGGAGGGGGACCGGTTTTACGACCTGGTCTCCGCCCTGCACAAAAGCCTCCGGGGAAACCACGTGGACGCCGCCCTCTACTACCTGGCGAGGCTTTTAAAGGGCGGGGCCGACCCCCGGTACCTGGCCCGGAGGCTCATCCGGGTGGCCCTGGAGGACGTGGGCCTGGCGGACCCCCTGGCCCTTAGGCTTTCCGTGGCCGCCAAGGAGGCCTACGAGGCCCTGGGGAGCCCGGAAGGGGAGCTGGCCCTGGTGGAGGCGGCGGTCTATTTGGCCCTGGCCCCCAAGTCCAACAGCCTCTACCAGGCCTGGCAGCGGGCGGAGGAGGCCGCCAGGGCCCACCCCGAGGCCCCCGTGCCCCTCAACCTGAGGAACGCCCCCACCGGCCTGGCCAAAGCCCTGGGGCACGGGAAGGGGTACGCCTACTACCACGGGGACAAGGAGGGGAGCTTTGCCCAGAGGTACCTGCCGGAGGAGCTAGAGGGCCTCCTCCTCTTTGAGGCCACCGGGGAGGGCTTTGAGGAGAGGGTTCGGGAGAGGCTAAAGGCCCTCAGGGAGCGGTTCCAAAGCGCCAGGCGGCGGAAAGGCTAAGGAGGAAGCCCCCGCCAAACCCTCCCATGGCCCCCACCTCCGCCACCCAGTCCCGGCGGTAAGCCCCGAGGGAAAGCTGGTAGCCGAGCCCCCCACCGGAACCGGGAACGCCGATGAGGTGGAGCCTGGGAGAGAAATAGAACCCGTCCCTGCCCAGGATGACCCCGCCGTCCAGGACCACAGGCATACCTGTGGGCCAGCCCTCGACATCCCAAAAACCAGGAGGCACGGTAAGGCCCGCATCCAGGGCCAATCCGGGGCCCAGGCCCAGCTTGACCCCACCCCGGAGGCCCCACTGGACGGAGAAGTTGTACTCCAGCGCCCCCTCGCCAACGGCCACGGCCAGGTAGGGAAGGGCAATCACCGGGTTCTGCTCCCCGAAGGGGTTGTTGAGCACGCTCCCCCCCACGCTCACCTCCAGCCCCCTCGCGGGCTCCGGAGGGCGAAGCATGGCCACGGGAACGCAGGCGGTTAGGAGCAAGACAAGCCCCCACACCAAAGCGCGCACGGCTTTCACCCCCTTATGGGGCCAGGGTAGGCCAGGGCCCAAGGGCCCGTCAAGCTACCCTTTCAGCCCCTCCTCAAAGGTGGCCACCACCCGCCGCTCAAAGGCCAGGTAGAGGAGGGCGATGGGGAGAACGCTGAGGAGGGCCGCCGCCGAGAGGAGGCCCCAGTCCGTGGGGTACTTGCGCTGCAGGTCAGTGAGCCAGGTCTGCACCGTCCATAACCGGGAGTCGGTGACCACCACCCGGGGGTAGAGGACCAGGTTCCAGTGGGCGGCGAAAGCCAGCACCCCCGCGGCCACCAGGGTGGGCCGCACCAGGGGGAAAAGGATCCTAAAAAGGAGGACCCGGTGCCCCGCCCCGTCCAGCCGAGCCGCCTCCAGAAGCTCCTCGGGCACGGCCCGCATGGCCTGGTAGACCAGGTAGATGACGAAGGGGCTGGCGGCGAAGGGAAGGAGGAGGGCCAAGACCGTGTCCAAAAGGGCAAGACCCTTGAGGATGCCGTAGAGGGGAACGAGGAGGAGCTCCGCCGGGATCGCCATCAGGACCAGGTAGAAGGGAAGGAGCCCAAGCCCTGCCCGGAGGGCGTAAGCGGCCAGGAGGGCGGTGAAAAGCTGGAGGAGGACCACCCCCGAGGAGAGGGCCAGGGAGAAGAGGAGGCGGCCCCAAAAACCCTCCTTCTCCAGGCCCCGCACGTTCTCCAGGCTGAAGCCCACCCGGGAGAAGAGCTCCCCCGAGTACACCACCTCCTTGGGCATGAAGGCGGCGTAGGCCATCCAGAGGAAGGGAAGGGCCACGAAGAGGAGAACGCCGAAAACGAAAAGGTGCCGCAGCATCTGGCCCACCCCTTCACTATACCGGCGTAATATGCCCCCATGAAGCCCCTTTCCGGCATCAAGGTCCTGGACCTCTCCCGGGTCCTGGCGGGGCCTCTTTGCACCATGATCCTGGCGGACCTGGGAGCCGAGGTGGTCAAGGTAGAGCCCCCCTGGGGGGACGAGACCCGGGGCTGGGGCCCGCCCTTTCTCAAGGGGGAAAGCGCTTACTTCCTCGCCGTGAACCGGGGGAAGCGGAGCCTGGCCCTGGACTTGAAGACTAAAGAGGGCCAGGAAGTGGCGCGGCGGCTTGCGGCGGGGGCCGATGTGCTGGTGGAGAACTTCAAGACCGGGGACCTTGGGCGCTACCGCCTGGACTACGAGAGCCTGAAGGCCCAGAACCCCAGGCTCGTCTACCTCTCCATCACCGGCTTCGGCCACACGGGGCCCAGGGCCCAGGAGCCCGGGTACGACGCCGCCCTCCAGGGCTACACGGGCATCATGTCCGTGACCGGGGAGCCGGAGGGCCCCCCCATGAAGGTGGGGGTGGCCTGGATAGACGTCATGACCGGGATGATGGGGGCGGTGGCGGTCCTTGCGGCCCTCTTGGAGCGGGAAAGGAGCGGCCAGGGCCAGCACATAGACCTCTCCCTCTACGATGTGGGCCTCTTCGCCCTGGCCAACCTGGGGGAGAGCTACCTCCTCACCGGGGCCCCCCCAAAAAGGCTCGGCAACGCCCACGCCCAGATCGTGCCCTACGGGGCCTTTCCCGCGGCGGACGGCTGGATCGTCCTGGCGGTGGGCAACGACGAGCAGTTCGCCAGGCTCTGCCAGGTCCTGGAGCTTCCCGGGCTCAAGGAGCGCTTTCCGAGAAACCCGATGCGGGTGGAGAACCGGCAGGGGGTGGAAAGGGCGCTGGCCCAGGTTTTAAGGACCCGCCCCCGGGCCTACTGGCTGGAAAGGCTCAAGGAGGCGGGCGTGCCCGCCGCCCCGGTGAACGACCTGAAGGAGGCCTTTGCTGACCCCCAGGCCGGGGCCCGGGGAGCGGTCTGGACCTTAGCCCACCCCCTCCTGGGGGCCCTTCCCACCCTGGCGAGCCCCTTGCGCTTCCTCTCCCGCACCCCCGCTTCCCCCGGCCTCCCCCCACCCCTCCTGGGGGAGCACACGGAGGAGGTCCTCCTCGAGGCCGGCCTCGGCCCCGAGGAGGTCCAAGCCCTTGTGGAAAAGGGGGTGGTCAGGACATGGCCCAGGGAAAGGAAGGGGGGATAAACCACGTGTCCAAGGAGCTTTTTATCCGGGAGCCCGTGGGCAAGGGCCAGCTGGGCCTGTGGATAACCCTGTGGATAAACCGCCCCCGGCTACCCAGCGGCACCCGACCCGTGGCGCTTAGGGCTGCTTCCTTCCGGACCTGACCCGGTTCACGCCCGGACCGCCGCGCTGGACCGGGGGCTTGGGTAGTATAGCACCCATGGAAGCCCTGAGGCTAGAGGGCATCGGCAAGCGGTACGGCCGGAAGCCCATCCTGGAAGGGGTGAGCCTCGCCGTGCGCCCGGGGGAGGTTTACGCCCTGGCGGGCCCCAACGGCTCGGGCAAGACCACCCTGATACGTCTCGTCACGGGCCTGGCCTTCCCCACCACTGGCCGGGCCCTCATCATGGGGGAGGACGTCCACAAGACCCCCGCCGCCAGGCGCCACCTGGGGGCGGTGGTGGAGGCCCCTGCCGCCTTCTACCCCTACCTCACCGGGCGGGAGAACCTGCGCCTTTCCGCCTACCTTACCGGGGTCAAGGAGGAGGCCCGGGTGAGCGAGGTCCTGGCCCGGCTCAAGCTCCTCGCCGTGGCCGACCAGAAGGTGGAGGGCTACTCTCTGGGGCAGCGGCAACGCCTGGGGCTGGCGGCGGCCATCCTCCACAGACCCAAGGTCCTGGTCCTGGACGAGCCCACCTCGGGCCTGGATCCCGAGGGGGTGGAGCTGGTCCACGGCCTCCTCCGGGAACTTGCCCGGGAAGGGGTGGCCGTCCTCCTCTCCACCCACCACCTGCAGGAGGTCTCCCGCTACGCCCACAAAGTGGGCATCCTGGGCGGGGGAAGGCTTCTGGACGAGGTGGCCTTAGGGGGCCGGGAGGTGTACCGCCTCGAGGCCCACCCCCTGGAAGGCGCCCTGGCCCTCCTCAAGACCCTGCCCCAGGTGGCCTCCGCCCGGCTCCAGGGCGGGGCCATCCTCTTTGAGGGGGACCAGGAGGCGGCCCTCAAGGCCCTCGTAAGGGAAGGCTACCGGGTGCGGGCCCTTTTCCCCCAGGGCTTTGACCTCATGGCCTACTACCAGGAACGGGTGAAGCATGCTTAGACTCTTCCTCCTTGAACTTTTCAAGCTCTTCCGGCTCCGCTCCGTGCGGATCGGGCTACTGGCCGCCTTCCTCCTCCCCTTCCTCTGGGCTTTGGCCCCCGGGCTTCAGGAGGTCTACGGTCTGGTCCTGGCCTCGGGCTGGCAGGTGGTGGCCCTGAGCCTTCTTGCGGGGATGGAGTTCCTCTTCCCCTTTTTGGTGATGATGGCGGCCAGCGAGTCCATGGGTGGCGAGGTGGCCCAGGGCACCCTAAAAAGCCTCCTCCTAAGGCCCCTGCCCCGCACCCTTCTCCTTTTGGCCAAGCTCCAAGCCCTCCTCCTCTACCCCTTCGTGCTCCTGGGCGCGAGCTTTCTGGGGGGGATGCTCGCGGGCCTGCCCCACGGCCTTGGCCCCTTCTTCGGAGGCACGGGCCTGGGGGAAGGGGGGTTCGCGGGCACGGGCCTCCTCACCCCGACCATGGCCCTGAAGGAGCTCCTAAAGGCCCACCTCCTGGCGGGGGCGGTGCTTTTGCCCCTCGCCTCCCTGGCCCTCCTCTACGGCACCCTCTTCCTCTCCACCACGGCGGGGGCCCTGGCGGCGGTGGCCACCCTCCTCCTCATGCGCCTTTTGGTGGCCTTCCCCGCCCTCACCCCCTTCCTCCTCACCACCTATCTGGACCTGCACCTGCGGCCGGAGGCGGCTTCGCTTGGCCTCTCCCTGCTCCTCATCTACACCCTGGGCTTCGCCCTCCTGGCCGCCTTGGTCTTTGAGCGCCAGGACCTTTAGACGAAGCGGCCCTCCACCAGGAGGGGCTTGCCGTCCAAAAGGAGCCTCCCCTCCTTCAAGGAAAGGACCAGGTCCCAGTGGAGGGCGCTCTCGTTCCTCCCCCCGGTCTCCGGGTAGCTTTGGCCCAGGGCCAGGTGGACCGTGCCCCCCATCTTCTCGTCCAGGAGGATGAGGCCCGTGGGGCGGTCCAGGCCGAAGTTGGTGCCGAGGCCCACCTCCCCAAGCCGCCTGGCCCCAGGGTCGGTGGCCAGAGCCTCTCTAAGATAGCCCTCCCCCACCTCCGCCTTCGCCTCCACCACCTCTCCCCCCCGGAAGCGGAGGTAGACCCCCTCCACCCGCCTGCCCCCCACGAAGGCGGGGAGGTTGAAGCGGACCTCGCCCTCGGCGGAGGCCTCGAGGGGCCCGGTGAAGACCTCCCCCGAGGGCATGTTCCGCCGCCCGTCGGAGTTCACCCAGGTGCGCCCCGCCACGGAAAGGGTGAGGTCCGTACCCGGGGCCAGGATGCGCAGGGTCTTCCCCTGGGAAAGCCGGGCGATGAGCTCCTCCTGGAAGGCGGCAAGCTCCCGCCAGGCGGCCACGGGGTCCTCCCGGTCCAGGAAGAGGGCCCTTTCCAGGTAGGCGCGAAACTCCTGGGTGCCCATGCCCGCCCCCACCGCGTAGCCCACCGTGGGGTAGAGGGTGAGGGTCCAGCGTTTCCGCAGGCGGAGCTCGCTTAGGGGCCGCCAGGCCCGCTGGTGCTTGAGGGCGAGGCCGGGGTCCAGGGAGGCCGCCTCCAGAGGGTTCTCGGCGGAAAGGACCCTCAGGAACTTGTCCGCCTTCTCGTAGAGGGCCCGCTCCACCTCGGGGATGGTTTCCAGCCACCTTCCCCCGTAAAGGAGGAAGTCCCGGGCCTCCCCCGGGTAGCTGAGGCGGAAGAGGGGGTAGGCCCCCCGCTGGAGGAGGGCCCGCTTCAGGTGGGGAAGAAGGGGCAACGCTGGGGTTTCCACCTCCACCAAGACGGTCTCCCCGGGGGCGGCCTCGAGGCAGTAGGCCGCGAGGAGCTCGGCAAAGCGCGCTTCCACCCTGTTATCATAGGGCCAGGATGGAAGAACCCAAAATCACGCCCCTGGCCCGGCGGCTCGCCGAGGAGAACGGCATAGACTGGCGCAGGCTGAAGGGCACAGGTCCGGATGGCACCATTGTGGAGCGGGACATCCTGGCCTTTTTGGCCAAGGTGATGGCGGGGGAGGTGGACCTCCCCCCCATGCCCGAGGCCCCCCCGCCCCTGCCCCCCGAGGAGGAGCTGAAGCGGGCCCAAGCCGCCCTGGAAAGGGAAGGGGTGGACCTTGCCGAGCTCATCCCCGAAGCCCCCAAGACCCCTACTCTGCAGGTGGAGGAGGTGCCCGAGGAGGAGCTGGCCTTGGACTTCTCTGAAATAGACCTCCTGGAGGAGGGGGAGGAGGAGGCTTTTCTCCTCCCCGAGGAGGAGGCCGAAAAGCCCCTCGAGGCCTGGGAAGAAGACCTCCTGGAAGCCGCGCCCTTGCCGGAGCCTGAGGCCCTGGAGGCTTGGGAAGAAGACCTTTTGCAGGCCGAAGCCCAGGAAGCCCTTCCCCCCGCCCTGGAAGAGGTGGAAGGGGAAAAGAAGCCGGAAGAGCCCTCCGCCCAGGGGGAAGCCCTCCCCACCCAGGAGGCTCCCCCAGCCCCCCTCCTGGGGGTGGCCCCCGTGCCCGCCCCAGGCCTGGCGGCGGGGCCCCTCAGGGTGCACCGAAGGAGGGTGGACTTGGAAGGCATAGCCCGGGCCCTGGCCGCCTTCCACCGGGTCCACGGGGTGCCGGAAACCCCTCTGCCCTTCCTCCTCAGGGCGGCGGAAAGGGCCCTCGCCGAGCTGGAGCTCCCCCATAGGGCCCTCCTCGGCCGGGTGGAGGGGGAAGGGGTGAGGGGCCTCAGGCCCAGCCCCTCCTTCCTGGCCCTCTTCCACCAGGAGGCGGGGGAGGAGGGGGAGGGCCTCCTCTGCTTCTTCGGCGAGGAGGAGGTCCACACTGGCCGCCCGAGCCTCTTCCTCTCCCCCGATGGGGTCCTGGCCGCCTCCGGCCTCGAGGCCCCCCTGGCCCGGAAGCTTTTGGAGCGGCTGGCCCTCTACCTGGAGAACCCCGTTCTCCTCCTGGCCTAGCGCCTTCTCCGCCGCTTGCGGCTTCCCGGTACGGGCTCCGGGGGCTTCAGGCCCTGGAGGTGGGCCTCCAAAGCCCGGATCTCGTCCCGAAGCCTCGCCGCCCGCTCAAAGTCCAGCTCCTCCGCCGCCTGCCACATGGCGAGCTCCAGCTCCGCCAGGCGCTCCTTCAGGTCCTCGGTGTCCTCCAAAGCCCCCTCAACTAGGGGAACCTCCCCGTACCCCTCGGGGCGGATCACCGCCCGCACCCCCTTCTCCACGGTCTTGGGCACGATGCCGTGCTCCCGGTTGTAGGCCTCCTGGAGGGCCCTTCTCCGGTTCGTCTCCCGGATGGCCTTCTCCATGGCCTCGGAGACGCTGTCGGCGTAGAGCCAGACCTCGCCCCTCTCGTTCCGGGCCGCCCGGCCCATGGTCTGGATGAGGCTTCGCTCGCTCCGCAAAAAGCCCGTCTTGTCAGCGTCCAGGATGGCCACCAGGCTCACCTCGGGCAGGTCCAGGCCCTCCCTGAGGAGGTTGATGCCCACCAGGCAGTCAAAGTGGCCCAGGCGCAGGTCCCGGACCAGGGCCTGGCGCTCAAAGGCGTCCAGCTCGTGGTGGAGGTAGCGCGCCCGTATCCCGTGCTCCACCAGGAAGCTCGTGAGCTCCTCGGCCATGCGCACGGTGAGCACGGTGACCAGGGTGCGCTCGCCCCGGCTGGCCCTCTCCCTTATCCCCTCCATGAGGTCCAGGATCTGGTTCTCCGTGGGCTTGACCCGCACCAGGGGGTCCAGAAGCCCCGTGGGGCGGATGATCTGCTCCACGATGCGCCCGGAGTGCTGAAGCTCAAAGGGCCCCGGGGTGGCGGAAACGAAGACCACCTGGGGCACCCTTTCCAAAAACTCCTCAAAGCGAAGGGGGCGGTTGTCCAGGGCGCTGGGGAGGCGGAAGCCGTAGTCCACCAGGGTCTTCTTGCGGGCGTAATCCCCCCGGTACATGCCCATGAGCTGGGGCACGGTCACATGGGACTCGTCCAAAAAGACCAGGAAGTCTTCGGGGAAGTAGTCCAGAAGGGTGTAGGGAGGCTCCCCCGGGGCCTTTCCGGTGAAGTAGCGGGCGTAGTTCTCCACCCCCGGGCAGGTGCCCATGACCCGTAGCATCTCCAGGTCGTAGAGGGTGCGCTCCTTGAGGCGCGCCGCATAGAGGACCTCCCCCCGCTCCTCAAAGTAGCGGACCCTCTCCCAGAGCTCCTTCTCTATCTCCTTCAGGATCTCCTCTAGCCCCTCCGGGCTTAGGTAGTGGGTGGCGGGGAAGAGGACGAAGCCGGGAAGCTCGCGAAGCCTTTCCCCCGTGATGGGGTGGACCTGGAGGATGCGCTCCACCTCGTCCCCAAAGAGCTCCACCCGGAGGGGCTCCGTCTCGTAGGCGGGGAAGATCTCCAGCACCTCCCCCCTGGCCCGGAAGCGCCCCGGGGCGAGGTCTATCTCGTTCCGCTCGTAGCCGAGCTCAAGAAGCCGCTCCAGAAGGGCCTCCCGGGGGTAGGGCTTGCCCCTTTCCACCACCAGGTTCCTCGCCCGATACTCCCTCGGGTCCCCGAGGCCGTAGATGGCCGAGACCGAGGCCACCACGATCACGTCCCGCCGGGTGAGGAGGCTTCGGGTGGTGGAGTGCCTCAGGCGCTCAATCTCCGGGTTGATGCTGGCGTCCTTCTCTATGTAGAGGTCCTTCCCCGGCACGTAGGCCTCGGGCTGGTAGTAGTCGTAGTAGCTGATGAAGTACTCCACGGCGTTCTCCGGAAAGAGCTCCCGAAACTCCGCCGCAAGCTGGGCCGCCAGGATCTTGTTGGGGGCGAGGACCAAGGCGGGCCGCCCCAGGGCCTCTATGACCCGGGCCACCGTCACCGTCTTCCCCGTGCCCGTGGCCCCGAGGAGGGTCACGTAGCGCTCCCCCGCCTTCAGGGCCTCCACCAGCTCGGCGATGGCCCTCGGCTGGTCCCCCTTGGGCGCTGGCCCCCGGTAGCGGAAGGTCATCCTTTAGAGTATAGGGCCCCCGCCCGGCCTTGACTGGGGTGGAAAAAGCCCCCCGCCCCTTTGGGGCGGGGGGCAGGGCCAGGGCGCTTAGAAGTTGACGGTGTACCTGATGCGGAAGGCGCGGCCGTAGTCCCCGGTGGTGGTGCGGTTGAAGATATCGGAGAAGAGGGTCCCCAGGGTCTGGTTGCTGAAGAAGCCGTAGGCAAAGGAGAGGTCCCAGTAGGTCCAGGTCACGTAGACGCCGGAGAGGTTGCCGCCCAGGCCAGCCGCAGAGGTGTAGAGCGAGTCGGCGGAAGCGTCAAAGGCCCTATCAGCGTCAGTTGTGTTAGGAGGGGTGATGACAAGGCCCACTGCGCTGTACTGAGCCGCCTTGACCTCCAGGACGCTCTTGTCCCAGAAGAACTGGCCGAACCTCAGGCCGAAGCCAAACTTGGTCTCGGAGAGACCGCCGTCGCTCACCCGGGTGGCAAACTCCCCGGTGATGGCAGGGCTAAGCGGCAGGCCCGCCAGGCTGAGGCCGCCCCGGATGCCGCCCTTCAGGGTCTGGCCCGCAGCAGCGTTCTGGAGGTTGCTGTCGTTGTAGCGGAAGACCACCTTGTCCACGCTGAGGGGACCCAGGGCCAGGCCGCCGAAGTCGCCGAAGAAGGCCAAGCCGTCGTTAGGTCCACCCAATAGGGTGCGGTTAGTGTAGGCGAGGGTGAGGTTGAGCCCTTTGATGGCGGCGTTCTGGGCTGCGCCATCGTGCCTGAGGCTGGCGGTGATGGCGGTGGCGTAATCCGTAGGGGTAGTGGGGCCAGGCACGCCCGGAGCAAAGTTGAGGGTTTGGGGAAACCACTCGCCTGAGATGTTGCTGGCTAAGGTCACCCGGGCGCTCAAGCTGAAGCCCGCAGGCAAGCCCACGCCCAGGCTGGCCCGGAAGGCGCTGGCGCTGGGGACGCCAAAGGTGCTATCCATCTGGAGGTTGTAGAGGAGGCCCAGGTCCAAGCCCAAGAGGGGCAGGCCCGCCTCCACGGTGAAGCCCCGCTGGCCGTCCCGGAAGGGGTTATCGTTGTCGTTACTGAGCCCAGCAGGGTTGTTGGCGCCAGGTGCCAGGCCGCGATAGTTGGCCTTCACCGGGCCCAGCTCAGCCCGGACATAGCCGCCCTCGAAGTAGCCCGGCGCGAGGATGTTGTTGCCGAAGCGGAAGTACTCCCCAGAGAGCTTCACGGGCCCCAGGTCCAGGCTCCCGTCCACGCCTCCCACCTCCTCGACGGAGGGCGCGTCATGCTGGGCGTAGGAGAGGCCGACGGAGAAAGCCTGGCTGGGGGCGATGGCCAAGCGGATGGCCCTAAAGTAGTCGTAGTTAGCGGTGCCCGGGTCCCTCTCCCCATAGGCGGCGGTGACGGTGGTGCCCAGGGGCAGGCCCTTCAGGGTGGCCACGAAGCCATGGCCGAGGCTGTTGCGCTCGTTGTCCATCACGTACTCGGTGAACTTGGTGTTCACCGACTGGCCGAAGGTGAAGGAGAGGGCCTGGTCCCGGGCCACGGCGAGGGTGGTGGAGACCTTGTCCACCACCAGGTTGGCGCCGACCGAAGCGCCAACGCCGGGGGTCGTCCAGGAGCCGGTCAGGCTGAACTGCACCAGGCCGGGGTAGCTGTTGGCCCCGCCGGACGACTTGGCGTCAAAGGGACCGGTCTTGAGGGTGAGGCTCAGGCTGGCGGCGGTGGAGCCAGAAACGGAGGTCACAGGGTCAGCGTGCTCCACAACGTTCTTGTCGTTGTCAGGGTCGCCGCTGGACAGGAAGGTGCCCCCGATGACACGGTCAATGTCGTAAGCACCGAAGTTATTAGCGTCGCTGGCAGTGTAGGTTAGCGTCAGGCTCCCGCTGATGGTGAAGGCGTTGCGCTGCAGGGTGGCCACCTTGCCGGAAAGGGTGCCCACGGTGCCCTCCAGCCTGGCCACCTTCTCGGAGAGGTTCACCAGGTCGGAGCGCAGGGCGGCCACGAACTCCTGCACCGCGGCCACGTCCTCGCGGGTGGCGAACTCCTCAAAGTCAATGGACCCAAGCTGGGCCTTGAGGTCGGCCAGCCCCTTCTCCAGGGCGGTGGCCCGATCCTGCAGGGTGAGGACGTCCTGGTTGAGGAGGACGGCCAGCTCGTTCAGGGCCTGGATGGCCTGGGCGCTGGCCTCCACCTGGGTGGAAAGAGCCGCCAGGTCACCCTTCACGCCCTCCACGTCCTGGGCCAGGGCATCAAGCTGCTCGGCCAGCTGCTGGGCCTGGGCCAAGGCGGTGTCCGCGGCGATGGAGGCGGCCTCCACCCGGTCGGCTAGGTCCTGCAGGGCAGCGGCGTCCATGCCGGGCTCGGGGGCCGGCTGGGCCTTTAGCTCGGCGATCAGGGCCTCGAGGCGGGCGATGTCCTCCTTGGTGGCGGCGCTGTCCTCAAGGGCCGAGACCCGCACGCCCAGGGCGGCCAGCTCCGCAGCCAGCTCCTGGACCGCGTTCTTCAGAGTCTCCAGCTCCTCAGCGGAAAGGGCCTCCATGGTGGGGGAGGTGCCCTTGGCCTTCAGCTCCTCTTCAATCTGCTGCAGGAGGCGGTAGATGATGAGGGCGGCCTGGTAGCGGGTGAGCCCCTCGTTGCCCCGGAAGGTGCCGTCCGGGAAGCCCACGAGGATCCCCTTGGCCGCCAGGGCCTCCACGGCCTCCTTGGCCCAGTGCCCAGCGGGCACGTCGGAGAACTGGGCCAGACCGAACCCCATGGAGAGGACGGTCAAAAGCCCGGCCAGTAGTGTGACAAGCCTTTTCTTCATATCTCCCTACACCTCCTTTGGAGGTTTGGGGCTTGGGCGGGCGAGTTACCGCGATTCCTCTCCGCTTTCTGCCCCAGGTGCAAGGCCAGCGGGCAACCCTCGGCCCTGGCTTTGACCTTGCGCCCGCAGGTATCATAAAAGGCTCATCCGGGTCTTGTCAAGCCCGGAAGGGTTCCCCTATACTCCCCCTGGGGCTTTTGCCCCTGAAGGCGGGAAGCGCAGGGGGCCATCTGGCCTCACGAGGTGGCGGACCCCGCAAGGGGATAACCGGCCAAGGCCGGGAAAGATCGAGGGATCCGCGGATGCCGCCCGGGGTGTGCCCGCCCCGCCCGCCCAAGAACCCCCAAGGGAAAGCCAGCCCCGCGAGGGGGGGACAACCGCGGGGGAGGGCCAAAGGCAGGGGGAGATTTCCCCTAGAAAGGGGCGTTATGTGCGGTATTGTGGGCTACATCGGCTTTCGGAACGCCACGGACGTTCTCCTAGACGGCCTGAGGCGGCTGGAGTACCGGGGGTACGACTCCGCCGGGGTGGCGGTGAAAACCCCTTTGGGCCTAAGGGTGGTGAAGCGGGCGGGGAAGCTTTCCGCCCTCGAGACCGCCCTGAAGGAGGAGGGGCTTCAAGGCTCCCTGGGCATCGGCCACACCCGCTGGGCCACCCACGGAGCCCCCACGGACCCCAACGCCCACCCCCACACCACGGAGGATGGGAATATCGCGGTCATCCACAACGGCATCATTGAGAACTACCTGGAGCTCAAGGAGGCCCTAAGGGGGCGGGGGCACCGTTTCAGCTCGGAGACGGACAGCGAGGTCCTGGCCCACCTCATAGAGGAGAAGTACCGGGGGGATCTCCTAGAAGCTCTGCGGGAGGCCCTGGGGGAGGTGCGGGGGGCCTACGCCGTGGTGGCGGTGCACCAGGACCACGAGGAGATCGTGGCCGCCAGGACGGTGAGCCCCCTGGTGGTGGGCCTGGGGGAGGGGGAGAACTTCCTGGCCTCGGACGTGCCCGCCCTTCTTCCTTACACCCGGCGGGTCATCTTCCTCCACGACGGGGACCTGGTCCGGATCACCCGGGAGGGGGTGGGGATCACCGACCTCTTCGGCAACCCCCTGAGGCGGGAAGCGGTGGAGGTGGACTGGAGTCTGGAGGCGGCGGAGAAGGGAGGCTTCCCCCACTACATGCTGAAGGAGATCTACGAAGAGCCCTGGGTTCTGGAGAACACCCTGGGGGGGAGGCTTTTGGAGGAGGAAGGCGACGTGGACCTTGGTCTGGACCTGGACCCCCTGGAGGTGGACCGGGTCCACATGGTGGCCTGCGGGACCGCCGCCTACGCCGGGCTTTACGGGAAGTACCTCCTGGAGTCCCTGGCCCGCATCCCCGTGGAGTGGGACGTGGCCAGCGAGTACCGCTACCGGGACCCGGTGGTGGACGAAAAGACCCTGGCCGTGGCCATCAGCCAGTCCGGGGAGACCATAGACACCCTCGAGGGCCTCCGGGAGGCCAGGCGCAAGGGGGCGAGGACCCTTGGGGTCATCAACGCCAAGGGCAGTAGCCTCACCCGGGAGGTGGAGGCGGTCCTCTACATCCACGCGGGGCCGGAGATCGGGGTGGCCTCCACCAAGGCCTACATGGCCATGCTGGCGGCCATGGCCCTTCTCGCCCTCCGCTTTGGCCGGGCCCGGGGGAGGCTTTCCCGGGAGGAGGCCCAGGCCCTGATCCGGGAACTGCGCAAGCTTCCCCGCCTGGTGGAGGAGGCCCTGGAGAAAAGGCCCATCGTGGCCCATATCGCCGAGAAGTACCACCAGGCCCAGGACTTCCTCTTCCTGGGAAGGCACGTGCAGACCCCCACCGCCTACGAGGGGGCCCTGAAGCTCAAGGAGATCAGCTACATCCACGCCGAGGCCTACCCCGCGGGGGAGATGAAGCACGGCCCCATCGCCCTCATTGACGAGCATCTGCCCGTGGTGGTCCTGGCCACCCAGGGTCCCCTCTACGAGAAGACCCTTTCCAACATCCAGGAGGTGCGGGCCCGGGGCGGGAAGGTGATCGCCATCGCCACCGAGGGGGACGAGGAGATCAAGAGGCTCGCCCAGGACGTCATCTACGTGCCCCAGGTCCACCCCCTTCTCGCCCCCCTGGTGAGCGTGGTGCCCCTGCAGCTTCTGGCCTACGAGGTGGCCGTCCTCCTGGGGCGGGACGTGGACCAGCCCCGGAACCTGGCCAAGAGCGTCACCGTGGAGTAGTTAGACGATTTCCAGGAAGACCTGGACAACCCGGGGGTCCAGGGTCTTCCCCGCCTGGGCCCAAAGCTCCTGCCGGGCTTTCTCCTCGCTCCAGGCCTCCTTGTAGGGGCGGGAAGAGAGTAGGGC
The DNA here is from genome assembly GCA_947085095.1 of uncultured Thermus sp. Taxonomy (GTDB): domain Bacteria; phylum Deinococcota; class Deinococci; order Deinococcales; family Thermaceae; genus Thermus. The sequence continues at coordinate 96,301 of CAMTVD010000014.1, read as the reverse complement.
GTCCCACACGTCCACCACGGCGAAGATGCGGGCCTCCAGGGGGATCTCCTCTCCCTTGAGGCCTTTGGGGTAGCCCGAGCCATCCCAGCGCTCGTGGTGGTAGAGGACCACGTGCAGGGCGGTCTTGGGCAGGAAGGGAAGGCTTTGCAAGATCTCCAGGCCCACCTCGGGGTGGGTTTCCACCAGGCGCCACTCCTCGGTGCAGAGAGCGGCGGGCTTCTTCAGGACCTTGTCGGGGAGGGCCAGCTTGCCCAGGTCGTGGAAGTAGGCCCCCAGGCGCAGGCCCTCGAGGTCGGGAAACCCCAGGGCCTGCCCCAAGCGCACGGAAAGCTCGGCCACCCGCTCCGTGTGCCCCTGGGTTTCCAGGTCCCGGTACTCCAGCACCCGGGAGAGGGCCTTGAGGGCGGCCTCGCGGGTGAGGCGAAGGGTTTCCAGCTGGAAGAGGCGCTCCAGGGCCTCCTCCAGCCTCCGGCCCACCACCCTCAGGACGGCCTCGTCCTCCGGGCGGAAGGGGATGGCCTCCCCGAAGCTCCCCAGGGCCAGGACCCCGTAGCGCCGCCCCTCGGGCTTGAGGGGCACCAGAAGGGCGGAGCGCAGGCCGCTTTCGGCGAAGGGCTTCAGGCTTCCGGGAAAGCGGGCGTAGTCCTCCACGTAGACCGGCCCCTCCCAAAGCCGGGGATGGCCCAGAAGCCCCTCCCCGAAGCGGATGGGGTGGACCTCGTAGAGGCGGGGAAAACCCGGGGGGTAGCGGCCGGTGTACACCGCAGGCCGCACCACCCCCTCCTGGAAGAGGTAGAGGGCCCCCCCGTGGTAGGGGGTGAGGCGGAGGAGGGTCTCCAGGGCCTCCTGGGCCATGGCCAGGGGCTCCCGGGAAGCCTCCAGGCTCAAGGAGAGGTCCAGGAGGGCCTTGTGGCGCTCCGCCTCGAGCCTGGCCCTCTCCAAGGCCCCAATCCGGGAGAGGACCACCCCCGCCGCCTCCGCCAGGGCCTGGGCCAGGAAGCGCTCCTCGGGCAGAATCTCCCCCACGCCCCCGGCGGTGTCCAGGGAGAGCACCCCCAAAACCTGCCCCTCCGGGCTCCTCAGGGGCACCCCCAGGTAGGCCCCGGCCTGCCGCTTCCCCGAGAGAAAGACCACCCGTGGGTCCCGGGAGACATCGGGGAGAAAGAGGGCCTCCCCCTTTTCCAGCACCTCCCAGGAAACCCCCTGTCCCCGGGGAACGCGAAAACCCACCCGAGAGGCGGAAAGCCCCGCCGCCGCCACCAGCTCCAGCTGGTCCTCCTCCGGCCGGTAAAGCCAAAGGAGGGCGGAAACCGCCCGGGTGTTCTCCTTGAGGGCCTGGACGGTCTTTTTGTAGACCTCTTCCCTGCTCATGAGGGGAGCGAGGAGACGGAAGGCCTGGGCCAGGGCCTCGAGGCGCTTCAGCTCCAGGGCTCGGGAAACCATGCTCGGGCTATTCTACCAGGCCCAGACCCCGGGCCAGGGGAACCCAGGCCCAGGCGGGCGCAGCCTCAAAGGCACGCCCCCAGGGGAAGCGCAACCCCAGGAGGTCCAGCCGCCTGCCCCCGAGCTCGGCATAGGGCCAAAGGGCGGCCACCTCCTGGGCTTCCTCCCGCAGGGGCTCGGAAAAGCGGGCCCGCACGTAGGGCCTTCCCACCTCCCCCCACCAGTAGTGGAAATAGGCCTCGGCGAGCCGCAGAAGCCGCCCCTCCCAGTCCTCCAGGAAAAGCCCCCCCTGGGCCAGAGCGCTCCCCAGGTTGTTGGCGGGGGTTCCCCAAGAGGCGTAGGCGAAAAGGCGGGCGTAGAGGCCCAGGCCCTGGAGGTAGGCCATGAGCCCCGGGTCCCCCCGGTTGACCCGGGAGATGTCGGCCAAGGCCACGGGGTGGCGGGGCATGAGGCGGAGAAGGTCCAGGACGGCCTGACGGGGGTTTTCCCCAGCATAAACGTAGAGGACGAGGTCCGCCCTCTCCCCTAGGGCCACGGACCTGGCAGCGGCGCTCTTCAGGAGGCGGGCCACGGTCTCCCCCAGGGGAAGGCCCTCGTAGGGGGTCACCCGCTCTGCCAGCGAAGGGTCCTCGTAGACTGTGGCCACCCGAAGCCCAGGCCTCAAGGCCCTGAGGAGGAGAACCTGCCCCGCCTCGTCGGCCCCGGGACGGGAAGGGTAGGGGAGGGTGGCGGCCTCCCTGGGAGCGGGAGAGCCCCGGATGGCATCGTCCCAGACAACCTCCCGATAGATCCCCCCAAGCCCCGCCCAGGGGGCGAGGGCCTTTAGGACCTCGAGGTTCCGCTCCCGCCTGCTGGCATCCCACCGCGGGACGACGCCAAAAAGGTAAAGCGCCCCCCCGTAGCGCCCTCTCCAGGAAAGGAGGGGGTCCAGCCGTGCCAGGGCTTCTTCGGGGGAAAGGGGAAGGTGGCGGCTTTGGAGGAGCCCCCCATAGGCCAGGGCGTCCAGGCTGGCCACCAACCCCTCCCCCGGGGTGGCCATGAGCCAGGACAAGAGGCCCTCGAGGTCCGCCCCCTCGGGCCCCCGGTAGACCGCCTCGGGCGGGCAAAGGACAAGCCCCCAGGCGCAAGGCCCAAGGTTCGGGGGGCGGTCGTCTAAGGGCAGGTAGAGGGTCTGGCCCAGGGCCAGGGCCAAAAAGGGGAGAAGGAAGGGAAGCCTCAACCCCTGACCGCTTCCCCCTTCTCCGCCAGGTACTTCTCCGCCATCATGGCCGCCCGGGTCCCGGCCCCCACGCTGGTGGTGAGCTGGCGGTAGATGGGGTCGGCCACGTCCCCGGCGGCGAAGATGCCAGGGACCGAGGTGAAGACCTCGTCGCGAACGGCGACGTAGCCGTCCGGCCTCAGCTCCACCACCCCCCGGAGGAAGCCGGTGTTGGGCTCGTGGCCGATGAAGACAAAAACCCCGTCCGTGGGGTAGACGTACTCCTCCCCAGTCTTCAGGTTCTTGAGCCGCACCCCCGTCACCCCCTCCTCCCCCAGGATCTCCGTGACCACATGGGAGAAGAGGAAGTGCATCTTGGGGTTCTGGAAGGCCCGGGCCTGGGCCACCTTGTTGGCGCGAAGCTCGTCCCGGCGGTGGACCAGGGTCACCTTGCGGGCGAACTTGGTGAGGAAAAGCCCCTCCTCCACGGCGGCGTCCCCCCCGCCCACCACCACCACCTCCTTGTCCCGGTAGAAGAAGGCGTCGCAGGTGGCGCAGGTGGAAACCCCCCGGCCGTAAAACTTCTCCTCGCCGGGAACCCCCAGCTTCTTGGGGTTGGCCCCGGTGGCGATGATGACGGCCCGTGCGGGGTAGCTCCGCTCAAACCCCCGCACCAGGAAGCCCTCCTCCGTCCTCTCTATCCCCAGGACCTCGTCCATGACGAGGCGGGCCCCGAACTTCTCCGCCTGCTGGACCATGCGGCCCGCCAGCTCCGCCCCAGAGATGCCCTCGGGGAAGCCCGGGTAGTTCTCCACCTCCTCCGTCTGGGCGATCTGCCCCCCGGGGAGGCCTTTTTCCACGATCACCGTCTTCAGGCCGCCCCGGCCCGCGTAGATCCCCGCGGTGAGGCCCGCGGGCCCCCCACCGATGATGACCACATCGTAGGCCTCTTCCTGGCTTCCGCTGGTGCCCAGTCCCGTCAAGGTGAACTCCATGACATCCTCCCTTGAAGCCACTTTACACCCCACCTATACGGGGTGGGGGTATATGCCGCACCCAGTTTGCCGGAAGGGATGGGCTACGTCAAGGGAAAAAGCGGCCGAGCCGCTTTGGTGACCCCAGGGGGATTCGAACCCCCGTCTCGGCCTTGAGAGGGCCGTGTCCTAGGCCTCTAGACGATGGGGCCGCGGTGCGGCTCGGCGCTTTGGTGACCCCAGGGGGATTCGAACCCCCGCCGCCGCCTTGAAAGGGCGGTGACCTAACCGCTAGTCGATGGGGCCAAACTTTGGCTGGGGTGCGTGGACTCGAACCACGACCGGCGGATCCAGAGTCCGCTGTCCTGCCGTTAGACGACACCCCAGCGAGGCATGCCCGATCCCTCGGGCAGAGGTTATGGTACACTCTGAGGGGCAGATTGGCAAGCCCCTTGGGTCCTTTATGGAGGAAAGCCTTTTGCAGATCCTAAGCCGGTATGTTTCCCCCCGGGCCGCAGAAAGCCTGGTGCGCCGGGCCACGGCCCAGGGGGTGCCTTCCCGGCCCGAGGACTGGGCCAGGCTGGTGGAAGGGACCCTCTGGCCGGAGCTCAAGCGGCTCCTCCCCTTCAAGGAGATGCCCCCAGAGCTCAAGGCCTGGTTGCGGGAACTTAGGGACCTGGCAGCTTTGGAGCCCGAAGAGGAAGGCGAAGAAGAGGAAGAGGGCCGCCTCGAGGCCGTGGACCTAGAGGACCCCACGGCCCGGGCCCAGCTGGCCCAGCGCCTGGCCCGCCTCGAGGGCGTGGCGGGGGTGGTGGTGGCCGGGGAGAGCGGAAAAGAGGAGCTCTTCTCCGGAGAACCGGTTTTCTTGGAACCCGGCCACCTTCTCCTAAAACGGCAGGGCTACCGCACCTTTTATGCGGTGCTAGGGGACAACCTGGTGGCCCTTCGCGCTCTAGGCCAGGGGTACGTGGGGATCCTGGCCCGCAAGGAAACCAACGTGGGCCGCCTCTTGCACGGGCTGAGGCGTTTAGTCAGCATAGTGGAGGTAGAGGGATGAAAAGGTGGCTTTTCCTGATGGCGCTTACCGGCTTGGCCTTGGCCGCCCCCCTTCCTCAAACCTACGACCGCCTGGAGCGAGTCCTAGCCCAGGTGCGGGGGGATAACCCCAGCCAGGCCCTGGCCGCCTTGGACCAGGCCCAGAGCCTCTTGCGTCAAGAGGCGGAAGGCCTGCCCCCCGTTCTCCGGGATGCGGCCCTGGCCAACCTCCAGGAGGCGCGCCAGGCGGTGCTGGGGAAGAGCCCCTGGGACCTCGAGGCCCGCCTCCTCCTGGTGCGCCACCTCCTGGGCAAAGCCCTTTACGACGGCTTTTTCACCGCCCCTCAAGGGGAAAAGACCGCCTACCTTACCCGCTTGGCCCGGGCCACGGGTCTGGGCCAGGGGGTGGTGCAGGAGGCCGCGGGTCTCCCTCCGGAAGCGGCCAGGGGGCGCCTCGAGGGGCGCTACCTCCAGCTCATGGCCGAGGACCTCGCTCAAGCCCTCACCGCCACCTCCCGCCCCCAGGCCTACCTGGCCCTGGCCAGGGCCTACGCCCGCTTCCTGGTCATCCAGGACAGCCCCCAAAACACCCTGAGGGCCCAAGACTTCATCCAAGCCTTGACCAAAGTCTCCGGCGGGGAAGCCTTCCGCCCCGAGGTGCAGGAACTCCAGAAAAAGGTGGCCGCCTGGCGGCAAGCCCTCTTATCCCAAGCCCCCCTTCCCTCTCCTGGGAGCACCGCCTCTACACCTCCCCATCCCACTCCGCCCCTGTCCCCAACAGCTGCTCCATCTACCCCAACCCCATCCCCAAAAACTTCTCCGGCTGCTCCTCCTCCCAGCAAGCCTGCGCTTCCCGAAAATCTTCTAGAAGAAATCAGCTTCCTTCCCTTTAGCCCAGAGGTTTCCTTGCAGGTAGGAGAGGCTCTGCACCGCCTAGCCTACCCCAGCTTATTAGATTGGCTAGCTCTCTTGGATGAGGTGCGTGGTAGCCTAGCCCGAGCCCAGCTCTACACAGCTAGTGGCCAGCATGCCCTGGCCAGGGATCACCTGGTTTATGCCCACTCTCGCTTTCGCCTTGCCGTATATCCCGTGGTGGGGGCCTACGCCCCGGATCTAGCCCAGCGCACAGATAACTTTTTTCTAAAAATGCAGAACGCCGCCGGGCTACGCACCGTAGACTTCGCCCTACTCTTGGGTGAAATTCAGGAGATAGAGGAACGCTTGTTTGGATCTACCCTGGGTCCTTGGCACGCCCTCCAAGTGCAGTTGGGCTTGCTGCTATTGGGCATTCCCCGGGCGGTCTTCTTCCTCCTGGCCGCCGCCCTGGCCTTCTTCCCCCTCTACCTGATTCGCCTCACCTTCGGCGGGCGCAACATCTACTGGAACCTCCTGGGCCTGGCCTTCCTTTTCCTCTTTCTGCCCATCCTGGCGGAGGGGCTTTCCTACTTCGGCTCGGTCATGGCCGAGCACGGGGGCCTTCCCTGGATGGCCGCCCTGGCCAACCTCTCCATCGGCCAGGGTCTCTTCCCTTACCTCGCCTGGGGCCTCACCGTCTTCCTGGTGGTGGCCCTGGCGGGGGCGGGCCTCAGGGGCATCGCCGCCCAGTTCGGCCTCCTGAAGGAGCGGGGGGCGGAGGTGACGGCCAGCGGGATAGAGAGCAAGCCCGCCACCACCCTCACCAGCGAGACCATCGTGGAGTGGGACGAGGAGTTCTAATGGGGACCCCGGCAACTACCTTCCCGCGGCTTCCCTTTGCCTTGACTGCGCCGCGGGGGCTACTCCAAGCGGGTTCCCGGCCCCACCCCATACCCCCGGGCCCAGTCCGGGGCGGGCATGGGGCGCTTGCCCTCCGGCTGGACCTCGAGGAGGCGGATAAGCCCCTTCCCCGTCCCCACCAGGACCCCCTCCGGCTCCACCGCCTGGACCACCCCGGGCTCCCCCTCCCCCGGCTCCGGGCGCATCCTGAGCACCTTCACCCGCCTACCCTGGTGGAAGAAGTAGCTCCCCGGCCAGGGCTGAACCCCTCGGTGGCGGTTATAGATGGCCTCGGCGCTTTCGCCGAAGCGGACCCTCCCCTCCTCCTTGGTGAGGAGGGGGGCGTAGCTGGCCTCGCCCTCCTGGGGCGTGGGCGTGAGGTGGGGAAGGTCCTCTAGAACCTGGAGGAGGAGCTCTATGCCCTTATCCCTTAGGCGCTCGGCGAGGGCCACCGCGTCCTCCTCCGGCAGGATCTCCGTGCGCCAGAGGGCGTAGAGGGGGCCGGTGTCCAGCCCCTCCTCGGTCTTCATGATGGCCACCCCGGTTTCCCTCTCCCCCCGGATCAGGGCCCAGGGCACGGGGGCCGGGCCCCGGTACTGGGGGAGAAGGGAGGGGTGGAGGTTGAGGAAGCCAAATGGAGGAACCTCCAGCACCTCCTTGGGCAGGATCTTGCCGTAGGCGGCGGTGACGGCCACCTCTGGATTTGCGGCCCGGAAGGCCTCCAGGAACCCCTCGTTCCCCTTGAGGCGGGGAGGCCTGAGGAGGGGCAGGCCGCGCTCCAGGGCGTACTGGGCCACGGGGCTTGGGGCGGGCTTCAGGCCCCTGCCTTTGGGCTTGTCGGGCTGGGTGACCACCAGGACCACCTGGTGGTGGCGGTGGAGGGCATCCAGAACCGGCACCGCCCAGGAGGGGGTGCCGAAGAAGGCCACCCTCATGGGGAAAGCTCCTTCAAGAGGGCCCGGGCCTCCTTTTGGAAGCGGGCGAGCTCGGCCCGGTGCTCTTCCAGGAAGGCCTCCCGCTTGGGCCCAGGCAGGCGCTCAAAGAAGAGGATGCCGTCCAGGTGGTCTATCTCGTGCTGGAAGACCCGGGCCATATACCCCTCCAGCTCCAGGGTCCTCATGCGCCCCTCCTCGTCCTGGAAGCGGACCCGGATGCGCTCGGCGCGGGGCACCTCCTCGGAGTAGAGGCCGGGAAGGGAAAGGCACCCCTCTAACCCCTCCACCAGGCCCTCCCGGTGGGTGATGACGGGGTTGGCCACCACGTAGACCCGGCGCACCAGGTCGCGGAGGGGCCTTTCTTCCTCGTCGGGCTCGTCGGCGTACTCCACCGCCACGAAAAATCTCTGGGAAAGGCCGATCTGCGGGGCGGCCAGCCCCACCCCCCGGGCCTCAAACATGGTTTCCAGCATCTCCTCGGCGAGCTTTTTTAGGCCGGAGAAGTCCTGAACGGGGCGGGCCTTTTTTCTAAGGACCGGGTCCCCGTAGAGGCGGATGGGGTAGATCATCCCGCTTATTCTAGCGCAAACCGCGCCCTTCCCAAAACCTGGCCCAAGGGCCGCACCCCGGGGGGAAGGGTGAGGAGGAAGGGGCCCACCACCTCCCCCGGGCGGAACCCCCCTTGGGGGCTGGCCTCCACCTCCTCCAGGCCCTCGAGGAGCCCCCTGGGCCCCACCACCTCCACGCTCTTCGGAGCGTAGTCCACCACCCTTAGCCCCCCCGGGGGCCTCAGGACCAGGGGCACCTCCTTGCGGAAAAGGACCTCCTCCCGGGCCACCACCCGCACCCGAGCGGGAGAGAGCCCCACCCCAGGAAGGGGGCCTTCCAGCCCGAAGGCGGTGAGGGCCACCTCCTCCCCCAGGTCCAGGCCCAGGGCCACCACCGCCAGCTCCACCTGGCTCCTGGGGCCCCTGGCCTCCACAAAGGCGGGCTCGGTGCGCACCCAGGCCCCCTGGGCCAGGACCTCCACCGGCAGGGTGCGGGTGAGGAGGGCCTCCACCCGCCCCTCCACCTTGGCGGGGCGCACCTCCAGGACCTCCACCCCCTGGGGGGCGGCCACCCGGACCTCCCGGCCAAAGGCCCCCTCGGCCCCGGAGAGGTCCAGGTAGGCGGAAACCGGAGGGGTCCCCTCCACCAGGTGGGCGGGGCCCCTAAGGCGCAGGAAGACCTCCTTGGGCACCCCTTCCGCCACCCGGTCCTTCTCCAGGCCCACCACCTGCAGGGGGACGCTCAAAGCCCGCTCCACCACGGGAGCCCGTTCCCTTAGGGAGTACCAGACGGCGAGGGCGGCCAGCAGGGAGAGGAGGAGGGCAGGCCAGTCACGCATGGACCACCTCCTTGAGCCGTTCCCGCAGGGCCTCGAGGGGAAGGGGCGGGGAAAGCCGCCCTCCCTCCGCCACCCGGATGGCCCCCGTCTCCTCGCTCACCACCAGGACCAGGGCATCGGAAACCTCGGAAAGCCCGATGGCCGCCCGGTGCCGGGTGCCCATGCCCACGTGGCCCTCGGAGAGGGGGAAGACGCAGCCTGCGGCGAAAAGCCGACCTCCCCGCAGGATGGCCCCCCCGTCGTGCAGGGGGGTCCCGGGGTGGAACAGGGTCACCAGAAGGCGGGCGGAGAGCCGGGCGTCCAGCACCTCCCCCGTGGCCGCATACTCCCCCAAGGGGGTGCGCCGCTCCAGGGCGAGGAGGGCCCCACAGCGCCTCTCCGAGAGGCGGGAGAGGCCGAGGAGGAGCTCCTCCAAGGCCAGGGAGGGGGCCCTGGGGCCCTGGGGCCGGCCTAAGCGCTCCAAGAGCCCCCTGAGCTCCGGCTGGAAGACCACGATCAGGGCGAAGGCCCCCAACGTGGCGGCGTTGCCGAGAAGCCAGGAAAGGGTGGAAAGCCCCAGGAGGGTGGAGAGGAACCAGACCAGGAGGTAGACCAGGACCCCCCGCACCAGGTTGAGGGCCCGGGTGCCCACGATGAGGCGCCAGAGGTAGTAGAAGAGAATGGTTACCAGGAAGATGTCTAAGAGGTCGCGCCAGGTAACGGGCATGGCCTACACCAAGCTCCTCCCGGGCCCCTCCCAGGAAAGCCCCAAGAGCCTGGCCCAGGTGGCCCCCAGGTCGGCGAAGCTCTCCCGGGTGCCCAAATCCCCCTTCACCCCCGGCCCCACCCAGAGGAGCATGCCGTACTCCCGGGTGTGGTCGGTGCCGAAGAAGGTGGGGTCGTTGCCGTGGTCGGAAACCAGGAAAAGGTGGTCCCCCGGGCCCAGGGCGGAAAGGAGCCGGGGAAGGAAGGCATCCACCTCCAAAAGGGCCCGGCCGTACCCCTCCGGGTCCCGGCGGTGGCCGTACCTGGCGTCAAAGTCCACCAGGTTGGCGAAGACGAGGCCGGAGAACTCCTCTCCCAGGAGGGCCAGGGTCTTCTCCAGGCCGTCCTTGTTGTCATTGGTCTTCACCTCCCGGGTGAAGCCCCGCCCGGCGTAAATATCTGGGATCTTCCCCACCCCCACCACCTCGAGGCCCCCCTCCTTGAGCAGGTCCAGGACGTTCCTGGGTGGTTCTAGGGCGAAGTCCTTCCTCAGATGCTCCAGGCGGTAAAAGGCCCCCGGCTCCCCGGCGAAGGGCCGGGCGATGACCCGGGCCACCTGGTGTTCGCCCTTTAGCATCTCCCGGGCCACCTGGCAGAAGCGGTAAAGCTCCTCCAAGGGGAGCACGTCCACGTGGGCGGCCACCTGGAAGACGGAGTCCGCCGAGGTGTAGACGATGGGGTAGCCCGTCTTCAGGTGGGCCTCCCCGTAGTCCCGGATGGCCTCGGTGCCGGAGTAGGGGCGGTTCAGGAGCCACCCCCCTACCCCGATGCGCTCGGCCCAGGCACGAAGGAGCTCCTCGGGGAAGCCCTCGGGGTAGGTGCGGAAGGGTCTATCCAGAAAGACGCCCACGAACTCCCAGTGCCCGGTGGTGGTGTCCTTGCCTGGGTTCACCTCCCGCATGCGGCCGAAAGCCCCTTTGGGCTCCTTGGGACGGGGCAGGGTGTGAACACCGGGAACCCAGCCCAGACCCAGGGCCGCCAGGTGGGGCAGGGCGATACCCGTCTTGAGGAGGGTGTGGTCCAGGGTGTCCGCCCCCTCGTCCCCGAAGAGGGGGGCGTCCGGCAGGTACCCAAGCCCCACCGAGTCCAGGACCAGGGCCACCACCTTCATCTAGGAGCGGAGCCCTCCTTCGTCCTCCTCTTCCGCCAGGGCCATGATCTCCTCGGGGGACATCTCGGAGAGAGCCCGGACCGCCTGGAACTCCTCCACCAGACCCTGGATTTCCTCCATGGCCTCCTCCAGGGAAAGCTCCCCCTCCCCGTACTCCTCCAAAACCTCCTCTATGGCCTCGAGGATCCCCACCGCGGCGCTGGCCTGGGAGAGGGCCTGGGCCAGCTCGGAAAGCCTGTCCGCCAGGTCCATGCCCCCATGCTACCCCAAAAGCTCCGCCAGGCGGGAAAGGGCCCGCCCGTACTTCTTGGCGAAGGCCCCGTGGCGGTAGCTCTCCGGAAAGAGGGCCCTCAAGGGCACCCCCGAAACCCGTAACTCCAGGCCAAGGTTATAGAGTTGGTCCACGAAATGCACGAAGCGCAGGGCGTCGTTCTGGTCGGGGATAGGCTCCATGCCCCGCAGATAGACCACCTCCACCCCGGAGAAGAGGTAGCGGTAGCGGATGGGGTGGAGGGTGCGGAGATGGGCCAGGAGCTCAGGAAAGGCATCCAGGGTCTTGGAGCGGGGATCCTGATGGAAGCGCTCTAGGAGTTCCTGGTCCACCAGAGGGTCGGGGAGGTGCTTTGGGTCGCGGTGGCGGAAGTCCTCTCCCTCTATCCGTTCCACGGCGAAGCGGCGGGCGAGGTTCTGGATCTGGTGCCTAAACTGCTCGGCGTTGAACCGCCCCTCCCCCAGGGCCCCGGGCGGGGTGTTGGAGGTGGTGGCCACCCTGAGGCCCTTCTCCATGGTGAGGGCCAGGAAGTGGGTGGCCATCTGGGCGTTCCCGGGATCGTCCAGCTCAAACTCGTCCAGAAAGAGGTAGCGAAGCGAGGAAAAGCGCTTGGCCCCCTCCCTCAAGCCCATGAGCCCCAGGGTGTAGGTGAGCTCCTCAAAGGTGAGAAAGGCCTTGGGCCCGGGGGCCTCCCAGTAGGCGGCCACCAGGAGGTGGGTCTTCCCCACCCCGAACCCTCCGTCCAGGTAAATCCCCTGGGGACCCGGCATCCTGGGGCGGAGGAGGCCCCGGGGGCGGTCCTTGACCCAACTTCGCAGGCGCTCCTTGGCCAGGGCCTGGGAGGGGTAGCGGGGGTCAGGGCGGTAGGTGGCGAAGGTGGCCCCGAGGAAGCGGGGCGGAGGGATGAAGCTATCCAGAAGTTTTTCCAGGTTGATCTCGGGGTGGCGCTCCGTGAGGCGCATCGTCCCCTAGGTTAGCCCAACGCCCCGGCAAAGAGCCCCTTATGCTACCCTGAGGGGGTATGGTGCGGCTTTACGGCATCCCGGGATGCGGCCCCTGCGAGATCGTGAAGATGTTTTTGGAACAAAAGGGGGTCCCCTACGAGTTCGTCAACGCCAGGAAGGACCCCGAGGCGGCCAAAAAGATCGCTGAGCTGGTGGGAAGCCCCACCGCCGGGGTGGTGCTGGAGTGGGGTGGCCGCCTCGAGGCCATCCGGGGGGTATCCCCGCAAAGCCTGAATGCCTGGCTCGCCCGTTACCAGGAAGGCGCCTAGCCCAGGGCCTTTAAATGGTGCTCCTCGTGGTAAAGGGCGGCCCGGAGCCAGCCCAGGGCGGTGAGGGGGCCAAAGAAGGGATGGGGGAAGGTGGCGGGGTTGTGGGGGTCGGCCCTTTCGGCCTCCTCCAGCAGGAAGGCCCGGGCCTTCGTCAAGAGGGCCAGGACCTCCTCCAGGGAGAGCCCACCCCTGGGCTGGACGGGCTCGGGGGCCTGGGGCTTCCCCTCCTTGAACTCCCCGGGGACGAAGGGGACGGGGGGAAGGTTCTCCCCCGCGGCCACCCGCCTGAGCCGCCTCAGGACCCGGGCGGTGGACTCCTCCACCAGGGCCACGTGCTCCGCCACCATGAGGGGGGTCCAGGCCCCGGGGCGGAGGGGGGTGGCAAGCCAGGAGGCCTCCGCTTCCCTTAGGCGGGCCAAAAGGGCCTCGCGGCTTTGAAATAGGCGCGCCAAGACCTCCTCTTTGCTCCCGTAGGCTTCCAGGTTCGCCATGATGCCCCATTCTAAGGGGCCCCCGCCGTGGCAAGGGCCACGGCGGGGTGCTTAGCCCGGGTATAATCCCCCCATGCTCAGCGTGGACCTTGCGGGCAAGAAGGCCCTCATCATGGGGGTCACCAACCAGCGGAGCCTGGGCTTCGCCATCGCCGAGAAGCTCAAGGAGGCGGGGGCGGAGGTGGCCCTAAGCTACCAGGGGGAAAGGATCCGCCCTGAGGCGGAGAAGCTGGCCGAGGCCCTGGGCGGGGCCCTCCTCTTCCAGGCGGACGTCACCAAGGACGAGGAGCTGGACGCCCTCTTCCTAGGGGTCAAGGAGGCCTGGGGACACCTGGACTACCTGGTGCACGCCATCGCCTTCGCCCCCCGGGAGGCCATGGAGGGGCGGTATGTGGACACCAAGCGGGGGGACTGGCTTCTGGCCCTGGAGGTCTCCGCCTACTCCCTGGTGGCCGTGGCCCAGCGGGCCGAGCCCCTCTTCCGGGAAGGGGGTGGGATGGTCACCCTCACCTACTACGCCAGCGAGAAGGTGGTGCCCAAGTACAACGTGATGGCCATCGCCAAGGCGGCCCTCGAGGCCAGCGTCCGCTACCTGGCCTATGAGCTTGGCCCCAAGGGGGTGCGGGTGAACGCCATCTCCGCGGGGCCGGTGCGCACCGTGGCCGCCCGGAGCATCCCCGGCTTCATGAAGATGTACGACCGGGTGGCCCAGGTGGCCCCCCTAGGGCGCAACGTCACCCAGGAGGAGGTGGGGAACCTGGGGCTTTTCCTCCTATCCCCCCTAGCCAGCGGCATCACCGGGGAGGTCATCTACGTGGATGCGGGCTACCACATCATGGGGATGGAGGTTAAGAGAAAGCGGGCGAAAACCCGGGCCAGGGCCTCGAGGTCCTGAAGGCCCTCCCGAAGGAAGCGGTGGACCAGCTTGCGGTCCACGTCCAGGTAGTCGTGCACCAGGAGGTTGCGGAACCCGATCATCTGCCGCCACTTCTTCGCCAGCTCCTCTTCCAGCAAGCCCTGGGCCAGGAAGAGGTCCACCAGGTCCCGGGCCCGCTCAAAGGGACCCCACCCCTCTTCGGCGGCCACATGGGCCGCCATGTCGTTGATGGCCTCAATGGAAAGCTGAAGAAAACGCTCCGTGGCCCCGTAGCGCTCAGGACTGGCCAGGAACTCCTCCAGAGAATATGCGGAAAGCCTTCTCAGGATGCCGAGGTATTCCTCGAGACGGGCCAGCCTCCGGCGCAACACCTCCGGCCGGGTCATGGGGACCACCTTCGCTTCAAGGCCTCCCGCTGAAGGCGGAAGAAGGGCTCCAGGTCCCAGACCTCCCGGGCCAGCCGGGAGACGTGTTCCCCCAGGCTGAAGCCCTCCCGGGCGTACAGGAGGCGGCCCTGGGCCGCTTCCAGGGCCAGGGCAGGGGGTGCCTCGTTTAGAAGGAGGAGGTCCAAGGGCTCGTAGCCCGCCTCCACCAGGGCGCCCAGGATCTCCGGCCGGGGATCAGGCTCCGGAGGGTCTAGGAGAAGGGCGAAATCCCAATCGCTACGAGGCCCAGCCTCCCCCCGGGCCCGGGAGCCAAAGAGGAAGGCGGCCTGGACCTGGGGAAAGCGGGCGAAAACCCGGGCCAGGGCCTCGAGGTCTTTGGGGTCCACACCGTGAGTATACCGGGCTAAGGCCTGGATCGCGACGGGGCTTTTCTTCGCCCTCACATTCGCCGCACCCCTGGGGGCGTACCATGGCCCCATGGAGGGCGTCCTCGGGCTCCACCACATCACCTGCGTGGCCGGCGACCCTCAGGAGAACCTGGACTTCTACCTGGGGGTGTTGGGTCTGCGCCTGGTCAAGCGGAGCGTGAACCAGGACGACCCCACCGCCTACCACTTCTTCTACGCCGACCAGCTGGGCACCCCGGGCACCGCCCTCACCTTCTTCTCCTGGCCCCACCTCCCCCCCAACCGCTTTGGGGTGGGGCAGGCGGTGGAGGTAGCCCTGGCCGTGCCCCAAGAAAGCCTCGGCTTCTGGGAAGCCCGCCTGGCCCGCTACGGCAGGCCCCTGGCAAAGGGGGAGCGCTTTGGCTTTCCCGCCCTCCTCTTCCCCGACCCCCACGGCCTGCCCCTGGCCCTAGCGGCCGCCCAGGGCCCGGGCCTCCCTTGGGAGGACAGCCCCGTCCCCCCAGAGCACCAGGTGCGGGGCCTTCTGGGGGCCCGGATCCTGGAGCGGGAGGTGGGGCCGACCCTGGCCTTCTTCCAAGAGGTCCTGGGCTACCGCCAGGGGAAAGGCTCTGTCCTAGAGCAGGGGGGATCTTTCCTGGAGGTCCAGGCCCTCCCCGAAGGGCGCCGGGGGGCCTTGGGGGTGGGAGGGGTCCACCACCTGGCCTTCCGGGTGCGGGACGAGGCCCACGCCCTCACCCTCCGGGAAAGGGTTTTGGCCCGGGGGCTACGGCCCACCCCCCTCATAGACCGCTTCTGGTTCCGTTCCGTTTACTTCCTGGAACCCGGGGGGATGCTCTTAGAGCTGGCCACGGACGGGCCCGGCTTCGCCGTGGACGAGGACCCAGAGGACCTGGGGGAGCGCCTCGTCCTTCCCCCTTGGCTTGAGGGGAAGCGCCCGGCCATAGAGGCCGCCCTCCCCCCCATCCGCCTCCCCGGGAAAGCCAGCTGAACCGCCTGCGGGCGGGAACGTAGCCCGCCCAGGGGTTTCCCCCTTCCCATGGGCTACCATGGGAAGGATGAGGCGTCCTACTCCTACGGTCTGGGTTGGCCGCGTTCCCCTGGGAAGCGCCCACCCCATCGCCATTCAGTCCATGACCAACACCCCCACCCAGGACGTGGAGGCCACCACCGCCCAGGTCCTCTCCCTCCACCGGGCGGGGAGCGAGATCGTCCGCCTCACGGTGAACGACGAGGAGGCGGCCAGGGCGGTGCCCGAGATCAAGGCCCGCCTTCTGGCCCAAGGGGTGGAGGTGCCCCTGGTGGGGGACTTCCACTTCAACGGCCACCTCCTTCTCCGCAAGCACCCCAGGATGGCCGAGGCCCTGGACAAGTTCCGCATCAACCCGGGGACCATGGGCCGGGGCACCCACAAGGACGAGAACTTCCGCGAGATGATCCGCATCGCCATGGACCTGGGGAAGCCCGTGCGCATCGGGGCCAACTGGGGAAGCCTGGACCCCGCCCTCCTCACCGAGCTCATGGACCAAAACGCCAAGCGGCCCGAGCCCAAGGAGGCCCATGCGGTGGTCCTCGAGGCCCTGGTGGAAAGCGCCGTGCGCTCCTACCAGGCCGCCTTGGAGATGGGCCTTGGGGAGGACAAGCTTGTCCTCTCCGCCAAGGTTTCCAAGGCCCGGGACCTGATCTGGGTCTACCGGGAGCTGGCCCGGCGCACCAGAGCCCCCCTTCACCTGGGCCTCACCGAGGCGGGCATGGGGGTGAAGGGAATCGTGGCCTCGGCCGCCGCCCTAGCCCCCCTTCTCCTAGAAGGCATCGGGGACACCATCCGGGTCTCCCTCACCCCGGCCCCGGGGGAACCCCGCACCAAGGAGGTGGAGGTGGCCCAGGAGATCCTCCAGGCCCTGGGCCTCCGCACCTTCGCCCCCGAGGTGACCAGCTGCCCCGGGTGCGGCCGCACCACCAGCACCTTCTTCCAGGAGCTGGCGGAGGAGGTGAACCGCCACCTTAGGGCCAGGCTCCCCGAGTGGCAGAGGCGCTACCCCGGGGTGGAGGGCCTCAAGGTGGCGGTGATGGGCTGCGTGGTCAACGGCCCCGGGGAGAGCAAGCACGCCCACATCGGCATCTCCCTGCCCGGAAGCGGCGAGGAGCCCAAGGCCCCCGTCTACGCCGATGGCAAGCTCCTCACCATCCTCAAGGGGGAAACCATCGCCGAGGACTTTCTCAAGCTGCTGGAGGACTACGTCAAAACCCACTACGCCCCACGGGAGGCATGAACCCCTTCCAGTTCCAGATCACGGCCCGCTCTGGCCGGGCCAGGGTGGGGCTCCTCACCACCCCCCACGGCCCCGTGGAAACCCCCCTCTTCATGCCCGTGGGCACCCAGGGCGCGGTCAAGGGCCTCCTTCCCAAGGACCTGAAGGAGATCGGAAGCCAGGTCCTCCTGGCCAACACCTACCACCTCCTCCTGCGCCCGGGACCCGAGCGGGTGCGGGCCCTGGGGGGGCTCCACGGCTTCGCCGGCTGGAAGGGCCCCTGGCTCACGGACTCCGGGGGCTTCCAGGTGATGAGCCTGGGCCACCTGCGCCGCATTGACGAGAAGGGCGTGGTCTTCCAAAGCCACCTAAACGGGGAGCTGGTGGAGCTCACCCCCGAAAGGAGCATCGCCGTCCAGGAGGCCCTGGGAGCGGACCTCATCATGGCCTTTGACGAGTGCCCCCCCTACCCCTCTTCCCGGGAGTACCTGAAGGCCTCCCTGGACCGCACCCTGCGCTGGCTGGAAAGGAGCCTGAAGGCCAAGACCCGGCCCGACCAGGCCCTCTTCGGCATCGCCCAGGGGGGAACAGACCCCGAGCTCAGGCGGCTTTCCACCCTGGAGACCCTCCGCTTTGACCTGCCCGGGTACGCCATCGGGGGGCTGGCCGTGGGGGAGTCCAAGGGGGAGATGTTCCCCATGGTGGAGCTCTCCACCGCCCTCCTCCCCGAGGACCGCCCCCGCTACCTCATGGGGGTGGGCCACCCCGAGGACCTGGTGGCGGCCATGGGCCTGGGGGTGGACCTCTTTGACTGCGTCTACCCCACCCGCACGGGCCGCTTCGGGAGCGCCCTGGTGCCGGAGGGGCGCCTCAACCTGAAAAACGCCCGCCACCTGGAGGAGAAGGGACCCCTGGAGGAGGGGTGCGACTGCTACGCCTGCCAGAACTTCAGCCGGGCCTACCTGGCCCACCTGGTGCGCTCCGGGGAGATGCTGGGGGCCATTTTGCTTTCCCTGCACAACCTTCGCTTCCTGCACCGCCTCACGGAAGGGGCCAGAAGAGCCATCCGGGAAGGCCAGTACGGAAACTTCGCCCGGGACTTTGCGGAAAGGCGCTTTGGCAAGGAGGTCCCCGCCTGGTTCCGGGAGGCCATGGCCGCCGGAGGGCACTGGTAGAATGCCCCTGGTATGAAGCCAAGACACCTTATCCTGGGCCTCCAGCATACGGTGGCCATGTTTGGGGCCACGGTCCTGGTCCCCCTCCTCACCGGTCTCAACCCCTCGGTGGCCCTCTTCACCGCCGGACTTGGCACCCTGGTCTTCCACCTGGTCACGGGAAGGATGGTGCCCGTCTTTTTAGGCTCCAGCTTCGCCTTCATCGCCCCCATCCTGGCGGCCAAGGAGGCGGGCTTCTCCTTGAGCGCCGTGGGTGGGGGCATCTTGGCAGCGGGGCTGGTCTACGCCCTCTTCGCCCTTCTCGTCCTCCTCATCGGCTCCGAAAAGGTCCGCCGGGTCTTCCCGCCGGTGGTGACGGGACCGGTCATCGTGGTCATCGGCCTCACCCTGGCCCCGGTGGCGGTGCAGATGGCCAGTAAGGACTGGCTTCTGGCCCTTTTCACCTTCGCCAGCGCGGTGGTGAGCGCAGTGTTTTTCCGGGGACTCTTCCAGATGATCCCCGTCCTCATCGGGGTAGGGGCGGGCTACCTCCTGGCCCTCCTCTTGGGTCGGGTAGACCTCAAGCCCCTTTACGAGGCCCCCTGGTTCGGCATGCCCCAGTTCACCGCGGCCACCCTGGAGTGGGGGGCTGTCCTCCTTATCGCCCCCGTGGCCTTGGTAACGGTGATGGAACACATCGGGGACATCCTCACCAACGGCCGGGTGGTGGGAAAGGACTTTTTCCTAAGGCCGGGCCTCCAGCGCACCCTTCTGGGGGACGGGCTCGCCACCAGCCTGGCGGGCTTCCTGGGCGGTCCCGCCAACACCACCTACTCGGAGAACACCGGGGTCCTGGCTGTAACCCGGGTTTACGACCCCTCGGTCCTGCGCATCGCCGCCCTTTTCGCCATCCTCCTCTCCTTCTCCCCCAAGCTGGCCGCCCTTCTCCAGACCCTACCCCAAGGGGTCCTGGGAGGCATCGCCATGCTCCTTTTTGGCATGATCGCTTCCATCGGCATCCGCACCTTGGCGGAAGCGGAGATTGATTTCACCAAAAGCCGCAATCTAATCGTGGTTTCCGCCATTCTGGTCCTGGGCCTGGGCGGGGCGGTGGCCAACCTGGGCACCATCCAGGTGGCCGGGGCCGCCCTCCCCCTCAAGGTGAGCGGCATGGCCCTGGCGGCCCTGGCAGGGGTAGTACTGAACCTTCTCCTTCCCAGGCAGCTGGAGCCGGAGGAGCTGACCCTAGAAGAGGA
The DNA here is from genome assembly GCA_947085095.1 of uncultured Thermus sp. GTDB lineage: Bacteria > Deinococcota > Deinococci > Deinococcales > Thermaceae > Thermus. Next base: position 77,355 of record CAMTVD010000014.1, on the reverse strand, counting down.
GCGGATCCCCTAGCCCTCCCGGTACAGGCGGCTTCGCTGGTAGTAGTCCAAGAGGAGCACCTTGAGAAAAGCCGCCGTGGGCACCCCCAGGAGGGCCCCCCAGAGGCCGAAGAGGCTTGCCCCCACCAGGATGGCGGCGATGGCGGTCACGGGGTGAAGCCGGGTGGCCCGGCCCACGATCAGGGGGCCGAGGAGGTTTCCCTCCAGCTGGTTGGCCAGCCAGAGGACCAGAAGGGCCAGGAGCACCTTCAGCCAGCCCCCCGTGGCCGCCAGGAGCAGGGCAGGCACCCCGGAGACGATCACCCCCACAAAGGGAATGAGATTGAAGACCCCCGCCAGAAAGCCGAGGCTGGCCGCCAGGGGCACGCCTACAAGCCAGAGCCCGATTCCCACGATGAGGCCCACCAGGAAAGCCACCAGAAGCTGCCCCCGCACGAACCCCCCCACGCTCCGGTCCAGCTTGCGGGCCAGGTCAGTCACCAAGGGCTGGTAGGGATCGGGGAAGACCAGGAGGGCCGCCCGCCCTAGGCGGGGCAGGTCGTAGAGGAAGTAAACCGAGAGGGTGAGGGCGGCGAGGAGCTGGAAGATGCCGCCCACCAAGGAGGCGAAGAAGCCCAGGAGGTTTCCTCCCTGGCCGAGAAGCCCCTGGACGAAGCGCACCAGGGTTTCCAGAAAACCTTGCAGGAGACCCTGCAGGTTGCGGCTGGCCTCGGCCAGGACCGGCTTCAGGCTTTCCGGCACCGGAACGGCCTGGATGCGGTCGGGAAGGCCCAGGAGCCAGGCCCAAAGGGGGTCCAGGAGACGGGGAAGCTCTTGGGCTAGGCGGGAGAGTTCCACCACGGTTTGCGCCGTAAGGAAAGAGGTCAGGCCTAGGAAAAGGCCAAGCCCCAGGTAAACCAAGACCACCCCCAGGACCCGGGGAAGCCTCCGGGCCTCAAAAAACCTCACCAGGGGATGGGTGAGGTAGGCGAAGGCGAAGGCGGTGAGGAGGACCTGCAAGGCAGGCCAGGCCTTCTGCAACAAGCGAAAGGCCAGGTAAAAGAGGAGGAGGTAGACCAAGACCCGCACGTAGGGGTTGGCCCAGACCTGCCGGAAGGCCTCGAGCATGGGGCTATTCTAGCCGGAAAAAGGCCTTGGCTTGGCGGAGAAGGTCCTCCCCTTTTAGGCCCTGGAAGAGAAAGGGGCTCCGGCCTGGCTCCCCCTCCCAGACCTCAAAGAGGAGCCTGGGGGCTCCGCCCTGGAGGCCGGTGTTCCCCAGGTAGCCGAGGGCATCGCCCCGGGACACCCTATCCCCCACTTTTAGACCGGGGTAGGGGGCCTGGAGGTGGGCGTAGACCGTGGTGCGCCCGTCGGGGTGGCGGACCCAGACCTCGAGGCCCCGCAGGAGGTCCATGTCCTCCGGGGAAGCCCCCTCCTTCACCCGCTCCAGAAGGGCCCGCCAGGCCTCGGGGCTGGGTTCCTCGTGGGCCGCTTCCACCTTCACCACTTCCCCACCCTGGGCCGCCACCACCCCCATCCCCCGCACCACGGGCACGCAGGCATCCCCGTTCAGGAAGACAAACCCCGCGCTGACCCCTTTGCGGTAGGGGCGGGGGGCGTTGGGAAGGTTCTCCGCACGGGAGGGGAGGCAGGCCCCGGGCAGGGGGAGGCGGTAGCCTTCGGGGGCCAGGAGAGCCTCTTGGGAAAGCCGGCCCACCTCCTGCCGCAAAGCGGCGAGCTGCCGGCCCCTAAGGGAAAAGCCCAGGGTCACCACCGAGGCGTAGAGGAAAAGGGCCAGGAGGAGGTAGTGCCCCGGCTTCAGGTTCATGCCCCTAGTGTAAGAAAAAAGCCCAGGGGGAGATCCCCTGAGCCCTCTTCCCCCTAAGGCTAAAGAAGCTTCAGGAGCTCCTTCTTGATCTCCTTGGCGGAAAGGCCTTCCAGCCTAAGCCCCTTGGCCCTTTCCAGAAGCTCGTAGACCTTGGGGATGTGGCTTGCTGCCACCCGGAAGGTGACCTCCTGGCCCGCCACCTTCACGCGCACCTTCTGCAGGTTGGGGTGTTGGCGGCGCTTGGAAATCCCCGTGGTCTTCCGGCCCACACCCCCTTCCCGCTTGGCCTTACCCCGCCTCTCTATGCTGTTGGCCACGATGGGCCGCTTGCCGCTGATCTCGCACACCTTGGACATCGCACCCTCCCGTGCCCGAAGGCAAACCCTAAGGAGTATAGCACAGGTTAGACTCTTAGAGATGCCCACGGTGCTCATCCCCCTCTTGATCGCCTTTGACCAGATCCTGAAGCTCCGGGCTCTGGAGAGCCTCTCCCCCATCCCCAGGCCCCTCCTGGGGGACCTCCTCTACCTCACCCTGGTCAAGAACACGGGGGCGGGATTCGGCCTCCTTCAGGGCCAGGCCCTACTCCTAGGCTGGCTGAGCCTTCTCGTGGGGGGCTTCCTCCTCTACCTCCTCGCCTCCCGCCGCTACCCCTTTGGCTGGACCCTGGGCCTCACCCTGGTGGCGGCGGGGGCCTTGGGCAACGGGATTGACCGCCTGGGCCGGGGGTGGGTGGTGGACTACCTGGACCTGGGGACCTCCATCCCCCTCATCGCCCAGTTCCCCGTCTTCAACCTGGCGGACGTGTGCGTGACCCTGGGGGCAGTCCTCCTCCTCTTCGCTCCCAGGAAAAGCAAGCGCTACTGAAGGGCCTGGGCGAAGCGATCCAGGGCCTTCTTTAGGTTCTCCTCGCTGGTGGCGTAGGAGAGGCGCACGTGGCCAAAGGCGGCGAAGTCCGTCCCCGGGACCACCGCCACCCCCGCCATAAGGAGCCTCTCCGCCGCCTGCACCTCGTCCGGGGCGAAGGGGGAGGTGTCCAGGAGGACGTAGAAGGCCCCGCTGGGGCGGACCGCCCTGAGGCCAAGCCGGCTAAGCCCCTCCAGGAGGAGGTCCCGCCGCCTCCTGTAAGCTTCCCTGGCCATGGCGATGAAGGCCTGGGAGGCCTCCTGGTTGGTGAGGGCCTCGAGGGTGGCCCACTGGGCGATGGTGTCGGGGCTGGTGGTGGACTGGCTGGACACGTCGGCCATGGCCTTGATGACCGCCTTGGGACCGCAGGCGTAGCCGATGCGCCAGCCCGTCATGGCGAAGGCCTTGGCGGCGCCGTTCACGGTGAGGGTGTGCTCGGGGGCCAGGGTTCCCGGGGAGAAGTGGACCCCCTCGTAGATGAGGTGCTCGTAGATCTCGTCGGAGACCAGGTAGAAGTCGTGCTCCATGGCCAATTCCGCCAGAGCCTTCAGCACCTCCTCGGGGTAGACGGCCCCCGTGGGGTTGTTGGGGGAGTTCACCACCAGGGCCTTGGTCCTTCCCGTGACGGCCCGGCGCACCCTCTCCGGGTCGGGGACGAAGCCCTCCTCGGGAAGGGTGGGGACCTCCACCACCACCCCCCCGGCGAAGCGCACCATCTCCGGGTAGCTGACCCAGTAGGGGGCGAGGACGATGACCTCGTCCCCCGGGTCCAGGATGGCCTGGAAGAGGTTGAAGAGGACCTGCTTCCCCCCCACGGTGACGATGGTTTCCTCGGGGGAGACCCCGAGGCCGTTTTCCCGGCGGAACTTCTCCGCTAAAGCCTCCCGCAGCTCGGGGATGCCCGCCGGGGGGGCGTACTTGGTCTTGCCCTGGGCCATGGCCCGCCTGGCCGCCTCCTTGACGTGCTCGGGGGTGTCAAAGTCGGGCTCCCCGGCGGTGAGGGCCACCAGGTCCACCCCCTGGCGCCTGAGTTCCAGGGCGCGGGCGTTCACCGCCACCGTGGCCGAGGGCTTCATGGACTTCACCCTTTGGGAAAGGCCGCGCATGGCCTAAGTATACGGGGCCCCGGGGGCCTTCCCGGGACCCCAGGCCCAGGGGGCTAACGCCCCACGCTGGCGTTGTAGCGGGCCAGGGCCTGGTCCGCCCGGGCCTTGGCCTCGGCCAGGGCCTCCCTGGCAGGCCTGCCCTGGAGGACCTGCTCCCAGGCGGCGGCCACGTACTGGCGGATCTCCGGGAAGCTTCCCATGAGGCACCCCGCGGAGACCGTGTTCACCTTGGAGGTGGCGAGCTGCTGGATGGCGGTGGTGAGGTTGGGGTTTCTCACCTCCTGGAGCTGAGGGGGGACCCCAGCCCCTCCCTCCGCTGGCTGGAGGCCTTTCTTGACCGGGCTCTGACCAAGGCCCCATAGCCTGGGGGTATGGGGCTAAGAATCCTGGTCAGCAACGACGACGGCATCTACAGCCCGGGCCTTTGGGCCCTGGCGGAGGCGGCGAGCCGCTTCGGCGAGGTGGTGGTGAGCGCCCCCGACGCGGAGCAGAGCGGGGCCGGGCACGCCATCTCCATCGCCCATCCCCTAAGGGCCCACCCCCACCCCGCCCCCTTTCCCGCCTACCGGGTGCGGGGCACCCCGGCGGACTGCGTGGCCCTGGGCCTCCACCTCCTGGGCCCCGTGGACCTGGTCCTCTCGGGGGTCAACCTGGGAAGCAACCTGGGGAACGAGATCTGGCACTCGGGGACGGTGGCCGCCGCCAAGCAGGGCTTCCTCCTGGGGACCTCCGCCGCCGCCTTCAGCGTGCCCATGAACGGGGCGGAGCCCGACTTCCCAGCCCTGATCCCCTGGATTGAGGATGTGCTGGAGGTCCTCCTCAGCCTCGAGGCCCCCTTCCTGGTCAACGTGAACCTCCCCCTAAGCCCCAAGGGGATGCTCTGGACCCGGCAGTCCGTCCGCCACTACGAGGGGCTGGTGGTCCCCGAGGAGGACCCCATGGGGCGGAAGGTCTACTGGTTCGCCGCCAGGCCCCTCACCGGCGCCGAGGAGGGCACGGACCGCTGGGCGGTGGAGCGGGGCTTCGTGAGCCTCACCCCCCTGCGCCTGGACCTCACGGACGAGGGCCGGCTTTCCCCCAGCTACCGGGATGTGGCCCACCGTTAGCGTGATCCTCCCCACCCGAGGCCGTCCCCTCTTTCTCAGGGCAGCCCTCCTAAGCCTCCTCCGCCAGACCTACCCGGGGTTTGAGGCGGTGGTGGCCGAGGACGGGGAGGGGGAGGGTCTTGGGGTGGTGGAAGCCCTGGGAGATCCCCGCCTCAAGGGGGTCTGGTCCGGGGGAAGGGGGCAGGTGGCGGCCAGGCTACGGGCTCTGGAGGTGGCCCAGGGGGATCTCGTCCTCTTTTTGGACGACGACGACCTCCTCCTGGACCCCGCCTACCTCTACCGGGTGGCCCGGGCCCTCAAGGGGAAAGGGGGCGTGGCCTACTCCGGGGGCCTCTTCTTTACCCCCGAGGAGGCCATCCCCTACGAGCCGGGCCCCGTGGGGCCCTGGCTTTTCAGGGACAACCGCCTCCTGGCCTCGGGCACAGCCCTCCCCCGGAAGGCCCTGGCCGACCTGGGAGGGCTGGACCCCGGCATGGGGCATTACTGGGACTGGGACCTGTGGCTCAGGGCCTACCGGGTGGGGCTTTCCTTCCATTACCTCCCCGGGCCCAACGTGGGGGTGCGGGTCCACGGGGAGAACCAGAGTTACGGGGCCAACCTGGAGGAGCGCAGGCGGGACCTCGAGGCCCTGGTGGCCAAGCACGGCCTGGGGGAGGTGAGGCTCAAGGACCACCTGGTCCTGTTGCGGGAGGGTGGCGCCCAAGACCTACCCCTCCCCACGAGGCCGTGATCCCCCGGCCCCTTAGGCGGGCGCGGGCTTTGCGGCGGGCCTTTCCTCCCTGGCCAGGGCCCGCCTTCCCACCACCCTAAGCCCCAGGGGCCGCACCTCCGCCCGATAGATGGCGGACTCCGGCAATAGCTCCCCGTCCGCATGGGCGGGCACCGGGTGGGCGAACTCCACCACCACCTCCCGCCCAGCCAGGGCCAGGACCTGGGGGTGGCCCAGGTGCCTGCCCAAAAGGAGCCGGGGCAGGATGAGGACCACCCCCAGGCGGGAAAGTTCCCGGGCCAGGACCAGGGAGAGGAGGCCGTCCCTGGGGTCGGCCATGGGGGCGATGGGGATGCCCCCGCCGTAGGCGGGCCCGTTCATGGCGGCGAGGAGGAGCATCTTTCCTCGGTGGACCTCCTTCCTGTCCAGGAGAACCCGGCCTTGGGGCAGGCGCAGGTCCTTGAGGACGCCGAAGAGGGCGTAGAGGTAGCGGGGCATCCCCCGGAGGAAGGGGGGAGCGGAAAAGGCCTTTTTGGCCACCAGGGCGTCAAACCCGATCCCCAGGGAGGCCCCGAAGGCCTCCTCGTTCACCAGACCCAGATCTATGGCCTCCTCAGGGGCCAAGAGGGCGTGCTCCAGAGCCTCCCGCCAGGGAAGACCCCTTAGCCCCAGCATGCGGGCGAAGTCGTTGCCGCTGCCGATGGGCACCACCCCCAGGACCTTCCCCGTCCCGGCAAGCCCCTTTAGGACCTCGTGCACCGTGCCGTCCCCTCCCACGGCCACCACCCGGGCCCCCTCGGGAGCCAGGCGGGCCAGTTCCGTGGCGTGGCCTGGGCCTTCGGTGAGGAAGGCTCTTGCCCCCCTTTCCCGGGCCGCCTGCAGGATGGCCCCGGAGAGCCTGCCCACCTTGCCCCGGCCCGCCGCGGGGTTGACGATGACCCATCTTTCCACCCCCCTATTCTAGGGGTATGGGCCTCCTCGCGCACTTCCTCCAAGGACCCCACCCCAAGACCACCCTCCTCCTCACCCGGGCGGGACCGGTGGAAAACCCCCACCACCTCCTCTACAGCCACCCCGGCCTGCCCTTGGCCCGGGAAGGGAAAGAGGCTCTACTGCGCCTCCTTCCCCTCCTAAGGCGCTACCCCGTGGCCTGGGTCTACGCAGCGGACAGCCTGGCGGAAAGGGAGGCGGCGGGGCTCCTCGCCGAGGCCCTGGGCGTGCCCCACACCCTTCTGCCCGAGCTCAGGGAGCGGAGCTGGGGAGCCTGGGAGGGGAAAAGCTTCGCCCAGGTGGAGGCCCTCTTCCCCGAAAGGGTGGCGGCCTGGCTTCAGGACGAGGCGGGCTTCGCCCCGCCCGGGGGGGAGAGCCTAAAGGAGGCCTGGGAAAGGGGAAAGGAGGCGGTACGGAGGCTCTTGGAGAGGCACCAGGGCCAGGCCTTTCTCGTCATCGGCAACTGCACGGTGAACCGGGCCGCCCTGAGCCTGGCCCTCCCCCTGCCCAAAGAGGAAGGCCTGAGGCTGGAGCAGGACTACGCCCGGCTTTCCGTGGTGGACTTTTACGGGAAGGAGGGGGTGGTCAAGGCCCTGAACCTGGACACCTGTCCCTGGCTAGGGGGGTAAACTGAGGGCATGATTCGGCCCGTGGCCAGGAAAGACCTTCCGGGGCTCCTCAAGCTCCTCCGCCACATGGACGCAAGCCCCGAGCGGGGGGTCCTGGCCCCGGAGGCCCGGGACCTCGAGGGCCTGGCCGAGGAGCTGGAGGACGGCCTGGTGCTGGAGCGGGAAGGAGAGGTGGAGGGGTACGTGGGCCTCTACCCCTTCTGGGATGGGGCGGCCCTGGAGGGGCCCTTGGCCTACCAGAAGGAGGACCTCCCCGCCCTCCTCAAGGCCGCCGAGGCCCGGGCCAGGGAGCTTGGCGTGGAAAGGCTTTACGCCTTTCCCCGGGAGGAGAACCGCCTCCTGCGTCAGGTCCTGGAGGAAGGAGGTTACGGCCTCCTCCACACCACCTACTTCTTCGTAAAAGACCCAGAGGGGTTGGACTACCCTCCCCCTAAGGGGATCCTCATCCAGAAGGGCTTCCCCGGGGCCCAGGTCTACCGGGAACTCTACCGGGAAAGCGAGGAGGCTTGGGCCCTCAGGCTCCGCTGGACGGATGAGGAGCTGGAGGAGCACTTCGCCCACCCCAGCGTCCACCTCCTGGTGGCCTACCAGGGGGAGGAGCCCGTGGGCATGGCCGAGGTGGAGCTGGAGGAAGGGGAGGCCAGCGTGGCCTACATCGGGGTCGTTCCCAAGGCCCGGGGCCAGGGCATCGGCCGGGCCCTCCTGGCCGAGGCGGCCAGGCTCGCGGAGAAGAAAGGGGCCAAGCTCCTCCGGGTCCGGGCCCACGACCACGAGACCGGGGCCCTGGAGCTTTACCGGAGCCTGGGCTTCAGCCTGGAGGAGGCGGTGGCCACCTACGCCAAGGAGCTCAGGGCCAGGCGGTAGGTGGCGGCGTGGGCCTCCACGGTGAGGCGGGGGTCGCGGTTGTACCCCCCGCCCATGACCACCACCAGGGGCGTCCCCAGGGCCTTGGCGAAACGGAAGACCCTCCCGTCCCGCCGCCTCACCCCCTCGAGGGAAAGGGCCAGCCTCCCAAAGCGGTCCCCCTTCAGCACGTCCACCCCGGCGTTGTAGAAGACCAAGGTGGGGCGGAAGTCCCAGGCCTTCTCCAGGGCCATATCTAAGGCCCTCAGGTAGGCCTCGTCCCCCACCCCATCGGGCAGGCCCACGTCCAGGTCGCTCCTTTCCTTCTTCAGGGGATAGTTGCGCTCCCCGTGGAGGGAAAGGGTGTAGACCGTGGGGTCGTTCTGGAAAAAGACGGCGGTGCCGTTCCCCTGGTGGGCGTCCAGGTCCACCACCAGGACCCTTCCGGAAAACCCTCCCTTCCTAAGCCAGGCCACGGCCACGGCCACGTCGTTGAAGAGGCTGTACCCCTCGGCCCGGTCAGGGAAGGCGTGGTGGGTCCCCCCGGCCAGGTTGAGGCCCAGGCCCGTCCTCAGGGCGTCCGCCGCCGCCAAAAGGGTCCCCCCCGCCGCATGCAGGGCCCGCCGGAGAAGGCTTGGGCTATAGGGGAGGCCCAGCCTCAGGGACTCCTGCCGGGAAAGCCCTTCGCGGAAGAGCCTTTCCAGGTAGCGGGCGTCGTGGGCCAAAAATAGGGCCTCCTTGGGCACCTCGGGAGCCGGGAGGACGGGGAGAAGCCCCTTCAGGGCCTCCGCCACCCCCTGGTACTTGTAGAGGGGGAAGGGGTGGCCCGGGGGCAGGTCCAAGACCAGGTGGGCGGTGGAGTAGGCCCGCACCCTTCTATGATGCCCCGTTCCCGAAAGGGAGACTTGGCCTTGCCCCGAGCTGGCGGTAAGCCTCGTAGGCGGCCACCCCCACGGCCACCGCCAGGTTTAGGGAGCGCACGGGCCCGGGCATGGGGATGTGGAGGCTGGGGAAGCGGGCGAGGATTTCTGGGGGAAGCCCCCGGGTCTCGGGACCGAAGAGGAGGTAGTCCCCCTCCTGGAAGCGGAAGTCGTAGAGGCTCCTCTCTCCCCTGGCGCTGAAGGCCAAGACCCGTACCCCCGGGGGAAGCCCCGCCAGGAAAGCCTCCCAGGTGTCGTGAATCCTCAGGTCCACGTGGGGCCAGTAGTCCAGGCCCGCCCGCTTCAACCTGGGGTGAGAAAGGCGGAAGCCCAGGGGGCGGATGAGGTGCAAGGGGTAGCCAAGGGCGGCGGCGGTGCGGGCGATGTTGCCCGCGTTCTGGGGGATCTCCGGCTGGTAGAGGGCCAGGTGGACCACCCCTCACCCCCGCCTGCGGTAGCGGGTGGCCGAGCCCCGGCCCACCCGCTCCAGGCGGCCCTCGAGGCGCAAGCGCTTCAGGAGGGCCAAGGCCGACCTGGAGGAAACCCCCAAAAGCGCCTCCACCTCCCGCCGGGAAAGGGGGCGGTCCAGATGGGCAAGAAGTTTGTCCCCCAGAGGGTCCCGCCCCACCAGGCGGTACACCCCCCGTTCCCGGCGCAGGAGCCCCATGCGCTCCATGCGGGAGAGCACCCTTTTGCTGGCCTCCTCGGGGAGCTGGAGGACCCGGGAGAGCTCCCCCAGGCCCGCCTCCCCCACCCGTCGCAGGTGGGCCACGGCGATGAGGTGGTCCAGGCTGAAAGCCCCGAAGCGCTCCTGGGCCTCGGCCAAGTCCCGCACGAAGGCCTCGTCCAGCTCGGGGTTGTAGAGGACCAGGGTGAGGGCCTCGGGGTAGAGGCGGTACTCCGGGGGCTCCTTGCCGTGCTTGAGGAGGAGGCGGTACATCTTGTCCACCCCGCTCCCCGCCCGCTCCACGTAGCCCAGGCGGTAGAGGGCCTCGGCCAGCCGGGGGTTCCGCCTCTTAGGGGGGTGGCGGAGGACGTTCTCCGGGGTGATGCCCGGAGGGAAGCCCCCAGGGTTGGATACCTCCAGGCGGTCCCGGTAGTGGTGCACCTGGATGGCGTCCTGGCTCTGCCAGTCCCGGTGGACCAGGGCGTTCAGGAGGGCCTCCCGGTAGACCTCCTGGTCGTAGTCCCAGACCTCGAGGCGGAATAGCCCCACGGTGAGGTAGCGCACCCGGTTCCGGGCCTGGATCAGGTCCCGAAGCCTCTCCAAGAGGGCGGGGATGGGCCTCAGGATGTCCTCGCGGAAGCGGTACCCCTCCTCGCCCTCGTGGTAGTAGTAGCTCACCTCCGCCTGGGGCAAAAGGCGGCGCAGGGCAAGGGGGGTTCCCGCCAGGAGAAGCCCGGCCACCGTGGGCCGCTCCTCCCCGCCCAGCCGCTCCAGAAGACCCAGGGCGAAGAGGAGTTCCAGGTCGGGCAGGGCTGCCAGGTTGCTTCCCCGTTCCTCCAAAATGCGCCTCAGCCTCAGCACCTCCAGCGGGTCCAGGTCAGAGAGGCTGGCAGGGGGGAGGACCTGGGCGGTGAAGTCGGGCTCGGGCAGGGGCTGGCCCATCTTGAGCTCCGTGAGGCGCCTCCCGTCCCAAAAGGGCACCCGGCCCGCCCCCACGGCGATGGCCGCCGGGCTTTGGGGCACGTGCAGGGCGATGACCCGCCCCTCCGGCCCCTCCACCACCTCCACGTAGGGCAGGAGGAGGCCCTGGGTGAGCCCGAAGAGGGCGTGGGTGATCTGCAGGGGATGAATCTCCGAGGCCCCCAGCACCCTCCCCTCCCGGCTCACCCCCAGGAAGAGGGTCCCCCCCTGGTGGTTGGCCAGGCCCGCGGCGTGGCGGGCCAGTTCCTCGGGGGAAAGGTCTGGGGGCAGGAAGAGGGTGCGCTCATCCTGGCCCCGGGCCAAGCGTTCCTTCAGCTCCTCCCACGTCACGGCCTCCAGTTTACGGAAACCCGGAGGCCTCAGGACCTCCCAATCTGGCAACGTGTTGTTCCGATATAGGTGGTCATATGTCAATGTTTTGCTTGACGCCATGTAGATAAAACGCCACTTTATGAGCTATATGTAAGCATAGTATTCGCCTAGTGGCGATTTTATACTTGACATTTTACACACCCCTGCCCTACCCTATCCCCCAAGGGGGTGGTTATGCGGCAGCGGAAAACCCTAAACGGCATAGCGGCAGTAGGACTCTCCGGTATGGCTTTGGCGGAAGGGATAAACGGGGCAGATACCGCTTGGATCCTGGTCTCCACCGCCCTCGTCTTCCTCATGACCCCCGCCCTGGCCTTCTTCTACGGGGGGCTGGTGCGGGGCAAGAACGCCTTGAACGCCATGATGATGAGCTTCTCCGCCCTGGCCTTCGTGGGGGTGGGCTGGGCCCTTCTGGGGTACAGCCTGGCCTTCGCCGAGGGGAGCGCCTGGCTGGGGGGGCTGGGCCACGCCCTGCTTTTGGGCGTGGGCCTCGAGGCCAAGGGGAGCATCCCCCACCTGCTCTTCATGGCCTTCCAGGGCACCTTCGCCATTCTCACCGCCGCCCTGATCTCGGGGGCCATCGCGGAGCGGATGCGCTTCCCCGCCTACCTGGCCTTCCTCACCCTTTGGGGGCTTTTGGTCTACGCCCCCATCGCCCACTGGGTCTGGGGCGGGGGGTTCTTGGGCCAGCTGGGGGCCTTGGATTTCGCGGGCGGCACAGTGGTCCACATCAACGCCGGCATCGCCGCTCTGGTGGCGGCCCTGGTCCTGGGCCCCAGGAAGGACTACGGCCGCCAGGCCATCCTGCCCCACAACGTCCCCTTCACCCTGCTGGGGGCCGCCCTCCTCTGGTTCGGCTGGTTTGGCTTCAACGGGGGGAGCGCCCTGGCCGCCAATGAGATCGCCGCCTTGGCCTTCGTCAACACCCTCCTGGCCCCGGTGGCCACCATGGTGGTCTGGGTCCTCCTGGACCTCCTGCGCACCGGCAAGGCCACGGCGGTGGGTGCGGCCACGGCCATCATCGTAGGCCTGGTGGCCATCACCCCGGCCGCGGGCTTTGTCTCCCCGCTTGCGGCCTTGGTTCTGGGCGGCCTCAGCGCCTTCCCCAGCTACTTCTTCCTCCTCTACCGCCCCAGGACCCGGCTGGACGACTCCCTGGACGTCTTCGGGGCCCACGGCCTGGCGGGGATCACCGGGGCCCTCCTCACCGGCCTCCTGGCGGAAAAGGCCTGGAACGGGGAGGCGGACGGCCTCCTCTTCGGCAACCCGGGGCAGCTCTTCGTCCAGGCGGTGGCGGTGGGCGCGGCCATCCTCTACTCCGCCCTGGGCACCTTCCTCCTCCTCAAGCTGGTGGGGCTTCTCACCCCCTTGCGGGCAGCCCCCAAGGAGGAGGGTGTGGGGCTGGACGTGGCCCAGCACGGCGAAGAGGCTTACGCCAGCGGGGAAGGGGCCATCCTGGTGCTCTCGGAAGGCCTGCCCTCCACCCCCAAGCCTGCGGGAGGTAAAGCATGAAACTGGTGGTGGCCATCATCCGTCCGGAAAAGCTCAACGAGGTGCTGGAGGCCCTTTTCAAGGCGGAGGTGCGCGGGCTCACCCTAAGCCGGGTCCAGGGGCACGGTGGGGAGACGGCAAAGGTGGAGACCTACCGGGGCACCACGGTGAAGATGGAGCTCCACGAGAAGGTGCGCCTGGAGATCGGGGTCTCCGAGCCCTTCGTCAAGCCCACGGTGGAGGCCATCCTAGAGGCGGCCCGCACCGGGGAGGTGGGGGACGGGAAGGTCTTCGTCATCCCCGTGGAGAAGGTCTACCGCATCCGTACCGGGGAGGAGGACGAGGCGGCCGTGACCCCGGTACAATAGGGGTGTGACGGCCAGGCAGCGGCGGATTCTCCACCACCTGGTGGAGGTGTACATAAGGACCAAGGCCCCGGTGCCCTCGGCCAGGCTCGCCGAGGCCCTGGGCCTTAGCCCCGCCCTGGCCCGGTACGAGCTCATCGCCCTCGAGGAGATGGGCTACCTCAGCAAGCCCCACGCCTCCGCCGGTAGGGTGCCCACCCGCCAGGCCTACCGCCAGTACGCCCTCTCCCTCCTCCCCCCCACCCCCCTCCCCGAGGCCACCCAAAGGAGCCTGCAAAGGGCCCTGGTGGGGGCCCGGGAGCCCGAGGCCTTCGTGGTGAAGATGGCCGCCGGGCTTTCCGGCTACCCCGCCCTCCTCCGCCTCCGGCCCAGGAAGACCCCCAGGGTCCTCCAGGCCCACCTCTCCCCCCTGCCCGAGGGCACCCTGGCGGTCCTGGTCCTGGAGGGGGGAAAGGTGCGGGAGGTACGCCTTTCCCAGGCCCTCCCCCCGGAAAAGATGCGGGAGGCGGAGGAGGCCCTCTCCCGCCCCTTTGCCGAACTCCCCCCCGCCCCCAAGGGCCTCGAGGACCTCTTCGCCGCCCTTTCCCGGGCCCTCTCCGCTGGGCTTTCCCTCACCTACCGGGAGGGGCTCTCCCAGGTCCTGAAGGAGCCCGAGGCCCAGGACCCAGGCTTCCTGGAGCGCCTGGTGCGCCTCTACGAGCGGGGCGAGGAGGACCTCCTCACCCCCCCGGGCCGGGTGGACGTGCGGGTAGGGGAGGTGGAGGGCCTGGCCCAGGTGCAGGCGGGCTTCTCCCAGGGGGAGTGGCAGGGGGAGATCGTCCTCCTGGGCCCCATGCGGATGCGCTACCTCGAGGCCCTCTCCGTGGCCTTGGGTCTCTGTCAGGCCTATACTGGGACCCATGCGGGTTGAGGTGCGCCTCTTCGCCCTTTACCGGGAGCAGGCTGGAAGGGACAGGGTCTTCCTGGAGCTTCCCCAGGGAGCCCGGGTCCGGGAGGCCAAGGAAGCCCTGGAGAACCTCTTTCCCGGGCTATCCCTAACCGGGGGCATGGCCGCGGTGAACCAGACCCTGGCCCAGGGGGACACCCCCCTAAGGGAGGGGGACGAGGTGGCCTTTTTGCCCCCGGTCTCGGGGGGACAGGACAGCTTCGGCCTCACCCAGGAGCCCCTGGACCTGAAGGCCCTGGTGGACTGGGCCACGGCCCCCGAGTACGGGGCGGTGGTGAGCTTCCTGGGCACCACCCGAAGCCCCAACCGGGGGGAGGAGGTGGCCTATTTGGAGTACGAGGCCTACCCGGGGATGGCGGAAAAGGTCATGGCGGAGATCCTCGGGGAGATGCGGGCCAGGTGGCCCCTGGGCCGGGTGGCCCTCTGGCACCGCCTGGGCCGGGTGGACCCGGGGGAGGCCTCCATCGCCATCGTGGTCTCCGCCCGCCACCGCAAGGAAGCCTTCGCCGCCTGCCAGTACGCCATTGACCGGGTGAAGCAGGTCCTCCCCGTCTGGAAGAAGGAGCACCGCAAGGACGGGAGCTTCTGGGTGGAGGGCTTCACCCCCGAGGAAGGGCGGCTTTGACCTCCTTCACCGCCATTGCCGGCCTCCTCCTCCTCTTCCTCTGGGCCCTGCCCCTCCTCCTGGGCTTCCTTTCGGGAAGGGCGTACCGGGTGGGGCGGGGCCGGGTAGCCCTGGGCCTCCTCCTCTTCGGGGCCTTCCTGGGCCTTTTGGCCAAGCCCAGACCCCTGGGGCTCCTCTTCCTCCTTCTGGGCCTTCTTTTGGGCTACGGCCGCCTGCGCTAGAATGGGAGGATGACCGAACGGGCCCTGCGCCCCCTCACCGAGGAAGAGTACCTGGCCCTGGAAAGGGAAAGCCCCCTTCGCCACGAGCTTCTTGAGGGGATCCCCTACGCCATGGCCGGGGCCGGCCTGGACCACAACCTCATCGTCACCAACGAGGTCCTCCACCTGCCCTGCCTGGAAGGCCCTGTGCCTCTAGGCGCCATCTACGAGGGGGTGGCGTGAAGCCCATTCTAGAGCTGTTCCCTGAAGAGTTTCCCGGCGAGGGCTACCGCAAGGCCCAGATCGCCCACTGGGTCTTCGCCCGGGGGGTCCTGGACTTCGCCGAGATGACCGACCTCCCCAAGGCCCTGCGGGAGGCGTTGGCCCAGGAATGGCGGATCTCCGAGTTCCAGCTCATAGAGGCCTACCCCAGCAAGGACGGGAGCGTGAAGTACCTCTTCACCCTCCTGGACGGGCAAAAGACCGAGGCCGTCTACATGCCCTACCAGAACCGCAAGACGGTCTGCCTCTCCAGCATGGTGGGCTGCCCCGCCGGGTGCACCTTCTGCGCCACCGGGGCCTTGGGCTTTGGGCGGAACCTGACCGCGGCGGAGATCCTCTCCCAGCTCCTCGCCATCGCCCACCACCAAGGCCTCTCCCCCCGGGAGATCCGCAACGTGGTCCTCATGGGCATGGGGGAGCCCCTCCTGAACCTTAACAACGTCCTCAAGGCCATCCGGGTCATGCTCCACCCCAGGGCCCTGGCCATGAGCCCAAGGCGCATCACCCTCTCCACCGTGGGCATCCCCCGGGGCATCCTGCGCCTGGCGGAGGAGGACGTGGGGGTGCGCCTGGCCCTCTCCCTCCACGCCCCCGACGACGAGACCCGGCGGAGGATCATCCCCACCGCCCACCGCTACCCCATCGCCGAGATCATGGAGGCGGTGCGCCGCTACTACGAAAAGACCAAAAGGCGGGTCACCTTTGAGTACACCCTCCTCAAGGGCCTGAACGACCACCCCTGGCAGGCCCGGCTCCTGGCCAAGCTCCTGAAGGGGATCAGCGCCCACGTGAACCTGATCCCCTTCAACCCCTGGGAGAACGCCCCGGTGGAGGGGACGCCCAAAGCGGGTATCCTGGCCTTCGCCGAGGAGCTTGGGCGCCTGGGGGTGCCCACCTCCATAAGGTGGAGCCGGGGCCAGGACGTGGGGGCCGCCTGCGGCCAGCTGGCCCTCAAGGCCCCCAAGGCCCTCTCCTTCACACCCCTTCTAGAAGACGCCGGGCGATGACCACCTTGAGGATCTCGCTGGTCCCCTCCCCGATGCGGGTGAGGCGGGCGTCCCGCCAGTAGCGCTCCACGGGGTAGTCCTTCACGTAGCCGTAGCCGCCCAGGATCTGGATGGCCTCGTCGCAGGCCCTGACCGCCGCCTCGCTGGCGAAGAGCTTGGCCTGGGCGGCCTCGAGGGCAAAGGGCCGCCCCGCGTCCTTGAGCTCCGCCGCCTTCAGGTAGAGAAGCCTCGCCGCCTCCAGCTCAGTGGCCATCTCCGCCAGCTTGAAGGAAACCCCCTGGAACTCGGCGATGGGCCTGCCGAAAGCCTCCCGCTCCTTGGCGTAGCGCAGGGCGAAGTCCAAGGCGGCCCGGCCCAGGCCCACGGCCATGGCGGCGATGCCGATCCTTCCCCCGTCCAGGACCCTGAGGACATCGTAAAAGCCCCTGCCCCGTTCCCCCAGAAGCCCCTCCTCGGGGACGAAGAGGTCCTCCAGGACGAGCTGGGCGGTGTCCGAGGCGCTAAGCCCCAGCTTCTCCTCCTTCTTGCCCACCTTTAGGCCCTTCTCCGGGCGGGAAAAGACGAAAGCGGAGATCCCCAGGTGCTTCTTCTCGGGGCCAGGGGCTGGGTCGGTGCGGGCCACGATCACGTAAACCCCGGCCACGCTCCCCTGGGTGATGAACTGCTTGGTGCCGTTTAGGAGGAACCCACCGGGCACCGCCGAGGCCTTGGTCTTGAGGGCGGCGGCGTCCGAGCCCGCACCCGGCTCCGTGAGGCCCCAGGCCCCTAAGGCCTCCCCCGAGGCGAGCCTCGGCAGGAACTCCGCCTTCTGCTTCTCGTTCCCCGCCAAGAGGATATGGCCCGTGGCCAGGGAGTTGTGGCTGGCCACGGTGAGGGCCAAAGCCCCGTCGTAGTAGGCGATCTCCTCCACCATGCGGGCGAAGAGCCGCATGGGAAGCCCCACCCCCCCGTAGGCCTCGGGCACCGTGGCCCCGAAGACCCCGAGCTGGGCCATCTTCCGCACCAGGTCAGAGGGGAAGGCCCCTGTCCGGTCCCTTTCCGCCGCCCCCGGGGCCACCTCCGCCTTCAGGAACTCGCGCAAGGGCCCCAAGACCGCCCGCTCCTCCCTGCTCTCCTCAAACCACAGGTCCATGGTGG
This sequence comes from uncultured Thermus sp., assembly GCA_947085095.1. Taxonomy (GTDB): domain Bacteria; phylum Deinococcota; class Deinococci; order Deinococcales; family Thermaceae; genus Thermus. The sequence goes on along the minus strand of CAMTVD010000014.1, from coordinate 60,266 downwards.
GGTTAGTATAACACTTTCCTGCTGATAAGTAAAAATGCGTCAGGTTACAGGGCGTGCTAGAGTCTTCCCTGATGCTCCTCCTCCTGGGCCCCACGGATGTGGGCAAGACCACCCTGGCCATGAGGCTTCTGGAGCGGGCCAAGGAGGGGTACCTCCTGGACCTGGACCCGGGGCAGGGGTCCCTGCCCGGGACCTTCACCCTCTTCCGCTACCGGGAAGGGAGCCTGACCCCGGTGCGCCGGGCCCTGGTGGGGGCCCTCTCCCCCCTCGGGGTGGAGGCCAGGGCCCTGGTGGCCGCTTTGCGCTTAGCCCGCCTCATCCCCAGGGGAAGCCCGGCCATAGGGGACACGGACGGCCTCCTGGACCCCAGCTACCGCCTCCTCCAGGTGGACGCCCTAAGCCCCGCCGAGGTCCTGGTCCTGGGCTCGGAGACCCTCCACCGGGCCCTAGCCTGGCGCAAGGACCTCAAGGTGCGCCTGGCCAAGCCCCTCCCCGAGGCCCGGAGGAAGACGGCCGCCGAGAGGAGGAGGGCCCGTCTGGAGAGGCTTCTCGCCCACTTCCAGGGGGCAAGGCCCAGAACCCTCCCCCTGGAGGGCCCCGGGGAGCCACAAAGGCTTTACAGCCTCCTGGACGGCGAGGGCTTCTTTCTGGCTTACGGGAGGCTCCTGGCCTGGGGAGGGGGGGAGGGGCTTTTCCTCACCCCCTTTGAGGGGGAGGTGGCCCGCCTCGAGGCCACCCGTCTAAGCCTCCCTAGCCCCGCACTACCAGGTTGAGGATCTTCCCGGGGACGTAGATCTCCTTGACGATCTCCTTCCCCTCCAGGTGGGCCTGGACGTTTTTCACCTTGAGGGCCTCGGCCTTGGCCACCTCCAGGGGGGCGTCCTTGGGGAGCTGGATGGTGCCCCGCACCCTCCCGTTCACCTGGACGGCCACCTCCACCACGTCCCTTTCCAGGGCCTCCGGGTCCAGCTCGGGCCAGCCCGCCTCAAAGAGGCTATCGGGCCAGAACCAGTGCCAGAGCTCCTCGGCCAGGTGGGGGGCGAAGGGGAAGAGCATCTGCAGGTAGTAGCGGATGGCGGTGCGGTAGAGGGGGGTGACGGGGCGCACCTTACGGTACTCGTAGAGGGCGTTCAGGAACTCCATGAGGGCGGCGATGGCGGTGTTGAAGCGCAGGTGCTCGAGGTCCTCCGTCACCTTCTTGAGGGTGGCGTGGAGCTTCCGGTAAAGCTCCTGGTCGGCTCCCTCCAGGTCCTCTTTCTGGAACTTACCCGAGATCTTCTCCAGCTCGGAGCGGTCCTCGGCCACCCGCCTAAAGATCCGGTTCAGGAAGCGCCAGGCCCCCTGCACCCCCTCCTCGGTCCAGACCATCTCGTTCTCGGGGGGAGCGGCGAAGAGGATGGTGATGCGGGCGATGTCCGCCCCCTCCTCCTTCACGAAGGGCCCCACCATGACCCCGTTGCCCTTGGACTTGCTCATCACCGCGGGCTTAAAGAGGTGCAGGGTGCCGTCCTCGTGGGGCCTTAGCTCGGCCCCCATCTTCCTCACGTCCTCCAGGGAAAGCTCCCTCTCCTGAATCTCCAGCCGGATGCGGGTGGGCTCGGGGAGGCGCACCCTGTCCCCTTCCACCTCCACCTCGCCGAAGTCCGTCCAGGCCAGGACCATGCCCTGGGTGAAGAGGCCCCTAAAGGGCTCCTCCACCTTCACCATCCCCAGGTCGTGGAGGAACTTGGTGAAGAAGCGGCTGTAGAGGAGGTGAAGCACGGCGTGCTCCACCCCGCCGATGTACTGGTCCACGGGCATCCAGAAGTCCGCCTTCTTGGGGTCAAAGGGGAGGCGGTCGTTTTTGGGATCCGTGTAGCGGAGGTAGTACCAGCTACTGTCAAAGAAGGTGTCCATGGTGTCCGTGTCCCGCTTGGCGGGGCCGCCGCACTTGGGGCAGGTGGTCTCGTAGAACTCGGGGTGGGCCTCTAAGGGGCTTTTCCCCTTGGGGCGGATGTCCTCCACGTCCTTGAGGTCGGGAAGGAGGACGGGAAGCTCCTCCTCGGGCACGGGCACCACCCCGCAGGCCTCGCAGTGGACCATGGGGATGGGGGTGCCCCAGTAGCGCTGGCGGCTGATGAGCCAGTCCCGGAGGCGGTAGGTGACGCGGGCCCTCCCGAAGCCCTGCTCCGCAAGCCAAAGGGTGATCCGCCCCTTGGCCTCCTCGCTCATGAGGCCGTCAAAAGGCCCCGAGTTCACCAGGATCCCCGGCTCCTCGTAGGCCCCTTCCAGGGGCTCGGGCAAAGGCTCCCCGGGGCGCTCAATGACCTTCCGGATGGGAAGGCCGAACCTTTTGGCGAACTCAAAGTCCCTCTGGTCGTGGCCGGGCACGGCCATGATGGCCCCGGTGCCGTAGCCGTAAAGGACGTAGTCCGCGGTCCAGATGGGGATCCTTTCCCCGGTGGCGGGGTTTAGGGCGTAGGCCCCCAGGAAGACCCCGGTCTTTTCCCTGCCCTCCGCCTGGCGCTCCATCTCCGTCTTGCGCTTGGCGGCCTCCACGTAGGCTAAGACCTCCTCCCGCCTATTGGGGGCGCAAAGCTCCAGGGTGAGGGGGTGCTCGGGGGCCAGGACCAGGAAGGTGGCCCCAAAGAGGGTGTCGGGGCGGGTGGTGAAGACGGGGATCCTCACCTCCTTCCCCTCCACGGGGAAGAGGATCTCCGCCCCCTCGGAGCGGCCGATCCAGGCCCTTTGCATGGCCTTCACCTTCTCCGGCCAGTCCAGGCCCTCGAGGTCCTCTAGGAGGCGGTCGGCGTAGGCGGTGATCCGCAGGTACCACTGCGTGAGTTCCCGCTTCTCCACCGGGGTGTCCTCGTGCCGCCAGCACCGCCCCTCCACCACCTGCTCGTTAGCCAGGACCGTCTGGCACTTGGGGCACCAGTTGACGAGACCCCCCGCCCGGTAAGCGAGGCCCTTCTCCCACATCTTGAGGAAGATCCACTGGTTCCACCGGTAGTAGTCGGGCTCGCAGGTGGTGACCTCCCGGTCCCAGTCGTAGAGGATGCCCATGAGCGCAAGGCTCTCCTTGGCCTGGCGGATGTTCTCGTAGGTCCAGTCCCGGGGGTGGAGGCCGAACTTGAGGGCGGCGTTCTCCGCGGGGAGCCCGAAGGCATCCCAGCCCATGGGGTGGAGGACCTCGTAGCCCTGGACCTTGCGGAAGCGGGCCAGGACGTCCCCCATGGTGTAGTTCTTCAGGTGGCCCATGTGCAGGTCCCCAGAGGGGTAGGGGAACATGACCAGGACGTACTGCTTCCCCCTCTTGCCGGGGACCTCCTTGGCCCTCATGAAGCCCTTCTCCTCCCAGAAGCGCTGCCACTTGGGCTCTATGGCGTGCGGGTTGTACTTCTCCATCCTCAGCCTCCTCAAAAAAACCCTTCCCCTCTTTGGGAAGGGACGGCCAGGCCCCTCCCCACCTAGGGGGCTAGCCTGGCCGGGCACATGAGTCCATGATACCCCTAGGCCTCGAGGCTCCGGGCCACCACCGCCCCCAGGAGGAGGGCGTAGAGGACCAGGTAAAGGCCCAAAAGGGCCAGGACGAAGCCCGCCAGGGGGCCGTAGAGGAGCTCGTACTGGGAGCGGGGGAGGAGCTTGGGCAAAAGGAGGCGCACCCCCTCAAAGAGGAGGGTGGCCACCCCCGCCCCGGCGCTCACGGGGAGGAGGTCCCTGAAGCCCTTCACACCCCGGAAGAGGGCGTAGGTGAGGAGGAAAAGGAGAAAGGCGGCAAGAAGGGGTAAGAAGGCCTCGAGGGGGCCCAATAGGCTTCGCCACTCGGGGGGAAGGTAGCGCAGGAGAAAGCCCAAGGCGAGGCCCAGGAGGGAAAGGAGGATGAGGGAGAGGGCCAGCAGGGGGGGCATGAGGAGGCCCAAAAGCCGGTGGCGGAAGCCAAAGGGGCGCCCGAAAACGAGGCCCAGGGCGTAGCTCAAGGCGGCGAAGAAATTGCTCCCAGACCAAAGGAGGAGGAGGCCGCTTCCCAGGGTGAGGGGGAAGGCGCCTTTGGTGAGAAAGGAAAGCACCTCCCCCGCTAGCTCCGGGCGGGCGGGAAGGAGGGCCAGGGTGAGCTCCTCTAGGCCCTGGAAGACCTCGGCCCGGAGGGCGGGGTTCCCCGAGAGGAGGAAGCCGAAGAGGCCCGCCAGGAGGAGGAGAAGGGGCATGAGGGAAAGGAGGGCGTAGTAGGCCAAAGCGGCGGCGAAGAAGGGGACGTGGGCCTCCTGGTAAATCCGGATGAGGTCCCTAAGCAAGGCCCTCCACCTCCTCCGCCCCCTTGGGATCCCCGGCCTTGAGGAAGCATCGGATGGCCGCCTCCTTGTGCCGCCGGACCCCCTCCTCTTGGCCGAAGCGGAGGTGCCATTCCAAAAGGCCCCGGTGGGCGCAGGCCTGGGCCGTGGGGTCAAAGGAGGCCTCGGCCTCAGCGAGGGCGGCCCGGAGGAGGGCCAGGGCTTCCCCTTTCTCCCCTAGGAGGAGCCGGGTGTAACCCCGCTCGTAGAGGTTCACGGAGCGGGCCAGGGGGTCTTGGGGAAGGAGGCGGGCCTCCTCCTCAAAAACGGCGAGGGCCTCCTCCAGCCTGCCCGCCATCCGGAGGACCATCCCCACTTGGTGGAGGGCCCAGTGGCTCCCGGACTCCCGGTAGAGGGCCCGGTAAAGGGATAGGGCCTCCTCGTACCTGCCCTGGAAGACCAGGGCATACCCCAGGAGGAAGCGGGCCTCAGGGGAAGGGTCTTGAGCGAGGAGGGCCTCGGCCTCCCGGTAGCGCCCCGCCTCTATAAGCCGCCAGGCCTCCGCCAGGTCCTTCACGCCCGCTCCTGCCCCTCCCCCAGGGCCACCCACTTCAGGGTGGTGAGCTCCACGGGCCCCATGGGGCCGTAGGCGTGGAGCTTGGAGGTGCTGATGCCGATCTCCGCCCCCAGGCCCAGCTCAAAGCCGTCGTTGAAGCGGGTGGAGGCGTTCCAGAGGACCAGGGAGGCGTCCACCTCCTCCAGAAAGCGCCAGGCCGCCCTTGGGTCCTCGGTGCAGATGGCCTCGGTGTGGCGGGAGCCAAAGCGGGCGATGTGCTCCAGGGCCTCCTCCAGCCCCGAGACCACCTTCACCCGGAGGATGAGGTCCAGGTACTCCCGGTCCCACTCCTCCTCTGAGGCGGGGCGGGCCTCCTTGAGAAGGGGAAGGGCCCGGGGGCAGGCCCTGAGCTCTACCCCCTTTTCCCCCATGGCCCTTTCCAGGAGGGGCAGGAAGACCCCGGCCACCTTCTCGTGGACCAGGAGGGCCTCGAGGGCGTTGCACACCGCGGGCCGCTGGGTCTTGCCGTTTAGGGCCAGGCGCAGGGCCATGGCCAGGTCCGCCCGCTCGTCCACGTAGAGGTGGTTCACCCCCTTGGCGTGGGCCAGGACGGGCACCCGGGCCTCCTTCTGCACCAGGCGGATGAGCTCCTCCCCACCCCGGGGGATGAGGAGGTCTAAAAGTTCCAGGCGGCACATCTCCAGAATGGCCTCCCGGTCCGTGGTGGGGACCAGGGTCACCGCCTCCTCCGGCAGGCCCGCCTCCTTTAGGGCCTGGTGCCACAGGGCCACCAGGGCCCGGTTGGAGCGGAAGGCCTCCTTGCCGCCCCTCAGGAGCAGGGCGTTTCCCGCCTTGAGGGCCACGGCCACCGCCTCCACCGTGGCCCCGGGCCTCGCCTCGTAGACGAAGCCGATGAGGCCCAAGGGCACCCGCATCCTGCCCACCCTAAGGCCATTGGGACGCTTGGCCAGGCCCTCTATCCGCCCCAGGGGGTCGGGGAGAAGAGCGATCTGGCGAAGCCCCTGGGTGAGGGTCTTGAGGTCCTTCTCCTTCAGGGCCAACCGGTCCAGCTTGGCCTGGGAAAGCCCCGCCTTCTCCGCCTCCAAGAGGTCCTCCCGGTTCGCCCTAAGGACCTCCTCCCAGCCCCCTTCCAAAAGCTCCGCCATGCGCAAAAGCGCCTGGTCCCGCCCCCCCTTGGCGATCTCGGGAAGCCTTCTTTTCGCCCTCGCCGCCAGCTCCCAAAGGCTCACCGTCATGCCTCCTCCTTCAGGGCCAGGTGGTCCCGGTGGACCACCTCCTCGGTGTAGCGGTAGCCCAGAACCTCCTCTATCTCTAAGCTCCTCCTGCCCTTGATGCGGGCCACCTCCTCGGCGGCATAGTTGACGAGGCCCACGCCAATCTCCTCCCCGCTTTCCGAAAGTAAGCGGACCGCTTCTCCCCGGCCAAACCTCCCCCGCACCTCCTTAATGCCCGCGGGAAGGAGGCTCGCCCCCCGCTCCTTCAGGGCCCTAACCGCCCCCGCGTCCAAGACCAGCTCCCCCTTGGGGCGAAGGAGCCCATAGAGCCAGGCCTTCTCCCCCCGGTAGCGCCTTTTGGCGTGGAAGTAAGTGCCGATCGCAGCCCCCTTCAGGGCCTGCAGGATGACCCCGGGCCGCCTGCCGGGGAGGAGGAGGGTGGGGATACCCACCCTCCCCGCCAGCCTGGCGGCGAGAAGCTTGCTCCGCATCCCCCCGCTGCCCAAGGGGTTGCCCTCCCCGGCGTGGCCCAAGACGGCCTCCACGGACTCCACCTCGAGGATGGGCCTGGCCCCGGGGTTTTGCTTGGGGTCCTCCTCGTAGAGAGCGTCCACGTCGGAAAGGAGGAGGAGAAGCCCCGCCTCCACCAAAGCGGCCACCCGGGCGGAGAGCTGGTCGTTGTCCCCAAAGCGGATCTCGTGGAAGGCCACGGTGTCGTTCTCGTTGATGATGGGGACCACCCCCAGGTCCAGAAGGGCCCTCAGAGTGGCCTTGGCGTTCAGGTAGCGCCCCCGGGCGGAGAGGTCCTCGGCGGTGAGGAGGACCTGGGCCACCCGAAGGCCCAAGGGGGCGAAGGCTTCCCGCCAAAGGGCCATGAGGAGGGGCTGGCCGATGGCCGCCAAAGCCTGCTTCTTGGGCATGTCCTTGGGCCTAGGAAGCCCCATGAGGGCCATGCCCGCCGCCACCGCCCCCGAGGAGACCAGGACCACCTCCCGCCCCTCCTGGCGCAAGAGGGCCACCTGGTGGGCGATCTTCCCCATGGCCTCCAGGTCCAGACCCTCTTCCCCGGCCAGGACGGCGCTCCCCACCTTCACCACCAGGCGCCTCGCGGAAAGCCCAGGCCGCATTAAGGCCCAGGATAGCACCTCTCATCCGCTTTCCCCCAGGGCCTGCTAGGGTCAAGGGTATGGGCTTTAGAGCGGCCCTTCTCTTGGCCCTGTCCCTAGGGGCTTGCACCGCCCCCCCCGCCAACACCCCTCCACCTCCCGCTTTCTCCTTGTTGCTGGAAAGCAACCAGCTCACCCTCGTCCCTGGGAGCACCGCCTATGTGCGCCTTTCCGTGACGGGAAGCGGTGGGACCCTAAGCCTTCGCCTGGTGGACAGCAACAACGCCCCCTTCGCCTCGGTCAGCCTCTCCCCTTCCACTACCCCTATACCCTCCGCCCCCATGCTGGCGCTTTCCGCTAGCCCCTCCCTGGCCCCGGGCACCTACGCCCTCAAGGTCCGGGGCACCAGCGGCGGCCTTACCAAGGAAGTTCCCCTAACCCTTCAGGTCCAGGCGGCCTCCACGGTCAACCTCCGCATCCTCAAAGCGGAGTGGGGCCAGACCGTCCTCAAGGAAGGGCTCCGCCTGGTGGCGGGGAAGGAGGCGCTCCTCCGGGTGCACCTGGTGGCTAGCCCAAACGCCCTCACCCTAACCCAGCCCCTCGCAGGAGCGGCCTACCTGGGAGGCACCTTCCAGGGGAACCTGAGCTTCACCTGCCCCAACCCCGTCCCCACCTCCACCGCCCAGGGCGACCTGGCCACCACCTGCAACGCCACCTTACCCGGGAACTGGGTGGCCTCCGGCCTCAGGGTGGAGGTCCGGGCTGACCCCCACAACCAGGTGGCCGAAAGCGACGAAAGCGACAACGCCCTCACCCTGAGCCCCCCCGTGGGTGCGGGCACCGTCCTCCACCTCACCGTGGTGCCGGTGGTGCACCAGGAGCAGACCGCCTCCATCCCCAACTTCGCCCAGACCCTCTGGCGCATCTGGCCCCTCCAGAACATCTCCTCCACCACCCGGGCCCCTTACACCTTCTCCGGCACCCTCAGTCCCAGCGATGGCAACAGCTGGAGCCGGCTTTTGGATGAAATCCGGCTCCTACGCCAGGCGGACGGCAGCGGGCGCTACTACTACGGCTTCGTGCGGGTCACCTACACCTCCGGCATCGCCGGGATCGGCTACATCGGCCATCCCGTGGCCGCGGGGTGGGATCACGCGGGGAGCGCCCCCACCGTCATGGCCCATGAACTCGGGCACAACTTTGGCCGCGGCCACGCCCCTTGCGGCACCAGCGGGGACCCCAACTACCCCTATCCCAACGGCCTGATCGGCACCTGGGGGTACGATCTGGAAAGCAGGACCCTCCGCAACCCCAGCGAGCGCTACGACCTCATGAGCTACTGCGCCCCCCAGTGGATCTCCGACTACACCTACGAGCACGCCCAGGCCTTCCTGGAGCAGAACCCGCCCAGGCCCCAGTCCCTGCCCCAGGAAGGGCTGCTCTTCTCCGGGCGCATCCGGGGGGACGAGGTGGCCTTCAACCCGCCCCTGAGGCTGGCGGTGGCCCCGGAGGGGAGGCCCTCCCCCTACCGCCTGCGGGCCCACGGGGTGGGCCAGCGGGAGGGCTATCTTGAAGTGGAGGTGTACGTCCTGGAGGACTCCGAGGGCACCCTCCACTTCCAGGCCCGGCTCCCCTTGGGGGAGTGGAACCGGGTGAGCCTCTGGCGGGATGGGGTCCTCCTCGAGGAGGTGGCGGCGGGCCTGAGGCCGCGAGCGGAGCCAAAGGTGGAGCTCCGGGAGGAAGGGGGCTTCCTCCGGGTACGCTGGGCGGGTTACCCTTACCTCTCCTTGGTCCACGTGGCGGAGGACGGGACCCGCACCACCCTGGGCCTCTGGCACCGGGGCGGGGAGGCCCGCTTCTCCACGGAGGGCCTCCCCCGGGAAGGGCGGTTTGAGGTTCAGCTTGCCGATGGCCTAAGCGTCCTTACCTTTCTCTTCCCCCGATAAGAGGAAGCCCTCCCCCTGGTAAAGCACCTGCCCCTCCCGGCGAAGGCGGACCAAGAGGGCGAAGAGGGTGGCCTTGGAAAGGCCTGGGTAAAAAGGCTTCAAAAGGGCGTGGAGTTCCTCCAGGGAGCGAGGCTCCTGCAAAAGGGCGAGCAGGTGGGCCTTGAGGCGCTTTCGCCGCACGCGCTCATTATTGACAAAAGGGGCTTTCCCATGCTAAGTTAGGGTTCGGCTTGGGCCCGTAGCTCAGTTGGATAGAGCGGCTGACTACGGATCAGCAGGTCAGGGGTTCGAATCCTCTCGGGCCCGCCAAACGCCCCCGGGAGCCTTCCCGGGGGACTCTCTTTTCCCCAGGGCCCTACAATGGGGCCATGAGGATTTACACCAAGACGGGGGACGCAGGGGAGACCGGCCTCTATGGGGCCGAACGGGTGGTGAAGGCCCACCCCCGGGTGGAGGCCTACGGCACCGTGGACGAGGCCAACAGCGCCATCGGCCTGGCCCGGAGCCTCATGCCCCAGGAGCACCTGGACCTCCACGATCTCCTGGAGCGCATCCAGAACGCCCTCTTTGACCTGGGGGCGGACCTGGCCACCCGCATGGGAAGCCCCTACGAGAAGAACATCGCCCGCATGGACGCCGAGGACGTGGAGAACCTGGAAAGGCTCATAGACCGCTACCAGGAGGAAAGCCCTCCCTTCCAAGGCTTCATCCTCCCCGGGGGGCACCCCGCGGCGGCGGCCCTGCATCTGGCCCGCACCGTGGTGCGGCGGGCGGAGCGCAAGGTGGTGGCCCTGAGCCGGGAGGAGCCCGTCAACCCCGAGGCCATCCGCTACCTGAACCGCCTTTCCGACCTCCTCTTCGTCCTGGCCCGGGTGGTGAACGCCCGGGAAGGGGTCAGGGAGGAGGGCTGGCTGGTCAAGAAAAGGCGCTAGGGCCAGGGCTTGCCGTAGACCCGCACCTCGGCCCCGGGAAAGGCATTTTCCAAGAGATCCTTCAGAAAGAGGGCGGCGGAGGGCAAAAGCCCCCCGCAGGGGCCTTCCATGTAAAGGAAGAGGTACCGGGGCCGCCTGGGAGACTGGGAGAAGCCCAGGCACCCCTCGTACTCGGGGAAGTACTCGTAGAAGAGCTCCAGGAGATCCTGCACCAGGTCCCCTGCCTCGGGCAGGGCCTCTATGGAGCTTCTGGGCTTGACCCAGAAGGTCATGGCCTTCACACCTCCATTATCCCCTCCCCGGGAAAGGAAGGGGCTCTTGCATAGTGATATCACTCTGCTATAATATCCCCGTGGTCCTAACCGAGGGACTGAGCAAGCGCTACGGTCCACAAGTCGCCGTGGAGGGACTCTCCTTGCTGGTGGGGGCGGGAGAGGTCTACGCCCTTTTGGGCCCCAACGGGGCGGGCAAGACCACCACCCTCAGGATGCTTTCCACCCTGGTGCGGCCCACGGCGGGACGGGCGGAGGTGGCGGGGTTTGACGTGCTGAAGGAGCCCTTAGAGGCCCGCCGCCGTCTGGGCCTGGTGAACGGGGGGATGCGGGTCTACGAGCGCCTCACGGGGCGGGAGGTCCTGGCCTTCTTCGCTTCCTTCTACGGCCTCGAGGGGCAGGCCTTCCGGGAGGCCCTGGACTGGGTGGTAGCCCTTCTTTCCATGGAGGAAACCCTGGACAAGAGGGTCATGGAGATGTCCACGGGCATGCGGCAGAAGGTGGTCATCGCCCGGGCCATCCTCCACCGCCCCCCCGTCCTCTTCCTGGACGAGGCCACCGCGGGCCTGGACGTCTTCGCAAGGCGGGCCCTCCTGGACTTCGTCAAGGGCTACAGGGACCTGGGGAACGCCATCCTCTACTCCACCCACGTCATGTCTGAAGCCGAGGAGTTGGCCGACCGGGTGGGCTTTTTGCACCAGGGGCGCCTCATCTACGAGGGAAGCAAGGAGGAAGCTTTGGCCATGGGGGAAGGAAGCCTGGAGAGAGCCTTTATCCGAAAGGTGAGGGGAGCGGCATGAAACCCGTCTGGCGTATCGCGTGGAAGGAGTTGGTCCAGGTTTTCCGGGATCGGAAGCTGGTCTTCTCCACCCTGGTCCTTCCCGTCCTCCTCATGCCGGTCTTCATGTTCGGCCCCCACCTCTTCCTCTCCCGCCTCTTGGAAGGGACCTCGGCCAAGGTCCAGGAGGTGGCGGTGGCCGGGCTTCCCCAGGAGGCCCTAGAGGCCCTCTTGGAGGCCAACCTGGCGCCAAAGCCTGTGGCAGACCCGGAAAGGGCGGTGCGGGAAGGGGAGTACCCCGCGGGCGTGGTCTACGAGGAGGGCCGCTACCGGGTCTTCGGCCGCCTGACGGGAGGGCTTTCGGAAAGCCAGGTGGCGGTGGGCAAAGTGCAGGCCGCCCTCCAGGGCCTCAAGGAGAGGAAGGTGGCCGAGGCCCTGGCCGCGAAGGGGGTGCCCCTGGACCTCCTCCATCCTTTCCAGGTGGAGACGGTGGACGCCTCGCCCCCTAGGGAAAAGGCGGGGGGGCTACTGGGCTTCCTCCTCCCCTTCTTCCTGGTGAGCTTCATCCTCTCCGGGGGACAGGTGGTGGCGGTGGATGCCACCGCCGGGGAGAAGGAGAAGGGGACCCTCGAGGCCCTCCTCTCCAGCCCCATCCCCCTTTTCCACCTGGCCTTGGGCAAGACCCTGGCCACGGTGGCCATGGCCCTCCTCTCCGGGGTGGCGGGGCTAGTGGGCTTGGCCCTGGGAGGGGCCTTGAGCGCCCGCCTGGGCGGAGACATCCCTTCCAGAGGGGGTGAGGTCCTCTCCTTAGGAGGGCAGATCCAGATGGACGGGGGAAGCTTCCTGGCCCTCTTCCTCACCGCCTTTCTCCTGGCCCTCTTCATGGGAGCGGTCATGGTGGCCCTGGGGCTTTACGCCCGGAGCTTCAAGGAGGCGCAAAGCTACATGGCCCCCCTCCTGCTCCTCGCCCTCTTCCCTTTGCTTTTCCTCCAGTTCCGGGGCTTCTTTGAGCTGGCGGTCTGGCACCACCTGATCCCCCTCTTCAACACCGCCCTCCTGATGGACGCCCTCTTGAAGGGGCAGGCAGAGGGTCTCCAGGTGGTCCTCACCTGGGGGTCCACCCTGGTCTACGGGGCTTTGGCTCTCCTCCTGGCGGTGCGGGTCTTCGCCCGGGAGGACGTGGTCTTCCGAAACTGAAGGAGGCCGTATGCGTGAGATCAAGGAGTTTCCCGCATGGCGCGTGAGCGGCTTTTTGGGCTTCGCCCTGCTCCTCTTGGCCCTGGCCTGGCTGGTCTGGGCGGGGTACCATCTGACCCGGGAGCCCACCTACCTTTGGCACCTCATCCCGGCCTTGCTGGCCACGGGTCTCTTAGGAGCGGGCCTCTTCACGGTGCAACCCAACGAGGCCCGGGTCCTGGTCTTCCTGGGGCGGTATGCGGGCACGGTGGGGGAGCCGGGCTTCCACTTCGCCAACCCCCTGGCGGTGAAAAAGCGCATCTCCCTCAAGGTCCACAACTTCAACTCCGACCGCCTCAAGGTGAACGAGGCCCTGGGCAACCCCATAGAGATCGCCGCCGTGGTGGTCTGGCGGGTGGTGGACACGGCCAAGGCTCTCTTTGACGTGGAGGACTACAAGACCTTCGTCGCCATCCAGTCGGAAACCGCCCTGAGAGCCCTGGCCAGCCGCTACCCTTACGACGCCGAGGGCAAGTCCCTTCGGGGCAACCCCGAGGAGATCGCCGAGGAGCTGAAGGCCGAGGTGCAGGAGAGGCTGAAGGTGGCGGGGGTGGAGGTCCTCGAGGCCCGCCTCACCCATCTGGCCTACGCTCCCGAGGTGGCCCAGGCCATGCTCCGCCGCCAGCAGGCCCTGGCGGTGGTGGCCGCCCGCAGGCTCATCGTGGAGGCGGCGGTGGGGATGGTGGAGGAGGCTCTTCAGGGCCTCGAGGCGGCTGGGCTCGCTCTAGACGAGGAGCGGAAGGCGGCCATGATCAACAACCTCATGGTGGCCCTGGTCTCGGAAACCCAGGCCCAGCCCGTGGTGAACGTGGGCACCCTTTACGCCTGAAAGGGGGGAAGTGAAGGGCAAGCGAGAGGGGAAAAAGGCCTTTCTCCTCAGGCTGGACCCTAGGCTCTACCGGGTCCTGGAGAAGTGGGCCCAGGACGAGCTAAGGAGCGTGAACGCCCAGATAGAATATTTGCTGAAAGAAGCGGTTAAAAAGGCGGGGAGATGGAAGGATGAGGCTAGCACCGAGGAGGGACGGGAATCCTCCTGAATCCCGAGGACCCGAGGCTCCTCCTCTCCTGGAAGGAGGCGGTATGAAGGCACTTTACTGGACCTATGGGCTTTCTTGGGCCTTGGCCCTCCTGGCCTACGCCTTGGGGGTTAGGCCGGAATCCCCAGCCATCCTGGCCCTGGGGGTTCTCTACATGTGGGTGCCGGGCCTGGTGGCCCTCTCCTTCGCCCGGAGAGAGGGAATAAGGCTTTCCCTGGGTTTCCGGCCCAACCGCTACTGGCTTTTCGCCTGGCTCTTCCCCGTTCCCCTCACCCTCCTCTCCGTCCTCCTAAGCCTCCCCTTCGGGGTCTACAGGGGCCTGGCCTGGACCTTTCCCGAGGGCCCACCGCCCCTCCCCGAACCCCTGCTCCTCGTTCTCGTCCTCCTCCAGGGGCTCGTCGCCGGGGCCACGGTGAACCTCCTGGCGGCCCTGGGCGAGGAGCTCATGTGGCGGGGGTACCTTTGGGAAAAGTTTAGGGAACGGGGCTTCTGGCCGGCCACCCTGGAGATCGGCTTCCATTGGGGGCTCTGGCACGCCCCCATGATCCTCCTTTTCGGCCATAACTACCCGGACGAGCGCCTCCTGGGCGTGCCCATGATGATCCTCTTCACCCTCCTCCTGACCCCGGTCCTCCTCTACGTGCGGGAAAGGGGAGGTTCGGTCTGGCCCGCCGCCCTCCTCCACGGCACCCTGAACGGGGTGGCCGGGCTTTCCCTGGTTCTGGTGGAGCGCCCGCACGACCTCCTCGTGGGGGTGGTGGGGCTTCCCGGGCTCTTCCTCCTGGCCCTCTTCAACCTCTGGCTCAGGAGGCGGGTATAGTCAGGAGGATGCGCTTCCTGGTCCTGAGCGGCCTTTCCGGGGCGGGCAAGACCACGGCCAAGGGGTTCTTGGAGGACCTGGGCTACTTCATGGTGGACAACCTGCCTCCAGGCCTCTGGGGGCCCCTCCTGGAGGAACTTGGGAAGAAGGGAGTGGAGCGGGCGGGGGTGGTGCTGGACGCCCGGTCCCTGGCCTTCTTCGCCGACCTGGAAGAGGCCCTGGCGGTGCTCAAACCCACCGTGGTCTACCTCGAGGCCCGCCCCGAGGTCCTCCTTAGGCGCTACAACCTCACCCGCCGCCTCCACCCTTTGGGAGCGGGGAACCTCATGCGGGAGATCAGCCAAGAGCGGCAGGTCCTCTCCGTCCTCAGAGAAAAGGCCCACCTGGTCCTGGACACCTCGGACCTTTCCCCAAGGGCCCTTAAGGAGGCCCTGGCCCGCTTTCTGGGGGAGGAAAAGGGCTTTACCCTGCGCCTCCTCTCCTTCGGCTTCAAGTGGGGGCCGCCCCAGGAGGCGGATCTGGTGCTGGACGTGCGCCCCCTCCCCAACCCCCACTACGACCCCCTCCTCAAGCCCAAAACGGGCCTGGATCCCGAAGTCAGGGCCTACGTCTTCCGGGAGGAGGAGGAGCCCTTCTACCGGACCCTCCTGGCGGTGGCGGGGCTTTCCGCGGAGGGGGCCAGGAAGGAGGGGCGGGCCTTCTACACCGTGGCCGTGGGGTGCACGGGGGGGCGGCACCGGAGCGTGGCCGTGGCGGAGAGGCTGGCCGAGGACCTAGCGGGCCGCTTCCGGGTGGAGGTGAGCCACCGGGATGTGGAGAAGGAAGCCTGAAGGGCTTTTCCGCCACTTCCCCGCCCTGCGCTGGCTCTACCCGGGGATGCGGGTCAAGCGCTACGCTCTGGTGGCGGGGCTTGGGGTTTTGCTCCTGGCCTTTGGCCTCGCCCCCTTTCTCCCCTCCTTGCCTCAGGGGCCCCTTGGCCCGGCCCTGGCCCTCTTGGGCCTCCTCCTCCTTTTGGGGGGCATCCGGGCCATGAACCGAAGCGTCCTCTCGGCCCTCACGGAGCCCGAGGAGGTGCCGGAGAGGGTCTACGTGAAGCGGAGGCTGGAGCAGGGCCCCCGGGTGGTGGCCTTCGGCGGGGGGACGGGCCTCTCCCGGATGCTTCGGGGACTCAAGGAGCACACCGCCAACGCCACGGGTATTGTGGCCGTCACCGACGACGGGGGCTCCACCGGCCGCCTCCGGCTCACCTTCGGCCTGCCGGCGGTGGGGGATTTGGTGGACTGCCTGGCCGCCCTCTCCGACCACCCGGCCCTGCCCAAGCTCCTGGCCTACCGCTTTGACCGGGGGGAGCTTAAGGGGCACACCTTCGGCAACCTCTTCCTGGTGACCCTGAATCAGGTTTCCGGGGACTTCGCCGAGGCCATCCGTCAGGCCAACGCCATCCTGAACCTCCGGGGCCAGGTCCTCCCTTCCACCCCCGAGGCCGTGCGCCTCAAGGCCCGCTTCCAGGACGGGGAGGAGGTGGAGGGGGAGGAGGCCATCCGAAAAAAAGGAGGGCAGATCCGGGAGGTCTACCTGGTCCCAGAGCCGAAGGAGGTGATGGCCGAAGCCCTCAAGGCCGTCCAGGGGGCGGACCTCCTGGTCCTGGGGCCGGGAAGCCTCTACACCAGCGTCATCCCCAGCTTCCTTCCTCAGGCCCTAAAGGAGGCCATCGGGAGGGCCAGGGCCCCCCTGGTCTACGTGGTGAACCTCATGACCGAGCCCGGGGAGACGGACGCCTACACCGCCTATGAGCACTACAAGGCCATCGCCTACCACCTGGGCCGCCGGCCCGAGGTGGTCCTGGTGCACACCGCCCCCATCCCCGAGGAGGTCCTAGCCCGCTACCGGGCCGAGGGGCGCTTCCCCGTGGCCTTTGACCCCCGGCCCTTCGCCGTGGACGGGGTGCGGGTGGTCCAGGGGGACTTCCGGGAGGAGGGCCCCCTGGCCCAGCACGACCCCAAGAAGGTGGTGGAGGCCCTCCTCAAGCTGGTATAAACGTGGGGTGCTCTTCCTCTTCCAAGACCCCCTAGGGGACGACCAGGGCTTGGCCCACCAGTACCCCCGGGCCGCCCTGTACCAGGAAGCGGGGGAAGGCTTCGCCGACCTCCTGGCCGTGGCCGGGGAGGCCCGGGAAGGGCGTTTGGTCCTCAAGGTGCGCCTGGCCCGTTACCCCAACCCCCTAGATGGCCCCTTGGGCTTCAGCCTGGCCACGGTGGCCCTCTTCCTGGACACGGCGGAGGGCGGGGAGGAAGCCCTGGTTCCCGGCCTTTCCACCCCTAAGGGACAGGGTTGGGAGGTGGCCTACGTCCTCACAGGCTTCGGGGCGGAAAGGCGGGAGCCAAGCGGCAACAGGAGCCCGGTCCAGGCCTCCAGGGAGGGGGACTGGGTCCTCGTGGACACCGGTCTTCCTCCCGGGCGGTACGGGGTCTATGGGGGAGTGGGCCTCTTTGACCCCTTCGCCCCCTGGTACCTGCGCCCCACGAGCCCCGATGGAGGCCCCTGGACCCTCATGGCCCCCCCGGGAAGCCCTCCCCTGGTGGACCTCCTGGCGGAGGACCCCCTGAATCAGGTGCGGGCCTACGAGACCGGGGTGCTTAGGCCCCTCTGGCCCAAGGGGCCTCACCTGAGGCGGGAAAGCCTCCTGGCCTTCGCCCTGGGGGGTGTTTCCCTCATCCTGGCCTTCCTCCTGCGGAAACGTTAGAGGGGCCTCAGGTCCTCCAAAAGGAGCCAGCCCACCCCGGGAGGGAGGGCCTTTAGACGGGCCTCCAGGGCCTTCGCCACGCTTGCGGCGAGAGGCTTTAGGGCCTCCGGGGGCTCTTCGGTGAGGAGGAGGAGGGTGAGCTGGTAAAAGGCCTGGGTGGCCGTGGGGGTGCCGTCCTCAAAGAAGGGGGTGGGCGGGGAGACGGGGTCCAGGAGGAGCCTCACCCCTAGGACCTCCTGGGGAAGGAGGTTTGCCAGGTCCAATAAAGCCTCCTTGGGATGCCAGAGATACCCCTGGAAAAGGCGGACGGCCTGCACACCCCCACTTTAGCCCCCCCACCGCCCCCCCTCCAGGAGGTAGACCCGGGGCAGGCGGCGGGAGAGGTGGACGGCCACCTCGTAGGGGATGGTGCCCCGGGCCTCGGCCCAGGCGAGGAGCCCCGTGGGGCCGAAGCCGGGGGATAGGACCTCAAAGACCGCCTCGAGGCCCACAGCCCCCCCTAGCAGCACGGTGGTCTGGTCCATGGAGATCCGCCCCGCCACCGGGCAAAGCTCCCCACGGGGCCCCCTCACGAAACGCACCGCCCCCCGGGGAAGGCCATCGGCGTAGCCCACGGGCAGGGTGGCGAGCCACTCCCCCCCTTGGGCCACGTACTCCCCCCCGTACCCTACCCGGTCCCCCGCCTTCAGGCGCTTCACCAGGGTGGGGCGAGCGAGGAGGCGGAGGATGGGCTTGAGGCCAAACCCCGGCACCAGGCCGTAGAGGGCGAGGCCCACCCGCGCGTTTTCCCCCCCGTGGAGGAGGAGGCCATAGGAGTTTTCCAGGTGGTAGAAGTACCCTGGCCCCAGGGCCTCCCGCACCCTCTGAAACCGCCCCCGTTGCACCTCCACGAAGGCCTCGTCCTCCCCCGCCGTGGCCAGGTGGCTGTACACCCCCTCCACCCGCACCCCCAGGGCCTCCACGCCCCTCAGGGCGGAAAGGGCCTCCTCCCACGGGAAGCCCACCCGGTTCATCCCCGTGTCCACCTTGAGGTGGGCCCTTGGGGTGAGGCCCAGGGCGCGGGCCCTCTGGGCCAGGGCCTCCGCCGCCTCCAGGGTGGAGAGGGTGGGCGTGAGGCCCCACCTCAGGGCCTCCTCCGCCTCCAGGGGGTGGAGGCTCCCCAAAAGGAGCACCTCCCCCCTCACTCCCCCTTCCCGGAGGGCCCTCCCCTCCGCGAGGGTAGCCACCGCGAACCGCTCCACCCCCTTTTCCTCCAGGAAGCGGGCGATGGGGAGGGCCCCGTGGCCGTAGGCGTCCGCCTTGAGGACAGGGATCACCTCCCCCTGGGCCCTGGCCTTGAGGAGGAGGTAGTTGGCCCAAAGAGCATCCAGGTCCACCTCTATCCAGGCTCGCCAAGGGTAGTCCCGCACGCCTAGTCCTCCAGGAGCCCCACGAAGCGGTGGGGGTCAGGGTCCAGCTTAACCCGCCGCCGGTCCAGGTGGGAGAGGAGTTCCAAAAGGCGCCCCGTGCTCCCCCGAAGGAGGAGGTGGTAGACAAAGACCCCCTTGACCCGGGGCACGGGGGCAGGGGCGGGCCCCAGGACCTCCTCCTCCTGGGCCACCCCCTTCAGGGCATCCCTCAGGAAGAAGGCGGCCTCGAGGGCCCGCTCCTCCCGGCGGTGGCTCACCTCCAGCTTCACCATGCGCACCTTGGGGGGGTAGTTTAAGGCCTCCCTCAGGGCCTTTTCCACCCAGGGAAAGGCCTCCACGCTCCCCTCCAGAAGCCCCTGGTGGGCGGGGTGGTCGGGGGTGTAGGTCTGGAGGAGGAGCAGGGGCCTTCGCCCGGGCCGGAGCTCCGTGAGGGCCCAGAGGAGGCGGTGGTACCGCTCCGCCGCCCGGAAGTCGCTCTCGTAGAGGAAGCCGTCGGCGTAGGGCAGGAGGACCAGGGCCAGCTCGGGGAGGCTCGGACCCCTGAGGATGGCCGTGGTGCCCACCACCACCCCGGGCCTCCCCTCCAGAAGGGGACTCAGGTCGTCCTTGCCCTCCTTGGCGTAGCGGAGGACGGGAAGGGAAAGGTGCCTCCTGAGCTCCTCGGAAAGCCACTCCAGCCCCGGCCCCCTGGGCTCTAAAAGGGGGGAGCCGCACTCCGGGCAGAGGAGGGGTGGGGGTTCCTCATGCCCGCACTGGTGGCAGAGGAGCCGGCCCCTCCCCTCCCGGTAGTAGCGCAAGGAAAGGGCGCAGTTGGGGCAGGTGGGTTTGTAGCCGCAGTCGCCGCATAGGAGGAGGGCGCTGTACCCCTTGCGGGCGGCCAGGACCACCGCCTGCCTGCCCTTTTCCTCCACCTGCCGCAAAAGGGCCAGGGCCCGGCCCGCAAAGGGGTAGCCCTTCTCCCGCCTCAGGTCCAGGACCATGACCCTGGGCTTGGGCACGGGGAAGGTGAGGCCGGGCCGCTCCAGGACCTCCACCGAAGGCACCAGGGAGAGGTGGGTGAGGGGGATGCCAAGGAGCCTGGCCCTGAGCTCGGCCAGGGGGGGGATGAAGGCCCGGGTGCCCGAGGCCAGCTTGTAGCTCTCGCTCCCCTCCTCCACCACCACGAGGGAGCTCGGGGTGAAGGGGAGAAGAAGCCCCCCATAGGTGGCGAAGACCAGGCCCCTGGGGAAGCGGAAAAGGGCCTCCCGCGCCCTTGGGGGAAGCCCCCCGTGGTAGGCCCGGGCTTCGGGGAAGAAGGCCAGGAAGCGCTGGAGGAGGCTCACCTCGGGGAAGAGGACCAGGTGGTCTCCCTGGGCCACAAGCCCTTTGAGAAGGCGCACCCTCTCGGAAAACCGCCCCCCGTTCAGCCGCTCGGGCCTTTCGGGGAGGAAGAGGGGCTCCACCCCGCCCCCCTCTCCCCGGGCTTCCGGGGGGTGGCCGTAGCCCACGTACCCCTCTTCCAGAAGGCGCTTCACCCGCCGCACCCCAAGCCCCGAGGCCCGGGCCAGGGCGGAAAGGCTCTCCGCGTGGCCCATATCCCAAAGGAGCCGCAAGGCCCGGTCCAGGTCGGGATCGGGATGGGCCTCCTTGAGGGGGAGGAGGACCCTCTTCCCCTCCTTGAAGGCCACCGCCTCCTCCAGGACCCCCGCCTCCCGCAAGAGGTCCAAAAGCTTGGGGTCGTAGCCCTTGGCCTCCTGCCATTCGGAAAGGGCCTCGAGGCCCTGGGGCAGGACCTTGGGGTCGGCCCCGGGGTAGAGGCGGACCCGGTGGGAAAGCTCGGGAAAAGGGGGGAGAAAGTCCAAAAGGACCTGGCCCAGGGGGGCGAAGAGGTAGCGGGCGGCCTCCTCGGCAAAGCGGATCTCCTCCTCCCGCAGGTAGGGCTTCTGGTCCAGGTAGGCGATGGCGTGGCGCAGGCCGGGCCCCGGCCTCACCTCCTCCTCTCCCACCACCACCCCCACCCGCACCTCCCCCCGCCAGGGCACGGCCACCCGAAGGCCCAAGGGAGCCTCCCCCTCCTGCCCCAGGGGGGGCAGGTAGCTCATGGGGGGAAGGGGCAGGGGAAGGGCCACCTTCAGCGCCCGCATACGCCTAGGATAAGGGGGTGGGCCTGGCCGTGCTCCTCTCGGGGGTGGCCCTCTACAGCGCCCTTTACGCCGTGGTCCCCCTCCTTCCCCTCATAGAGAAGCTCTTTGACGCACCCCCGGGGGCGGCGGGGCCGGGCGTGGGCCTCCCCCTCCTCCTCCTGGTCCTCCTCTCCCCCCTGGTGCCGAGGCTTTCCCTGCCCGCGGGGGTCATCCTGGGCGGGGGGCTCCTCCTGGTGGGGCTTGGGGGGCTTTTGGGAGCCCTCAGCCCCAGCCTCTTCCTCTGGACCTTTTCCCGCCTCCTCCAGGGGGTGGGGGCAGCCCTGGTGCCCGCTTTGGCCATCGCCCTGGTGCCCGTGCTCTTCCCGCAGAGGGCTTTGGAGATGGCGGGCATCTACATGGCGGGCAACGTCTTGGGCGGGGGGCTTGGTCGGGTGTTGGCGGGGCTTTTGGCGGAGGGGGTGGGGGCGCGAGGGGCCCTTCTCCTCCTCTCCCTGCCCGCCCTCCTGCTGGGCCTCTTCCTCCTCCGCACCCCCTCCCGCCTGCCCCCTTTAGGCCCGCCCCGGTACGACCTCAGGGCCTGGCCCCTCTATTTGGTGGGGGGCATCCTCCTCTTCCTGAACCTCTTTTTGGCCAACCTCCTCCCCTACCGCCTCCTGGAGATGGGCTTTGGGCCGGGGGAGGTGGGCCTCCTTTACCTGGCCTACCTCTTCGGCATCCCGGGAAGCGCCCTCTCCGGGGTGCTTTCCCGAAAGTTTGGCCCCGTGGCCACCTTCCGCCTGGCCTTTTTGGGGACCATCCTGGGGATGGCCCTCCTCCTTCTCCCCCCGCCCGGGCTGGTCCTGGGCTTCGTCCTCATGATGGCCGCCCTCTTCACCGCCCAGAGCCTGGCCTCGGGAGCGGCGGGGAGGCGGGGGGCGGGGGTGAGCGGGGCCTACGTGGCGGGCTTCTACCTGGGGGGCACCCTGGCGGGCCTCCTCTACCCCCTCTTCCTCCACAGCTTTCCCCTGGCCGTGGGCCTGGGGATGGCCCTGGCCTTTTTGGCCCTTCTTCGGGCCCCGGTCAGGTAAGGGGGCGCCAAGGCGGGGGCCTGTCCGGTGGCCAGAGCGTACCATGACGCCATGGAGGTCCACGCCGCCGACCAGTACCTGGTGGCCCCGGGGGAGGCCGGGCTTTTAGAGGTGTACGAGGCCCTAAGGGGTAGCGGGCTTTACCCCCCCTTTCCCCCGGTGGAGCTTCCCGGGGGCGTGGGGGGGCTTGTGGCCCGGGGGGGCTTCGCCCAGACCTTCTTCTTCCCCGCCGAGGTCTTAGGCCTCACCTTCCGCACCCCCAAGGGAGAGGTGGTGCGGGCGGGGGGGCGGGTGGTGAAGAACGTCCAGGGGTACGACCTGGTGCGCCCCTTGGTGGGGAGCTTCGGGCTATTAGGGGAGGCCTTGGAGGTGGTCTTCCGCCTCAGGCCGGGGCGGGCCTCCGCCTTCCTGCGCCGCCCCTGGGAAGGGGCGTTTCCCGAGCTTTCCCCCAGACCCCGCTTCCTCTTCGCCCTGGAAGACGCCCTCTACGCCTTTCACTTCGGCCCCGAGAAGGAGGTGGCCCGCTTCCGGGAGGCCTTCTTGGGGGAGGAGGTGGGGCCCTTGGACCTGCTCCCCCTCTTCCCCCGGGGGATGGGGGTGGGGGAGGGGCCTTTGAGGGACCTTCGCTTCGGCTGGAAGGACGGCGGCGAGGCCCCCAAACCCCCGGAGGCCTTCCTCCGCTGGGTGCGGCAAATGGGGTATCCTCTTTAGGATGCAGGAGCTGGAAGAAGCCTTAGCCGCCATCCAAAGCGCCCAGGACCTCGAGGCCTTAAGAGCCCTCAAGGCCCGCTACCTGGGCAGGAAGGGCCTCCTCACAAAGGAGATGAAGGCCCTCGCCGCCCTTCCCCTGGAGGAGAGGAAAGCGCGGGGCCAGGCCCTGAACGTCCTCAAGGAGGCCCTGGAGAAGGCCCTGGAGGAGCGGGAAAGGGCCCTGGAGGAGGAGGCCTTAAGGAAGGCCCTGGAAGGGGAGCGCCTGGACGTCTCCCTGCCCGGGGCGGGCCTCTTCGTGGGGGGGCTTCACCCCATCACCCTCATGGAGAGGGAGCTTCTGGAGATTTTCCGGGCCCTGGGCTACCAGGCGGTCACGGGGCCGGAGGTGGAGGGGGAGTTCTTCAACTTTGACGCCCTCAACATCCCCGAGCACCACCCCGCCCGGGACATGTGGGACACCTTCTGGCTGGAAGAGGGGGGCCTCCGCCTAAAGGGGCCCTTGGGGGAGGAGGTGGAGGGGCGGCTCCTCCTGCGCACCCACACCTCCCCCATGCAGGTGCGCTACATGGTGGCCCACACCCCCCCCTTCCGCATCGTGGTGCCGGGCAGGGTCTTCCGCTTTGAACAGACCGACGCCACCCACGAGGCCGTCTTCCACCAGCTGGAGGGCCTGGTGGTGGGGGAGGGGATCACCATGGCCCACCTCAAGGGGGCCATCTACGAGCTGGCCCAGGCCCTCTACGGCCCCGAGTCCCGGGTGCGCTTCCAGCCCGTCTACTTCCCCTTCGTGGAGCCCGGGGCCCAGTTCGCCATCTGGTGGCCCGAGGGGAGGAAGTGGCTGGAGTTGGGCGGGGCGGGGATGGTCCACCCCGGGGTCTTCCAGGCGGTGGACGCCTACCGGGAAAGGCTTGGCCTTCCCCCCGCCTACCAGGGGGTCACGGGCTTCGCCTTTGGCCTGGGGGTGGAGAGGCTCGCCATGCTGCGCTACGGCATCCCCGACATCCGCTACTTCTTCGCCGGCAGACTGAAGTTCCTGGAGCAGTTCCGGGGGGTTCTATGAGGGTGCCCTTCTCCTGGCTCAAAGAATACGTCCCCGAGCTGGAAAGCCCCGAGGTCCTGGAGGAGCGCCTGGCGGGCTTGGGCTTTGAGACGGACCGCACGGAGAGGCTCTTCCGGATTCCTTCCGGGGTGGTCTTCGCCCGGGTCCTCGAGGCCCACCCCATCCCGGGGACGGGCCTCAAGCGCCTGGTCCTGGAGGCCGGGGGGGTGGTGGAGGTGGTCTCCGGGGCGGAGAACGCCCGGGCCGGGATCGGGGTGGCCCTGGCCCTCCCCGGCACGGAGCTGGAGGGCCTCAAGGTGGGGGAGCGGGTCATCCAGGGGGTGCGCTCCTTGGGCATGGCCCTCTCCCCCAGGGAGCTCGGGGTGGGGGAGTACGGCGGGGGGCTTCTGGAGTTCCCCCCGGAGGCCCTCCCCCCGGGCACCCCCCTGGCCGAGGCCTGGCCCGAGGAGGTGGTCCTGGAGATAGAGGTCACCCCCAACCGCCCGGACGCCCTGGGCCTTTTGGGCCTGGCCCGGGACCTCCACGCCCTGGGCTACGCCCTCCTGGAGCCCGAGGCCCGGTACGAGGCGGAGCCCGTGCCCATCCCTTTCGGCCTCTCCGTGGACGACCCCGAAGGAGCCCCCCGCTTCACCCTGGGCTACGCCTTCGGCCTTAAGGTGGCCCCAAGCCCCATCTGGCTCCAGCGGGCCCTCTTCGCCGCGGGCATGCGCCCCATCAACAGCATCGTGGACATCACCAACTACGTGATGCTGGAGAGGGCCCAGCCCATGCACGCCTTTGATCTCCGCTTCGTGGGGGAGGGGATCCTGGTGCGCCGGGCCCGGGAAGGGGAAAGGCTTCGCACCCTGGACGGGGTGGAGCGCCTCCTCCACCCCGAGGACCTGGTCATCGCCGCCAAGCGGGGGGAGAAAAGCCTCCCCATCGGCCTCGCCGGGGTCATGGGCGGGGCGGAGAGCGAGGTGCGGGAGGACACGGAGGCCATCGCCCTGGAGGTGGCCTCTTTTGACCCGGTCTCCATTCGCAAGACCGCCCGCCGCCACGGCCTCCGCACCGAGGCCAGCCACCGCTTTGAGCGGGGGGTGGACCCCTTGGGCCAGGTCCCCGCGCAGAGGCGGGCCCTGAGCCTCCTCCAGGCCCTGGCGGGGGCCCGGGTGGCGGAGGGGATCCTGGAGGCGGGAAGCCCCAATCCCCCCGAACCCATCCCCTTCCGCCCCCAGTACGCCAACGCCCTCTTGGGCACCCAGTACCCCGAGGAGACGCAGATCGCCATCCTGAGGCGGCTGGGGTGCCGGGTGGAGGGGGAGGGGCCCTACCGGGTAAGCCCACCCAGCCACCGCCTGGACCTCCGCCTGGAGGAGGACCTGGTGGAGGAGGTGGCCCGCATCCAGGGCTACGAGACCATCCCCCTGGCTCTCCCCGCCTTCTTCCCCGCCCCCGACAACCGGGGGGTGGAGGCCCCCTACCGCAAGGAGCAGCGGCTTCGGGAGCTCCTGGCGGGCCTGGGCTTCCAGGAGGTCTACGCCTACAGCTTCGCCGATCCCGAGGAGGCCCCCCTCTTCCGCCTCCCCCCCTACCCCCTGCGCCTCCAAAACCCCCTGGCCCCGGAGAAGGCCGCCCTCAGGACCCACCTCTTCCCCGGCCTCCTCAAAACCCTCAAGGAGAACCTGGCCCTGGACCGCCCCGAGCGGGCCCTCCTCTTTGAGATGGGCCGGGTCTATGGGGTGGCGGAGGGGGTTGTGGAGGAAAGGACCCACCTCGCAGGCCTCCTCTTCGGCGAAGGGGTGCGGCTCCCCTGGGCCAAGGAGGAGCTTTCTGGCTTCTTCCTCCTCAAGGGGTACCTGGAGGCCCTCTTGGGGCGGCTGGGCCTGGGCCTCCGGGTGGAGGCCCATCCCTACCCCTTCCTCCACCCCGGGGTCTCGGGTCGGGTGGTGGTGGAGGGGGAGGAGAAGGGCTTCTTGGGCCAGCTCCACCCCGAGATCGCCCGGGCCCTGGAGCTTCCCCCGGTGTGGCTCTTTGAGCTGGCCCTACCCTTGCCGGAAAAGCCCCTCTCCTTCCAGGACCCCTCCCGCTACCCCCAGGCCCTGCGGGACCTGGCCGTGGTGGTGCCCGAGGCCATCCCCTACGGAGAGGTGGAAAGGGTCATCCGGGAAGCGGCGGGTCCCTATTTGGAAAGCCTCGCCCTCTTTGACCTTTACCAGGGCCCGCCCCTCAAGGAAGGGGAGAAGAGCCTGGCCTTCCACCTCCGCTTCCGCCACCCGGAAAGGACCCTCAAGGACGAGGAGGTGGATGCCGTCATGGAAAGGGCCTTCGCCGCTCTAAGGGCCAGGGGCTGGGGCCTGAGGGGGTAGACTCTAGCCATGCTCACCTGGGTGGACCTTTTGGCCCTCTTCAGCCTGGCCCTGGGGATCGCCTTGGGCTACCGAGGGGGGCTTCCCCTGGCCTTCGCCGGGCTTGGGGTGCTCCTCTACCTTCCCCTGGCCCAGTTTGGGCTTTCCGGACCCTGGTGGGGCTTGGGCCTTGGCCTCCTCCTGGGGCTTCTGGGAAAAAGCCTCCCCCTGCCCCCCCTTTCCCAGGGCCTCGAGGCCCTTCTGGGCACCCTGGGGGGCTTTCTCCTCGGGCTTTTCCTCTCCTTGAGCCTCTGGACCGGGTTTCCCTGGGAAACGGTGGGGGGCACCCTTCGCTACCCCTCGGTGAACCTCCCCACCCCCGTCTACCAAGGAGTTAGCCAAAGCCCCTTCGCCCGCGAGGTCTTCCGCCTGGCCTGGCAGACCCCCTGGCTCCGTAAGGCCCTTGCCCTAGAGGGCCAGCACCCGCGATAGGGAGAGCAGGGTGCGGTTGATGTCCTTCTTGCGCTCCACCGCCTCCTTGAGGGGGGTGAGCTCCACCTCCCCCTCCACCTCCCCCACCATCACCCCGCTCGTCCCCCCGGCCAGGGCCTCCACCGCCACCGCCCCCAGGCGGCTCGCCAGGATGCGGTCCCTGGCGGTGGGACTCCCTCCCCGCTGGATGTGGCCCAGGACCGTGACCCGGGCCTCCACCTTGACGTGCTCCTGGATGGCCAGTAAAAGCCCCGCCGCCCCCCCGGGGTAGGCCCCTTCCGCCACCACCACGATGGAGCTGGTCTTCCCTCGCTTCTGCGACTCCAAAAGCCCCTGGGCGATGGCCTTGGGGTCCACGGGCTCCTCGGGCAGGGCGATCACCTCCGCCCCCCCCGCCAGGCCCACGTCCAGGGCGATGAAGCCCGCGTTCCGCCCCATGACCTCAATGAAAAAGACCCTTTCGTGGCTGGCCGCGGTGTCCCGGATGCGGTCTATGGCCTCCAGGGCGGTGTTCACCGCCGTGTCAAAGCCGATGGTGTGGTCGGTGCCGTAGAGGTCGTTGTCAATGGTGCCCGGCACCCCCACCACGGGGACCTTGTGCTCCTCAATGAGGCGCATGGCCCCGCGGAAGGTGCCGTCCCCCCCAATGGCCACCAGACCCTCAATCCCTGCGGCCTTCAGCTTGGCCACCGCCTTGGCCCGCCCCTCCTCGGTGAAGAACTCCTGGCTCCGGGCGGTGAGGAGAATGGTCCCTCCCCGTTGCAGGATGTTGGCCACGTCCCGCACTCCCAAGGGGAGCATCTCCCCCTGGATCATGCCCGCATAGCCCCGCCGGATGCCGATGACCTCAATCCCCAGGGCGTAGGCCTGGCGCACCACAGCCCGGATGGCCGCGTTCATGCCGGGGGCATCCCCCCCGCTGGTGAATACCCCAATCCGCTTCATCCTTCCTCCATGCTCAAACGGTAGGCCTCGTTCCGGGGTACCCCCGCCGCCACCAGGGCCCGGAAGAGGGCCTTTCCGGAAAGGCCCTGGGCTTTGAGCTCCCGAAGGAGCCTCTGGCCCTCAGGCGGGGGAGGCTTCTTGGGCCCCAGGACCAGGACAAACTCCCCCCGGGGCTCGGAAAAGCGGTCCAGGGCCTCCCGCAACCTGCCCCGGAAGACCTCCTCGTGGATCTTGGTAAGCTCCCGGGCCACGGCCACGGGGTGGTCCTCCCCGTAGACCTCCAGGAGGTCTTGGAGGGTCCTCCTGAGCCGATGGGGGCTTTCGTAGATCACCGCGGTCCTCCCTTCCCGGGCCAGGGCCTGAAGCCGCTCCTTCCGCTCCTTTCCCCCCTTGGGGAGGAAGCCCTCAAAGGTGAAGGGGTGGGTGGGCAACCCCGAGGCCACCAGGGCGGGGATGAGGGCGGTGGGGCCAGGAAGCGCTTCCACCCGCCAGCCCCATTCTAAGGCCAGGCGCACCAGCTCCGTCCCGGGGTCGGAGATGCCGGGGGTGCCCGCGTCCGTGGCGTAGGCCACGTAGGCGTAGGGGGCGAGGAGTTCCTTAGCCCGGTCCAGGGTGTGCTGGTCCAGGCGCAGGGTGGGGGTGGGGATGCCGTAGTGGCGGAGGAGAAGCCCCGTGCGCCGGGTGTCCTCGCAGGCCACCACCTCCGCCTCCCTCAGCACCCGAAGGGCCCTCAGGGTGATGTCCTCCAGGTTGCCGATGGGGGTGGGGACCAGGACCAGGCGCATCAAAGGAGGATGGGCCTGAGCATCTGCGCCGCCTCCCGGAAGGAGAACTCGTAGAGGGAACCCGAGGGCAGGGTGAACTCCAGGATGTCGGGGGCACCCCTAAAGCGGACGCGCCGCAAGGCCAGAAGGCCCAGGTCGCTTTCCAGGTGCACGGTGAGGTAGTCGGGCTCCAGGTTGGGCTCGTCCTCCGCCTCCTTGGGAGGCTCCTCGCCCACCTCTTCCTCTAACCGCCTCAGGGCCTCCAGAAGCGCCACCTTAGGGACGCGCACCTCCTCCTCCAGGGTGCCATCGGAAAAGCGCAGGACCACCTCGTCCCCTTCCCCATAGGCCTCGAGGCCCCAAAGGGGCTCCTCCGCCCCCTCGGGCACCTCCACCACCTCCAGGGTGCCATCGGAAAGGAGACGGAGGACCGCCCCGCAGGCCTCGCAGTCCAGGAGGTTCCCCGTTTCGTACCCCTCCAGGTCCAGGGGTTCACCGCAAACCGGACAGACCATAGGCCACCCCCTAGGGGGATTCTACCCCTTTAGGAGGGGAGGCCGCCCTAGCCCCCGTAGCGGGCGATGCAGGCGCGGACCTCTGCCAAAGCCGCCTGGCGGTCCCGCCAGCCCGTCACCCTGACCCACTTGCCCTTCTTGGCCTCGAGGGCCTTGTAGGTCTCAAAGAAGTGCTGGATCTCCTGCCTGATGCCCTCGGGGACATCCCCGATGTCCTGAATGTGGTCCAGGCGTTGGTCCTCGGCCACCACAGCGAGGATCTTGGCGTCCCCCCCCTTCTCGTCCTCCATGAGGAGGAGGCCCACAGGGCGCACCTCCACCACCACCCCGGGCAGCAGGGGGTAGGTGGAGAGGATGAGGCCGTCCAGGGGGTCCCCATCCTCGGCCAGGGTGGAGGGGATGAAGCCGTAGTCCCCGGGGTAGAACTGGGCTCCGGGGAGCACCCGGTCCAGCTTGACCACCCCCAACTCCGGGTCGTACTCGTACTTGTTGCCCGAGCCCCGGGGCACCTCCACCACCATGTGGACCACCTCGGGAGCGCCCTTTCCCACGGGAAGGCTCTTCAGGTTCGCCATAGCCCCCCCATTATATGAGGACTTCCGGGAAGTCCGTGACCAGGGCGTCCACCCCCCACGCCGCGAGGGCTTCGGCGCGGGAGCGCTCGTTCACCGTCCAGGCCAGGACCCGGTAGCGGGCCTTGAGGCGGCGCACCTCTTCCTCGCTGAGGAGGGCCTCCCAGGGGTGGACCCAGGCCACCCCCAGGCAGGGGGCGAGCTCCAGGGCCTCGGGCTTCTCGTACAGGAGGCCCAGGGGCTCCACCCCAAGGCGCCTAAGGCGCACCAGGGCCAGGGGATCAAAGGAGCTCACCCAAAGCCGCTCCGAGGGGTAGCGGGAGAGAAGGCGGGCCAAGGCCTCCTCCCGCCCGTCGGTCTCCGGGGGGAGGCTCTTCAGCTCCACGTTGATCCAGGCCTGAGGAAAGGCCTTCAGGACGGCCTCGAGGGTGGGGACGTAAGGGGGAAGTTCCTTCTGGGAGAGGCTGGCGATGGGGGTGCCCTCCAGGGTGAAGTCGTGGTGGACCACCAAGACCCCATCCTTGGTGAGGTGCACGTCCAGCTCAAACCCGTCCAGGCCCGAGTCCATGGCTTTCCTGAAGGCTTCCAGGGTGTTCTCTCGCACCCCCAGGGGAATGCCGCGGTGGCCTAAGCGAAGGGGCATGGGGGGCAGTATACAATGGGGCCATGGGGAAGTACGAGGAAGCCTTTTCCCGCCTGGGAGAGCGGGCTCTATTGCGTTTGGAGGGGCCGGGAGGATTCCTGGCCGTCACGGAAACCCACCTCGTTCTCGTGGACGATAAGGGGATTCAGCGCCTGGAGCTGGCCCGCATCCGCCGCGTGGGCCGTGGGGAAGAGGGGACCTTGGCGGTGCAAGGGGAGGAAGCCAGCCTGGCCATCCCCTTGAAGGCCTTTCCCCTGGAGGAGCTCAAGGCCTTCCTCGAGGGCCTGAAGCCGCAGGTGGCCCGGGCTCGCAAGGCCACCACTTCCCCCTCCCCAAGCCCCCGTCTTCCCGCCACCCCTCCCCCCACGCCAAGCCGCGAGGTCCCTCCCCCTGCCCCAGGCCCCAAGACCCCGGAGCCCTCCCCCCTTTGGGAGGAGGAGGTCCCCCCCAAGGCCTCCTCCGTGGAGCTGGCCCCGGAGCCCCAGGAAGCCCCGCCCAGGCCCGCCGCCAAACCCAAGCGGGGTGGGAACCCTTTAGCCCTGCCCCTCAGGCTCCTGGCCCTCCTCACCCTGGCCTATACCGGGGCCTTCGTGGCCCTGAACCCCAGCGCCGACCCCTGGATCCTCGCGGGGGTGGTCCTGGGCGGGATCGGCCTGGCCCTGACGGAGTGGTCCTTGGCTACCTCCTTGCGGTAGCCCTTCTGGCCCTCCTAAGCCTCTGGCCCAAGCTCTCCCCCAGGGCCCAGCCCATCCAGGTGGAGGTCCTGGTGGAGGCCTCCTTCACCCCCCCGGCGCCGGAGCCCCTCAGCCTGAACCGGGCCAGCCTCGAGGAGCTGGAGGCTCTCCCTGGGATAGGCCCAGTTTTGGCCAGGCGGATCGTGGAGGGAAGGCCCTACGAGAAGGTGGAGGACCTCCTCAAGATTAAGGGGATCGGGCCCGCCACCCTGGAGAGGCTAAGGCCTTACGTGAGGCCATGAGAAGGGATTTATCCTCCCCCGGGGTGGGCCTGGGCCTGGGCGGCCTCCTGGGGGCCCTGGCCCTTCTCCATCCCCTAGCCCTGGTCCTTGCTCCCCCTTTGGCCCTCTGGCAACGCCTCCCCTTCCTTCTGGGCCTCCTCCTGGTCCTGGGCCGGGGCCTTCTTTTCCCCATTCCCGAACCCCCTTACGGGGCGCGGGTGGAGGGCACCTTCGTGGTCCAGGGCGGGTTCACGGAGTGGCAGGGACACCGCCTGCGCCTGAGGCACTTCCCCCCCTTGGAGGACGGGGTCTACCACCTGAGGGGGTACCTGGCTCCCCCCGAGCCCCGGCGCAACCCCGGGGGATTTGACGAGAAGGCCTGGCTTCTGGCCCAGGGGGTGAGGGGGGTGTTTCACGTGGAACGGGCGGGCCTGCTCTCCCCTCTTCCCGATCCCCGGGCCCCTTTCCGGGACAGGCTCGTGGCGGGTCTCTCCCCTCCCACCAAGGAGGTCCTGGAGGGCCTGGTCCTGGGGGACAAGGAGGGCCTGGAGGCCGCCTACCCCCTCTTCCAAAAGGCGGGCCTGGCTCACCTCCTGGCGGTCTCCGGCCTCCATGTGGGGTTTCTGGTGGGAAGCGCCCTCCTCCTTTTCCCCTTGGGGCGATGGCGGTACCTCCTGGCCCTGGCCCTCCTCCCCCTCTACCTCTTTCTGGCGGGGCCAAGCCCCTCCCTGGTGCGGGCCAGCCTCATGGCGGGCCTCTCCCTTATCGGGCTCTTCCTGGGCCTGGGGGCGGCGGGGGTGATCCAGGCCTTGGGCGTGGCCCTCTTCCTCCAGCTCCTCTTCCAGCCCGAGGCCCTCCTCAGCCTGGGCTTCCAGCTCTCCCATCTGGCGGTCTTGGGCCTGGCCCTGGTCCTCCCCGCCCTGAGGCTGCCCCCGGGGGCCCGGGGTTACCTCTTGGCCGGGTTCGCCGCCAGCCTGGCGGCCCAGGCCTTCCTGGCCCCCCTCCTCCTCCACCGCTTCCACTTCCTCCCCCTCCTCTCCCCCCTGGTCAACCTCGTGGCCATACCCCTGGTCGCCCTTCTCGTGCCCCTGGGCTTCCTCAAGCTCCTCCTGGGAGGGGCCCTGGCCCTCCTGGTGGAGCCTTTGGCCCGGGCCCTTCTGGCCCTGGCGGAAGGGGTCTCGCGGGGTCCCCTCCTCTGGTGGGGGGAGGTTTCCCCCTGGGGCTTCGCCCTTTACTACCTGGGCCTCCTGCCCCTTCTCCTGGCCCTCTACCGCGCCCTCTCCTGGCGGAAGGCGCTTCTCCTCACCACCCTGCCCATCCTGATGAGCCTGATGGCGAGCCTCCCCAAACCCCTGGACCTTTGGCTTTTGGACGTGGGCCAGGGGGACGCTCTCCTGGCCCGGCTGGGCGGGGCCGAGGTGCTCGTGGATGGGGGAAGGCCCGAGCAGGGGGAGAAGGTGGTGCGGGCCCTGAGGGCCCTGGGGGTGGAGGCCCTCGAGGTCCTGGTGGCCACCCACCCCGACGCCGACCACTTCGGGGGGCTTTTGCGGGTGGTGGAGGAGGTTCCCGTGGGCCTCGCCCTCCTCTCCCCCGCCTTTCCCCAGGACCACCCCCTGGTCCAGGCCCTGGAGGCCAAGGGGGTGGCCCTCCTCTACCCGGGGGCGGGCTCCCGGCTCCGGGTAGGCAAGGGGGGGCTCGAGGTCCTCTGGCCCTCCCACCTGAGCGGGGACGACAACCAGGACGGCCTGGCCCTTCTCCTGGACCTCGGCCCGGCCAGCGCCCTCCTGGTGGCAGACCTGCCCCAGGCCGTGGAGGAACGGCTCCTCGTTGGGGCCGTGGAAATCCTCAAGGTCAGCCACCACGGCTCCCCCACGGGCACCTCCGAGGCCCTCCTGTCCAGGGCCAAGCCCCAGATCGCCCTTATCGGCGTGGGCAAAAACCCTTACGGCCACCCCCACCCCGAGGTCCTGGAGCGCCTGGAGGCCCACGGGGTCCGGGTGTACCGCACGGACCGCATGGGAGCGGTCCGGGTCAGCTTCGGCTACGCCTGGTAGCCCAGGCGCTCCAGCAGGGCCTCCAGCTCCTCCAAGGAGCGGTAGTGGATGACCACCTTGCCCCGCTTCCCCCCCACCACCCTCACGGGCAGGCCCAGGTGCCGGGAAAGCTCCAGGGCCAAAGGGGAGGCCTCCTGGGGCTTCCGTTCCCGGCCCAGGCGTTCCCTAAGCGCCTCCGCCTGGCGCACGGAAAGCCCCTTCTGCAGGACCTCCCGCAGGCCCCAAAGGCGGTCCCCAGGCTCCAGCATCAGGAGGGCCCGGGCGTGGCCAGGGGTGATGGCCCCCGAGTCCAAGGCTTCCAGGACCTCTTCGGGAAGCTGAAGGAGCCTTAGGGCGTTGGCCACCGTGGAGCGGGCCTTCCCCACCCGCCTGGCCACCTCCTCCTGGGTGAGGCCCATCTCCAGGAGGGTCTGGTACCCTCTCGCCTCCTCCACGGGGGAAAGGTCCTCCCGTTGCAGGTTTTCCACCAGGGCCAGCTCCAAAGCCTCCCGGTCCGTGAGGTCCCGCACCACTGCGGGCACCTCGGAAAGCCCTGCCATCTGGGCGGCCCGGAAGCGCCTTTCCCCGGCCACCAGCTCGTACCCTTCCCCCTTGGGGCGTACCAAGAGGGGCTGGAGAAGGCCCTTTTCCCGGATGGAGGCCGCCAGCTCCTCCAGGCTCTCCTGGGAAAAGCGCCTCCGGGGCTGGGAGGCGCTGGGACGGATGGCCGTGAGGGGCAGGCGCACCACCCCCCCGCTCCCCTTGGGAAGGAGGGCCTCGAGGCCCCTTCCCAGACCGCTAGCCTTCTTGGACACGAGCGATCACCTCCTCCGCCAGGCGCCGGTAGGCGTGGGCCCCAGGGGAGGTGGGGGCGTGCTGGGCAATGGTGCGGCCAAAGCTGGGCGCCTCGGCCAGGCGCACGTTCCTGGGCACCACCGTCCAGAAGACCTTCTCCCCAAAGTGGGCCCGAAGCTGGGCCTCCACCTGCTGGGAAAGCAGGGTGCGGCCATCGTACATGGTGATGAGGATGCCGAGAAGCCTCAGGGCGGGGTTGAAGCGGCTCCGCGCCTCGTCCAGGGTGGCGAGGAGGCCCGCCACCCCCTCCAAGGCGTAGTACTCCGCCTGCACCGGCACCACCACCCCCTGGGCCGCCCCCAGGGCGTTTAGGGTAAGGGGGGAGAGGCTTGGGGGAGCGTCCAAAAGGGTGAGGTCGTACCCCTCGTCGGCAAGGGCCTCGGCCAGGGCCAGGGGGTTTTCCGCCAGCTCCACCGTGGCCCCCACCAGGTCCCAGGTGGCGGGGAGGAGGTCAAAGCTGTCCACCGGGTGGACCAGCCTCGCCAAGGGCTCTCCTTGCAAGAGCTGGTATACCCCCCTCTCCGGGCGCAGGCCCAGGCCGCTGGTGGCGTTCCCCTGGGGGTCCAGGTCCACCAGGAGGACCCTCTTCCCCATGCGCCCCAGGTAGGTGGCCAGGTTGATGGCGGTGGTGGTCTTCCCCACCCCCCCTTTTTGGTTGACCAGGGCGATGCGGCGCACCTTACCCTTTAGCATAAGGGTTTTTTCTCAGGAACCCCCGGGCGGCGGGGATAGGCCTTGGGGGTGGTGGCCTCCTTGGCCAGGACCACCAGGGCCCGCTCCTCCTGCAAAAAGGGGAGGCGAAGGGAACGGGCCTCCTGAAAGGCGCCCCCCAGAAGGGGAAGGGCCCGGGAAAGGGGGGTGAGCTCTTCCGCCACCCTTGGCCCCTTCTGGGCCACCAGATAACCCCCCACCCGGAGGAAGGGGAGCCCCAGCTCGGCGAGAACACACAGGTGGGCCACCGCTCTGGCCGTCACCCGGTCGTAGGCCTCCCGGTGTCCCGGGGCGTGGGCCAGCTCCTCCGCCCGGCCCCACAGGGGGTGGGCCCCTTTCAACCCTAAGGCCCTCACCGCCTCCTCCACGAAGGCCACCTTCTTGCGGGTGGCGTCCAAGAGGACCACCTCCAGCTCCGGCCGCACGATCTTCAGGGGAAGCCCGGGAAAGCCCGCCCCCGTTCCCAGGTCCAGGACCCTGAGGGGTCCCTCCCAAAGGGGAAGCTGGAGGAGGGTAAGGGAGTCCAGGAAGTGCTTGGCCACCACCTCCCGCTCCGTGCGCAAGGCGGTGAGGTTGGCCTTGCGGTTGCCCTCCACGAGGAGGTCGTAGAGCAGGGAAAAGGCCTCCAGGTGGGGCTCCAGGTCCAGACCCAAGGCACCCCCACCCTTCAGGAGGAGCTCCGTTCCTTCGCGGCTCAAGCCCACATGTCCTCCTGTTTCCCGTGAAACATCAGCCCCCTTTTTTCAGGTGAACGAGAAGGGCGGTGAGGTCCGAGTCCCGCACCCCCGGAACCCGGGAGGCCTCAGCCACGGTCCGGGGGCGGAAGCGGGAGAGCTTCTCCACCGCTTCCCGGGAAAGCCCGGGCACCCGGGGGTAGTCCAGGCCCTCCGGGATGCGAAAGTCCTCGAGGTCCCGCATCCTTTCCCGAAGCCTTTCCTGCCGCTCTATGTAGCCAGCGTACTTGGCCCGGATCTCCACCTGCTCCCTCTCCTCCTGGGAAAGAGGGGTTGGGGAAGGGAAGCGCTCCAAAAGAGCCTCGTAGGTGTTCCCGGGCCGTCTGAGCCAGTGCAGGCCGCTCACCCCCTCTATCCGCAGGGCCTCGAGGCGCCCAAGCTCCGCCTCCACCCTCCGGTACTTGGCCCGCACCCGCTCCAGGTCCTCCTGCGGCCTCAAGCCCCAGGCCACCGCCAGGGGCACCAGGCGCTCGTCGGCGTTGTCCGCCCGGCAAAGAAGCCGGAGCTCCACCCGGCTGGTCATCATGCGGTAGGGCTCGTCCGTGCCCCGGCCCACCAGGTCGTCCACCAGGACCCCGATGTAGCCCGTCTCCCGCCCCAGGTGCACCTCAGGGAGCCCCAGGGCGTGGCGGGCGGCATTCAGCCCCGCCAGAAGCCCCTGGGCCGCCGCCTCCTCGTACCCCGAGGTGCCGTTCACCTGGCCGGCGCTGAAAAGCCCGGGCAGGAAGCGGGACTGCAGACCCCGGGTCAGCTCCGTGGGGTCCAGGCTGTCGTACTCCACCGCGTAGGCGTAGCGCTGGATCACCGCCCGGGAGAAGCCAGGAAGGCTTCGCACCATCTCCTCCTGGAGCTCCGGAGGAAGGCTTGAGGAAAACCCCTGGAGGTAGACCTCGCTGGTGGAAAGGCCATCCGGCTCCACAAAGAGGAGGTGGCTCTCCTTGTCGGCGAAGCGCACCACCTTGTCCTCTATGGAGGGGCAGTACCGGGGCCCGATGCCCTCAATATCCCCCGCATAAAGGGGAGACATGTGGAGGTTGTCCAGGATAAGCCGATGGGTCCTCTCCGTGGTGCGGGTCTGCCAGGTGGGAAGCTGGTCCGCATAGGGGCCGGGCCTCCCCGTGAAACTCCCCGGGGGCACCTCGGGGGGCACCACCTCCAGCTCCCCGAAGTCCACGGAGTCCGCCCGGATCCTGGGGGGGGTTCCGGTCTTGAAGCGGCGCAGCGTGTGGCCCACGGCCCTTAGGCTTTGGGAGAGGAAGCGGGCCGGGGGCTCCCCCTGCCTTCCCGCGGGCCTGGACCTCCTCCCGTACCAGACCACCCCGGAGAGGAAGGTGCCCCCCGCCACCACCACCGCCTTGGCGGGGATGCCCCGCCCGTCCACGGTGCACACCCCAAGAAGCCTTCCCCCCTCCACCCAGAGGGAGGCCACCTCCCCCCGGACCACGGCGATGGGCCTCTCCGCCAGGATCTCCTGGGCCCTCAGGGCGTAGAGGTCCCGGTCCACCTGGACCCTGAGGCTCTGCACCGCAGGCCCCTTGGAGCGGTTCAAGACCCGGGTGTGGATGGCGGTGGCGTCCGCCGCCCGGCCCATGAGCCCGCCCAGGGCCACCAGCTCGGCCACCAGCTGGCTCTTCCCCGGACCCCCCACTGCGGGGTTGCAGGGCATCATGCCGATCCTTTCCGGGTTGACCGTGACCAGGGCCACCCGCACCCCCAGGGCCGCCGCCGCCCAGGCGGCCTCGAGGCCCGCATGCCCCCCGCCCACCACCACCACGTCGTACCCCATGCCACCCTCCACTTTACCCAAGCTTCTGGCGTAGAATGTTCCTCCGGACGACGGGGGTAGCCTTGACGCACGAGGCGGTCTGGCAACACGTTCTGGAGCACATTCGCCGCAACATCACCGAGGTGGAGTACCACACTTGGTTTGAAAGGATCCGTCCCCTGGGCATCCAGGAGGGGGTCTTGGAGCTGGCTGTGCCCACCTCCTTCGCCCTGGACTGGATCAGGCGGCACTACGCCGGGCTCATCCAGGAGGCCCTGGGGCTTTTGGGGGCCCAGGTGCCCCGCTTTGAACTCCAGGTGGTGCCCAGCGCCGCCGTCCAGGAGGACATCTTCCACGCCACCCCCAAAGCGGAGGCCCACCAGCCCAAGCTGAACCCCAAGTACACCTTTGAGAACTTCGTGGTGGGCCCCAACAACTCCCTGGCCCACGCCGCCGCCGTGGCCGTGGCCGAGTCCCCGGGGCGGGCCTATAACCCCCTGTTCATCTACGGGGGGGTGGGCCTGGGCAAAACCCACCTGATGCACGCGGTGGGCCACTCGGTGGCCAAGCGCTTTCCCCATCTAAAGATAGAGTACGTTTCCACGGAAACCTTCACCAACGAGCTCATCAACGCCATCCGTGAGGACAGGATGGCGGAGTTCAGGGAACGTTACCGCTCCGTGGACCTGCTCCTGGTGGACGACATCCAGTTCATCGCCGGAAAGGAGCGCACCCAGGAGGAGTTCTTCCACACCTTCAACGCCCTCCACGAGGCCCACAAGCAGATCATCCTCTCCTCCGACCGCCCCCCCAAGGACATCCTCACCCTCGAGGCCCGCCTCAGAAGCCGCTTTGAGTGGGGGCTGATCACCGACATCCAACCCCCCGAACTGGAAACCCGCATCGCCATTCTGAAGATGAACGCGGAGCAACGGGGCCTCCGCGTGGGCGAGGACGTTTTGGAGTACATCGCCCGCCAGGTAACCTCCAACATCCGGGAACTCGAGGGAGCCTTCATGCGGGCCGTGGCCTACGCCTCCCTCAACGGGATAGAGCTCACCCGCCCGGTGGCCGCCAAGGCCCTCTCTGACATCTTCGCCCCCCGGGAAGTGGAGGTGGACCCCCAGGAGATCGTCCGGGTGGTGGCGGAGCACTTCGCCCTCCGCCCCGAGGACCTGGTGGGAGGTGGGCGGCGAAAGGAGGTGGTCCTACCCCGGCAGATCGCCATGTTCCTGGTGCGGGACCTCACCCGCTCCTCCCTGCCGGAAATCGGTCAGCTTTTCGGTGGCCGGGACCACACCACGGTGCTCTACGCCATCCAGAAGGTGCAGGAGCTTTCGGAGAGCGACCGGGAGGTGCAAAGCCTCCTCCGCTCCCTTAAGGAGAGGCTGGGATGAGGGCTGTGGATAACCTGTGGATAACCCTGTGGATAAGCCGCCTTTGCCTGTGGATAACCCTGTGGACAACCTGTGGAAAACCTGGGGGGGCTCGAGGCCTGTGGATAACCCGCCAGTTATCCACATCTTATCCACAGGGAAGCCGGGGTTTTCCACAGGGGTTATCCACAAGCCCTTTCTCGTCCAGAACGGCGTTTTCCACCCCTTATCCACATATCCACAGGCCCTATTACTACGACTACTAATCTTTTAAGATCTTTAAAGAGTCTTTAGGAGCAGTAAATAAGGAGGAACCAGAGATGAATGTAACCCTTCCCAAAAACCTCTTGGCCGAGCAGATCGCTCTTCTGGAAAGGGTGATCCCCTCACGCAGTTCCAACCCCTTGCTCACCTACCTGGGCCTGGCGGCGGCAGGGGAGGACCTGATCCTCTTTGGCAGCAACGGGGAGGTGGACCTGGAGGTTCGCCTTCCCGCTCAGGTGGCGGGAGAAGGGCGTTACCTGGTTCCCTCCCAACCCTTTTTCCAACTGGTGCGGAGCCTTCCGGGAGAGGTGGTGGAGCTTTCCCTGGACAGCGAGCTCCTTCTCTCCTCGGGGCGTTTCCGCACCCGGCTAAGCCTGGCTCCCATGGAGGGGTACCCAGAGCTCCTTTTCCCCAGCCCAGAAGAGGTCTCGGGGGACGAGGCCTTTCCCGAGCGCACCGCTCTTTCCGTGGAAGATCTACAAAAGGCCCTTTCCCAGGTGCGCTACGCCGCTAGCAACGAGGAGTACCGGGCCATCTTCCGCGGGGTGCAGCTGGAGTTTTCCGGCAAGGGTCTCCGGGCGGTGGCCTCCGACGGGTACCGCTTGGCCCTCTTTGACCTTCCCAAGCCCCAGCCTTTCGCCCGAAAGGCGGTGGTTCCGGCCCGGAGCGTGGACGAGGTGGTACGGGTTCTGAAGGCCGTGGGGACGGGGGAGGTGGTGCTCGCTCTGGGGCAGGGCACCCTGGGCTTGGCGGTGGGACAGGAGGGGGTGCGGGTGCGCCTGGCGGTGCGCCTCATGGAGGGGGAGTTCCCCGACTATGAGCGGGTGATCCCCAAGGACTTCCCCCTGAAGGTGGCCTTGGAGGCCGAACCCTTCCGGGAGGCCCTGAGGCGGGTAAGCGTCCTCGCCGACAAGCAGAACCACCGGGTAGACCTGCTCTTCCAGGAGGGCCGGGCCCTGCTCTCCGCGGAAGGGGACTACGGCAAGGGCCAGGAGGAGCTCGCCGTGAGCCTTTCGGGAACCCCCATGGGCCTGGCCTATAACGCCCGGTACCTCCTCGAGGCCCTGGCCCCCATCTCCGGCGAGGCGGAGCTTCTCTTCTCCGGACCCCAAAGCCCCAGCCTGGTGCGCCCTTTGGCGGAGGCGGAGGGCTACCAGGCGGTGGTGGTGCCCCTGCGGGTGTAAGCTTGGATGCGGAGGGGTGTGAAGCGTTTCCATACGCTTCCCGCCCCTGAAAGGAGGACGTTATGACCACGATCGTGAGTGTGAAGGCGCGGGAGGTCCTAGACTCCCGGGGCTTTCCCACGGTGGAAGCCCAGGTGGAGCTGGAAGGGGGGGTGAGGGGCCGGGCCATGGTGCCCTCGGGGGCTTCCACTGGGGCCCACGAGGCCCTGGAACTGAGGGATGGCGGCAAGCGCTACCTGGGCAAGGGGGTGCGCCGGGCGGTGGAAAACGTCAACGAGCGCATCGCCCCCGAGCTCATCGGCCGGGACGCCCTGGACCAGGAAGGGGTGGACCGGGCCATGCTGGAGCTGGACGGGACGCCCAACAAGGCGGGCCTAGGGGCCAACGCCATCCTGGCGGTCTCCCTGGCCACGGCCCGGGCGGCGGCCAAGGCCCTAGGGCTTCCCCTTTACCGCTACCTGGGGGGGGTGCAGGGGGTGACCCTGCCGGTCCCCCTCATGAACGTGATCAACGGGGGCAAGCATGCGGACAACCGGGTGGACTTCCAGGAGTTCATGCTGGTGCCCGCGGGGGCGGAGAGCTTTTCCGAGGCCCTGAGGATGGGGGCTGAGGTCTTCCACGCCTTAAAGGGGGTGCTGAAGGAAAGGGGCTACAGCACCAACGTGGGGGACGAGGGGGGCTTTGCCCCGGACCTGAGGAGCAACGAGGAGGCGGTGGAACTCCTCCTCCTGGCCATTGAACGGGCGGGGTATACCCCGGGAGGGGAGGTTGCCTTGGCCCTGGACCCCGCCATGAGCGAGCTTTACCGGGAGGGGAGGTACCACCTGGAAGGGGAGGGGAGGGTCCTCACCTCCGAGGAGATGGTGGCCTTCTGGGAGTCCTGGGTGGAGAAGTACCCCATCCGTTCCATTGAGGACGGCCTGGCCGAGGACGACTGGGAAGGGTGGCGGCTCCTCACCGAGCGCCTTGGGGGCAAGGTGCAGCTGGTGGGGGACGACCTCTTCGTCACCAACCCGGACCGGCTGAAGAGGGGGATTGAGGCGGGGGTGGCCAACGCCATCCTGGTCAAGGTGAACCAGATCGGTACCCTTTCTGAAACCCTCGAGGCCATCCGCCTGGCCCAGCGGGCCGGGTACCGGGCGGTGATCAGCCACCGCTCCGGGGAGACCGAAGACAGCTTCATCGCCGACCTGGCGGTGGCGGTGAACGCTGGCCAGATCAAGACCGGTTCCCTCTCCCGCTCCGACCGCCTGGCCAAGTACAACCAACTCCTGCGCATAGAGGAGGAGCTGGGCCCGGCGGCCCGCTTCCTGGGTTATGGGGCGTTTTAAACGCACCAAGATCGTGGCCACCTTGGGCCCGGCCACGGACTCCAAGGAGGCCATCCGCGCCCTGGCGGAGGCGGGGGCGGATGTCTTCCGCCTGAACTTCAGCCACGGCACCCTCGAGGACCACAAGAGGCGGGCCGAGTGGGTGCGGCAGGTCTCCGAGGAACTGGGCAAGACCCTGGCCCTCCTTCAAGACCTTCAGGGGCCCAAGATCCGCGTGGGACGTTTCAGGGAAGGCCGGGTGACGCTTGGGGTTGGCCAGCCCTTCGTCCTCACCCGGGCCCCCGTGGAGGGGGACGAGGGCCGGGTATCCCTCACCTACCGGGGCCTCCCCGAGGACGTGGCCCCTGGCCAGGCCCTCCTCCTGGACGATGGGCGGATCCGGCTTCGGGTGGAGAAGGTGGTGGGGGACGAGATCCACACCGTGGTGGAGGTGGGGGGCGTCCTCTCCGACCAAAAGGGCATCAACGTACCGGGAGCGGACCTCTCCATCCCTGCCCTTTCCGAGAAGGACATCCAGGACATGGCCCTGGGGGCGGAGATCGGCGTGGACTGGGTGGCCATTTCCTTCGTGCGCACCCGGGACGACCTTCTCCTGGCCCGCCACTACCTGGCCCGCTACGGTTCCCGGGCCAAGCTCATGGCCAAGATTGAGAAACCCTCCGCGGTGGCCCGGTTTGAGGAGATCCTCGAGGAGGCGGACGGCATCATGGTGGCCCGGGGGGACCTGGGGGTGGAGATGCCCCTGGAGGAGGTGCCCATCGTGCAAAAGCGCATTATCCTCCGGTGCATCGCCGCAGGAAAGCCCGTCATCACCGCCACCCAGATGCTGGAGTCCATGGTGCAAAACCCAAGCCCCACTCGGGCAGAGGCCTCGGACGTGGCCAACGCCATCTTTGACGGCACCGATGCGGTGATGCTCTCCGCCGAGACCGCCGCCGGGGCCTACCCGGTGGAGGCCGTGGCCATGATGGCCAGGATTGCCAGGGCGGTGGAAGCTTCCCCGGAGTTCCTGCAGAAGCTCAACGTCTTGCGGCCTGCGCCCACGCCCACCACCCAGGACGCCATCGCCCAGGCGGCGGACGACATCGTGGAGGCGGTGGGGGCCGAGGCCATCGTGGTCTTCACCGCCACCGGGGGCTCCGCCCGCCGCATCGCCCGCACAAGGCCCCAG
This sequence comes from uncultured Thermus sp., assembly GCA_947085095.1. Classification (GTDB taxonomy): domain Bacteria; phylum Deinococcota; class Deinococci; order Deinococcales; family Thermaceae; genus Thermus. The sequence goes on along the minus strand of CAMTVD010000014.1, from coordinate 18,348 downwards.
GTGCCCATCCTGGCCCTCACCCCTAACCCCGAGGTGCGCAACCAGCTGGCCTTGGTCTGGGGGGTTTTGCCCCACCTGGCCCCCGATCCCCAGGACACCGACGACATGGTGAGGATCGCCCTCCAGGCGGTCAAGGCCTTGGGCTTGGCCCAGGTGGGGGAGCGGGTGGTCATCGCCGCCGGGGTGCCCTTCGGCGTGCGGGGGACCACCAACCTCCTGCGGGTGGAGCGGGTGGCCTGAATGGGCCCGGGGCCCCTAGGGGCCCCGGGGGGAGGGAGTGGACCGGTCTACTTGACCGGGGGACGGGACTTGAGCACCTCCTGGGGCGAGAGGGCCTTGGCCCTTGCCGCCTTCACCTCGGCGGGGGTGATGGGCTTGGCCTTGGACTTGGCGAAGGTGGTGAGGATGTGGTTGAGGAGGTCGGCCACCTCCTGGTCCTTGAGCTGGCGGAAGGGGGGCATGAGGCCGTTGTAGGCCTTCCCCGCCACGGTCATGGGCCCCTGCAGGCCGTAAAGCGTCACCCGGACCAGGTACTCGCGTCCTCCCTTGGCCTGGACCAGCTGGTCCAGGTGGGTGAGGGGTGGGAAGACGCCAGGGATGCCTTGGCCGTTCGCCTGGTGGCAGCTTTGGCAATGGGCGGAGTAGAGCTTGGCCCCAGGACTTTGGGCCAGGGCCAAGAGTCCCAGGAAACCCAAAAGGGGCAGGAGCCGCTTCACGGGGGCATCATAGTACGTGGGCTCCTTTTCAGGCCAGGGGCATTTGTCCTCGGGGGGTGTAGGCGCACCGGGGGTCGGCGGCCAGGTGGTCCCCGGTCTCGGCCCAGGCCCGGGCCCGGCTTCCCCCGCAGAGATCCCGGTACTCGCAAAGGCCGCACTTTCCCTTGAGGAGAGCCTTGTTGCGGAGTTCCTGGAAGAGGGGGGTTTCCCGGTAGATCTCCAATAGGGGGCGCTCCCGCACGTTCCCCGCAGGCAGGGGCAAAAACCCCGAGGGGTAGACCTCCCCCGTGGAGGAGACGAAGACGAAGCCGAAGCCGTCGGAGAGGTGGACCCCCCGCCCCTCCCCCACCAAGGCCCCATCCTCCCCACCCTCCTTCCGCCTGCGCTCCAGGGCCACCCGGCGGAACATGGGGCCTTCCGTGGTGCGCACCTTGAAAGGGTAGCGGCGGGAGAGGTCGTAGAGGAGGTGCATGACCTCCTCGTACTCCTCGGGGGAAAGCTGGTCCAAAAGGGCTCCCCGGCCCACGGGCACCAGGAAGAAGACCTCCCAGGTGGCCACACCCTTTTCCGCCAGGATCCGGGCGATGCCGGGGAGCTCCTGCCAGGTGCGCCGGGACACGGTGGTGTTCACCTGGGTCATGAGCCCCACCTCCCGCGCCCAGTCCAGGGCCTTCAGGGCCAGGGCGAAGGTGCCCTCCACCCCCCGGAAGCCGTCGTGGGCCTCGGGGCTCGCCCCGTCCAGGGAGATGGCCATCTGGTGAACCCCCAAGGCCTTGAAGCGGGCCACCACCTCCCGGGTGAGGCGGGGGGTCACGGCGGGGGTGATCCCCACCTTGATGCCCAGGCGCTGCGCCTCCTCCAGGAGGAGGAAGAGGTCGGGGCGGGCCAAGGGGTCGCCCCCCGTGGGCAGGAGGATGGGCTTGGGGGTGTAGGTGGCCAGTTCCCGAAGAAGCCTGAGCCCCTCCTCCGTGGAAAGCTCCCCGGGGAGGGGGTCGGGCTCGGCGGAGGCCCGGCAGTGGAGGCAGGCCAGGAGGCAGGCCCGGGTCATCTCCCAGGCCACGAGGAGGGGGAAGCGGTGGAGGTCCGGTTTCATACCCCTACCATGCCCAAAGGGGGCTGGGGCAGATGTCCCTAGCGGGGCAGGGTGAGGCGGTAGACGAAGGTGCGGACCTCCTTGGGCTTCAGGGCCGCCTCGAGGCGGTACCCTTCGGGGAGGAGGGTGGCCCCGGGAAAGTCCAACCGGAAGGGCCGGGGAAAGATCTCCGAGAGGAGGAGGACCACGGGGTAGGGGTAGGGGTTCTCCAGGCGGGTTTCCACCCGGTAGCCCGCTTCCTTCTCGGTTTCGCCCACCCGCTCCACCTTGCGGGTTAGCCTGGCCTCCAGGTCCTTACCCAGCCAGACCTCGGCCCGCTCCCCTTTGGGCGTGGGGGGCATCGTGGCCTGGCCCAGGAAGAAGCCCCCTTCGCTCACCTCCAGGGTTCCGGGGGCCAGGGGGAAGGGGGCCAGGAAGCGGTAGCCCCGTTCCAGGGGGAGGAGCCTGTCCGTGCGGAAGGGGGCCTGGTAACCGAGGAGCCGCTCCGGGGCCACCTCGGCCTTCAGGAAGGGGATCTCGGTGATGCCGGGTAAAAGCCTTCTTGCCCCCAGCTCGTAGCGGAAGAGGCCAAAGGGGGTCTCTCCCGGGGCTTCCTCCAGGGTGCGGAAGGCCACCTGGGGCGCAGCCTTCTCGGGCGGGCTCAGGAGGGACGCTTCTCCCACGAGGAGGGTGAGCTTTCTGGCCTCCAGGGCCTCCCCCTCGAGGCGGAACCGGGCCCAGGCGGTGAGGCGGCCCTCCAAAAGGGTGTAGAACACCTCCCCGGAAAGCCCCGTGTAGAGGTAGCGCAAGGTGGCCTGCCCCTCCCCCCGGTAGCGGAAGAGGACCGCACCCCCTTGGTAGACCCTTTCCGTCTCCTCCACCCCAAGGAGGCGCAAGGAACCCTGGGGGATGCGGGAGAGCCTATCCCCCACCAGGTAGACCCAGGCGGAGGGGGGAAGGACCAGGGGCTCCTTGATCTCCGCGAAGCCCGGGTAGACCACCACCTCCTGGGCCAGGGCGGCGAGGCTCAGGAAAAGGAGGGCGAAGGTTTTCCTCATACCCCCAGTCTACGGGCTATGGCCTCCACCTCCTCCCGGTCCAGGGGCCCCCCGTGCCCCAGGTAGACCCGCTCCACCCCGAGGTCCAGGATCTTGCGCACCGTGCGCCGGGCCAGCTCCTGGTCCTCGTTGATGAACCTGGGGGGAAGGCCCTTTCCCCTAAGGGCGTCCCCCGCCAGGAGGACCCCCTCTCTAAGGAGGCCCACCTGGCCCAGGGTGTGCCCGGGGAGGGCCACCACCCGCCAGCCGAAGACCTCCTCCCCCTCCTCCGCGGGTCTCAGGGCCTCCTTGGGGAGGGGCGGGCCCAGGTTGGCCAGGGCCTTGCCCAAAAGGGGGATGGGCAGGGGTGGGCGGGGCCTTTCCCCGGTCAGGTAGGGCCACTCCCTGGGGTGGGCTAGGACGGGGAGGCCAAAGCGTTCCCAGAGGGCCCTGGCTCCCCCCGAGTGGTCCAGGTGGTGGTGGGTGAGGAAGAGGAGCTTGGGCGGGGTTTTTAGGAGGGCAAGGAGCCTTTTCGCCTCCCAGGGGAGGCCCGCGTCCACCTGGAAATACCCCCCTTCCCCGGGGACGCGGTAGAGGTTGGCGGAAAAGCGCAGGACCTCAGGCGCGCTCACGGACCAGGTCTATGCCCATCGCCAGGAGGGCCTTCCGGATCCCTTCCGGATCAATGCCCGCCTGGCGGTGGAGGCTGGGGATGGTGCCATGCTCAAAGAAACGGTCTGGCAAGCCCAGGACCCGCACCTCAGGTGCAAGGCCCATCTCGTTCAGGGCCTCCAGGACTGCGCTCCCGAAGCCGCCCATCCTCTGGTGGTCCTCCACGGTGAGGAGCTTATACCGGGAAAGCCCCCGCAGGGTCTCCAGGTCCAGGGGCTTGAGGAAGCGGGCGTTCACCACCCCTACCCTGGGGTCCTCCCCGGCGGCCTCGAGGGCGTACTTCAGCGTTTTTCCAAAGGCCAGGATGTAGGCCTCCGTCCCCTCCTTGAGCACCTCCCACCTTCCCCAGGCGATCTCCGGCCAGACCCCTTCCGCCACCCGCTCCACGTTGTCCCGGGGGTAGCGGATGGCCACCGGCCCCCCCACCTCCAGGGCCTTTTTCAGCATGGCCCTGAGCTCCAGGGCGTCCTTGGGGGCGGCGATCTGGAAGTGGGGGATGGTCCTCAGATAGGCAATGTCAAAGACCCCGTGGTGGGTGGCCCCGTCCGCCCCCACGAGCCCTGCCCGGTCTATGGCGAAGACCACGGGGAGGTTCTCTATGGCCACGTCGTGGATGGCCTGGTCGTAGGCCCGCTGCAGGAAGGTGGAGTAGATGGCCACGATGGGCTTCATGCCTTTGAGGGCCAGGCCCGCCGCCGTGGTCACCGCCACGTCCTCGCAGATACCCACGTCCAGGTAGCGCTCGGGGTGCTCCAGGGAGTAGCGCACCAGGCCCGAGCCCTCCCGCATGGCGGGGGTGATGACGAAAAGCCTGGGCTCCAGGTGGGCGAGCTCCGTGACCGCATCCCCAAAGGCCTGGCTCCAGGAGTAGCCCTTGGAGACCTTCTCCGGCTTCTTGGGGTCAAAGCCGGGGGGGCCGTGCCAGTAGATGGGGTCGGCCTCGGCCACCTTGTAGCCCTTGCCCTTCTGGGTGACCACGTGGAGGAGGGTGGGGCCTTCCAGCTCCTTAAGGTGTTCCAGGATGTGGATGAGGCCCTTGAGGTCGTGCCCGTCCACGGGGCCCACGTAGCGGAGGCCCCAGGCGTAGAAGGGGTTCTCCTGGTGGAGGAGGAGCTTGGCCGCCTCCTTGGCCCGGTCCACCAGGCCGAAAAGCTGGGGGGAGATGCGCTCCAGGATGTGCCGGCCCAGTTTCTCTGCGTCCTGGACCCACTTTCTTATCTGGAGCTCCTTGAAGTACTTGTTGAGAGCCCCCACGTTCTCGGAGATGCTCATCTCGTTATCGTTGAGGATGATGAGCATCCTTTTTTGGAGCTCCCCGATCTTGTTGAGGGCCGCCAGGGCCATCCCCCCCGTGAGGGCCCCGTCCCCGATCACCGCCACCACGTGGTGGTCCTCCCCCCGGAGGTCCCGGGCGAGGGCCATGCCCAGGGCGTGGGCCAAGGAGGTGGAGGCGTGCCCCACGGTGATGGCGTCATGGGGGGACTCGGAGACCTTGGTGAAGCCGGAGAGGCCGCCCTCCTGGCGCAGGGTGTGGAACCGGTCCTTGCGCCCGGTGACCAGCTTGTGGGCGTAGGCCTGGTGCCCCACGTCAAAGAGGATCTTGTCGTTGGGGGAGTGGAAGACCCGGTGCAGGGCCAGGATCAGCTCCACCGCTCCCAGAGAGCTCGCCAGATGGCCGCCGTTTTGCGCGGTGACCCGGATGATCTCGCTGCGGATCTCCTCCGCCAGCTCTAAGAGCTCTGCCAGACTTAGCTTCTTCAGGTCCTCGGGGCTATTCACCTTGTCTAGAACCATGCTCCACCTCTAGCGGAAGTTGCGCTCCACCAGGATGCGCCCCTCCCGGGTGCGCACCTCCCCCACCCGGGGGGCAAGCCAGACCTCACGCACCTCCTGGCTGCGGCTGTCTTGGAAGGTTTGGCGGATCCGGTAGATGCGGAAAGACCCCGCCGGCACCCCCACCTCCCGCTCCTCCAGGACCTCCATCCCGTAGTTCAAGGGGCCCTGGGTGAGGGGTTCCCGCCCCGAGGGGGTGAGGAGCTCCACCCGCACAGTGGTGGTGCCACCCCAGCGGTAGCCGGGGGCGAGAAGGGCCTCGGGGGGATATTCCAGAAGCGGGGGGGCGAAGACCACCCGGGCCGAGGGCTCCTGGAAGCCCAAGAGCCTCACCCCAAAGGGGCCCACCTGGCGGAAGTAGACCCGGTCCTCCCCTCGGCCGAAAACGCGGAAGCGGAGGGCTTCCTGGCCCTCAAAGGCCGTGGGGCCTTCCACCCGCATCCGGTAGGGGGGGGAGGCCAGGGACTCCCCCTCAGGCACATAGACCCACTCCAGTCCGGTGGTGGCGGGGTAGAAGGCCCTTTCCTCCAGGAGAGGGCGGGCCTCCGGGGGTTGGGTCACCTGGGGGGCGCAGGCGGCGAGGGTCAGGGTGAGGGCCATGAGGTACCGCCTCATGGTACGGAGTTTACCCCCTTCCCTCCCGTAGGCTGGCCAACACTTGGCGGAGGTCGGAGAGGTGGGCCTCCAGCCTCGAGGTTCCCCTTGGCCAAAGCCCGCTCCGCCGCCAGACTCTCCAGGAGGCCGAGGAGCCGCTTCCGCCCCTCCCTGACCCCCGCCAGGGCCTTTTCCAGTTCCCCACGGGTTTCGGGAAGAAGGTGGGGGGCCGCCAAAGCCTCTTTGAGCCCACGCTCTTGCTCCCTGAGAGCCGCCTTCACCTCACAAGCCCCTTGAGGTGTTCCCGGACCCGGGTGAGCCCCTCTCTGGGACGCACCAGGTGGGCCAGCATCAGAAGGAGGATCTCTAGAAGCTGGAGCATCTCCCTCAGGCCTGGCCCAGCTCCCGCTTGAGGCGGAGGAGCTCCGCCTCCACCTCCTTCTCGGCGGAGAGGGTGGAAAGCTCCTTGTCCAGGTCCTTGCCGTCCATCTCCTTCAGGGCCTCGTGCCGGTCCTCCATGGCCAGGATGCGGGCCTCCATCTCCTCAAAGGCCTCCAAGGCTGGGTGCTGGTCCAGGCGGGACTCCATGCGCCGCACCGCCTCGGCGGCCTCCACCCCCTTTTTCCTGGCCAAAAGGAGTTTCTTCCGGGCCTCGGCCTCGTCTATCTTGGCCTCGAGGGCCTTGAGCTGGGTCACGAGGCGCTCCAGGAGGGCCCGTTGCTCCCCCAGCTGCCCCTTGAAGCCCTCCGCCAGGTCCAAGGCCCGCTTCCTCCGCCGGAGGGCCTCCTTGGCCAGGTCTTCCCGGCCGGCCCCCAAGGCCTCCTTGGCCTTTTCCTCCCAGAGGAGGGCCTCCTTCTCGTGGCTTTCCACATCCCTTTCCAGGCGCTTGCCCTCGGCCATGGCCTGGGCCACCTGCTCCCGGGCCTCCTTTAGGGCCCCCTTCATCTCCAGAAGAGCCTGCTCCATGATCTTTTCCGGGTCCTCGGCGCGGCGGAGAAGGTCATTGAGGTTCGCCCGGATGAGGCGGCTGATGCGGTCCAGCAGGTTCATCGCTTCCCTCCAAGAAAAGTATGCCACGGCCTGGGGTTGACGGGATGGGAATGGGGCGGTAGCGTGGCCCTGGAGGCGTGGTCCGGGCGGAGGCGATCACGAGAAGCTTTGGAGCTCTGAAGGCCTTGGACCGGGTAAGCCTTGAGGTCCGCCCCGGGGAGGTCTTCGGCCTTCTGGGGCCCAACGGGGCGGGGAAGACCACCCTGGTGCGGATTCTTAGCGGGGTTTTGCGGCCGGATGAGGGAAGGGCCTTGGTGGCGGGGCTGGACGTGGGGCGGGAGCCCTACCGGGTGAAGGCCCTGATCGGCTACGCCACGCAGGAGCAGAGCCTCTACCGGGACCTTTCCGTGGAGGAGAACCTCCTCTTCCGCGCCCGCCTCTACCGCCCCAAGGAGGCCAAGACCCTGGCCGCCGAGGCCCTGGCCCGCTTTGGCCTGGCCCCTTACGCCAAGGCCCTGGCCGGCCACCTTTCCGGGGGCTGGCGGCAACGCCTGGCCCTGGCCCAGGCGGTGGTCCACCGTCCCCAGGTCCTCTTCCTGGACGAGCCTACCACCGGGCTGGATCCCCTTTCCCGCCGGGGCATCTGGGGGCTCATCCACCAGGAGGCGGCCCGGGGGGCGGCGGTCTTGGTCACCACCCACTACATGGATGAGGCGGAGCGCTGCCACCGCCTGGCCCTCCTCTTCGCAGGGCGGGTCCTGGCCGTGGGCACGCCCCAGGAGCTCAAGGCCCTGGCCCGGGAAAGGGCCCGCTTCCTCTTCGCTCCGGGGTTTGCCCTCGAGGCCGCCACCTCGCTTCCTGGGGTCCTGGAGGCCTGGCCGAGCGGGGAGGGGGTGCGGCTGATCGCCCGCAAGGACTTTCAGATGGGGGTGGGCTTCCAGGAGGTGGAGCCCAGCCTGGAGGACGTCTTCGCCCTCCTCACCAAGGAGGCCTTATGAGCCGCATCCTGGCCCTGGCGGAGAAGGAGCTCTTGCAGATCCGGCGGGACCACGTTCTGCCCCGGCTTATCGTCCTCCTGCCCAGCCTGATGCTTTTCCTCTTCGGCTACGCCATCAACTTCACCCTGAAGAACATCCCTGTGGCCGTGCACGACGCCGCCCAGGACCGCATCAGCAAGACCTTGCTCTGGGAGTTGACCAAGGAGGGCACCTTCCGCCTGGCCCTCCAGGCCCAGAGCCGGGAGGAGGTGGTGGCCGCCCTGGACCGGGGCCGGGCCCGGGTGGGCCTGGTCATCCCTGCAGGGGCCTTGGAGCGGGTGCGCCGGGGGGAGAGCGTGCGCCTGGAGATCTACGTGGACGGCACCGACCCCAACTTCGCCTTCCAGGCCCAGGCCGCCCTGAGAAGGGTCATCCAGGAGGTGAACGCCCGCATCCTGGTGGGCCGGGCCCTGGCCGGGGAAAGGGTGCTTCCCCCTTTGTCCCCGGAGATCCACACCCTCTACAACCCGGAGAACAAAACCGCCTGGTTCATGATCCCGGGCATCCTCGGCCTAATCCTCACCGCCTTCACCGTTCTCCTCACCGCCTTGGCCATCGTGCGGGAGGCGGAAAGCCGCATGATGGAAAGCCTCCTGGCCTCACCCCTGCGCCCTTATGAAATGGTGCTGGGGAAGGTGCTCCCCAACCTCTTCATCGCCTTTGGCGTGGCCCTTCTGGTGCTGGCCCTGGGGCACTTTGTCTTTGGGGTGCCGGTGCGGGGAAGCCTTTCCCTCCTCCTTCTGGCCATGTTCCTCTTCGTCCTGGGCTCCTTGGCCATAGGGGTCTTCATCTCCACCATGACCCGCACCCAGGTGCAGGCGGTCTTCGGCACCTACGCCTACGTTTTACCCACCATCGTCCTCTCCGGCTTCGTCTTCCCCATTGAGGGCATGCCCCGCCTCTTCCAGGCCCTTTCCTACCTGGTACCCGCCCGTTACCTCATTGAGGTCCTCCGGGGGGTGATGCTGAAGGGGGTGGGCCTCCAGGTGGTCTGGCCCCACCTCCTGGCCTTGGCCCTCTTTTCCGCCTTGGTCCTCCTCCTGGCCTCGGCCCGCTTCCAAAGGCAGGTGGCCGTATGAGAAGGTGGGTTTGGCTCATTTTTTTGGGACTGGCGGCCTCGGCCCAGGGCCGCCTCGAGGCCGGGGCCTACCTGCAAAGCGGGGTCCACCCCACCCTGGAGGCCGCTTTGGCCCTGGAGGAGGGGGAGGTCTACCTGCGCCTCCAGCCCGGCCGGGGAGCTTTGGGCTACCTGGGGAGCCTAGCCCTGGGGCCCCTGGGCTTTCTGGGCTACGGGGTCCAGGGGGAGGTGGGGGAGGGGGGATGGGGCCTCGCCCTCTTCCTGGAGGGGGGGGCGGGGCCCTTGGCCCTGGAGGGGAGGCTTACCTACCGCCCCCTAAGGGCCCTTCCCCTCTTTCCCGAGGAGGGGCTTTGGGGGAGGTTCTTCCTGCGCTACCGCCTGGCCCCAAAGGAGGTGGCGGGCTTCCTCCTGGAGGGGGGGCGGGCCGAGGCCACCTACGCCCTGAGGGAGGGGGCCACCCATACCCTGGGGGTGGGGGTGGCCGGGGTGCCCTACCTGGTCCTGGGCTGGAAGGGGGAGGTGGGGGAAGGGGGAGAGGTCTTGGACCTGGCCTTGCGCCTGGGGGGGCTGAACCGCCTCGAGGGCGGCCTTTACTTAGGGGAGGCTAGCCTTCTTTTCATCCTTTCCCATCCTTGGGCGGGTAGCCTCACCCTGTGGTTAGGGGACCTGGGCCTCGAGGCGGGCTTCCACCAAGCCCCCTACGCCTGGGTCCGCTACGCCTGGAGGTGGCCGTGAGGGAGCGCGAGACGCCAAAAGCGGTGGGTTGGAAGGCTTGGGGGCTTATGGCCCTCCTCTTCCTCTCCTTGGCCCTAGCCCAAAGCCCCCAGGAGATCCTAAGCCGGATGGTGCGCAACCTGGATGCCCCCTGGCAGGCCGAGGTCCGCGGCGAGATCCAGGGCCCCGGGGGGAAGGAAGAGTTCCGCGCCCGGGTCTACGCCATCTCCCGCCAGGGGCTTTTCCGTATTGAGTACCTCAAGCCCGGCTCGCTGGAGGGCAACTTCACCGTCATCACCGACAAGGAGGTTTGGAACTACCTCTACCTGACCAACCAGCTCATCATCAGCCCCAAGGAGAAGGCCCAGGTCTCTGGCCTGGGCTTCAACCCCGCCCTTTTGGGTAACGCCCAGGCCATGGCGGAGCGCCTGGACCTCAGGCTCTTGGGCCGGGTCTCCACTCCCCAGGGCCCCGCCTACCGCCTCCTGGGCCAGCCCAAGCCCGGGGAGGCCCTGGGGTTCCGGGAGGTGGAGCTCTGGATCCTGGAGGAGGACCCCCGCCCGGTCCGCTTCATCTTCCGCGGGGAGGGGGGGCAGGTCCTAGGGGATCTCCAGGTGGTGGCCTTCCAGCGGGCCAACCTGACCCCCGCGGGGCTCAAGCGCTACCCCAAGGACGCCCAGGTGGTGCGCCGTTAATCCGCGTAAAGGGGGGTGGAGAGGTACTTCCACCCCCCGTCGGGGCTGATGCAGGCCACCCGCTTGCCGGGGCCCAGCTCCCGGGCCACCTGGAGCGCCGCCCAGACGATCCCCCCCGAGCTCATCCCCAGGAAAAGCCCCTCCTCCCGGGCCAGCCTCCTGGCCAAGGGGAAGGCGTCCTCCTCATAGACCTGGATCACCCCGTCCAGGAGGGAGAGGTCCAGGTTTTCCGGGATGAAGCCTGGCCCCATGCCCTGGAACTGGTGCTGCCCCATCTTCCCCCCGGAGAGGACGTTGGACCGGGCGGGCTCCACGGCGATGACCTTAACCCCAGGAAGGCGCTCCTTCAGGTACCGCCCCACCCCCGTGATGGTCCCCCCGGTGCCGGAGCCGTAGACGAAGGCGTCTATGCGGCCCTCGAGGGCTTGGAAAAGCTCCGGCCCCGTGGTCTCGTAGTGGGCGCGGACGTTGGCGGGGTTGGCGAACTGGTCCGGCATGAAGGCCCCAAGCTCCTCCTTGAGGCGCAAGGCCTCCTCCCTGGCGGCCAGCATGCGCCTTTCCGGGTCGGTGAGGACGAGCTCCGCCCCAAAGGCCTTTAGGACCCGCTTCCTTTCCTCCGACATCTGGGCGGGCATGGTGAGGATGAGGCGGTAGCCGCGGCTGGCGGCGATCATGGCCAGGCCGATCCCCGTGTTGCCGCTCGTGGGCTCCACGATCACCTGGCCGGAGCCGGGGCGGAGGAGGCCCTTCTCCTCTGCGTCCCGGATCATGTACCAGGCGGGGCGGTCCTTGATGGAGCCCCCGGGGTTCTGGCCCTCCAGCTTCACGTAGATCTCGGCCATGCCCGGCTCCAGCACCCTTTCCAGGCGGACCACCGGGGTCTTCCCAATAACCCTTTCCACCCGCATACCCCCACTATAGGGCCAAGCAGGGGAAGGGAAAGGCCCATGGGTAGGGAAAAACCCCCTTTCCCCTTTTTGCGAAGGCGGGGGTCTGGTAGGCTAGAGGGAGCAAGCCTCTTTGGGGCCCCTACCCCAAATGGACCTCAGCTTGCGAAAGGATGAACATGAAGGTTGAACAGGACAAGGTAGTGACCATCCGCTACACCCTCCAGGTGGAGGGGGAGGTCTTGGACCAGGGTGAGCTTTCCTATTTGCACGGGCACGGCAACCTGATCCGGGGCCTCGAGGAGGAGCTGGAAGGCCGCGGGGAGGGGGAGCGCTTCCGGGCCCATGTGCCCGCGGAGAAGGGCTATGGCCCCCACGACCCCGAGGGGGTGCAGGTGGTGCCCCTCTCCGCCTTCCCCGAGGACGCCGAGGTGGCCCCTGGGGCCCAGTTTTACGCCCAGGACATGGAGGGGAACCCCATGCCCCTCACCGTGGTGGAGGTGAGGGGAGAGGAGGTCACCATTGACTTCAACCACCCCCTGGCGGGCAAGGACCTGGACTTTGAGGTGGAGGTGGTGAGGGTGCGGGAGGCCACCTCCGAGGAGATCCTCCACGGCCACGTCCACGAGGACGGCCACGCCCACTAGGTTTCTGGCCCCGGGTTGCTCCCGGGGCTTGACTTTTGCCTAAGGGCGTGGGATAGTGAGGAGTCCCTGGAAAGCCAGGTGGGTTTTCGGGATGAAGGAGAAACATGAAGAAGGGTACGGTTAAGTGGTTCAACGCGGAAAAAGGCTACGGCTTCATCCAGCAGGAAGAGGGTCCCGATGTGTTCGTGCACTTCACGGCCATTGAGGCCGATGGCTTCCGCACCCTGAACGAGGGGGAGCGGGTGGAGTTTGAGGTGGAGGCTGGCCGGGGCGGCAAGGGCCCCCAGGCCAAGAAGGTCCGCCGCATCTAAAGCCCTGAAGGCCAGAGTAGGGCCCCTTTGGGGGCCCTTTTTCCTTTAGGCTTGAAGCATGCGCATCCTGGTCTCCAACGACGACGGCATCTTCTCCCCCGGCATCAAGGCCTTGGGCCTGGCCATGCGGGCCCTGGGCGAGGTGTACGTGGTGGCCCCGGACGTGGAGCAGTCAGCGGTGGGGCACGGCATCACCGTGCGCCGCCCCTTGCGCTTCAAGCACACCCAAAGCGCCGGCTTCGGGGAGATCCCCGCCTACCGGGTGGACGGCACCCCCGCGGACTGCGTGGTCCTGGGGGTCCACCTCCTGGGGCGGCCGGACCTTCTGGTGTCCGGCATCAACATCGGGGTGAACCTGGGCCTGGACCTCACCCACTCCGGCACCGTGGCCGCGGCCCTCGAGGCCACCTCCTTGGGCATCCCCTCCATCGCCTTCAGCCTGGACACCTCCGGGGAGGAGCTGGACTTCACCCAGGCGGCCCAGTGGGCCCTCCGCTTGGCCCGGCTGGTGGCAGAGAAGGGGCTTCCCAAAGGGGTCCTCCTCAACGTGAACTTCCCCGCGGGCGTTCCCAAGGGAGTTCTGGTGACCCGCCTTTCCACCCACCACTGGGAGGACACGGTGGTGGAGCGCCTGGACCCCGAGGGCAGGCCCTACTACTGGATCGCGGGCACCCCGGTGGGCGAGGAGGAGGAGGGCACGGACCTCTTTGCGGTGCGCCGCGGGTACATCTCCGTGACCCCGGTGAGCCTGGACTTCACTGCCCTGGACTTCCTCCCCGAGGTTGCCCGCTGGATGGAAGGCCTCTAGAGGAGCCGCACGGGCATCCCCTCCTGTAGGCCCAAGGCCTCCCGGGCGCTTCCCCGGTTCACGGCGATCTCCAGAAGCCCGGCGCTTCCCAGATAGGCCAAGGCCTCCCCCTCTTCCGCCTCCCCGAAGGTGCGGAGGACCCTCACCCGCCTCCCCGCCACCTCCACCCAGGCCCCCAGAGGGGCGGAAAGAAGGGTGGTGATGGCGTTGCCGAAGCGGTCAAAGGTGAGGACCTCCCCCAAGGGGCCCGGGCTTAGGGCGAGGGGCAGGCGGACCAGGCTCTCCACGGACACCTCGGGCCCCAATCCTTCCGGGGGAAGCCCCAGGGCCAGGTGGGCGGCGGCGGGGGCGAAGCGGTCCCGGCCGTGGAAGGTGTTCCCTCCCGGGCGCCAGCCAGGAAGGGGCCTTACCCCTTGGGGCTGGGGTGGGGGTAGGTTTTCCAGGAGAAAAGCCTTCTGAGGCGGGTCCAGGAGCCAAGCCAGGGTGAAGAGGCCGTTGTCGGGGCCCACGTAAAAGCGCTTGCCCCAGGCGGCGATGGCCCGCCTGGCTGTGCCCACCCCGGGGTCCACCACCGCCAGGAGGACCGCCCCCTCGGGCAGGTAAGGAACCGCCTCAAAGAGAGCGTAGGCGGCCCGGCGCAGGTCCCCAGGGGGCAGGGCGTGGGCCAGATGGCGCACCCTGACCCCGGGGGCCCGCTCCTCCAGGACGGCCTGGACCACGCCCGCATAGGGGTCCTCGAGGCCGAAGTCCGAGAGGAAGTAGACCGGGCGCATGGCCTAGAAGCGCCGGAGCCAGGGGGTGGGGAAGAGGGCCAGCACCACCCCCGCCACCACCCAGCCCAGGGAAAGCCCAAAGACGCTTCCCGCCCGCTCCTTGGCCCAAAGGAGGCCGGCTCCCAGAAGGGCCAGGAGCAGGGTGGGCCCGGGCACCGCCAAGGCGAAGAGGAGGGTGGAGAGGTAGGGGGAGAGGTTGCGGTAGCGCTCGCGGAACACCCAGGGCACCAGGCCGCGGAAGAAGGGTTCCATCAGGGCTAGGCCCAGGAAGGCCAGGAGGTTCAGGGGCAGGGTGGGGAGCCCGAGGATGGGCCGCACCGCCCCGTAGGCCAAAAGGACCAGGACCAGGGCAGGCCCCACCCAGAACCCCTCCACAAAGCCCTCGAGGGGGCCCAGCAGCTGGGAAAGCCGCCGCCTCTGCCACAGGGAAAGCCCCAGGAAGAGCAGGAGGCCGAGGGCCAGGTAGAAGCTGGGCAGGACCTGGTCCTGCTGGTAAGGGGTGAGGAGGGCCAGGCCGTTGGCGAAGAGGCCCTTGCCCAGGAAGAAGGCGAAGCCCAGGGCCAGAAGGAGGGCGAGGAGGAGGAAGAGGTAGAGGCTTCCCGGACCCGGCAGGGGGTTTTCCACCACCTCCACGGTGCGCAAGGGTTCAATGCGGCTTTCCCCGATGAGGATGAGGATCATAAAGGCCAGGAAGGCCAGAAGCCAAGGCCAGGTGCGGGCCAGGAAAAGGCCCGGCAGGTTTTCCAGGGTGGAAAGCTGGCTCAGGGCCGCCTGGCCCCGGGCCCAGTCACCCTGGCCCAGGTAGGCCAGGACCAGGGTGGAGAGGGCCTGGCGTTGGAGCTCGGGCCTACCCGAAATCTCGGGGAGAAGGTTTTCCAGAAGGGCTATCGCCTCCTGGGGCCTGCCCGTCAGGAAGAGGAGGCGGCCCCGCTCCAGCCGTTCCTCGAGGGTGGAACCCAAAAGGGCCAGTCCCCGCTCGGGCCTTCCTGTGGCCAGGTGGAGCCGGGCCAAAAGGAGCCGGACCTCCGGGGTCGGGGGAAGCCCTTGGGCCTCCTTGAGGGCCTCCTCAGGCTGCTTCAGGGCCTCCAGGGCCAGGGCCTTGAGCAGCCGTCCTTCCGGGCTCGGGGGCAGGGGGAGGCCCAACACCTCCCCCGGCCTGCCCTTCAGGAGAAGGAGGCGGGCCCGCAAGAGGGGGGCTTCCGCATCCTCCCCCAGGCGCTCCAGATAGGTTTCTGCCAGGGACGGCTCCTTCTTGTCCAGGTGGATGCGGGCCAGGAGGCGGAGGGTGGGGCGGTGGGCGGGATCGCTCACCAGGGCCAGCTCGCAGGTGGCCTGGGCGCTTTCCAGGGCCCCTTGCTGGTAAAGGCGCGCGCAACGGGCGTGATAATCGTCAGCCTCCTGGGCCAAGGCCAGGAGGCCCAAGAGGAATCCCAACCCCCAGATAAGCTTCATGCCTTCCAGTTTACGCTCCAAGGCTTTAGACTCGGTATAATCCCCTCGGGTGAAACCCATGCGGAAGGCCATAACCCTTTTTCTGATCGGCGCGCTACCCCTGGCCATGGCCCAGGCCCCCTCGGTGGCGGCCCTGGTGGATGCGGGGCGTTTCCAGGAGGCCTACGAGGCGGGTCTCAGGCTGGGTACCCCCGAGGCCCTGGCCCTGGCGGCCAAGGGGGCCAGCTTCTACGCCCTGTACCAGGCCAAGGACGAGGAGAAGCGGACCTGGTTTGAGCGGGCGGAGAAGGCGGCCTCCCAGGCCATCGCCAAGGCCCCCGACTACCCCGAGGGCTACTTTGAGCGGGCCCGGGCCTTGGGGCGACTCTCCCAGTACAAGGGCATTCTCGAGGCCCTGGCCGAAGGCCTCGCCCCGCGGATCCGGAGCGACCTGGAGAGGACCCTGAGGCTCAAGCCCGACCACCCGGGGGCCATGGTGGCCCTGGCCCTTTGGCACTTTGAACTGGTGCAGAAGGGCTGGTTGGTGGCCACCACCCAGGGGGCGGATAGGAGCCGGGTGGAGCCCCTGATGAAGAAGGCCATAGAGCTGGAGCCCGATGGCATCATCCACCGGGTGGAGTACGCCCGGGTGCTGGCCGCCTGGGGCAAGAAGGAGGAGGCCAGAAAGCAGCTGGAGGTGGCCCTCTCCCTTCCCGCCCAAACCGCCGCTGACCGCTACGACCAAGAAAGGGCCCGGAGGGAGCTGGCCCAGCTCAAGTAGCTGCCGCCTTGGCCCCCAGCCAGACCAGGGTCTCAACCCTCCAAAAGCACCACCGCCCGGGCCTGGACATGTCTGGGGGCCAGGCCTTCTGAGGTCTTGAAGGTGAGGCCCACCCGGTCCTCCGGCAGGCCGAGGAGGCGGGAGAGGTTTTGGGTCAGGGCCTGGCGGTGGGGGCCGAGTTTGGGCCGGTCCAGGACCAGGACCAGGCTGGCCTGGAGGAGCCTCCCCCCCCGGGCGGCCACCAGGTTTAGGGCTTCCTTCAGGAAGACCTCGCTCCGCGCCTCCCGCCACCTGGGGTCGGTGTCGGGGAAGAGGAGGCCGATGTCCCCGAGGCCAAAGGCGGAGAGGAGGGCGTCCGTGAGGGCGTGGAGGGCGGCGTCCCCGTCGGAGTGGGCCTTGGCCCCTAAGGGGCTTGGCAGGAGGAGGCCGCAGAGGTAAAGGGGCCGCCCCTCCTCAAGAAGGTGGCTATCCTCGCCGTAGCCCAGGCGCATGGCTATACTTTAGGGCATGCCGAGCTTCCAGGAAGCCCTGGCCCTCATGGAGGCCTGGACGGAAAGCGACTCCCTTAGGCGGCACATGCGGGCGGTGGAGGTGGCCATGCGGGCCTACGCCCGCCGCTATGGCCAGGACGAGGAGCTTTGGGCCATGGCTGGGGTCCTCCACGACATGGACTACGAGAAGCACCCCGAGGCCCACCCCTACCGGGGGGTGGAGGAGCTTAGGCGGCTTGGGTACCCGGAGGAGGTCCTCGAGGCCATCCTGGGCCACGCCAGCTACACCGGGGTGCCGAGGAAGAGCCTCATGGCCAAGGCCCTCTTCGCCGTGGACGAGCTCACCGGCCTCATCACCGCCGCGGTCTACGTGCGCCCCGACCGTTCCATCCTGGGCCTGGAGCTCCCAAGCCTCAAGAAAAAGTTCAAAGACAAGGCCTTCGCCAAGGGGGTGAACCGAAAGGAGATAGAGGAGGGGGCAAGGGAGCTGGGGGTGCCCCTGGAGGAGCACATGGACTTCGTCCTCTCCGCCATGAAGGAGAACGCCGGGCTTTTGGGCCTGGCCTAGTTGCCTGGGAACCCCTTTCCCGCTAGGGTGAGGGGGATGGAGCTTCCTGACCTCACCCCCTACCTGGGGCAGATGACCTTCGGCGGCCTGGCGGGGTACGCCGTGGGCTACGCCCTCAAGAAGGTGGGCCGGGCCCTGGCCATTCTCCTGGGCCTCCTCTTCATCGCCCTGCAGCTTCTGGCCCAGGCGGGCTACGTGCAGGTGGACTGGACGCGGATTCAGCGGGACGTGGAGCCCCTTTTGCAACAGCCGGGCCTCCAGAGTCTCTGGGAGCGGCTCCTTTCCACCCTGACCCACAACCTGCCCTTCGGGGCCAGCTTTGTGGGGGGGCTCCTTCTGGGCCTCAGGGCCGGATGAGCCTCTGGGGGGTGGCGATCAGGTCCACCCGGCGCTCGGGCTCCACGGGGAGCTTGGGGTAGACCATCACCGGGTGGGCCAGGGTGGCGAAGGGGGCCGCCACCTCCAGCCAGGCCTGGGGGAAGCCGTAGCCCTTGCCCACCCACCCCCCTTCCTCGTCCACGGCCACCGCCCCGACGAGGACCAGGTCAACGGGCTTTTCCCTTAGGTCCACCCGCACCCCGTAGCGGTAGGCCTCCCGCACCCGCTTGAGCCTCCTGGGGTCCAGGCCCTCAAGGAGCAAAAACTCCCCCGGGCGGTCGGGGTGGGGGAGGAGGAGGGCCTTGCCCTGCTTCAGCGCCTCCTCCCTGAGGGGCTTCAGGACGGCGTCCATCCCCGCCAGGACGAGCCTCGCTCCCTGGAACTCCGGGGTCTTCAGGAGCCTCTCCGCCGCCCGCTTGGCCCCCAGGAAGTTGGGGTGGTGGCCGTGGGGGGGTGTGGGGTGGAGGGCCAGGTCGTGGCGGGCCAGGAAGTTCCAGACCTCTTCCCGGAGCTGGCCGAGGGTCATGGGATCCAAAGGTCCTGTTCGCGGTCCCTCTCCTCCCGGATCTGGCCTAGGACCTCTTCGGGAGGGGTAAGGGGCCGGCCCAGCCGGGCCCGGATCCTTTGGTCTAGGGTGAAGATGGCCTCGAGGGCCTCTTCCTGGGGGAAGGGCGCTTCCATCACCTTTCCCAAGTCTAAGTACCCTCCCCCAAGATTTTCAACTCCACACCCCCCAGGGCCTTGAGGGCCTGAACCACCGCCTCCCTAAGCTCCTCAACCCCCCCGTAGTGCCGCCGAGGCATCAAAAACCCCTTCACCCGCCGCCACACACCCT
>CAMTVD010000013.1:0-125359 GCA_947085095.1 uncultured Thermus sp. | reverse complement strand
GGAGTCGGAGAGGCAGGAAGGGAGGTGGGCAGAACGGAAACTAAAGGGGTTCTCGGAGGTGAAGGAGGTGCTGGAGAAGATGCTTCAGGAGCGGTATGCCCCCCGTACACAGACTCTTACACATAACTCTTGACACGACCGTCAGCCAGCGCATCAGACAGGATCATAGCCGCGCTCTTCTCCCCTTGCCTAGGGCAGATGTCTCGTAGAACATGCAACTGGAGATGCTTTAGCCGGCACTGCTAGGGACTTTTGTCTTAGGACACATGTCCTTGGTGCCTTGCTCTATATTTACGGACGGGAAAGTCCTAGATTGACTTCCCAGGAGGTGAGGAAGTATGTGGAAACACTTGCTGGCCATTGGGTTGCTCAGCCTCAGCCTCTCGGCTTCGGCGGGCGGGGTAAAGCGGTTTGTCCTCACAACCCACTCCAACGTCTTCCCAGTTGACAAGGGGGTCTACGTGAAGGGCTTTTCCTTTAACGAGATGAGCCCAGGACCCCTACTAGTCGTGGAGGAGGGCGACACCGTTGAAATCGTTCTGCGCAACAAAGACTCCGTGGCCCATGGCCTTTCCATCCACGCGGCCAACACCCAGACCTCCAAGTTCCTGGGCAACGTCCAGCCCGGCGAGGAGCGGGTTTTCCGCTTTACCGCCGACTTCCCGGGAGTCTTCATGTACCACTGCGCTCCCGGGGGCCACGGCATCATGGCCCACACCATGGGCGGCCAGCACGGGATGATCGTGGTGGAACCTAAGAAGAAGAAGTACCGCTTGGAGAAGGAGCTGGGCCGGGCCCCCGATCTCAAGCTCTACCTGGTCCAAAGCGAGTGGTACGCTTCCGGACGCGACTTCTTCGATGGCCGCCCCACTTACGTGGTCTTCAACGGTAAAAACTTCCGCTACGTCCATGAGCCCATCCCCGTCCGGCCGGGAGACTACGTTCGCATCTACTTCCTAAACTCCGGGCCTAACCTCACCAGCACCTTCCATGTGGTAGGCGGGGTGTGGGAGTACATGTACTACCAGGGACACCCCGACAACCTCGTTAAGGGAAGCCAAACCGCATTGGCTGGACCTTCGGATTCCTGGGTTATTGAGTGGCGGGTGCCGCCCGTGGAAGGGGATTACGCCTTGGTTACCCACGTCTTCGGCACCGCCATAAAGGGCGCTTTGGGCATCCTGCGTGCCAAGAAGGATGCTCCTCGGGTGCGGGTGGTGAGGGCTGAAGGGCCCAAAGCCCTGCGGGAGGTTCCCAAGGGGGCCAAGCGGGTCCTGGACCCCTACGGCCTGGGCACGCCCCACCACGAACACACCGTGCGGGTAGCGCCTGATCCTGCACTCCACCAAGCAATGTCCACGGGGCATCACACCCTCGAGCCCCTGCCCGTCAGGATTCAGATGGTGGGCAACTCCTTCTACCCCAAGGTCCTGGAAGTCCCGGTGGGAACCACGGTGGAGTTTGTCAACGAAGACGTGTTTGACCTGCTGGACGGGGAGCGGACCGGACGCCATGATGCCGTGGTGGTGGACGTAAAGGGGCCCGAGCCCTTCGTCTCCCCCAAGCTGGGCCACGGGGAACGCTGGCAGGTGACCTTCACCCAGCCCGGGGAATACACTTACATTTGCAGCATCCACCCGTACATGCGGGGCATAATCCGCGTATACGCTCCCTCGAAGTAAGCCGCCGCCGGATCGCATCACCGCTAGGAAAATAGGGCGCCCCCCTTGGACTCAAAGCCCAAGGGGGGTTGTTTCAGCGTTGCTAGGGACGTTTGTCTTAGGACATCTGTCCTAGCGGAGTGGTTACTGGGTTTTCGGTTTCCTGGCGGTGCTGAGCTGGTCCCTGGCCCAAAGCCCCCCGACCCTCACCCCGGAAGAGCGGGCCCAGGCAGCGCAGATCTACTTTGACCGCTGCGCCGGCTGCCACGGGGTCCTGCGCAAGGGGGCCACCGGACCATCCCTGGAACCCAAGAAGATGGCCGAGAGGGACCTCGAGTACCTCAAGGCCGTGATCTTCGGCGGGCTCCCCAGGGGCATGCCCGACTGGGGACGGCAGGGCATCCTGAACGAAAAAGAAGTGGAGATCAGCGCCCGCTTCCTCCTGGAGGAACCCCCTACGCCCCCTATCCCCTCCTTTGACGAGATCCTGAAGACCTGGAAGGTGCACGTCCCTGTGGACCAGCGCCCCACTAGGCCCCAACATAACCGCAACTGGCAGAACTTCTTCGGCCAGGTCCTGAGGGACCTCGGCCAGGTGGCCATCATTGACGGGGACAAAAAGGAACTGGTGAGCATCGTCCCCACGGGCTTCGCCACCCACATCCTCCGGTCTATCGCCACGGGCCGCTACTTCCTGGCCATTGGCCGGGACGGGAAGGCCAGCCTCATTGACCTCTGGATGAACCCGCCCCAGGTGGTGGCCGAGTCCAAACCCTGCATCGACGCCCGCTCCATTGAGTCCAGCAAGTTCAAGGGCTTCGAGGACAGGTACGCCGTGGTGGGGTGCTACTGGCCGCCCACCATGGTGGTCTTGGACGGGCTGACCCTCGAGCCCATCAAGATGGTCTCCACCATGTCCTACGCCAAGGGGGCAGGGGAGTTCGTGCAGGAGGCCCGGGTGGCGGCCATTGTGGCCAGCCACTTCAGCCCCGGGTGGACTTCCCCATGAGCCCAAGCCCCCAGGCGGCGGCCAGCCTCTGCGCCATAGACAGGCGCAAGCTGGAGGTCACCAAGTGCTGGGAGGTGCCTGGGGCCCGGGAGCTTAGGTCCCGGATGGTCCACCCTGAGTTCAACAAGGGCGGGACGGAGATCTGGGTCTCCGCCTGGGGCAGCAAGGACACCCCCACCTTCATCGTGGTCTACGATGCCCTCACTCTGGGGGAGAAGGCCCGGATCACCGGGGACTGGGTGCGGACGCCCACCGGCAAGTTCAACGTGTACAACACTGCCTTCGACATCTACTAGGGGCTTAGGCGGGAGGTGGGACCTACCCCCACCTCCCCCATGACCCAGGTCATGGCCCAAGATCCCCCTTACCTGGAGGATGTCCTCATGGAACGCCCGGACTTCGCCCAATACCCCTACCTGGTGGCCTGGGAGGTGACCCACGCCTGCCTTTTGGCCTGCCGCCACTGCCGGGCTTCGGCCGAGCCCCACCCCCTTCCCGGGGAGCTCTCCACCGAGGAAGGGCTGAGGCTCGTGGAGGAGGTGGCCACCTACCGGCCCAAACCCCTTCTCCTCCTCACCGGGGGCGACCCCCTGGCCAGGAAGGACCTCTTCCTCCTCCTCCAGAGGGCCCGGGAGCTGGGCCTGAAGGTGGGCCTGACCCCGGCGGCCACCCCCCTCCTCACCCGGGAGAGGGTCTTCCGCCTCAAAGAGGCCGGGGTCACCCGGCTCGCCCTCTCCCTAGACGGGGCCCGGCCCGAGACCCACGACGCCTTCCGGGGAGAGAGGGGAACCTTCGCGAGGACCCTCGAGGCCCTCACCTGGGCCCAGGAGGCGGGCCTTCCCACCCAGGTGAACACCACGGTGACCCGGGACACCTGGCCAGAAATCCAGGCCCTCCCCGACCTCCTGGCGGAAAAGGGGGTGGTCCTCTGGAGCCTCTTCTTTCTGGTCCCCGTGGGTCGAGGGGCTCTCCTCAAGCAACTATCTGCCCGGGAGTTTGAGGAGGTTCTCCACTGGCTCTATGGGGTCTCCCGCACCTACCCTTTCCACGTGAAGACCACCGAGGCCCACCACTTCCGGCGGGTGGCCCTGCAAAGGCGGGCCGAGGAGGGCCCGGGGGACCGGGCCCTGGCCGCAGGCGAAAGTCTTTATCATGAATATTTCCAAGATAGCATGGAACACTCCCGCCTGGGGGTCACGGACGGCAACGGCTTCGTCTTCGTCTCCGCCACCGGGGAGGTGGCCCCCTCGGGCTTCTTGCCCCTTTATGCGGGCAACGTCCGGGACAAGCCCCTCTTGCAGATCTACCGCGAGAGCTCCCTTTTCCAAGAGCTTAGGGATAAGGGGCGCCTAAAGGGCAAGTGCGGGGTCTGCGAGTACCGCTTTGTCTGTGGGGGAAGCCGCGCCCGGGCCTTTGCGGAAACGGGGGATTACCTGGCCAGCGAACCCCGCTGCGCCTACGTCCCTCCCGCCTGGCTGGAGCGCGTGGGGAAAGCTTCCTAAGGGAGGTAAGCATGAGAAAAGCCATGGTTTTCCTTGCGGCGCTAGGGCTCTTGGGCGCAGGGCTGGCCCAAGACGGGGCCAGGCTCTACGGCCAGTTCTGTCAGGGCTGCCACCAACCCTCAGGCCAGGGGGTGCCGGGGGCCTTCCCGCCCCTTACGGGCCTGGAGACCTTCTTCAAGAGTCCCGAGGGGCGCTCGTACCTGATTTGGGTAACGGTCTACGGCCTGCAAGGGCCCCTTAAGGTGGGGACGGCCACCTATAACGGCATAATGCCCGGCTTCGCCCAGCTCAAGGACGAGGAGGTGGCCGCCCTCCTCAACCACCTTGGCCAAAGCTTCGGCAACAAAAACCCCAAGGCCTTCACGGCCGAGGAGGTAAAGGCGGCGCGGGCCAAGAAGCTGGCCCCCCAAGAGGTCTTGAAGGCCAGGCCCAGGCGCTGAGCTGGGTCAAGGAAGGCCAAGCGCCCCGCCGAGGCAGAAGCCCCGGCGGGGATTTGGCCGTGCGCTGGATCGAGCCCTTCATGTTGGGAAGGCTGTGGAGTTTCCGCACAGGCCCTTGCCTGAAGGCCTCAGTCCGCTAGCTCCTTTTCCGCGTGGGCCTCGAGGGCCGTACGCAGCCGATCTATGATTCCCTCGGTTCCCCGTCCCTCCCGCAAGGCCTTCAGAAGCTCTCCGATCAGCTCCCGAAGCAGGCGGTGCTCCAGCACCCGTTCCCGCCTGGCCCCCGGGGAGAGGGTGGGGTAGTAGAGGGTCTCCTCCTTGGCGGCATGGGCCTCAAAGAGCCGGGCCAGGGCTTCGGCCGCCTCCCGGGCTGGCAAAGCCTCAAGCAGGGCAAAGAAGGCCTCGTGCTCCCTCTCCAGGGCTTCCCGGGAAAGGCCAAAGAGCACCAGCATGGCCCGCCCCTCCCCCCGGATCCGGTAGGCCCCTGGCTTGAGCCGCACCACCTCCCCGGCCTCGAGGGGCACCTCCTTTTGCCAACGAACCAGCTCCAGATGCCCCTTGAGGCAGGCCAGGAGGGCCGCCTCGCTGGACTCCACCTTTACGGCCTCCTCTCCCGCAAGATCCCAGACCCGGGCCTGCCCACCTGGGCGCACCAAGGTTTTCCCGTGAAAAAGCACCTTCATGGCCTCCCCTCTCGTAGGCTACCTGGGCTAGCGCCCCGTGCTCCATGACCGGGATCAAAGGGGAAGATGGTCCGGGCAGGCCAGGCGTAGCTCCCCCGGGGCCAGGGGAAGGCCCAAGAGAGCGCAGAAGTACCCCTCTTCGCGCCGCAGGTGCCGGCAGGTGAGGCAGAGGCCCGTGTCCGCCATGACCCCCTGGGCGATGAGCCCCCGGGCCAGGTGGAGGAGGCCCTCCCAGAGGGCCTCGAGGTCGGGTACCTCCCTTAGCGCCCCCTCCAAGGGTCTCCGGTGGACAAGGAGGGCCTTGGTCTTTTCCTCCCCCTTGGGGGTGAGGGCTAGGCACTTGCGCCTCCGGTCCAGAGGGTCCGGCTCCTCCAGGAGCCGCGCCAGCCAGCAGGACCAGCGCCGCCCAACCAGCTAAAGCCACTCCCTCTCAGGCAGAACGCACTCCGGGCACTGGGCCTCCACGAAGCGGAGCCAGTCCAGGATCTCCTCCTCGCCGCTCACGGGGCCCAGGTGGTAGACCTCCAAAAAGGCATCGGCCACCAGGGCGCCTTCCTCGGGGATGGCGGAGAGGAGGGCTCCTTCCAAGTCCAGGAGGAGGGGGAGGAGGCTGGGCCTTGGGGCCTGGGCCAGGAGGTAGGCCTGGGCCTCGAGGGCCTTGAGCTCTGCGGCCCTCGCCGAAAGAGCCCGGGCCAGGGCCTCGTCCTTGAGGAGGACGAGGGCCCTCCCCTTGAGGTCCGGGAGGTAGACCTTGCCCCCTTCCGGGGTCTTGAGGGTGCACGGAGGAAGGGGCTTGCGCAGGCGGACCACGCCTTACCCTAGGCCGCTTGCCGCCCCGGCGTCAACGGGCAGCCTTACCTTCCCCACCTTGCGGAACCCAACTCAGGAGATGCTAATATGGCTGTATGCGCACCACCCTGGACCTGCCGGACCCTCTGTACCGGCGGCTGAAGCTCCAGGCCGCCAGGGAGGGCAAGACCCTCCGGGAGCTGGTGATCCGCTACCTGGAGGAGGGACTGAGGCGGGGGGGGTCTCCTGGGCCTCGGTCCCTGCCGCGGGTCCCCGAGGCCGGGCGGCGCATCCCCGTTTGTACCCACGAGGAGCTTTGGGCCCTTCTGGAGGAGGAAGGTGGACCTGCTGGACCTTAACGTCTGGTTCGCCCTCCTGGTGCCCGAGCACCCCTTCCACCCCCGGGCCCGCGCTTACTGGGAGGAGGCTTCCGATCCCTTCCTGGTCCGGGTCACGGCCTTGGGCCTCCTCCGCCTCCTGACGAACGCCAAGGCCATGGACGGCAAGCCCTTGGAGGTGAGGGAAGCCTGGAAGGTTTATTGGGAGCTGCGGTTGAGCTCGGGGGTTCCTCTTTTGGAAGAGCCCGAGGGCCTGGACGAGGCCCTGGCCGACCTGGTCCGCGGAGGGCTTTCTCCCCGGCTCTGGACGGACGCCTACCTGGCGGCCTTCGCCCTGGCTGGGGGCCACCGCTTGGTGACCTTTGACCAGGACTTTCTACGCTTTCCCGGGCTGGAGATCCTTCGCCTTTTCCCTTGACCCCGGTCATGGACGGCCTACCGCGCCGCCGCCACCCTGGGAGGCGGAGGTGAGGGATGCCCCACGTGATCTGCGAGCCCTGCATCGGCGTGAAGGACCGCTCCTGCCAGGAGGTCTGCCCGGTGGAGTGCATCTACGACGCCGGGGAGCAGCTTTATATCCACCCCGACGAGTGCATTGACTGCGGAGCCTGCGTTCCGGCTTGTCCAGTGAACGCCATCTTTCCCGAGGAGGACGTCCCAGAGGAGTGGAGGGCCTATATAGGTAAGAACCGGGAGTGGGCCAGGACTCTGCCCAACGTCCACGTCCTGCAGGAAGGTCAGGCCTAACGCACCAGGGCCCTGAGGGCTTCCGGATTCGGGACCTCAACGCGCCGCCCAACGAGGCGGATGAGCCCTCGGCGGTAGAGCTCCCCCAGGTTGCGGGAGACGGCCTCGGGGACGGTACCCAAGAGGGCGGCCAGCTCCGGGTTGGTGGGCAGGCGAAACCCCTGGCCCTCGGCCTGGAGGCGCTCCAGGAGAAACTCCGCCAGCCTCTCCCGCACCTCGTGGAAAACCAGGCGGTCCAGGAGGTGGAGGAGCTGCCCCTGCCGCCGGGCCAGGTAGCGGAGGAGAGCCCGGGCCAAAGGAGGCCTCGCCTCCACCAGCTGGAAGAATCGCCCCTTGGGGATGGCCAGCAGCTCGCTTTCCTCCAGGGCCTCGGCGCTGGCGGGGTAGGTGGGCCGGTCCAGGAAAAGGGCCACCTCGGCAAGAACCCGGCCCGGTCCCTCCGTGTGGAGGATCACCTGCTTCCTGCCCTCGGGGTCCAGCTTGTAGACCTTGATGAGCCCCCGCTGGACCACGTAAAGGGCCTGCACAGGCTCCCCCTCGAGGAAAAGCACCTCCCCCCTACCCAGCCGCAAGGGCCTGGCTTCCCTGCGGAGGGCCTCGAGGTCCTCCGGGGAAAGCTCGTGGAACAGGGGGACCTGGGCCAGGTCCATGCTTACCCCTTAAGGCCCTCGAGCCGTGCCCGGGCTTCCTCCAAAAGGGGTTCCAGCCTTAAGGCCCGGGCGTAAGCCTCCTTGGCCACCTCCTTGTACCCCAAGGCCTCGGCCAGCTCCCCCAGGCGCAGGAGGCCGGAAAGCGCCCTCTCTTGGAAGTAGGCCCGCTCCGCCTCGGCCCACTCCCCATAGGGATCGTCCCCAAAGAGGGGGCCCTTGTAGAGCTCCAAGGCCTGGCGCAGGGTCTTGAAGGCGGAAAGACCTTCCTCCAGGTCGGCTCGGCGCATGAGCTCCTCAAAGCGCTCAAAGTCCAGGAACCGCTTTTGGGGAAGGCGTAGGCGGTAGTACTCCCCTTCCCGCTCTACGATCCCCGGCAGGGCTTTGCGCAGGTGGTAGACCAGGGCGTAGACCTCCTGCCTGGCCTTGTCTGGGGGCTCCTCGGGAAAGAAGGTCTCCGCCAGGTCGTCCACGTAGAGGGCCCGGTCCTTGTGGACCAGGAGGAGCTTAAGGAGCCGGTAAGCCCCCGCCCGCCCAAAGTCCCTGGGACCAAGCTCCCTGCCCTCATACCGCACCCGGAACTCCCCTAGGGCGTAGACCTCCAGCTCCGGGGCTTCCTTTTCCTCCCTATGAGGGAAGAGGAGGGGGGCGGCCAGGCGCTCCAGCCAAAGGGCGGGAGCTGCCGGGGCCGTGGGAGGCTTGGGGGGGCGGGCGTGGAAGAGGGTCTCCACCGCCACCACCTGGCCGTGGGCCCAGAGGGGGAGGCAGGTCCGAGGGCGCCCTTCCGCCTCAGGACAGTCGGGAAGGCCGTTCTTGAAACCCACCACCTCCCCCCGCCATGCGGGGCAGTCCCTCAGGGCGCAAGGCGGCGTCCAGCCCACTTCCAGGGTGCGCCCTCCCCGCTCCACCAGGCGCACGCCCGTGGCTCCTGTGAAGGCCCGGACCTCCTTCAGGAGGGTGTGAAGGGCCTGGGACACCTCACCCCGGTGGAGATGGCGGCCTACGGCCTCGAGGCCCCTCTCCCCCAGCCGGGTAAGCAGGGTGAAGAGCGTGCTGGCGAACAGCGGGGCGATGAGGCCAAGGGCCTGAAGGATGCCCTCATGGTCCACCCCAGGGTCCCGGGAGGCCAGGTTGAGGACCCCGATCAGGCCATGGGGAAGCTCCAAGGGGAAGCAGACATAGGTCTGGTACCCCAGTTGCTTGACCTTCTGCCGCAGGTAACGGGGATCCTCCTGAAGGGTGTGGGTGAATAGGGGCTCCCGCTTGAGGGCCACGATGCCGGGGTACCCTTCCCCCAGGTGAAACCAGGGCCTCTCCAAAAAGGCCTCGCGGTGAAGGCCCTCGTAGGCGGTGAGGATCAGGTGGTGTCCCTCGGGGTCAGCGAGGAAGAGCTCCGCCGCTTCCATGTCCAGGGCCTCCCTTAGGGCTCTCAAGAAGTCCTGAAGCCCTTGAGCGAGGCCTTCGGGGTGGCGGAGGAGGTGTTGGGTCAGGCGGGAAAGTTCCAGGAGGAGGTCCGGGGATTCGGCCCTCTCGGGAAGTAGCTCCACCAGATACCCGCCGTCCTCCCGGTACCCCTGGCAGCGGAGACGGCGGCCCTTGAGGAGAAGGATGGTGCTGGCCCGGTAGGCCCCGCGCCTGAGCTCCCGCTGGACCGGGCACCGGGCGCACAGGGGGCGGCCAAAGGGGTCCTGGCCCTGGACCAGCTGGGCGCAGGGGAGGTCTGTCCCTTCCAACCCCAAGGAGGAGTGGGACCTGACCTCCCGCACCATGCCGTTCTCCCCCAGGCGGATCCGGGCCAAAGGTTCCATTGCCTCCAGCCTAGGGGGCATCTGTTAGGACAGATGTCCCAAGGGCCGCCAGTGTCCGCTAGGGATGTCCCCCAAACTCAGAGGCGGAGGTGAGGATGAAGGGAGCAAAGCTCATACCTCTAGCCCTGGCCCTCTTCCTGGGCCCAGGCGTCGCCCAGGAGGGGAAGGTCCTTTACGGGCAGTACTGCGCCGCCTGCCACGGGCCAGAGGGCCAGGGCATCCCCGGGGCTATCCCCCCCCTGGTCGGGAACCCTCGGATCCAGGACGAGGCTTACGTGATCAGGGTAACCCGGGAAGGGATTTCCGGGCCCTTGGAGGTGGGGGGGGTCACCTACACGGGCGTCATGCCCCCGATGCCCCAGGTCTCGGAGGCCGAGGCCAGGGCCATCGCCGCCTACCTGAAGGGCCTGTCTGGAAGCGGCCAGGAGGCCCCAGCAACGCCCCGGACGCAAGGGGACCCCGCCTTAGGCCGGGCCCTCTATCTGGGCCAGAAGCCCCTGCAGAACGGGGGGGCTCCCTGCCAGGCCTGCCACACCGTGGCCGGGGTGGGCTTCCTGGGCGGAGGGTCCCTGGGCAAGGACCTGACGGAGGCCGCCAAGCGGCTGGGGGGCGAGGGGGGGCTCAGCGCCATCCTCAAAAACCCCACCGCCTGGCCCGTGATGCGGGAGGCTTACAAGGACAAACCCCTCACCGAGGCCGAGGCCGCGGCCCTGGCTGCCTTCCTGGTGCAGGTTTCAAAGGAGGCGCCGCGGCCCCCTTCCCTGTACCTGGGCCGCTTCCTGGTGGCGGGGCTGGTACTCTTTGCCCTCCTTCTCTTTTACCAGCTCATCCTCTGGCAGATGCGGCCCAAGAGCCTGGCGGAACGGATACGCACCCAGCTTAGGAGGTAGGCATGAAGGACTGGATCAAGGAGATGGAAAGCCCCACGGAGAGGAAGTGGGAGGAGTTCTACCGCAACCGCTTCCAGCACGACAAGCGGGTGAGGACCACCCACGGAGTGAACTGCACGGGTTCCTGCTCCTGGGAGGTCTTCGTCAAGGATGGAGTGGTCACCTGGGAGCTCCAGGCCACGGACTACCCCAGCCTCGAGGCCGGCCTCCCTCCCTACGAGCCCCGGGGGTGCCAGCGGGGGATCAGCTTCAGCTGGTACCAGTATAGCCCCATCCGGGTCAAGTACCCCTACGCCCGGGGGGCCCTCCTGGACCTCTGGCGTGAGGCCAAGAGGGTACACCCTGACCCCGTGGCCGCCTGGGAGGCCATCCAGAACGACCCCCACAAGCGCAAGCGCTACCAGAAGGCCAGGGGTAAGGGCGGCTTCCGCCGGGCCTCCTGGGACGAGGTTTTGGAGCTCATGGCCGCCGCGGTGGTCTCCACGGTGAAGCGCCACGGCCCCGACCGGGTCATCGGCTTCTCCCCCATCCCCGCCATGAGCCAGATCTCCTACGCCGCCGGGAGCCGCTTCCTCTCCCTCTTGGGCGGGGTCCCCATGAGCTTCTACGACTGGTACTGCGACCTCCCCAACGCCTCCCCGGAGATCTGGGGGGAGCAGACCGACGTCCACGAGTCCGCGGACTGGTACAACGCCCGCTTCATCGCCGTCATGGGCTCCAACCTCAACATGACCCGCACCCCCGACACCCACTTCATCGCCGAGGTGCGCCACGCCGGGGCCAAGCTCACCGTCTTCAGCCCCGATTTCTCCCAGGTGTCCAAGTACGCCGACTGGTGGATCCCCATCCACCCGGGGCAGGATGGGGCCTTCTGGATGGCGGTGAACCACGTGATCCTCAAGGAGTACTACGCCGACCGCCAGATCCCCTACTTCCAGGACTACCTCAAGCGCTACACAGATTCCCCCTTCCTGGTGGAGATCCGGGAAGGCCGCCCGGGCCGCTACCTAAGGGCCAACGTTCTCAACGAATACGCCGAGGAGGAGAACGGGGATTTCAAGCTCCTCATCTTTGACGAGGAAAAGGGCCCCAGGATGCCGGGGGGCACCCTCGGCTTCCGCTGGCAGAAGGCGAAGGGCCAGTGGAACCTGAAGCTGGAAGACCCCAGGACGGGGGAGCCCTTAAACCCCCGCCTCACCCTGCTGGGCGCGGAGGACGAGGTCCTCCTGGTGGAGTTTGACGACTTCGGCTCGGACCGCAAGCTCAAGCGGGGGGTCCCCGTCCGGTACATCACCACCAAGGATGGCCGCCGGGTGGCCGTGGCCACGGTCTTTGACCTCCTCATGGCCCAGTTCGGCGTGGGCCGGGGTCTTCCTGGGGACTACCCGACCGGTTACGAGGACGACCTCCCCTACACCCCCCTGTGGCAGGAAAAGTGGACGGGGATCCACCGGGACACCCTCCTCCGCTACGCCCGGGCCTGGGCGGAGAACGGGGCCAAGACGGGGGGCAGGAACCTCATCATCATCGGCGCGGGCATCAATCACTGGTACCACAACAACCTCCTCTACCGGGCGGGGATCGTGGCCCTCATGCTCACGGGCAGCGTGGGCGTGAACGGGGGGGGCCTAGCCCACTACGTGGGTCAGGAGAAGCTGGCCAACCAGGCCTCCTGGGGGCCCATTGCCTTCGCCGGCGACTGGGGCTACCCCCCCAGGCAGCAGAACACCCCGAGCTTCCATTACGTGCACTCCGACCAGTGGCGCTACGAGCGGGGCTTTGCCGCTTACGATAAGGCTCCAGAAGGGCTTTCCGACCACACCATTGACCACCAGGTGCGGGCGGTGCGCAAGGGCTGGCTCCCCTTCTTCCCCCAGTTCAACAAGAACCCCCTCGAGGTGGTGAAGGAGGCCGAGGCCAAGGGGGCCAAGACCGAGGCCGAGATCGTCCAGTACGTGGTGGAGGCCCTGAAGCGGGGCGAGCTCAGGTTCGCCGTGGAGGACCCCGACGCTCCGGAGAACTGGCCCCGGGTCTGGTTCATCTGGCGGGGAAATGCCATCGGCACCAGCGCCAAGGGGCACGAGTACTTCCTCAAGCACTACCTGGGGACCCACACCAACGCCATCGCCGAAGAGCAGGCGGAGGGGCAGGTCAGCGAGGTGGTCTACCGCAAGCCCGCCCCCGAGGGGAAGCTGGACCTGGTGGTGAACCTCAACTTCCGCATGGACACCAGCGCCCTCTACTCCGACATCGTCCTGCCGGCGGCCACCTGGTACGAGAAGGACGACCTGAACACCACCGACCTCCACACCTTCATCAACCCCCTGCAGGCGGCGGTGCCCCCCTCCTGGGAGTCCAAGCCGGACTGGGAGATCTTTAAGGCCCTGGCCCAGAGGGTCTCCGAGCTGGCCCAAACCCACCTGCCCCAGCCGGTGAAGGACCTCGTCATGATCCCCCTCCAGCACGACACCCCCGATGAGCTGGCCCAGACGGAGGACCGGGACTGGAAGAAGGGGGAGGTGGAGGCCATCCCCGGCAAGACCATGCCCAAGTTCCGCCTGGTGGAGCGGGACTACACCAGGCTCTACGAGAAGTTCGCCACCCTGGGGCCCGCGGTGGAGAAGAACGGGGTGGGGATGCACGGCCTCTCCATCCCCGTGGAGGACTTCTACCGGGAGCTGGCAGAACGGCAGCCCCGCTACTATGACGGGGAGAAGCGGCCCAGCCTCGAGGAGGCCCGCCAGGTGGCCGAGGCCATCCTCTTCCTGGACCCCGTGTCCAACGGGGAGCTGGCCTACCGGGCCTTCCTGGACGAGGAGAAGAAGACCGGGGTCAAGCTCACCGACCTGGCCGAGGGCAACCGCCACGTGCGCATCTCTTTCAAGGACATCGTGGCCCAGCCCCGCCGCATGCTCACCACCCCCACCTGGAGCGCCGTCATCAACCACGGCCGGGCCTACAGCCCCTACACCCTGAACGTGGAGCGCCTCGTCCCCTGGCGCACCCTCACGGGCCGCCAGCACTTCTACCTGGACCACCCCAACTACCTGCGCTTCGGCGAGCACCTGCCCACCTACAAGCCCAGGCCCGACGTGGCCATGCTCCAGGAAACCGAGAGGAGCGCCAAGGAGGCTCAGGGGAAGCTGATGAACTACATCACCCCCCACGGCAAGTGGTCCATCCACTCCACCTACTCCGAGAACCACCGGATGATGACCCTCTCCCGGGGCAGCTACCCCATCTGGCTCAACGACAAGGACGCCCAGGAACTGGGCATCCGGGACAACGACTGGGTGGAGCTCTTCAACGACAACGGGGTCTTCGTCCAGCGGGCCATCGTCTCCAGCCGCATCCCCAGGGGCACCGTCTTCGTCTACCACGCCACCGAGCGCACGGTGGGCATCCCCAAGAGCCCTCTAAGGGGCAAGCGGGCGGGGATGAACAACTCCATCACCCGGGCCCGCCTCAAGCCCGTGCTCATGTCTGGCGGCTACGCCCAGTTCACCTACGCCTTCAACTACTGGGGGCCGGTGGGGGTGAACCGGGACACCTGGGTCTTCGTGCGCAAGCTGGATAAGGCCCCCGAATGGTAAGGAGGTAACCCATGAAGGTTAGAGCCCACATGTCCATGCTCTTCCACCTGGACAAGTGCATCGGCTGCCACACCTGCTCCATCGCCTGCAAGAACCTCTGGACCGACCGCAAGGGCGCGGAGTACATGTGGTGGAACAACGTGGAGACCCGGCCCGGGGCGGGCTACCCCACGGGCTGGGAGGACCAGACCCGCTTCCAGGGCGGCTGGGCGTACCGGGACGGCCACCTGGACCTCCGCCTCCACTCCCGCACCCAGGGCCTTTTGCGCCTCTTCTTCAACCCCGCCCTCCCCTCCCTGGACGACTACTACGAGCCCTTCACCTTCCGCTACAGCGACCTCTTCACCGCCCCGGAGGGGGAGGACCAGCCCACGGCCGTCCCCGTTTCCATGATCACCGGGGAGCCCATGACCCCAGAGGCCGGGCCCAGCTGGGACGACGACCTCTCGGGAAGCCCCCTCTACGCCAGGAACGACCCCAACCTGCAGGGACTTGACCCGGAGATCAGGGCCCAGCTGGAGGAAACCCTGGGGGTGGTCTTCCAGTACCTGCCCCGGATCTGCAACCACTGCCTCAACCCCTCCTGCGTGGCCGCCTGCCCCTCTGGGGCCCTTTACAAGCGGGCCGAGGACGGGGTGGTCCTGGTCAACGAGAACAAGTGCAAGGCCTGGCGGATGTGCGTGGCTGCCTGCCCCTACAAGAAGGTCTACTACAACTGGGCCACGGGCAAGAGCGAAAAGTGCATCCTCTGCTTCCCCCGCCTGGAGACCGGCCAGGCCCCGGCCTGCGCCCACTCCTGCGTGGGCCGGATCCGTTACATGGGGGTCCTCCTCTACGATGCCGACCGCATCCCCGAGGCGGCCATGGTGCCGGACGAGCGCCTGGTGGAGTCCCAGCTGCAAGCCATCCTGGACCCCTTTGACCCCGAGGTCATCGCCGCCGCCCAGGCCGAGGGGCTGGACGAGGGCTGGATCCAGGCCGCCCAGAACTCTCCCATCTACAAGTTCGTCAAGGTCTGGCGCCTGGCCCTCCCCCTCCACCCCGAGTACCGCACCCTGGCCATGATGTTCTACGTCCCGCCCCTCTCCCCGGTGGTGGCCACCCTGGAGAAGGCCCTGAGGTCCCCCCGTTCCGATGGGGGTTTGGTCCGGCTGGACCTGCCCGAGACCGACCTGGACTTTGAGGTCTTCGCCGACCTGGAGAAGGCCCGGATGCCCATCCGCTACCTGGCCAACCTCTTTGCCGCCGGCAACGAGGGCCTCATCATTCCCGTCCTCAAAAAGATGCTGGCGGTGCGGATCCTGAAGCGGCAGGAGAGCCTCGAGGGGCGGGTGACGGAGAGGGCCTTGAAGGTCCTCAAGGAGGCGGGTCTTACCGTGGAAGAAGCCGAAGCCATCTACCGCCTCACCACGCTGCCCACGGTGGAGGAGCGCTTCGTCCTGCCCCCCTACCACCGGGAGATGGCCGCCGAGGTGTGGAACGACCCCCTGGCCCACAAGGGCGAGGTGGGCTTCGGCTACATCCAGCCAGCCCACAGGGGGGAGTAGGAGGTGAGTATGGACAAGCTCTTGGAAGCCCTGGCCCTGGCCCTGGACTACCCCCTTCCGGGACGCCTGGAAACCCTTTGGCGCCTCTGGATCGAGTGCCCCCGGGGCGGGCCCAAGCAGAAGCTGGAGCGCTTCCTGCGCCAGGTGGAGGACCTCTCCCTGGCGGAGTGGGAGGAGCTCTACACCCGCACCCTGGACCTCACTCCCACCACCGCTCCTTACGTGGGCTTCGCCGTCTACGGGGAAAGCTACCAGAGGGGCGAGTTTCTGGCCGCCCTTGCCCGGGCCTTCCGGGAGGAGGGGGTGGACCCGGGAAGCGAGCTCCCCGACCATCTGGCCAACGTCCTCCGCTATCTGGCCCGGGCCCAGAACCCTCTCCCTGAGCTTGTGGAGATCCTGCCCCAAGCCCTCTCCGCCATGCACAAGACCCTGAAGACCCTGGATGCTAAGAGCCCCTACCTCCTCCTCCTCGAGGCCACCTCGGAGGCGGTGGGGGGGCTTGTCAGGAGGTGAAGGATGAACTGGAACACCCTGCTCTTCGGTGTCTTCCCCTACATCGCCCTCACCCTGGCGGTGGCGGTCACCGCCTACCGGATGGTCTATAGGCCCTTCTCGGTCTCGGCCCAGTCCAGCCAGCTCCTGGAGCAAAGGCACCTCTTCTTTGGCTCCGTGGCCATGCACTGGGGGCTGGTCCTCGTCCTCCTGGGCCACCTGGTGGCCCTCCTCCTCCCCAAGGGCCTTCTCCTCTGGAACGCCGTGCCCGTGCGGCTCTACCTCCTGGAGATCACCGGGCTGGCCTTGGGGATCTGGGCCCTTTTCGGCACCTACCTCCTCCTGGCCCGGCGCATCTCCGCAGCCCGGGTCAGAGCGGCCTCCACCCCCATGGACTACCTGGTCCTGGTGCTCCTCCTCGTCTCCATCCTGTCGGGGCTTCTCACTGCCCTGCTCTACCGCTACGGGAGCTTCTGGTTCCCCGCGGTCATGACCCCCTATCTCTGGTCGGTCTTCACCCTCCAGCCCAGGCCGGAACTCCTCCTGGGATTGCCCTTCTGGATCCAGCTCCACGTCTTCAACTTCTGGCTCCTTTTGGCCGTCTTCCCCTTCAGCCGCCTGGTCCACATCATCACCGTGCCCTTGGGCTACGTACTCCGGCCCTGGCAGATCGTGGTCTGGGTGCGTAAGCTGGCGAGGTGAACCATGGTGAACGATCCCAAACAGCTGGATGCGGAAAGGCCTGAACGCCTGCGGGTTCTCTGGCTCTCCACCATCGGCTTCACCTTCATGTTCGCCACCTGGCTGATGTTCGGGGTCCTGGGGGTGCCCATCCGCAAGGAGTTCGGCCTCACGGACGTGCAGCTCTCTTGGCTTTCGGCGGCGGCCATCCTGAACGGCTCTTTGTGGCGCCTAGTCACCGGCATCCTCGCCGACCGCTATGGGGGAAAGCGGGTCTTCACCCTGATGCTCTTCTTCACCGCCATCCCCGCCTACCTGGTCTCCCGGGCCGGAAGCTACGAGGAGCTTCTCCTCTACGCCTTCCTGGTGGGCTTCGCCGGCAACAGCTTCAGCGTGGGCATCGCTTGGAACTCCGCCTGGTTCCCCAAGGACCAGCAGGGCTTCGCCCTAGGCCTCTTCGGCGCGGGGAACGTGGGGGCCAGCGTCACCAAGTTCATCGGACCCGCCCTCATCGCCAGCGTCCCCGCCGCGGGCTACCTGGGGGGCCTCATCCCTGGCGGCTGGCGCTTCATCCCCTTCCTGTATGCGGTGCTCCTCGTCCTCATGGGCCTTGTCATGTGGTTTGGCGCCCCCCAGGACAAGCGCCCTGGCCAGGGCCGGCCCTTCCTGGATATGCTGAGGCCCCTGCGGCACGTCCGGGTCTGGCGCTTCAGCCTCTACTACGTGGTGGTCTTCGGAGCCTACGTGGCCCTCTCCGCCTGGCTCCCCAAGTACTACGTGGACGTCTTCGGCCTACCCCTGCACGAGGCCGCCCTGCTCACCGCCCTCTTCATCTTCCCGGCAAGCCTCCTGAGGCCTTTGGGGGGGTACCTCTCCGACCGCTTCGGGGCGCGAAGGGTCATGTACTGGACCTTCGCCCTCATCGGCCTACCCGCTGCGGTCCTCATGATGCCCGAAGGACACATCGTCCTCTACACCAAGGGGGAGACCAGGGAGGTCATGCAGTTCACCATGAACGTCTGGCTCTTCACAGCCCTGGTCTTCCTCATCGGGGTTGGCCAGGGCATCGGCAAAGCCGCCGTCTACAAGCACATCCCCACCTACTTCCCTAAGGACGTGGGGGCGGTGGGAGGACTGGTGGGGATGCTGGGGGCCTTGGGCGGCTTCTTCCTCCCGCCCCTCTTCGCCTACACCCAGGCCTGGACAGGCCTCCCTCAGATGACCTTCTTCGTCCTTTTCGTCTTGACCGCCATCGCCTTCGTGTGGATGCACCTCACCGTGGTCCAGCTCCTGCAGCAGGAGGCCCGGCACCTCAAGGATGACTTTGAACTCAAGGGAGGCCGCTCATGATGCGGATCGCCGGAAACGAGTGGCTCAAGGAATGGAATCCGGAAGACCCCCAGCGTTGGGATAGAGCCTTGGCCTGGCGCACCCTCTGGATCACCACCTTTAACCTCATCCTGGCCTTCATAACCTGGTTTGTGGTGAGCGCCCTGGTGGTGCGCCTGCCCAAGGTGGGGTTTGAGCTTACCACCACCCAGCTCTTCTGGCTCACCGCCATGCCGGGCCTGGCCGGGGGGACCCTGCGCATCGTCTGGACCTTCCTGCCCCCGATCCTGGGCACGAGGCGGCTGGTGGCCTTCTCCACCCTCCTCCTCCTCATCCCCCTCCTGGGTTGGGGCTTCGCCGTGCAAAACACGGCCACCCCCTACTGGGTCCTCCTCCTCCTGGCCTTCCTGGCGGGGATCGGCGGGGGGAACTTCTCGGGCTTCATGCCCTCCACCAGCTACTTCTTCCCCAAGCGGCTCCAGGGCACCGCCCTGGCCCTCCAGGCGGGGATCGGCAACTTCGGGGTCTCCGTGGTCCAGTTCGTCACCCCCTGGATCATCGGCTTCGCCCTCTTTGGCTCCCTCTTAGGGGGCCCGCAGACCTTCACCCCGAGGCCGGGGGCGGAGCAGCCCATCTGGCTGCAAAACGCCACCTTCATCTGGGTGCCCTTTGTGCTGGTGGCGGCCCTTTTGGCCTGGGTCCACCTGCGGAGCGTGCCCATCCGGGCCAACTTCCGCGAGCAGTTTGACATCTTCCGGGACAAGCACACCTGGGTCATGACCAGCCTCTACATCATGACCTTCGGCTCCTTCTCTGGCTTCTCCGCCATCTTCCCCCTCCTCATCCGCGAGGTCTACGGTCAGTTTGAAGGGGCCCCGGACCCCCTGAGGTACGCCTTCTTAGGGCCCTTGGTGGGCTCCGTGTCCCGGATCATCGCAGGGCCCTTGACCGACCGCTTTGGCGGAGCCCTCATGACCCAGGTTGCCGCCATTGGCATCTTCCTTTCCGCCCTCCTCGTCACCCTTTTCACCCGCCCCACTTCTCTGGAGCAGTTCCCCTTCTTTCTCCTGTCCATGCTCCTGATCTTTTTCTTCAGCGGGGTAGGGAATGCCAGCACCTTCAAGCAGATGCCCATGATCTTCCCGCCCCGCCAGGCGGGAGGCGTCATCGGCTGGACGGCGGCCGTGGGTGCCTATGGCCCCTTTATCTTCTCCACCCTGGCCGCCTACACCCAGCGGGCCACCGGGGACTTCACGGCCTTCTTCTACGGCCTCATGGTTTTCTACGCCTTCAACCTCTTCCTGAACTGGTACTACTACGCCCGCAAGGGAGCGGAGAAGCCCTGCTAAATGGGCATCTGGGCTCGGAAGGGGGGCGTGCGCCCCCCTTTTTGACGCAGGTCATGGACCCCGGAAGCCGGGAACGCCAGGCTGAAGGAGGTATGGAGCTGGACGTCCGTCAGATCCCACCCCGCGAGAGGCACCCCAGGATCTTCGCCCTCTTTGACAGGCTGATGCCCGGCGAAGGCTTCGTCCTCGTCAACGACCACGACCCGAAGCCCCTCTACTACCAGTTCCAGGCCGAGCGCCCCGGCCAGGTGGACTGGAGCTACCTGGAGGAGGGTCCGGAGGTATGGCGGGTCAGGATCGCCAAGAAGGAATAGTCCACCCCGAGATGAGGGTGGCGGAGGTCCTGAGGCGCTGGCCCCACCTTCTCCAGGTCTTTCTGGAGGCGAGCCCCGCCTTCCAGAGGCTCAAGAACCCCCTCCTCCGCCGCACCATGCCCCGCCTGGTGACCGTGGCCCAGGCGGCGAGGATCGGGGGCCTGGAGCCGGAAGAGCTGGTGGCGCGCCTCAACCGGGCCCTGGGGGTGGAGGCTGCCCCCCAGGGGGGCGGGGGAGGAGCGGAGAGCCTCCTCGGGACCCCGCCCCCCGCCTGGCTCTCCGCCCCCGTGGGGTTCCACCTGGACGTGCGGCCCGTCCTCGAGGCGGGCGGGGAGCCCTTCCAGCGCATCATGGCCGCCGCCAAGGAGGTGAAACCTGGGGAGAGGCTTGTCCTGGAGGTGCTCTTTGAGCCCATTCCCCTCTACCAGGTCCTGGCCAAGCAGGGCTTTCTCCCCTGGTGCGAGCGGGTGGGGGAAGGGCACTACCGGGCCCACTTCTACCGCCGGGAGGTGGGGGGCGGGAAAAAGGGCGAAGGGCGCCCCGCGGCCGCCCTCACCGAGGCCGACTGGGAGGACACCCAGGCCGAGGTCTTCATTGAGGAGAACTTGGAGCCCCCTCTGCCCATGATGCGGGTCCTCGAGGCCCTGGCAACCCTGAAGCCCGGGGAAAAGCTTCTCGTCCACCACGTGCGCCGCCCCATCCACCTCCTGGCCCGCCTGGAGGAGGAAGGGCACGCCTACACCCTCAGGGACCTCGGCCCCGGGCAGGTGAAGCTCTTGATTCGGAAAGGGGGCTGATGGGCTTCTGGCACTTTCTCTTCGTCCGGGCCGCCCTCTTCTACCTGGTCTACGCCGCTTTTTTGGGAACCCTCTTCTACCTCTCCCCTGGCCTGGTAGGCCCCTTTCGCCCAAGCCACGTCCACGCCGGCCTGGTGGGCTTCTTCCTGCAGATGGTCATGGGCGTGGCCTACTGGATGATGCCGAGGCCCGGGGGGCTTAGGCAGGAGGGCCTCGAGGGCCTCACCTTCATCCTCCTCAACGCCGGCCTTCTCCTCAGGCTCCTTCTGGAGCCCCTCTATCTGGGCGGACAGATGGGACTTAGGCCCTGGCTCGGCCTCTCGGGTGCCCTGCAATTCCTGGCCACCCTGGTCTTTGCCTACGCCCTGACCAAGCGGGTGGTGACCGCGGATATGCTGAGGAAAATGCGCGAAACGCGGGAAAGGAGGGGGAGATGACCGAAACCAGGATGGAGGAAGCCCTCTTGGAGCTGCCACCCCTTCCGGAGGAAACCTTCGCCGACCTCCTGGCCTTCGGCGGCCTGGACACGGAAACCCAGCGGGCCATGCGCCTCGAGGCCGAGCGGCTTCTGGAAGGGGCCGCCGCCTTCGTGGCCGGGGTGTACGACCACCTGAGCCGCCACCCGGGCACCGCCAAGGCCCTGGGCTGGGAGGGCCGGGTGCCCGAGGGAGAGCTTTACCTGCGGCGGGCCTTCTTCAGCGCCTGGCTGGCCCGCACCATCGGGGTGGACACCTCCACGGAGTTCGCCCGGGAGGTGTACCGGGCGGGGCTCTGGCACGGGGGCCTGGGCCCCAAGCGGGCCCACATCCCCCCGGAGTACGTGGGCCTCTCCTTCGCCCTGGTGGCCCGCTACGTGGCGGAAAGGGTACGGGACGTGCGCCCCTGGCTCGTCTACCTCTCGGGCCAAGAGGAGGTGATGCGCAAGGGGTACGACGCCGCCCTCGCCCTCAAAGAAGGGGCCCATGGGGTCCAGTTCCAGGCCCTGGGCCTGGCCCACCCGGCCCAGCCCGAGCCCTTAGACCTAAGGGCGGCCACGGCGGGCGAGGCCTTGGCCAAGGTCCTGACCGTGAACCCCACCCTGCGGGACGTGGCCCTGGAGGGGATCCCGAGTGAAGAGGAGGTGGGGCTTTGGACGGAGGCCAAGGTCCTCTGGCGCTTGCGCCCCCGCTGGGCCCTTTTGCTGAATGGGCGTGACGTGAACTACCTGGGGGGCCTTGCCACCCCGGTCAAGGAGGGGGACCGCCTCACCCTCCTTCCCCCCGGGCGCTGAGATGACCCAGGTCATGGCCTAGGCCCGGGGTGGCCTGCACGCTGAAGACGTGATCGTCACCGCCAAGAACCGCACCATTCCCCTGTCCATCCCCGTGGGTTTCTTCTTCCTGGGGGAGGCGTTTCTCCTGGCCTTCGCCCTGCTCTTCACCCTCCACCCCGAGGCCCTCACCATCCCCCGGCATCCTCTGGGCTTAGCCATGGCCCACCTCCTCCTCCTGGGCTTCGGGGTGGGGGTTCTGCTGGGAGCCATGCACCAGCTTGTGCCCGTGGTCCTCGAGGCTCCCCTTTACCGCCACATCTGGGGCTACCCGGTCATGCTCCTCTGGGGTTTGGGCACCGTCCTCCTGGCCACCGGCTTCGCCTGGAACCCGGCCCTGGTCCCTTGGGGGGGAGGTCTTGCTCTTTTGGGGCTTAGCTTCTTCGCCTACCATATGCTCCGCACCTTTCGCATGGCCCCCCGCTGGAACCGCGTGGCCACCGCCTTGGCCTGGGTGGTTCTCTACCTGGTCTTGACTCCCGTCCTGGGCCTCTTTCAGAGCCTCACCCAGCGCTACGGCTCCTACGATCCCGACCGCTTTCTATGGCACGTCCTTTTGGGCTTCGTGGGGATTTTCCTCCTCTCCATCCTGGGCGTGGGGTACAAGCTGGTGTCCATGTTTACCCTTACCCATGGGGTAGACGAGGGTGCCCTCGGCCTCCTCCTTTGGACCGCCAACCTGGGGCTACTGGGCCTCCTCCTCGGCGAGTGGCTGGGCTACCTCCTCCTCTTCGCGACCTACCTCCTCGCCCTTTACGACACCCATCGCATCCTGAAAAACCGCATGAAGCGCCCCCTGGACCTGGGCGTCCAGCATTACCTGGTGGGTCTGGCTTTTCTGGGCCTGGCCCTGCTGGCCCTCCCCTTCCGCTCCCTGGCGGCCGCTTACTGGTTCGCTCTGGGCTTCGTGGGCCTGGTGGTCACGGGGATGCTCTACAAGATCCTTCCCTTCCTGGTCTGGACCCACCGCTACGCCCCACGGGCCGGGAAGGAGCGCGTCCCCCTCCTCAAGGAGATGCTTCCCGAAGGAGCCGCCTACCTGGCCGGCGGACTCTTCGTCCTGGGAGCCCTCCTGACCCCCTTTCTGCCTGGTGCCGCCTGGCTTTACCTGCTGGGTACCCTGCCCCACCTTTACGCTCTTTTGGAGGTGATGCGGCGATGAACGAGATAAACCCCTTGGAAGCGCAAGCCTGGGCTCTACTGGAAAACGTCTATGACCCCGAGCTGGGACTAGATGTGGTGAACCTGGGGCTGATCTACGAGGTCAAGGTGGATCCGCCCCGGGCCCACGTGCGCATGACCCTTACCACCCCGGGCTGCCCCCTCCACGACAGCATGGGGGATGCCGTCCGCCAGGCCCTCTCCCGCATCCCCGGGGTGGAGGAGGTCCGGGTAGAGCTCACCTTTGACCCGCCCTGGACGCCCGCCCGCCTTTCCGAAAGGGCCAAACGGGTGCTAGGGTGGGGGTGAATACCTTCGCACAACCGGCCAGAAAGGAGGGCATCTAGGGAGTAGCCCATGGTCAAATGTCACCAGGGGCCAAGGCCAGCTCCCTAAACTAGACTAGGGGAGGTTGGAGGCTTATGAAGCCAGTTCTCATGGCTATGGTTGTCGGCCTAAGCTTGGCGGGCCTCGCTGCACCCTGCCCTCCTAAAGGGCCCGCCTCACCTCAGCCAGCAGTGGTCCCAGAGCGTTTCCATTACGTGTTCATCCTGGACACCTCGGCTTCCATGATGGGTTTGGGTGATGGGAAAGGCCGGGTTATCTTCCCCCACGTCAAAAGGGAACTCAAACGGTTTGCTGAACAGATTCCTCCCGGAAGCCGGATCACGGTTCAGCCTTTTGATGCAGGCCCAGGAGTCAGCCGCACCTTCTCTGTTCCTGAGGAAAAAGAGGCCTTCCTGCAGTATCTGGAGTCTCTAAAGGCCACGGGTTCTCAAACGTACCTTTACAGGACACTTCTTAGCGTCCTCGATCGCCTAGAAAAGCTCCGGCGCCCCAACGAAGCCTACAGCGTGTACGTCTTCACTGACGGAAGAGATAACGATCCTGGTCCCTACACCATCCACGACGTCACCAAGCGCTATCAGCTGAGGCGGGGCCCCTATGACTGGTTGTTCTACATTAGCCTCGGCATATCGGCCCCGAAAGAGGTGCTGGGCTCCCTCGCTGCGGTGCCAAATGCCCGGGTCCTCGAGGCTCCGCCAAACGAAGTCCCAACGCTAAGCGAGGTGGTCCTCAGACCCGCCCGCTTAGATCTGGGCAATCTCTGGGGTAAAGGGCAGGCTGAGCGTGATATCCAGATAGAAACCAAGGGGGCTGCGAGCAACCTTTCCTTAGCTACGGAAATCCCGGCGCTAGAGCAAGCTGGGGCCTTCTTGCAGATATCTCCTCAAGCTCTCCCCGCAAGGGACAGCGTTACCCTATCCTTCCGTCTTAGAAACGGGGAAAGCTTGGCACCGGGAACGTACGAAGGATGGCTTTGCGTGAACGCCCCCAGCAACACCGTGGTGCGACCACAGGTGATTCCGGTCCGGTTCGCCTTTCATCCTCCTGGGGAATACACCCTTGTTCCTGTGGCTGTTCCGGAAAAGCTGGAACTTTCCCCAGGGGAATCGGCTACCCTGAGCTACAGAGTCCAGGGCAACGCTTGGGCGAAGGAAGCTGTCACAGTCAACGTGAAGACTCCGAAGGGCCTCGAGGCCACCCTCAACGGCCAACCAGGGCCCGCACAGGTGCAGGCCGGAGAAGAGCTAACCATAGCGCTTAAAAACACCGGGCTGGGCGCTGGGGTAACGCAAGCGCCAAGGCTAGAGGTGGTAGCCCCTCAGGGTAGCGTCGTCCAGGCACCAGAAACCCTGCCCCCCGTAAGCCAGCCCATGACCCTATGGGACTGGCTAAATAGGTTCTGGTGGCTAGCGCTCCTCCTTTTGCTCTTGCTTCTCGGGCTTCTTTGGTGGCTATGGCGCTCGCAACAGCCATGGG
Organism: uncultured Thermus sp.; assembly: GCA_947085095.1. Classification (GTDB taxonomy): domain Bacteria; phylum Deinococcota; class Deinococci; order Deinococcales; family Thermaceae; genus Thermus. The sequence goes on along the minus strand of CAMTVD010000013.1, from coordinate 100,449 downwards.
CTACGGCCACGTTCGTGAGCTCACCGGAAAAGGGATGCCAGGAACAGAAAGCAAGCCTTCGGGGCCGGGTAGACGTTGGCCAAGTTTTTCGTGAAGAGACCTTGCAGGGGGTGGAGATAGGCCAAAAGAACGGAAGACCCTACCTCTTGAAACTGCCACCCCATGTTTCGGTTTACGAAGAAGGAAGAATCCCGGTTAACCTCGAGGATTCCAGGGGTGAGCCTCTGGATTGGAAAACAACCTATACTTTCAAAGATGCCTTCGGCAAGAAGGAGTTGGGCTCCTTGAGCCTAAACAGGAGGTAAGGAAATGAACGAAAACGCTCCGAAGCGCACTGGGCCGGCCATCCGCAAGCTTAAGCGCACCGTGCTGATCGGCCTCGGAGGCACGGGCAAAAAGGCCTTGCTTCACGCCAAAAAGCGCTTCCTGGAAACCTTTGGGGAGGAGCCCCCTCTGGTCAAGTATCTGCTTATTGATACCACCAGCGCTAACACCGACCACCTGGAGGCCAAGACCCCCCAGGGTAGCAAACCCGTCCGCTTGAGGGCCGACGAAATCCTCCAGATTGAGGCCAGGGGCGCCAGTCTCCTTCCCCAGGTCCACGACGAGATCCGCGAGTGGTTCCCACCCAAGGCCGACCTCAAGGCCAACATCCTCTCGGGCGCAGGTCAGATCCGGGCCTTGGGGCGGTTGGCCCTTTTTGCCAACGCCACCACCGTTTACGAAAACCTCAGGGACCTGCTAGCCTTGGCTAGGGACTTCCGCGACGAGCGGCCACGACCGGACCTGGCCAATGTCTACGAGCCCTTTTCTCCCCACCTCACAGTGGCCCTGGTGGGGTCCTTGGCCGGGGGTACGGGTTCGGGCATCTTTTTGGACGTGGCCTTCGTTCTCCGCCATCTCATGAAGGATGAAGACCAGCTATTTGGCTACTTTCTCCTTCCCGATATCTACGTCAACCGTCCGGGTACCCAGAACGTGGAGGCCAACGCTTACGCTGCCCTCAAGGAGCTGGATCACTTCATGAGCCTCCAGGGAACGCACCGCTACCGCTTTGGGGGCAAAGACATTGAAATCCGCAAGAAGCCCTTTGATATGGTTTTCCTGGTAAACAGGCAAAACCGGGCAGGCAAAACTTTCAACGAGGTGGACGATCTCATGGAGCTCCTGGGACTCGGCCTCTACCTCTTGGGCGGCCCCTTGGGAAAGGAGCAGGCGGACACCTTTGACAACATCGTCCACCAGCTGAACGAGCAGAAGGGGAAGTACTACGGGAAGACCGCCCACTATGCCAGCTTTGGTGCGGCAGAGCTCCGCTTTGAACCGGGGCGTCTTGTGGGAACGTATTTGAAAAGGGCAAGGGAAGACTACGTAAAGAATTTGCTGGACTTGGACTATGACTGGCGCGCTAGCAACGCCCTAGCCAAGCTGAAAGAACTTGAAGCGTTTGACCCTGGGGTAGAACCCGGTACTCCTCCAGTTTCAAGCTCGCCGGCAGAAGACAGAGCGCTCCTCCCGGGAGTCCTTAACGATGCCGAACGCCTTCTCGGGGAAGCCAAGGAAGGGGTTCTCCGGGCGGTCCCTCTATCAGAAGTGACTTCTCTATTGAAGGAGGAGGTTGCCCAGGCCATTCGCATGCGGCAGACGGGTCTGGCAGGGGTAACGAGGGCCCTCGAGGACCTTCTGCAACAGGCAAGAGAACTTCAGAAAAAGCTTGTTGAGGGGGCCCAGGAGCTGGAACGCAAATTGGATCAGCAGCGGGACAGGTTGAGAAGAGAAGTTAATGACCGCCCTGGTTTACCGATGCTTATTAACCGGTCATCTCAACGCGAAGTGCTGACCAGGAAGACGGTGTCAAGTCTTTTTGAAAATGCTATAACCACGGGCACCCAGATAGGGCGCGCTGAAGCCGCAGGGAACTGGGTTGCCGCGATTGAGGGCCTTCTCCGGGACATCAACTCCCTCAAGCAACGCCTGCACGACTTGCTGGCTCGCCAAGAGGCGGAACCCCAGATGGGAAGCAGGGACGCCCAGCCCTTCACCCTGACCCTTCCTCCGTCCTATGTAGACCAAGAGGATCGCGTCCTTGGGGCCGCACCCCATGCCGTGGCCTGGGACCTCGAGGCCCTTCTCAAGGACCCGGAGCAGGCCATAAGGGAAGCCCTGCCCAAGGAGCCCACGTTCACCCTGGCCGAATGGTTGGGGTGGGCGCTGGCACAAAAGGAAAGGGACCCGGATCTCTGGGAAGCGGTGGAGCGCACTTTCCGGGAGCTGGACGCCATATCTGCCCCGGCTTGGGACTACGAGGACGCCTGGGTTTCCAACCCCGGCCTTGGGTACAGGGAGCAGGTGCACATTCTAGGGCTAAAGGATGCCACGGACCGGAGCGATCCCCTGGTGGACAGCGAGGAAGTGATCAACCTCTTCGCTTCCAACCTCCACGACCGCATGCGCCTGCAAAGGGTGTCCACCGGGGACGGAAAACGGGTGCTCTTTTACAAGATTGAGGCTTCCATTCCCGCTTTCGTCCTGCGGGGGATTCACATCTACCGGGAAAAGTACGAGACCCTAAGCCAAGACCGCAGCTTCCACATCCACCGGGAGTGGGAAAACGGGATGGGGGACCTCTTTCCCGAGCCCTCCGAGCAGGAAGTGGCCCACGTCTGGACCAAAGCCCGGGCTCTAGGCCTTCTCACCAAGGAGGAAGACGGCTACGGTTTCTTGGACAGGCGGATGGGCACGCCCAGGAGGCACATTCTGGGGAACTTGGCGGCTAGCGCCTTTGAGGTGTTGCGGAAGGATTTCTTCTCCTTCAAAGAGCTAGAGAGTCAGGTAAAGAAGGCCGAAGCGGAACGCCGCCGCAACAAGGCCAAGCTGGAGGAGCTCAAGGCAGGATTGCCAGAGGTCATTGCTAAGCGAAAAGGGCTCCTGGAGGACCCCGCTTTCAACGAGGAGGATAAGAACGTCTTCCGGAGGGAGCTGGAGGTCCTGGAGGCGTGGCTAAAAGAGGTCCAGACCCTGCGCCCAGATGCGGGCGAGGACCACTTCCCCACCCTTTAGGCCATGGTGCACCCCACGCTGGTGGTCGCCTTTCCCGGGCTCGCCCAAAGCCTAGTGGGGGAGGTGGAGCCGCTTTGGCGAACCCGTCTGGGTAAGAAGATCCTGGCCTTAGAGGTCACCCACCCCGAGGCGCTGGTATCTTCTCTACAGGCGCTTTTGGACCAATCCCGCCTACTGGAACTCAAGCGGGCCGGATTGGACCTGGACCCCGCCCTCACGCTAGTGGTCTTGGCTCCCGCCGACCCGGATCAGCTATTCCCGCACCTCAAGGGAGCGGAAGCCGTCTTAAAGGAGGACCCTTGGGCAGGAATGGAGGTCCGGATTCACCTGGTTCTGTTTGTGCGGGGCCCAGAGAGCTTGCAAGCCCTCGAGGCCCTTCCCCCAGATCCGGGCCACCCTATCCCCACCCGGGTCTGGCCCCTTTCGCTCTGGTCCCGGAACGGCCTGCGCCTTCCCAAGGAGGAGCACTTAAAGACCTGGATCCAGCACTTCGTAGAGGCCCTGGTCCTAACCCAAGCCCCCTTACAGCCCTCCAGGGGTAGGGACTGGATGGGGCTTGGCATCGCCCGGCTGGAGCTGGAGCAGCCAGACCCCGCTATCCTCGTGCCCAAAATCTGGGAGGCCATCCAGGGGGTCCGGTTAGGGCCATCGCCCCGGGTCCCTACCCCCAGCGCTGAGGCTCTCCGGGCCGCCCTAGCCCCCCATGCGAGCCAGCCGCCCCCTTTGCCCGAGAGAAAGAGCTGCGAAGCTCACCCTCCGTGGCTAGGGGAGGCCTGGCAGGCTCACCGGGAGAAGCTGCAAGATGCCGCTGCCGAGGCTGTGGAAAGCCTTCTTCTTCCCCTCGAGGCCCAGACCCCCTTTGACCTGGGGCGCAAAGCCCTCCTGGGCGGTGTCCCCAATCTCGTCGCCACCTTGGAGGAGCTGGATAAGGCTTTGAGCAAGACCAGCGCCCGAAAAAACGAGATTCTCGAGATCTTGAACCAAACCGCTGGGACCGCAGACAAATGGGCCCGATTGCGCAGACTAAAGGCCCGGCGTGAACGCAGGGGCTTGACGGGAGCGAGCCTTGAAGGGGAGATCCAGAAGCTAGAGTCCGAGCTGGAGGAGGTGCGAAAAGCCCTGGAAGACGGTGATACGCAGTTCTTCTTGGAAAGGGACCCCAAGGCCAAAGAGGCCACCCAAAGGCTTCGCTCCTTGGAGGAGGAGTTCAAAGAAAACCATGGGCGGTGGAACGAGAACCTGCCTCACAAGGAACCGCCCCTTCCCTGGTGGCGGCGCCTTTTCTGGAGAAAGCCCCTATCCCTTTCCGAGGAAACCGTCCATCTGCGTAAACGGCTTTGCGATAAGGCTTGGCACCTTCTCCAGGAAGCCCAAGAGGCGGAGCAAGAGCTTACCGAGCGCCAGGTCCACTTTCTCCTCCTCCTCAAGGAGTTGAGCCTCGTCCAAGAGCACCTTGAAGCCCTCAAACGGGAGCGGAACCGGGCGCAGCAGGCCCTCAGCCAGCTAGAGTCCTTCACCCCTCCCTCCGCATCCCGGGAGGAGAACCCCCTCGTGCTGCGCGTGTCCCAGGACCTGCCCTCGGATCATCCCCAGGTCCGGGCCGCAGCCTTTGAGCTGGTTCAGGAAGGGGTATTGGAGGCTTTTTGGGATGGGGATGTGGGCGAGGTTAAGGAAACCCTTCGCGAGACGGCCGAGCGTCTGGCGGAGAGGCTTGGACCAAGGCCCCTGAGGGAGATCCCAGAAGAGCTCTGGTCCACCCTGGTAGCAGCGGCAGCCCCTAGGGTCCTGGTGAGGAACTGGCCGGAGCACCACCAGTTCGCCTACGTGTTGGGCCCCACCTCGGGCCGCCGATGGGGTGAGTCCTACGAGGCCGAGCCTTGGTTTCCCGGAGAGAGCGTTCTTATGCGCATGGTCTACCCTCTCTATCCCGAGCACCTTCTGGCGGATTTTGCCCCCTCCCTCCATGAAGCTCGCACCTCGGAGGGACCCCCTCCCACCTCTCCCCTACCGCCCCCGGGCCCGGGTTCCGAGCCCGGGATCCGTCGCGACAACCCCCTGTTGGACGAGTTGCTAGCCTGAAGGAGGGAATGTGAGCTTCAAGGAAAAGATATTTCAAGCTTTCCCGGGTCAGGTGGTGGAAAAGCGCCTGCTTCAGGAGACCTCGTTCCACCGAGTTCCCCGGTTTGTGGTGGAGTACCTTCTGGCCAAGGCCGGCGGAACCCCCGAGGCGGTGGACAAAGTGCGCCGCCTCTTGGAGGAACGCTACATTGGCCCAGGCCACCAGGAGTGGCTGAAGGACCGGCTGCTTCGCCAGGGCCGCGTGGTCATTATTGACCGCCTCGAGGTCCGGGTGGACCTGGACACCGGAGCCCACCGCGCCCACCTTCCCAGCCTGGGGGAGTACCCGGCTGAGGTGGACTACCACCTCCCCGAGCAGCACCCGGGGGTACTTTACGGCCTGTGGGGAACCCTGGAGCTCGCTTACGAAGGGGGGCGGGGGCGGGTCCGGGTAAAGCAGTTCATCCCTTTCCAAGCGAGCCTCACCACCTTGGACCCGTACCTCAAGGGGCGAAGCCTCTTCACCGAGGAAGAGTGGACCCACTTCCTTCTCGCTTCCGTGGGCTTCAATCCCCAGGCCCTCAGCCCGAGGCAACAACTCCTCTACCTGGCCCGCCTGGCCCCTTTGGTGGAGCCCAATCTGCACGTGATGGAGCTGGGGCCCAGGCAGACGGGGAAGACCTACCTCCTCAGAAACCTCTCCCCCGAGGCCTTTGTGATCTCGGGGGGAAAGGTGACCCCCGCGGTGCTCTTTTACAACCAGCTCACCCGCAAGCCTGGTCTCATCCCCACCTACCAGGTGCTCGTCTTTGACGAGGTGGCCCACACCGCCTGGGAAGATCCCTCCATCCTCTCCATCCTCAAGGACTACATGGAGTCCGGCCAGTTCAGCCGTGGAGGGCGGAACCTTACCTCGGAGGCCTCCTTGGTCTTTCTGGGAAACACCGACCGCCCAGAGGTTCCGGTGACCCGGGTCCTGCCCCAAGGCCTCCGGGGGGACACGGCTTTTCTGGACCGTATCCACGGCATTCTTCCCGGACACGAGTTCCCCAAGATCACCCCCGATCTCCTCTACGAGGGGCCGGGCTTAGTGGTGGACTACCTGAGCGCCGCCTTCCGCAGGCTGAGGCCCCTGGGCTTTGATCCTGCCCTGGACCTCCCCAAGGGCCTCACGCAACGGGACGTGCGGGCGGTGCGCAAGTGGGTGTCTGCCCTCCTCAAACTTCTCTTTCCCCACCGGGACTGGCCCGAGGGACGGGCTCAGGAGCTAGCCCAGCTGGCCCTCGAGCTCCGGGAGCGGGTCTACCAGGAGATGAGCCACTACAACAGCGAGGAGTTCCCGCCCCGTACGCTCACCCTGGGGAAGGGGGCCACAAGCCTGGGAATCCCCTGGGAGGAACTCTTTCCCCTTTTAGACGAGGCCTACCACCCTCTCTTCCAGGCCCTGAGGGAAGCCGGGGTACCCCCGCCCACCGAGGGCCCCGAGGACGTGGAGCTTGGGGACGGCACCATGATCCAGAGCCTGGCCCGCTGGGGTGGGAAGCGCCTCTTCCCCAAAGGAAGCGGAGGGGAGGGCCTGGAGGTGGACCCTTCCACCCCCTTGGACGCGGTGCGGCGCTACCTGGGCTTATGATTTCACCATGGACCCGGTGGAGCTTCTGAAGCCCGGGGCCCTCTTCCGGGCCCGGGGGCGGGACTACCGTCTGGAGCACCGCCAGAAAGACCTCCTCTTCGCCAGGGCGGTGGACACCGAGGAGGAGGCCCTCTTCTACCTGCCCCTCGAGGGCCAAGGCATCCGCCTCACCTCCTTGGGCCTGCCCCCGCCAGCCCCCGGGGACCCCGCCCTCCACGACCTCCTCCTCCGGGCCCTGGAGCTCTCCACCCTCCACGCCGACGCCCCCTTCCTCTCCCTCCAGCGCTCCCGGGTGGTGCCCGCCAACTACCAGCTCGTCCCCCTGCTCATGGCCCTGCGCCAGCCCCGGGTGCGCCTTCTCATCGCCGACGACGTGGGCCTGGGGAAGACGGTGGAGGCGGGGCTCATCCTCAAGGAGCTTTTGGTGCGGGGCAAGGTGCGCCGGGCCCTGGTCCTGGCCCCCGCCCACCTCCTGGCCCAGTGGCAGGAAGCCCTAAAGCGCTTCTTCCACCTGGAGTTTGAGGTCCTCTCCGGCCCCAACCTCAAGCGCCTGGCCCGGAGCCTGCCCCCGGGGGCCAACCCCTGGGTCCACTTTGACCGGGTCATCGCCAGCGTGGACTACGCCAAGCAGGACGGCGTGCGCCACCTGGTGCTCATGCAGGACTTTGACCTCCTCCTGGTGGACGAGGCCCACATGGCGGCCCGCCCCCCCACGGAAAGGGGAAGCCAGATGGAACGCTACCGCCTGGTGCGGGAGCTCTCCCAGAGGGTGCCCCACCTCCTCCTCCTCACCGCCACCCCCCACAGCGGCCACACGGAAAGCTTCCTGAGCCTCCTGGAGCACCTGGACGGCGGCCACCTGGGGCTATTCAAGGGAGGGGTCCTGGACCGGGAAGCGGCCAAGAAGCACGTGGTGCAAAGGCGCAGGCGGGACGTGGAGGACTGGTTCCAGAAAGAGGGGAAGCCCAGCCCCTTCCCAAGGCGGGACGCCAAAGAGGTGGCCGTGGAACCCAGCAAGGGGGAGCTGGAGCTCTTTGAGGCGGTGCGCCGCTACCAGGCCGAGGTCTTTGACCCGGACCCCGCCCAGGTGCCCATCCTGGGGCGGTGGCTTTCCATGCACCTCATGCGCCGGGCCACCAGCTCCCCCAGGGCCTTAGAGAGGAGCCTGGAAAGGCGAAAGGACCTGCTGGAAAGCCTCCTGGCGGGAACGGAAAAACCTACCGGGGAGGAGGCGGCCGCCCTCTTTGACACCGCCCCCGAGCGCCTCCTGCCCGAGGAGGCGGATCTGGCCCTGGAGCTCTCCCTGGCGGACCAGGCCCGCATCCAGGCGGAGAAGGCCTACCTCGAGGTCCTCCTGCGCCACGTGAAGGCCCTGCGGGTGGATAGCAAGCTCCAGGCCCTCCTGGACCTCCTCCGCGACCCCCTACGCCTGGGCCGGGGACGGACCTTGGTCTTCACCCGCTACCGGGACACCCTGGAGTACCTGGTGGAGCGCCTGAGGAGCGCCCTCCCCCACCCCGTCTTCGGGGTGCACGGGGAGATGAGCGAGAGGGAACGGGAAGAGGAGCTCTTGGCCTTCGCCCGCCACCCCACCGCCATCCTGGTGGCCACCGACGTCTTCTCCGAGGGGCTCAACCTCCAGCACTACGCCGCGCAGCTGGTCCACTACGACCTTCCCTGGAACCCCAACCGCCTGGAGCAGCGCAACGGCCGCATAGACCGCTTCGGCCAGCCCGAGCCCGTGGTCAGAGTCCGCACCCTCTACTACGAGCGCTCCTTTGACGTGGCCGTCTTCCGCCTCCTTTTGGAGAAGGCGGAGCGCATCCGCAAGGAGCTCGGGGTGGTCCCCGCCTTCTTCGGGGACGAGGCCTATCTGCGCAGGCGCCTCGAGGCCCTCTGGACCCAGGACTGGCGGCAGGAGAAGCGGCTCCAGCCGGGGCTTTTCGCCGAGGAGGAGAGCGGGGAAGAGGAGGCCGCCAAGAGGGTGGTGGCCGAGGGCTTCTACGGCCACAGCGAGTTCTCCCTCCCCGACGTGGAGCGCCGCCTGCAGGAGGCCCTCACCCGGGCGGGAGGTCCCACCTTCTTGAGGGACTTCGTCCTGGACGGCCTGCGCTACCTGGGCTGGCAGGTGGAGGGCCAGGACCCCTACACCGCCCAAAGGGGAAGCGGGGAAGGGGTCCCCGGCCTGGGGGACACCCTGGGGCCCTTCAGCTTTGACCCCCAGGCCCCCCTGGGCGTGGAGGTCCTGGACCTCTCCCACCCCCTGGTGGAGCACCTGGTGGCCCACCTGCGCTTCCGAGCCTACCGGGACCTGGACGGGGCCCGCACCGCCCTTTTGGTCTTCCCCGCCCCCCTGGGTACGCCCCCCGTGGCCTTCCTCCACTACCGGGCCCGCTTTTTGGGGGAGAAGGAGGTGCTGGAGTCCCTTCTGCGGGTGGGGGTAAGGCTTCTTGACGGGAAGCGCCTGGACGAGGAGGAGGCCGAGGCCCTCTGGCAGAAAAGGCGCAAGGAGGCCCCGCCCTTGAGCCGGGAGCAGGCCCGCCTCCTGGCCCAGGAGGCCCTGCGCCTGCCCCTCGAGGACCTGGGGCACGAGCGAGCCCTAACGACCCTGGAAAGGCTCAGGGCCGAGCGACAGGCCCTCAAGCGGCACCTGGCGCGGGCCTACGGCGCGCTCCCCGAGGCCTTCCAGAACCTGGACCGGATTGAGCTGGTGGGCCAGGAGCTTCTGGCCATCACCCTTTTGGCTCCCGGAGGGCGCCCTTGACGAGGGCAGGTGGTTAAGCCATGTTGGCTCCAGATACCGCCCCTGGCCGCGCGCATTCCCCTTCATCCGAGAATACCCGCCCCAGGGGCTTTGGTCTGGGGGTTCTCATGCCCATCCCTATAAGGTGAGCCCTATGAGCTTCTACGCCATCCGCGTTTCCGGCGGCATCCTCACCGAGGAGTTTTTGGAAAGCCTGGGCCAGCCCGAGAGGCTCAAGGAGCTCAGCCTAAGCCGCCAGGAGCTGGAGGAGCGCTTCTACGCCCTCCTCAGCCTCTACGAGCGCCACAAGCCCCTCTTCGCCCTCACCGACACCTCCCGGGCCCGGGAGGCCTGGCTCCTCCCCTTCTTCCGGGCCCTGGGCTTCTGGCCCGCCTACAACCGGGGCCACCTCCAGGTGGCGGACCAGGGCTTCCCCATCAGCCACCGGGGGTTTGAGGGGGAGGAGGGGCCGCCCCTGCACCTGGTGGCCCTGGACCTGGACCAAAGGCCAGGGCGGCGGGAAAAGAGCCCCCAGGCCCTCTTGCAGGCCTACCTGAACCTGCACCCGGAGCAGGACTGGGGCATCCTGGCCTGCCCGTGGGAGGTGCGGCTTCTCCGGAAGTACTACCACGTTTCCCTGCCCGGGTACGTGGCCTTCAACCTGGTGGAGCTCTTTGAGGCTCCCCGGGACGCGGCCTTGAAGGAGTTCCAGGTCCTCCTCCTGCTCCTCTCCCCTTCCCGCTTCCAGAAGGGCAAGGAGGGCAAAACGCCCCTGGACCGCTACTACGAGGCCGCCCGGGAGACGGGCATCCGCGCCCGGGACGCCCTCAGGAAAGGGGTGGTGGAGGCCCTCGAGGCCTTGGGGAACGCCTTCCTCACGGAAAGCCTCCGGGAGGAGCTAAAGGACGAGGAGCGCCTGAAGGCCTACCACGGGGAGCTCCTGAGGCTCGTCTACCGCCTCCTCTTCCTCCTCTACGCGGAAAGCCGCAACCTCATCCCCCATGGGGGGGAGCTTTCCTGGGTCTACGAAAAGGAGTACAGCGTTTCCCGCCTGCGGGACCGGGCCGCCCAAGGCCCCACCTACGGGGACGAGAGGCGGCATGACCTCTGGGAAAAGCTCCTCCTCACCTTTCAGCTCGTCTACCGGGGGGACGAGCGCCTGGGGGTGCCCGCCCTGAACGGGGAGCTCTTCGCCCCCGAGGCCCTCCCCATCCTCACCGGGGGCCTTCTGGACCCAAGGGAGCGTTTGGAGAACCCCCACCTCCCCCGCCCCAGCAACGAGGCCCTGCTCCGGGCCGTCCGCCACCTGACCCACGTGGAGCGGGAGGGGGCCCTGGAGCGCATCAACTACCGGGACCTCGAGGTGGAGGAGATCGGCCACGTCTACGAGGGCATCCTGGCCCTCTCCCCCCGCCTGGTGGAGGGCCGCTACCGCCTGCAAAGCCAGCTATTGGAGCGCAAGGCCTCGGGGAGCTACTACACCCCCAGGGAGCTGGTCCAGCTGGTCATCCGCGAAACCCTGGTGCCCGCGGTGGAGGCCCGCCTGAAGGAGGCAGGGGAGGACCCCAGGAAGCGGGAGGAGGCCCTCCTCTCCCTAAGGGTGCTGGACCCGGCCATGGGCTCGGGGGCCTTCCTCATCTCGGCCCTGGAGTACCTGGCGGAAAGGCTTCTGGAGGTGCGGGGGGTGGGGAAGGAAGACCCCGATGCCCAGGAGGCCCTCTACGCCGCCCGGCACGAGGTGGCCGCCCGGTGCCTCTACGGGGTGGACCTGAACCCCATGGCCGTGGAGCTGGCCAAGCTTTCCGTCTGGATCGCCGCCGCCGCCAAGGGCCGCCCCCTCTCCTTCCTGGACCACCACCTGAAGTGCGGCAACTCCCTGGTGGGGGCTCCCAGGGACTTCCTGGAAAGGGGCGTCCCCAAGGAGGCCTACAAGCGGGAGGGCGTGCCCCCGGAGGCGGCGAAGGCCCTCCGCTTCACCAAGAGGGCGGGCAGGCCCCCCCTGGGTCTGGACGCCCCTCCCCCGCCCCCAGTTTTGGACTACGAGGAAAGGGACGTGCGGGACGTGGAAAAAAAGCGGGAGGCCTACCGGGGCTGGCGGGAAAGCGAGGCAGTGCGGAAGTGGGAGCTTCTGGCCGACTACTGGACCGCCGCCTTCTTCCTGCGCCCCGGGCCTGGGGTGCGCCTGCCCGACGCCGAGGGCCTGAACTGGCTGGCCCAGCAGGCGGGGCGGGCTTCCCTGGATCAGCTACACAGCTCCACCTACCTGCCCCCAGCCACCCTGGGGGCCATCCACGAGGCCAAGGCCAGGCACCGCTTCTTCCACTGGTGGCTGGAGTTCCCGGAGGTGATGGAGAAGGGTGGGTTTGACGTGGTCCTGGGGAACCCGCCCTGGGAAGTGTTTGAGCCCAAGGAAGAGGAGTTTTTCAGGGAAAAGGACCCAAATATTGCCAATCTGTCTGGAAACAAACGCAAGGAGAAAATCAAGGAGCTGGAAAAGGTTAATCCAGGGTTATACGCCGAGTGGCTAGATCATGCTGGGAGCATCGCGGCTACGGTCAACTTTATGCGCCTCTCTGGGCGGTATTCCCTTACCGCCAAAGGAGATGCCAACACCTACCGCTATTTTGCCGAGCTAGGGAGGAACTACCTAAGCCCCAGGGGGCGGATGGGGATGGTTGTACCTTCGGGCATTGCCACCGATGATTCAACAAAGCAGTTTTTCCAAAGCGCCGTTCAGGAAAGGCAACTTTCGGCGCTTTACCTCTTTAACAACGCCGTCTACTTCAAAGATGTTGGGTTAAACCAAAAGCTCTTTGCGGTCTTTTGCCTCTCAAATCATCCTGTTGAAGCCATCAGGTTTGGATCAGGACTGTCACGCGATGTAGAGTTGGGCAACCCCGACAAAGTATTTAGCCTATCAGCTGAGGATATATGGCTGGTCAACCCCAACACCGGAACATGCCCCATCTTTTCTACCCGGCAGGACGCCGAGCTCACCAAGGCCATCTACCGCCGGGTGCCCGTCCTCTGGCGGGAGGGGCCGGCGGTTCATTTGGGGGAAGGGGTCCCCAAAGAAGAGAACCCCTGGGGGGTGCAGTTCAGACAGGGGCTTTTCAACATGACCTCGGACTCCCACCTCTTCCGCACCCGGAAGGACCTCGAGGGCCAGGGCTTCCGGCTGGTGGGGAACCGCTTCGTGAGGGGGGAGGAGGTCTACCTGCCCCTCTACGAGGCCAAGATGTTCTGGCACTACGACCACCGCTTCGCCGGGTTCCCTGGAGTAGGGGAAGAGCGAACCGAGGAGCTTTCCCCCGAGAGGAAGGCCGACCCCGCCGCCCTGCCCCTGCCCCGGTACTGGGTGCGAAGGGAAGAGGTTGAGGAGCGTCTTCAGAAAAGGATGTACCAACACAGATGGTTCTTAGGATTTAGAGATGTTACTAATGCAACAAATGAGCGCACAGTAGTGGTTTCATTTTTGCCTAGAACTGGAGTAGGGCATAAGGCACCCCTCCTTTTCCCTCACACACTCCCCTCGCTAACGGTTTGTTTGTTTGGAAATCTAATTAGCTTAGCTTTGGATTACGCCGCGAGACAAAAAGTGGGTGGAACAAGTTTAACCTTCCACTACCTCAAACAGTTCCCCGTCCTCCCCCCCTCGGCCTACAGCCCGGAGGACCTCCGCTTCATCGTCCCCCGGGTCCTGGAGCTCACCTACACCGCCTGGGACCTGGCCCCCCTGGCCCAGGACGTGTGGCAGGAAACGGACGAGGGGCTAAGGGAGGCCATCCGGGCCTTTTTGGCGGGGGCCAGGCTCCACCCGGACGCGCCCCCGGAGTGGGTGGAGGGGCCCTATCCCTTCCCCCCCTTCGTCTGGGACGAGGAGCGAAGGGCCCTCCTCCGGGCCGAGCTGGACGCCTACTACGCCCGGCTCTACGGCCTGAACCGCAAGCAGCTCCGCTACATCCTGGACCCCAAAGACCTCACGCCTAAGGAGCTAGAGGACATTCTCTCGGACAAGGAGGAGGTGGAAGACCCCCTGGACGAGAAGGCCTACCGCAAGAGGGTGGAAAAGAGCACCTTCCCCGGCGAGACCTTCCGGGTGCTCAAGGACAAGGAGATGAAGCGCTTCGGGGAGTACCGCACCAGGAGGCTGGTGCTGGAAGCGTGGGCGCGGCTCGGAGCGGGGAACTAGGCTTCACTTCAACCAGGAGGCGGCCTCGAGGCGGATCTCCTCCGGAATCCTAGGGTCCGAGGCAATCTTGGCCAGGAAAGCGGCCAAGCCCAGAACTCCCCGGCCCTGAGGCTCTGGGGTCATGGGCCCTTCTTGAACAACCCTTGCCTCAATGACCTTCTCCCCTCCTTTGCCGCCCTCAGGGGCTTGGGTCTCCCGTAGAGGGGGAAGCTCCCGGCGGAGCACCTTGAGAAGCGGAGGCATCACCCGCAGGTACTTCCGGGCCCTGGTCATGGCCACGTAAAGGAGGTTCTCCGCCTCCCTCAGCTCCTCCTCATCCCCCTTCTCCTGGTAAGTCTGGCGCACCTTGGGCTCCCAAACCTCCAGGTAATCATCCCAGAGGAAGACCTTATCCCACTCCCGCCCCTTGGCCTTGTGGGCGGTGGAAAGGACATAGGTAGCGGCGCCTTCTTCGTCTACATGCACCCCACGAAGCGCGGGGGCCAGTTTTGCCAGATCGTACCGCTGAGCGAGGCGGAGGAGCGTCTTGGCCGTGGGGTGGTGGAGCTCCTGGGCCAGCATCTCCAGCTCTTCCCAGGTCCAGACCATGGAAAGCTCGGGATGGGGAAAGGAACGGGGCCGCCCGTGCTTCAGATCGTCTGCGTCCAGGAGAAGGCGTGCCAGCTCCTCCACTCCGCCCACCACGTGAACCTTGGGCTTATCAGAGCGCCCCAAGGCCAGCTGGGCCACGGCCTCCACCACTCCAGCGTTGGTTCTGGCCAGCACCGTGAAGGGTTCTTCCGGAGCCTCCATGGAGATCTGTGTGGACCAGGGCGCCTTACCCGTCACGGGTAGAGGATCTCCAAGGTAGTCAAAGTAAGCCCGCACCGCCTCGGCCAGCTCCACACCAAAGCGAAAGCTCCAGGTAAGCCGGGCCTCGGGAGCTTCCAGGCGGCCCATGGCGTTCACCGCGCCGCGCCAAGCGTAAATCTGCTGCCTCGGGTCGCCCACGTAGACCCGTTGAAGCTTGCCCTGATGGGCCTCGAGGACATTGAGAAAAACCGGGGATAGGTCCTGGGCCTCATCTACCAGGACGGCGTCGTACCCGCGAATGACGGGGTTCCCTTGGGACCACATCTTCACGTAACCGTCGTGGGTCAAGGGAAAAGGATCGCGGGGGTCCTGCATCAACTTCCAGAGGAGCCGGACGCTTTTGAGGACGTACTCGGCCTCGAGGTCCCAGCCCTTCTTCTGTTCCCGGAGAAGGCGGTAGCTTGCGGGGAGGTGGGCCAGCGTGGGCGCGTCCGCCGCGGAAGTCAAAAAGGCATTCAAGGTGTCGCGGATCACATAGGCCAAGAGATACCTTTCCCGGGGCAACTCCAAGACCTCGGCAATGGCCCTAGGGGGCAGGTTATCCTTGCCCTTGTCCAGCTTTTTCTGGTAGTCCCAGTTGACCACCTGGCTGTGGGCAAAGCCGTGGAGGGTCCGCACCGCGGCGTTCTCAGGGAATACCCTTTCGCCCTCCTCTTTGATCGCGCGGTTGAAGGCCAGGTAAAGCACCTTCTTTTTGGGCTCGGCCTCGGCCATAAAGCGCAAAGTGGTGGTCTTCCCGCTTCCCGCCACGGCCACCAGCTTCAAGTCCTGGCCCTCGAGGTAGCGCTTAACGGCTTCCCCTTGCTCAGGGGTGGGCTTCACCTCCGTGGCCTCCGCTTTGGTTGGTGGGGCCGAGACCGAAGCCAGCCTCGCCCTCCGGTTCTGGGCCAAAACCCGCTCCGCCAAGGGAATGAGAGCGTCAGGGTTCTCAGCCGCCAGGATGAACTGGGTGTCGCCTCGTTTGGCTGCGACCAGCTTGGCCTGCCTCAAGAGGTTCTCAACGCTCTTGGGCTCGCTAACCCCAGAGGCCAACTCCTGGTAAGCCGCCTGGAGGATGTTCTCAAAGCGGGCTTCTTCCACTTTATCCGGGCTCCGCTTGCCCGGGCCTCCCTCTTTCTCTCTTGCGCGCCGCCGCAAGCGATTGCGGGTCTCCTGGGACAGGTGCACCCAGGCGAAGACCCAGGCCAGCCCCGCGTCCAGCACCTCCCGGGGCAGCTCCAGGAAGTGCTGAGCCGCCTCCTTAAAAACCTGTTCGCGGTATGGGTCCTCTAAGCCCTCCTGGGCCAGCTGCCTGGCCCTCACCAGAAGGCTGTCAGGGGGAATGACTTTGATCTGCGGTCCTCGCTCCTTAGTCAGCTGTCTATAGGCAGCGAACAAAAGCTCTCCCGCTATCCCCCGCTGCTCCTCGGGAAAGGCCGACAGATAACGCTCCCGGGCCAAGAGGACCTTTTCTTCTTCTTTGAGGACCATCTCCCCCATGCCCTCCTCCTCTGCCTTCTAAGGGGCCAGAACTAGGGATTAATCAAATAGCTTTGGTTGCACTGCGGATCCTTTGTGACCCTCTCCCTTACCGCCTTCAACACTGCTTCCAGGGACTTCCGCCGCGTGACTTCCCCGGGTCCGGGCATAAAGCTCATCCTCTACAAAAGCGAAAGTCTCCCAAGGCTCCTTCAAGGGCACAGCCAGACCTAGCCTTTCCTCAACAAGGCCCCGATTACCAGGCGCGGGAAGCTCCAAAACAAACACGGGCTTATCCAGCTCTTTGGCTCTCTCCACCGCGTTCCAGGTGCCGCTCAGCCGCTTTTTCCCCTCTTTGCCTTCAGTTTCCTTAAGGCCGCTTTCCACTACCAAGATGCCATGGGCCAGCCCTACCACGATGCGGTTTCTTGCCATGGCCCAAGTGGCCTTCCACGGCGCTTTAGGAAAAAGGTCGGAAACGAGAGCCAGCCTACCACCAACGATGTGCTCCTGGTACCTCTTAACCAAACGGTGGACTTCCCTACCCACGAGCAAGCCATAGGGAAGCACCCCCACTACACGACCCCCCGCTTCCAAAGCACCCTCCGCCGCCTCGAGGTCTATGCCCCTAGCCATCCCCGTCACCACGGTGTAGCCCTCAAGTCCAAAGTGAGCGCCAGCCTTTCGTGCCCATCTGAGAGCCTCCTCGGAGGCTTCGCGAGACCCAATGATCGCTAAGGTTAGGCCGGAGGCCAAGCTAAGAAGCCTTGGCTCCCCGAGAACGTACAGAACCAAGGGCGTTTTGCTTTTGAGGCCCTCTTTGAGGGAGCGAGGATAAGAAGGGTCGGTCACAGCCAGAACCTTGATACCCTGGCTCCGCAGCTCCTCTAGCAATAGCGCTGTGGTGGAAGCTTTTGCCAAGGCATCCCGCAGCTTACGCGCAAGTTCCCCCTCCAGATTGGGAAGGTCCTGCTCAATAAAAGCTTCTAGGGAGCCAGATGTCTTCTTGGCATGCTTAATGACCTCTAAGCGCTCCCCAGGCTTGAGCTCGCTATGAGCAAGAAGCATCCAGTAAAGCGGGTTCATAGGTCGTCTGAGTGCCGTGTTTTGGCAAGAGCTAAGGCGTACAAGTGCCCCGCTCCCGCCCGCCTTAGCGCCTTTCCCACTTCCTCAAAGGTGACACCTGAGTCCGCCACGTCGTCCACAACCAATAGCGTACCCCTTAAAGGGGTCCCAACAGCGAACGCCCCCTGCAGGTTCTGCCGTTTCTGAGCGCGGTTTGTAAAGTCTTTCTGCGGACGCGTGTGCCTGGTCTTGACCAGCACATCCACGAAGCTAAGTCCCAGCTTGCTGGCCAATCTTTCCGCTAGATTCCTCACCAAATCCCCACTCTTTGTGGAAGGTACGGCCACCACGCCGGTAAACACAACGCCGCCCCAGTACTTCTTGACGACCTGAGCCGCTTCGTCAACCAACCACTCGGGGAAGGGTTGGTGGGTCTCGTACTTGCAGCGGGAAATGGTTTCCCCTACGCGCGTCCCATTGTAGTAGCTCAAGGCCCGAGCATCCTGGTAAACCTTAGTCCCATTCAGCTTGGATTTAAGGTGAATCCTAGGATGGCTGACAAAAGCCCTGGCAGAAGCCAAAACATCCTCACTCAGTGGCGGCCAGTGCCGCGGCGCGCAGTTATCGCACACCCCGCAGGGGGAAGTAGTTAAGTCCCCCAGATAACGGCAGATATGCTCCATCCTGCACAAGCTGGTTTCCACATAGCGGACCATCTCCTCCAGGTCTCGCCTCTTCTGTTCCCGAATGGGCTCGTAATGGGAAAGATCAGGCATTTCTGAGGAAATGGCCCGGTAGTCTGTAGCGACTTTCGCCACGATACCCTGGTCCTCGAGGTCAGCCAGGATATTCCTCAAGGCCGTTTGCGAAAGGCCAGTTTTTAGCGAAAGATCCCGTATGGATAGAACCTCCGTTTGCAAAATCTGGTGAACGCGCTGGTAGGCTTCCTCAGAAGGTTTGCTGTTTTTTATGAAGTGCTCTTGAATGGATCTGTCCTCTGGATCATAAACCAGCACAGCGTAAGCAGGCAGACCATCGCGACCAGCTCGGCCGATCTCTTGGTAATAGGCCAGAAGCGACCCCGGGAACTCGGCGTGCACGATAAAGCGGAGATCGGGCTTGTTAATCCCCATTCCTAGGGCATTTGTGGAAACAACCGCCTTCACCTCATTGTTGAGGAGAGCCTCTTCTATGGCTTTTCGCTCTTCTGAAGGCAAATCTGCGTGGTAATAGCGGGCGTCCACGCCATTCTCCTGGAGGAAAGCGGCGATTGCTTCTGCGGAGGCTTTGGTGGCGGTATAAACAATCCCAGTCCCCTCTAAGAAGCTCACCCAGCGGTACACTTCTGCGAACTTTTCTGCCTCGTCTCCCACACGGACGACATGAAGGCTGAGATTGGGGCGGGTCAAGTTGCCGCGGATGACGTGCAACGATCCTCCCAGCTGAGCTTCAATATCTTGCTGAACCCGCTGTGTGGCTGTTGCGGTGACCGCGATCACCGGCGTTTGCGGGGGCAATAACCGCACGACCTCTATGATCCGTCGGTAATCGGGGCGAAAATCATGGCCCCACTGGGAAATACAATGGGCCTCGTCCACCACCAAGGCCCGGATAGGAAGAAGGCCCACCCATTCCCTCCACAGACCATTGTTGCGCCGCTCTGGGGCAATGTACAGGAGATCCACTCCCCCTTCGCTCACTTCCTTGAGGATGGCTTCTTGTTCTGCCAACTCCATGTCCGAGTTAAGAACCCGAGCTTTCAGCCCATACTTTTCGGCCTCCCGCACCTGGTCCCGCATGAGGGCCCTAAGCGGACTGAAAACCAAGGTCAAACCCCTTTCAGCGGCCACCATCTGGTAGACCAGGCTCTTTCCCCAACCCGTGGGTTGGATCAACAAAAGCCGCTTCCCCGAAAGGGCCGCCTCTATGGCCTCCAGCTGCCCAGGGCGGAACTTCTCTAGGCCAAACCGATCCCTTAAGGTCCGGTACAGATGCTCCCTCGTGCTCATAGCTTGTCCAGTATGGCAATACGCGCCTCCCCCCTCGTGTGATGCATGACCACCGCAACCCAGAAGCCGCCCATAAACTATGGGTGATGGCCCTTCAACTCCAAGCGTCCCACCTGGAACCTCACCATTGGTTCGCCCAGGTCCTCCCCCGCCTCATCCAGGGGGAAAGCCTGGACTGGAGCGGGGTTTCCGAGGCGGACCCGGAAAGCCTGAAGCCCCTCCTCCAGCCCCTTCTGGCCCTGGGGCTCTCCCAGGAGGAGGCCGCCCGCCGCCTGGGGCTTACCACCATGCCGAGGGCGCTCCGGTCCTGGGCGGCCTCCCTGCTGGGCCTGGAGGAGGTGGCCCTCGAGGCCACCCCGGGCCTGCGGGACCCCTTTAGTCAGTTGGAGGCCATCCAAAATAGCTTCCGCGCCTACGCCGAGAGCTTCGTCACCCCCCGCAACCCCGAGATCGCCGAGTTCCTGCGAAGGGGGGTGGAGGAGGAGGACCTCCTCTGGCGGGAGCCCTTCGTGGCGCAAAAGCGCCGCTACCGCCTGGGCCTAAGCGTGGACGCGCTCATCCGGGAGGGCCTCCTGCCCCCCGAGATCCGCCCCCTCCTCCGGCGCAACCCCGAGGACTTCCAGGACCTGACCCCCTTCCACCCCTATGTGCACCAGGAGCAGGCCCTTAGGGCGGCCCATCACGGGGAAAGCTTCGTGGTGGCCACGGGCACGGGCTCAGGCAAGAGCCTGGCCTTCGGCATGCCCATCCTGGCCTACGCCTTGAGGGAGAGGCGGCCCGGCATCAAGGCGGTGATCGTCTACCCCATGAACGCCCTGGCCAACTCCCAGTACCGGGACTTCGCCCTAAGGCTCCACGGCTCCGGCCTCCGCATCGCCCTCTACACCGGGGAGACCCCCGTGAGCCGGGAGGAGGGGCGGGTCCTCAGGGAGCGCCTGGCCCTGGAAAGGCGTGTGAGCGACGCCGAGGTCCTGAGCCGCGAAGAGATCCGGCAAAACCCCCCGGACATCCTCATGACCAACTACGTCCAGCTGGAGCTCCTCCTCACCCGAGGGGAGGACCGCTACCTCTTTCCCCCGGAGCACCGGGGGGTCTTGCGCTACCTGGTCCTGGACGAGGTGCACGCCTACGCGGGCCTCCGGGGAGCCGACGTGGCCCTCCTCATCCGCCGCCTGCGCCAGCACACGGGGACCACCAAGAGCCTCCAGGCCATCGGCACCTCGGCCACCGTGGACCGGGGGGAGGAGGCCATCCGCCGCTTCGCGGAAAACCTCTTCGGCGTTCCCGTTACCCGGGTCATCGGGGAGACCCTCGAGGACCCCCCTCCCCTGGACCTCTCCACCCTCCCCCCGGAGTTGAAGAAGCGGGTGGAGGAAAGGCCTGGAGGAGAGGAGCGGGTAAGGAAGGTGGTCTTTTTCTTGGAAAAAGCCCTAAAGGAACCCCGGACCCTAAGGGAACTGGCGGAAACCCTGGCCAAGGAGGAGGGAATCCCCCAGGACCGGGCCCAGGCGGAGGTGCGGCTGGGCCTCGAGGTGGGGGCGGCCACGGGCTACCTGGTGCCCCGCATCCACGCCTTCTACGCCCAGGCCCCCGACCTCACCGCCCCCCTGGACCTGAAGCCCCTCTCCCTCAAAGGGGAAAGGTTCCTGGAGGGCAAGCCCGCCTACCCCGTGGTCTTCTGCCGCAACTGCGGCCAGGAGTACCTGGTGGCCCGCCTGGAAAACGGGGTCCACCTCCCTGGCCCCTCCCTCATGGAGTCCCCCAGCGGGCAGGTGCGCTACCTCCGGCCCGGGTTCTGGAACCCAGAGGGAGAACCCCTCCCCGAGGACTGGCTGGAGGACGGTGAGGTGAAGCGGGACAAGCGGAACCTGGTTCCCCAGAACCTTCTCCTGGACCCCTTCACCGGGGCAAGGGGGGAGAAGGGGGTGCCCTTCGCCGTCCTCCCCTACCCCTTCCAGTTCTGCCCCACCTGCCAGGTGGCCCACTCCCGCCGGGGCGGGGAGATAAGGAAGCTTTCCGCCTTTGGCCTGGTGGGCCGCTCCACCGCCACCGACCTTCTCCTCCTCAGCACCCTGGGCACCCTCCCGGAAGGGGAGCGCAAGATCATCGCCTTCACCGACAACCGCCAGGACGCCGAGTTCCAGGCGGGCCATTTCCAGGACCTCTTCCGCAAGGTTTTCTTCCGCCAGACGGTCCTGGAGGTCCTGGAGCAGGGCCCGGCCTACCTCTCAGAGCTGGGCAGGCAGGTGCACCAGGTCTGGAGCCGGGCGGAGGTGCGGCAAGGGGTGCGGGACCTCTACGACCCCTACACCCCCGAAGGGGCCGCCTACGAGCGCCTCCTCTCCCTGGCGGCGGTCCTCGAGGCGGCCCGCAACACCCAGCCCCACCTCAAGAACCTGGAGGCGGCGGGCTTGGTGCGCTACACCTACCGCCGCCTGGAGGAGCTCCTAAAGGACGAGGACCTCTGGCAGGGGGTGAGCGCTCCCTTGGAGGTGCGCCGGGACTACCTGGTGGGTCTTTTGGACCTCATGCGCCGCCGCGGGGCCATCCACCACCCCCTCCTCAACCCCTACGCCTTCCGCAGCGAGGTGGAAGAGCCCCTGGCCGCCTTCCCCCAGGAGGTCTTCGTGGACCCAGTGGGGGCGGCCATCCTCCTGGAGAGCAAAGCCCTCCGCGCGCCCCGGTTCGGCCACACCTTCGGGCTTTACGGCGAGCGCAGGCCGAGCCCCTTTGAGGCCTGGACCATGCGGGCCCTCCTCCTGCCCCGGCAGGAGGCCCAGGCCCTCCTCAAGCGGCTGGTCCGGGCCCTGAAGGAGCAAAGGGTCCTCGTCCCCTGGGAGTTTCCCGCCCGGGGCCGGGAGAAGGTGGTGGGCCTGGCCATAAGCCCCACGGCCATTCTCCTGGAGAAGACCGAGGGGCGCTTCCTCTTCTGCCCCCGGAGCACCTACACCGGCCACCTCTACGCCCTCCGCCTTTCCCCCGAGTACCCCGCCCAGGCCCTGGAGGAGCGGGAGGTCCACCCCTTCTACCGGGAGCTTTACCAGAGGCGGGTCTTCCCCCTGGCCCTCGAGGCCCGCTCCCACTCCGGCCAGGTTCCCGGGGAGGAGAGGCGGAGGCTGGAGGAGCGCTTCCGCAACCCCCAAGACCCCTTGAGCGTCCTGGTGGCCACCCCCACCCTGGAGATGGGCATTGACATCGGGGCCCTTTCCTCCGTCTACCTGCGCAACATCCCCCCTTCCCCCGCCAGCTACGCCCAGCGCTCGGGCCGGGCGGGGCGGAAGGGCCAGCCCGCCCTGATCCAGGCCTTCGCCGGGGCCCAGGGGCACGACCAGTACTTCTACCGCTTCCCGCAAAAGATGGTCCGGGGCAGCATCCAGGCCCCCCGCTTCCTCCTGGACAACCCGAGGCTCATCAAGGCCCACATCCGGGCGCTGGTCCTCGAGGTCCTGGCCCAGGATGGCTTCTCCCTACCCGGGAAGGTGGGCCTGGCGGTGGACTACGAGGACCAGGTCCACTTCTACCCCCTCCTCCCCCGCTTCCGAAAGGACCTAGAGGAAAGGCTTGCCCGCTACCGGGAGGCCACGCTCAAGGCGGTGAAGGAGGCCTTCGCCCGGGAGATGGCCCTCTTTCCCTGGCTCAACGAGGACCTCATCGCCGGGACCGTGGACGGGTTCGTGGCGGAAATGGACGCCGAGCTTTCCCCCTGGCGCGAGGCCTACCTGGACGCCCAAAAGCGGTACACGGAGTACGCCACGCGCCTCGGGTATATGGGGCCCAAGCACGACCACCGGGACGAGGTCAGGGCCGAGGTGGAGCGGGCGGACCGGGAACGCCGGTACCTGGTGGAGATGGACTTCCGCGACTACTTGGAAAGCCGGGGCTTCCTCCCCAACTACGCCTTTGGCCGGGCCACCACCTGGGCCGAGCTTCACACCCCCGGGGGCGAGGTGCGCCGCCTGGAGCGCCCCATCTTCATCGCCCTCACGGAGCTGGCCCCCGGGAACAGCGTCTACTACGGGGCCCGCCGCTACCACCTGGAGCGCCTGGCCTTCGTGCCCAAGGAGGACTCCTTCCGTCCCGCCAAGCGGTGCGCCTGCGGCCACGTGGAGGAGGCGGAAGGGGCCAGCACCTGCCCCTCGTGCGGGAGGAACCTGGCCGAGCTCCCCCCCTCCTTGCGCCTCCTCCCGCCCCCCGTCCTTTTGGGCCTCCCCCGGCGGCGGATCGGGAGCGAGGAGGAGGACCGGGTCCGCCTGGGGTACCAGGTGGAGTGGCACTGGCGGAGGAGGTCCCCCAGGGTCCTGGCCTACCGGGACGTCCGCCTCCTCTACGAGCACAACGCCGAGGTGGTGGCCCTCAACCAGGGCCTCAGGGCCTGGTTCTTGGACGAGGAGGACGACCTCCCCGTGGGCCCCGGCTTCGTCTACTGCCGCCGTTGCCGCCGCTTCCTCCTCACCCAAAAGGAGCTCAAGGAGCATCCCTGGAGGGAGGGCGGGTCCGGCCGCTGCCCCCAAGGGGGCACCGAGGAGGATCTGCGTGGGGGGTTGGTGCTCGAGGCCCGCGCGGAAAGCGACCTGGTGGCCCTGGAGGTGCCCTTCCCCCCGGAGCTGGATAGGCAACAGACCACGGCCTTTTACAAGAGCCTTCTGGCCGCCTTCCGCAAGGCCGCCCTCATCACCTTGGAGCTTTCCGAGGAGGAGCTCTTCGGCTTCCTCCAACCCACCCCAGAGCCCCGCATCCCCTACCGGGTGGTCCTGGTGGAGGGACAGGAGGGGGGGCTGGGGGCCCTAGCGGCCCTGGCGGAGTGGCCTTCGCTGGAGGAGCCCCACCCCTTCCACGAGCTGGTGGAAACCGCCCTCCGCCTCATGCACCAAGGCGAGGAGGGGTGCGAGCGGGCCTGCTACGACTGCCTCATGGACTACGGGAACCAGGCGGACCACCCCCATTTGGACCGGAACCTGGTCCTGCCCCTCTTCCGCCAGCTCCTGGGGGCCCAGTTCACGGAAACGCAACCGGACGGGGAGGACCCCCGTCTGGCGAGGCTGCTGGAGGCGTGCCAAAGCGAACTGGAACGGCGCTGGCTCTTGGAGTGCCATCGCCGCGGGGTTCCCCTCCCGGAGCGGGCCCAGTACACCCTCGAGGTGGGCCAAACCTTCACCCGCCTGGACTTCTTCTACGACCGGGGGGTGGGGGTCTACGTGGACGGTCCCTCCCACGAAGACCCCGAACGGGCCCAAAAGGACCGGGAACTCCGCCAGCGCCTCACCCTTCTCGGCGTTCCCTACGTGGTCTTCCGGGACGGGGAACCCTGGGACGAGGCCTTCGCCGAGCTGGTCCAGCTTCTTCGGCCTGGGTCCCGGGAGGATTGAGAGGAGGCCTTGGAACTCGTGGATGCCGCCTACCGGCCGCTCCTTGAGGGGCTTCGCCGCCTGGGGCTTCCCCCGCCGGACGAGGTGGGGGAGGATCTGGTCCAAGGAGGAAAGGTCGTGGGGCAGAGTATCGCCCGCTGGGGAACGAAGCGCCTGGTGCCCCAGGGCCTCGAGGGGTTCGGCCTCGTGGTCAAACCCCACACGTCCCCGGAGATGGTGGCGGAATACTTGAAGGGGTAAGGGGGTGTCCATGAGTGTGGCCATCGCGGACTCTTTTTATAAAAGCCTTACAAAGCTCACCAGGGAAGAGCAGGACCGGGTGCGGGAAACCGTCTTCCTCTTCCTCCAGAATCCCAGGCATCCCAGCTTAAAAATGCACAAGCTGGAAAAACTTAAGACCAAGGGGTTCTGGTCCCTCTACGTCAACATGGACCTCCGCATCATCCTTTACGAGCACCCAGAAGTGGGGTTCATTTTGGCCTACGTGGGCCACCACGACGACGCCTACCGCTGGGCCGAGAACCACCAGGTGGAGGTCCACCCCAGGACGGGTACCCTTCAGATTTTCCGCGTGGTGGAAGAGAAGAGGGTGGTATCCCGGGAAATCCGCCCCCTCCTCAACTACCCTGAAGACTACCTCCTGGACCTGGGGGTGCCCCCCTCCTACATCAAGCCTCTTCGCCTCGTGGAAGCCGAGGAGGAATTGGAGGAGCTTCTTTCCGGCTTGCCCCAGGATGTCCAGGAGAGGCTCCTGGACCTATATGCGGGCAAGATGGTGGTGCCGCCCCCCAAGGTGAGCACCCTGGAGGACCTGGCCCGACACCCCCTTACCCGGCAACACTTGCAGTTTATCCGCGATTTGGAGGAGCTCCGGCGGGCCCTAGCCTACCCATGGGAACGGTGGATGGTTTTTCTCCACCCTGCCCAGCGGGAGGCGGTGGAACGCAACTTTCAGGGGCCTGCCCGGGTAACGGGCCCCGCGGGCACCGGCAAGACCGTGGTGGCCCTCCATCGGGCGGCCACCTTGGCCCGGCACTACCCTGAGGCACCCCTCCTCCTTACCTCCTTCAACCGCTTCCTGGTAGCCCGCCTCCGCACGGGGCTCCGCCTTCTCCTGGGTGAGGTGCCCCCGAACCTCCACGTGGAAAACCTCCACAGCCTCGCCGTGCGGCTCCACAGCCAGCAGCTTGGCCCAGCCAGGATCGCCAAGGAGGAGACCTACCTACCCTGGCTCCTGGAGGCCGGGGAAACCACGGGCCACGAGCCCGAGTTCCTGCGCTCGGAGTTTGCTTTTGTGGATAGCTTTGGTTTATACGAGTGGGACCTATACAAAAGCTTCCCCCGTAGCGGCCGGGGCGTACCCCTCACCGCTAGGGAGCGGCGCAGGCTCTTTGATGTCTTTCAAAAGGTCTGGGAAAGGATGGAGGCTGAGGGGCTTCTCACCTTCAACCGGCTCCTGCACCGCTTGCGGGCCAAAGGGGAAGCGGGCGAGCTTCCCCGCTTCCGGGCGGCGGTGGTGGACGAGGCCCAGGACCTGGGTCCCGCGGAGCTCCTCTTCCTGCGCGCCCTGGTGGAGGAGGGTCCGGACAACCTCTTCTTCGCCCTGGACCCCGCCCAGCGGATCTACCGGGGGCCCCTTTCCTGGCAGGCCTTGGGCCTCGAGGTCCGGGGCCGCTCCATCCGCCTCAAGGTGAACTACCGCACCACCCGGGAGATCGCCCAGGCCGCCGAAGGCGTCCTCCCCCCTGAGGTGGAGGAGGAGATGCGGGAGGTCCTTTCCCTTCTCCGGGGTCCTAAGCCCACGATCCGAGGCTTCGGTACCCAGGAAAGCTGTACCGCTGATCTGGTGGCTTGGGTGAGAAGCCACCTGGACTTTGGAGTTCCGCCCGAGGAGGTTGGGGTGCTGGCAAGGGTGTGGGACCTGGCCAGACACCTCCGGGATACCTTGGAGGCCCAAGGTATTCAGGCCACCCTCCTTTCCGATAAAGAGGAGCAAGGGGAAGGGGTGCGGGTGGGGACAGTCCACAGCGCTAAGGGCCTGGAGTTCCGAGCGGTGGCCGTATATGGAGTCAACCACAACCTCTTCCCCCTAGAGTCCTTGCTGAGGAAGGCTCCCTCGGAGCGGGACCGGGAAGCTTTGGTGGAACAGGACCGCAACCTCCTCTACGTGGCCTTTTCCCGCGCCCGGGAACAGCTTTGGGTCGGATACTGGGGCGAACCCAGTCCATTTCTGGGAGTGTGAGCCCGTTGTACGAGGTCAACCTCTTTCCCCTTCTCGTCAGCCCGGATGCCCTCCGGGTCTACCGGTACCGGCACCGAGCGCCCCAGAAGTTTTTGGCCTACCTGCGGGCGGAGGGCTTCTTCGCCGAGATCCGTGGGCAAGAGGTCTGGGTCTACGGGGTGGAGGACCCCCAGGCCCGCGCCCCCTTGCTTGGAACGCTCACGCCGAAAGGGGCAAAGGAAGCGACGAAGGCCTTCAACGGCTACCTCCACCGCTTTCTCACCCGGAAGGGCTTCTACCGCAACGGCGGGGTGTGGTTTGACCCCGAGGACTACGTGGAGATAATGGGCTACCTTGCTCTTGGCCCTAAGATTCCCCTGGAGGTGCGCCTACACCAGGGATACTGGGTGGAGGCGGTGCGCCTCGGGGAGGCCTACTTCGCCCTGGTGGACTTGGAAAAGCGAGCGCTCACGAAGGCCACCCTAGCCGAGCTGGGAAGCGAGGTGCTCCAGCACATCAAGGCCTTGCAGGAAAGCCACCCCCTTAAAGCCCTGGTCCCCCACCAGAGGAGGAGCGTCCCCCTGGAAAAAGCTCCCCCCGATGCCCACCTCCTCCTTCATCCCCAAGTCCTTTCGCACATAGAAGCTCCGCCCGCCAGCGGCTCGGGTCTTCGCCAACTCTCCCAGGACGCCTTTTGGGAAAGCCAGTTCAGGTTTAAGGACCTCGAGGACAAGGTGCGCCTGATCTTCCAAGGGGTACTGGACCCTAGGCCTTGGCGCATCCCCCAGGAGCACCTGGCTTCCGTTAGCCAGGGCGCCCTTCGGATGGGCCAAGGTTTGGGCCGCGAGCCAAAGGAGGTGCTCCAAAAAGGGTTCTTCCGCCCTCCGGGGAAGGTTACCTTCCACCTCGCCTTTCCCTACATGGAAATCTCCGTTTTTCTAAAACGCCCTGCAGGCCACACCCAACCTCATATCAAATTCAAGCCTCGGGCAGAACCGGAATGGCGGGAAAGCCGTTCTGCCTACGCAAAGGAAGAAGTCTCTCTGAGCGCTCGGCAGCTCCTCCTTCGCCATTTTGTGGATCAAAACCAACTTAAAAAGTCCTCTGAGGGGAAACGCCTTCTCGCCTTGACTCCTTCTTTGCCAAGCTTCCTAGAGATCTGGGAGAGAATGGGGGCTTCTTTGAAGCTCCAGGTTCCCCCTTTGATCTACGATCCCAAGACAGGCAAAGCCGTGGAAGGGGGCCCGCTTCCTGCGGACATCGCGCTTCTCCTCGCACCGGAAGACGTGGCCCGGAAAGTCCTCCAACAGTTGCACGCGACCCTGGAGATTTCCGCCCGGATCGTAAAGTGGGTTAATCCTTCCACCCTCCTGGAACGACCGCATGTGCACGAGCTGGCCTACAGCCTGGCCCGCAAGGCGGGCGGTATCCCTTTTTTGCTGGAGGGACTCACCCACCACGTGCTCGGCATCGTTCGCACCCGGGATGGCTTCTTCTGGAGGCTCCTCTCTCCGGAGGGGCAGCTCACCGACCAAGGCTGGAACCTGCCACAAAAAACGCTTCCCTACCCGTTGGTGGTCCACTTCCGTGGGAGCGACGAGGCCCTAGAAGAGGTGCTCAGCTGGGTACGGTCGCCCTTAATCCGAATCAAGTCAACCCGCCTCCGGTTCTCCAAAAAGGTCTTACCCTTGGGCACCTACTTCCGGGCCCTCCCGGAGCTGGCCTACCTTCACGCCCACCCTGGTCACCCCGGCTGGCCCAAGGCCCTGAGTGTGGAAGTGATCCATGGAGACTTGCGCTTGGAAGAAGCCGTGACCCAGGTCTATTGGCTTACCAAGGTAGCGGGGGGCCTCTACCATCCCAGCGCCCTTCCCTTGAGCGTGGCTGACCCCGAGCCTATCGCCTCGGGTGAGGGAAGAACCCTCGGGGAAAGCGCTTCCCCCAAGCAAATGTTGAACTATCCCCGCGCGTGTGGGGACTACGCATGACCAGGACGGCGAAAAAGCCCGCTGACCCCTGTTGTGTGTCTTATCAGGAGCTATTGCGGGTTTTGATTGTCAAGGTCCCCTTCGGAAGCACTGGCGGCGTGGTTTGGATAGCGTTGCCTCTGATTGGTTAGCTTTTCCGCTTTGCGCACCGCCTCGGCTGGGGCTGCCCTCCTCGCTCACCCGGCGGCGGAGTCCCTGGTGTTTTCGGTGAGCAAGGTGCGGTTGTGTGCCCAAGGGGTCGCCGCAATCATGAGGTCAAACAGCCCTTTATAAGGGCAAGGCCACCGCGGCCTGGGCGGTCTCGTAGTTCCCACCCACGTGGGGATGGGGCGAAAGGTGACTTGGGACACTTGTCCCTATACTCGGGCTGTGCTAACCTAACAAGCGATCGTTAGCCATGGACCGCCGCAGCCAGATCCTCCAGATGGCCGGACACCTCTTCAGCCAGCGGGGGTACCACGCCACCAGCATCCGCGACCTGGCCCAGGCCCTGAACCTCCAGGGGGGAAGCCTCTACGCCCACATCGCCTCCAAGGAAGAGCTCCTCCTGGAGGTGGTGCGCCAGGCGGCGGCCCGCTTCCAGGAGGTGCTGGAGGGCCTCCCGGAGGCCGGGCCCAGGGAGCGCCTGGTGGCCTTGGTCAAGGGGCACCTCAGGGTCATCGCCGAGGAGCTTCCCCGGGCCACGGTCTTCTTCCACGAGTGGAAGCACCTCTCCCCTCCCCTCCTGGAGGAGGCCAAGGCCCTAAGGGACCGCTACGAGGAAGGGGTGCAGCGGGTCATCGCCGAGGGGGTGGAAAAGGGGGTTTTCCGGGTGGACAACCCCCGCCTGGCCACCCTCTTCCTCCTCTCGGCCCTCAACTGGACCTACCAGTGGTACCGGCCCGAGGGGCCAATGTCTCTGGAGGAGTTTTCGGAAGCCTACGCCAGGATGGCGCTGAAGGTCCTTGGCGCAGGAGAAGGAGGTGAGGATGGTCAGGCTTAGGATCGGCTACCCGGAGGACCCCGACTACGGGGAGAGGCTTGCGGAGTTTGAGGCCAGGATTGCCCGGGGGGAGAAGATTGAGCCTGGGGACTGGATGCCGGCCGAGTACCGCCGCCAGCTCGTCCGCATGATCTCCCAGCACGCCCACAGCGAGTGGGTGGGCATGCTCCCCGAAGGGGCCTGGATCCCCCGGGCCCCCTCCATAAGGCGGAAGCTCATCCTCTTGGCCAAGGTCCAGGACGAGGCGGGCCACGGCCAGTACCTCTACCACGCCGCCGAGACCCTGGGGGTCAGCCGGGAGGAGATGGTGGAAGCCCTCCTTTCGGGGAGGGCCAAGTACTCCAACATCTTCAACTACCCCACCCTCACCTGGGCGGACATCGGCATCATCGGCTGGCTGGTGGACGGCATGGCCATCAAGAACCAGACCATGCTGGCCCAGTCCTCCTACGGCCCCTACTCCCGGGCCATGGTGCGCATCTGCGCCGAGGAGACCTTCCACCACAAGCAGGGGAAGGAGGCCGTCCTCCTCTACGCCAAGGGGACCAGGAAGCAAAGGCAGATGGTCCAGGATGCCCTGAACCGCTGGTGGTGGCCCACCCTGATGATGGCGGGGCCCCACGACTCGGAATCCCCCCACACCCCCCTCCTCCTCCGCTGGGGCATCAAGACCAAGACCAACGACCAGATCCGCCAGGAGTTCCTAAACGAGCACGTCCCCGAGCTCCTGGAGGCGGGGCTCACCCCCCCTGACCCCGAGCTTCGCTACGACGAGAAGACGGGGAACTGGCTCCACGGCCCCATCCCCTGGGAGGAGTTCTGGAAGGTGATTGGCGGCGAGGGCCCCATGAACCGCCACCGCCTCCTGGCCCGCAGGAGGGCCCACGAGGAGGGGCGCTGGGTGCGGGAGGCCCTCGAGGCCCACGCCAAGCGGAGCCTGGCCCAGGCCGCTGACTAGGAGGAGGCCATGTGGGGAACGGAGTGGCCCCGGTACGAGGTCATCAAGCAGGACACGGAAAGGAGCCTGCCCCAGATGGTGGGCTCGGTGCACGCCGCCGACCCCGAGCACGCCCTCCTCATCGCCCGGCACGTCTTCGTGAGGCGGCCTTCCGCCTACGCCCTCTTCGTGGCCCCGGCGGAGGCCTTCTTCCACGTCACCCAGGAGGGGCTTAGAGACCCCATGGCCCTGGAGATGCCCGAGGGGGAGGCGGAGGCCTACTGGGTCTTCGCCAAGCGGAGCCACCGCCGCAGCATGGTCTACGGGGACCTGGTGGGCCGCTTCCTGGCCAAGAGCCCGGGGGAGGCGGTGAAGGAGGCCCTGCTCCAGGCCCAGGGGGTGGCCTTCTGGGCGGTGCCCGAGAGGGTGATCCTGGGCACGGAGCCCAAGGCGGAGGTCATAGAGAGCTGGTTCGCCCCTGCCAAGGACAAGACCTACCGCCTGCAGTCCTACTACGGCCTCATCACCGCCAAGGAGGTGGAGGATGCTTGACCCCTACCTGAAGGAGGCCCTGATCCGGAAGCTCACCGCCCTGGCCGACGACGAGGTGGTCCTGGCCCAAAGGCTTTCCGAGTGGGTGGGCCACGCCCCCATCCTCGAGGAGGACATCGCCATTGCCAACCTGGCCCAGGACGAGCTGGGCCACGCCAAGCTCTACCTGGAGCTGAGGCGGGAGCTGGACGGCAGCGACCCCGACGAGCTGGTCTTCCTCCGGGATCCCCTGGACTACCAGAACGCTGTCCTGGTGGAGCTTCCCAAGGGAGACTGGGCCTTCACCATGGTGCGGCAGTACCTCTTTGACGCCTACGAGCACCTCTGGCTCCAGGGGGCTTCCCGGTCGGGCTACCCTCCCCTGGCGGAGGTGGCGGGCCGCATCCTCAAGGAGGAGCGCTTCCACCTCAAGCACTCCTCCCTCTGGGTGGAGAGGCTCGCCCTGGGGACGGAGGAGTCCCACCGGAGGGCCCAGGAGGCCCTGGACCTCCTCTTCCCCTACGCCCGCCAGCTCTTCTGCCCCCTGGAGGAGGAAGGGGCCCTGGTGGAGGCGGGGATCCTGCCGGATCTGCGGGCCCTCGAGGGCCCCTACCTAGAGGAGGTGGAAAGCTTCCTCAAGGGGGTGGGGCTTAGGGTGCCCGAGGGCGGGTACGTGCCTAAAAGCCGCAAGGAGCACACGGAATACCTGTGGTCCCTCCTCGCCGAGATGCAGTCCGTGGCCCGCTGGGACCGGGAGGCCAAGGCGTGGTAGAGCGCTACTGGGAGGCCCTAGAAGGGGTCAAGGACCCAGAGATCCCCGTCCTCAACATCGTGGAGATGGGGATGGTCCTGGGCCTGGAGGTGGAGGGGGAAAAGATTAGGGTCCGCTTCCGCCCCACCTTCTCAGGCTGCCCCGCCCTGGGGCTCATCCGGGAGGAGATCCAAAGGGCCCTGAGGGCGGCGGGGGCGGGAGAGGTGGAGGTGGTGGAGGAGAGGACCCCCTGGAGCACCGAGGCCATGACCGAGGAAGCCAAGGCGAAGCTCCTCGCCTACGGCATCGCCCCGCCCCTCCCCCTCCCCATGGCCCACCAGGACCCCGCCTGCCCCCGGTGCGGAAGCCCCCAGGTGGTCCTCAGGAACCCCTTCGGGGCCACGCTCTGCAAGATGCTCTACCAGTGTGGCGCTTGCGGGGAGGTGTTTGAGGCGTTTAAGGCGGTCTAGGGGCAAGAGGAAGGCATGCGCAAACTGCAGAGCTACCTGATGGGCGCCTGGCGGGAGGGCGCCGGCGAAGGAGCGGTCATCCGGGACGCCGCCACCGGGGAGGCGCTTTTCTGGGTGACCTCGGAGGGCCTCCCCCTAAAGGAGGCCGTGGCCTGGGGAAGGGAGGTGGGGGGCAAGGCCCTCCTTGCCCTCGGCTTCCAGGAAAGGGGAAAGCGCCTTAGGGCCTTGGCCCAGTACCTCTCGGAGCGAAAGGAGGAGCTTTACCGCCTCTACGCCACCACCGGGGGCACCAGGCGGGATGCCTGGTACGACGTGGACGGGGGAATCGGGGTCCTCTTCGCCTACAGCTCCCTGGCCCGCGCCCTCCCCGAGGGGAATCTCCTTCCCGAGGAGGAGTTCATCCCCCTCTCCAAGGACCTCTCCTTCCAGGGGCGGCACATCCTGGCGCCCAAGGGCGGGATCACGCTCCAGATCAACGCCTTCAACTTCCCGGTCTGGGGGCTGCTGGAGAAGCTGGCCCCCGCCTTCTTAGCGGGGGTGCCCACGCTGGTCAAGCCCGCCACCCCCACGGCCCACGTGGCCGAGGGGCTGGCGCGCCTCATGCTGGACTCGGGGCTTCTCCCGGAAGGGAGCCTCCAGTTCGTGGCCGGGGGGCTGGGGGAGGCCCTCGAGGCCCTGGACCACCGGGATAGCGTCTACTTCACCGGCTCCAAGGCCACCGCCGATGCCTTGCGCACCCATCCCGCCTTCCTGGAGCGGGGGGCCCACTTCAACGGGGAAACCGACTCCCTCAACGCCGCCATCCTGGGGGAGAAGGCGGGAGAAGAGGAACTGGAGCGCCTTGCCGAGGAGATCGCCGCCGAGCTCACCATCAAGACGGGGCAGCGGTGCACGGCCATCCGGCGGGTCCTGGCGCCCGCAGAGCGCCTGGAGGCCCTTCTAGAGGCCACCCGGAGGCACCTGGAGGGGCTTACCTTGGGGGACCCGAGGGAGGAGGGGGTGGACCTGGGGCCCCTGGCCTCCCTGGCCCAGAAAAGGGAGGTGGAACAGGCGGTGGAAGGGCTTATAGGAGCGGGGGCCAGGGTCCACTGGGCCCACCCCGGGAGGCGGGACGGGGCCTTCTTCCCCCCCACCCTCCTTTTGGCGGAAGACCCCTGGGCCGAGGCCCTGCACCGGATTGAGCCCTTCGGCCCCGTGGCCACCTTCTTCCCCTACCGGGACCTAGAGGAGGCCCTGAGGCTCACCCGCCTGGCCGGGGGGATGCTGGTCGCCACCCTTGCCACCCCAGACCCCGAGGAGGCCCGATTCCTCCTCCTGGGCCTCGGGGGCGAGGTGGGCCGGGTGCACTTCCTGAACCGGCGGGACGCCCAGGCCTCCACGGGCCACGGCTCCCCCCTGCCCCGCCTCCTCCACGGGGGGCCGGGGCGAGCCGGGGGCGGGCTGGAGCTGGGGGGGCTTCTCTCCGTCAAGGCCCACCTGGCCCGCCTGGCCCTCCAGGGGGACCCGGAAACCCTCCAGGCCCTTTTGGGCGAGTACGCCAAGGGGGCGGAGAAGCCCGCCCAGGTCCACCCCTTCCGCAAGCTCTACGAGGAGCTGGAGATCGGGGAAACCCTCACCACCCACCGCCGCACGGTCACGGAGGCGGACATCACCCTTTTCTCCGCCCTCTCCTGGGACCACTTCTATGCCCACACCGACGAGGTCTCAGCGCGGGAAAGCCTTTTCGGTAAGCGGGTGGCCCACGGCTACTTCGTCCTCTCCGCCGCCGCCGGGCTCTTCGTGGACCCCGCCCCGGGGCCGGTGCTGGCCAACTACGGCCTCGAGGGCCTGCGCTTCATTGAGCCCGTGGCCGCCGGGGACACCCTCCAGGCCCGGCTCACCGTGAAGAGCAAACGCCCCCGGGACGATAAAACCGGGGTGGTGGAGTGGGCGGTGGAGGTGCAGAACCAGGACGGGAAGGTGGTGGCCGCTTACACCATCCTCACCCTGGTGGCGAGGAGGCCCCGGTGAGGGGATGTGTGAGGCGTGGGGGTTGTGGGCTATATGTGTATTATTTCACGATTCATGTTGCTCGTGACCGATCTCTCCCCTAACCACCTCGCTCCCCCGAAACGCCTCCCACCGCTCCCTTAGCCCCGCAAAAAGGGCTTCCACCTTACCCTTGGGCAGGATCACCTGCTCCGTCCGTCCCCGACCGATCAGGTCCCCCAGCTCGTTGTAGACCTCCACGCTGGCGTGGACCCGGTTCCCCTCCGTGCGCTCATGCCGGGCCACCACCCGGACCCGCATCCCGGGCAGGGCCGAGGCCAGGTGCCGCACCTCCACGTAGCTCCCGATCCCCTCCTCCCCCTCCTCCAGGAAGGGGAGGATGATCTTCCGCCCCGCCAGCTCCATGTGCTTGGCCATCCAGTAGGTGGCGTAGACGGGGTGGACGCGCCCCAGCTCCTCAAAGTCCACGGTCATCTCTTCCGTGACCACGGTCTCAAAGACCCCCTCGTAACCGATGGGAATAGGGCGCATGGTCTACTTCCTCAGATCCAGAACCCGCCTCAGCTTCCCCCCTTCGCTCCGCGGGGCCTGCCCCGGGGCCAGGAGGGTGACCCGCATACTGACCCCGATGGTGTCCTTGATCTTGCGGGCCACCTTCTCCCTGAGGGCGTGCAGGCGGTGGTCCGCCTCTATGACCTCGTCGGAAAGGGCCTTCTCTCCGATCTCCCGGAAGAAGTCCTCGGTCACCTCCACCTTGAGCTCGGCCTCGTCCAAGGTTTCCTCCCGGCGCACCACGATCTGGTAGTGGGGCTCCACCTCGGGGATGCCCAGGAGCACCGCCTCCACCTGGGTGGGGTAGACATTCACCCCCCGGATGATGAGCATATCGTCGGTGCGGCCCAGGATGGGGCCCATGCGCACGTGGGTGCGGCCGCAGGCGCAAGGCTCGTGGGTGAGGAAGGTGAGGTCCCCCGTCCAGTAGCGGAGGAGGGGCATGGCCTCCTTGGTGAGGGTGGTGAAGACCAAGACCCCCACCCTGCCCTCGGGGAGGGGCTCCCCCGTGTCCGGGTCCACCACCTCGGGCAGGAAGTGGTCCTCCCAGATGTGGCTCCCCTGCCTCTCCTCCACGCACTCGTTGGAAACTCCAGGGCCGATGATCTCGGAGAGGCCGTAGATGTTGGTGCTCCTCACCCCCAGCCCCTCGTCCACCTGCTTCCTTATGGCCTCGGTCCAGGGCTCCGCCCCCAAGACGGCGTACTCCAGGGAAAGGGCCACCGGGGGAACCCCCCGCTTTTTGAACTCCTCGGCCAGGGTCTGGGCATAGGAGGGGGTGCAGGAGATGACCTGGGGGCGGAAGTCCTGGATCAGCAGGATCTGGCGCTCGGTCATCCCCCCGGAAACCGGCACCACGGTCATGCCCAAGGCCTCCGCCCCCCCGTGGAGGCCCAGGCCGCCGGTGAAGAGGCCGTAGCCGTAGGCGTTGTGGAGCATCATCCCGGGTCTGGCCCCCGCCGCCGCCAGGGACCGGGCCACCACCTCGGCGAAGACCTGGAGGTCGCCCTTGGTGTAGCCCACCACCGTGGGCTTGCCCGTGGTGCCGCTAGAGGCGTGGATCCGGGCCACCTCCTCCCGGGGCACGGCGAAGAGGCCAAAGGGGTAGTTCTCCCGCAGGTGGTCCTTTTTGGTGAAGGGGAGCCTGGGGAGGTCCTCGAGGCCCCGCACCCCCTTGGGGTCCACCCCCGCCTCCTCCAGGCGCTGGCGGTAAAAGGGCACCCTTTGGTAGACGTAGGCCACGATGTGGCGTAGCCGCTCCTCCTGGAGCTTCCTAAGCCTCTCCCGCGGTAGGGTTTCCAACTCAGGCTGGAACATCATCCTCCTCACCTCCCAAGCGAAAGACGGTGCCCGTGAAGAGGGCCACCCTTTTGCCTTCCGAGACCACCTCCACCTGGTAGGTGGCCGTGCGCCGGGAAAGGTTCACCTCCTTGGCCCGGGCCTCCACGCGGGCCCCTGGGGCGAGGGGGCGGAAGTAGTCCATGCGGCAGGAAAGGGCCACCGCAGCCCCTCGGGAGTTGGAGGCCAGGGCGAAGGCGCTATCCGCCAGGGCGTAGAGGAAGCCCCCGTGGGCGGTGCCGTGAAGGTTGAGGTGCCCCTCGCCCACCTCCCCGGCCACCACCGCCTCCCCCGGGGCCAGGTAGAGGACCCTTAGCCCCAGGGTCTCCATAAAGGGGTCCCTCATCCCTCTTCCACCTCCCGGACCATGCCCAGGTAGGCCTCCACCACCCGGGGGTTCTCCTTAAGCTCCGCCGCAGGGCCCAAAAGGACCATCTCCCCCGCCTCGAGGACCAGCCCCCGGTCCGCCAGCTCCAGGGCCACCTTGGCGTTCTGCTCCACCACGAGAAGCGTGGTCCCTTCCTTTTTGAGTTCCCCCAGGATGCGGTAGATCTCCCGCACCATCAGGGGGGCGAGGCCCAGGGAGGGCTCGTCCAGAAGGAGGAGCCTGGGCCTGGCCATGAGGGCCCGGCCCATGGCCAGCATCTGCTGCTCCCCCCCGGAAAGCGTCCCCGCGGGCTGCCGCCTCCGCTCCAGAAGCCTTGGGAAGAGGGCGTAGACCCGCTCCAGATCAGCCCTCAGGTCCTCCCCCTTGCGGAAGCGGGTAAACCCCCCAAGGAGCAGGTTGTCCTCCACGGAAAGCCCGGGAAAGAGGGCCCGGCCCTCGGGCACCAGAACCATCCCTTGGGCCAGGAGGCCCTCGGGGCTTCGGGAGCGGAGCTCCGCCCCGTCCAGAACAACCCGGCCCTCGGAAGAGGCCAGGCCCAGAAGCCCCCGGAGGAGGCTCGTCTTCCCCGCCCCGTTGGGGCCGATCACCGCCAGGGCCTCCCCCTCCTCCAGGGCCAAGGACACTCCCCGCACCGCCTCGAGGGGGCCGTAACGCACGGTAAGGTTCTCCACCAAAAGCATCACGCCACCTCCCCCAGGTAAGCGGCCCGCACCAGGGGGTTCCTCTGCACCTCCATGGGCGTGCCCTCGGCGATCTTCTCCCCGTAGTTCATCACCACCACCCGGTCCGCCAGGCCCATGATCAGGTCCATGTCGTGGTCCACGATGAGGATGGTGTACCCCTCGCGGCTCAGGGACCTGAGGAGGTGGGCCAGCTCCCGCTTCTCCCCCGCCCTGAGCCCCGCCCCCGGCTCGTCCAGGAGAAGGACCTCCGCTCCCGAGGCCAGGACGCGGGCGATCTCCAGGAGGCGCTGCTGCCCCGCGGGAAGCCTCTCGGCCCTCTCCAGGGCCAGGCTCTCCAGGCCCACCCGCTTGAGGGCCTGGTAGGCGAGGGCTAGGGCCCTTCCCTCCTCCTTCCGGTGGAGGCCCAGGAGGACCTGGGGGAAGCCCGCCCGGGTGCGGGCATAGGTCCCCAGGGCCACGTTCTCCAAGACGGAAAGCTCGGGAAAGAGATGGGGGTGCTGGAAGGTGCGGCCCAGGCCCAGGGGGTGGATGCGGTGGGGGGGAAGGCCGGTGATCTCCCGGCCGAAGAGGAAGACCTGGCCCCCATCGGGGGGGATGGCCCCGGTGACGAGGTTGAAGACCGTGGTCTTCCCCGCCCCGTTGGGGCCGATGAGGGCGAGGATCTCCCCCCGCCTCAGGGCGAAGGAGACCCCGCTCACCGCCAACAGCCCCCCGAAGGCCTTCCTGAGTCCCTGGGCCTCGAGGACCACCTCCCCCCTAGCCCCCGAGGGGGGCTTCAGGGAAAGGGGCGCCTCCTGGGGCAGGCGGCCCTCCTTTTGGGGGAGGTAGCGGGCCAGAAGGGGCCAGAGGCCCCTGGGGGCCAGGATGAGGATGGCCGCCAGGATGAGGCCGTAGCCAATGGTCTCGTAGTTCCCCTGCCGCCCCAGGAAGAGGGGGAGGAGGTCCTTGAGCCAGTCCTCCAAGCCGGTGAAGAGGGCCGCCCCCAGGAGGACCCCAGGGATGGACCCCACCCCCCCGGCCACGGCCATCACCAGGTACTTGATGGAGGCCTCCAGGGAAAAGGGGGTGGGGTTCACAAAGCGGAGGAAGTGGGCATAGAGGAAGCCCGCAAGCCCCGCCATGACTCCGGCGAGGAGGAAGGCCTTCAGCCTCAGGCCCGCCGGGTCCACCCCGAAGCTGGCGGCGGCCAGAGCATCCCCCCTCAGGGCCAGAAGGGCCCGGCCCAGGCGGCTTTCCCGGAGGTTCTGCAAGGCGAGGACGGAGAGGACCAGGAGGAAAAGCCCCAAAAAGGCATAGCGGAAGGTGTTGTCCAGGGGAAGCCCCAGGAGGAGCAGGGGAGGAAGGTCGGTGAGGCCGGTGTGCCCCCCGGTAAGCCCCACCAGGTTCCCCGCCAGGATGTAGAGGGCCACCTGCCAGGCGATGGTGGAAAGGGGCAGGAAGTGGCCCTTAAGCCGCACGGTGAGCCCCCCCAGGACCAGGGCCAGGAGGAAGGAGAGGGCCAGCCCCAGGAGAAGCCCCAGCCACGGGGAAAACCCCCCCTTCACCGTGAGGAGGGCCGTGGCGTAGGCCCCCATCCCCATGAAGGCCGCCTGGGCGAAGCTGGTCATCCCCCCAAGCCCCGTGAGGACGTAAAGGGAAAGGGCCACCAGGGCGGAAAGGGCGAAGAAGTTGAGGAGGGTCAGGTAAAAGGGAAAAGGGGCCAGGAGCAAGGGCAAGAGCAAGAGGGCAAACCAGAGGTAACGCATCACTCCTCCACCGCACGGGCCCTGAGGCTTTGGAGAAAGAGGGCGGGCACCAAGAGGAGAAACACCAAAGCCTCCTTGTAGGCGCTGGCGTAAAAGCTGGTCAAGCTCTCAAAAAGGCCCACCAGAAGGGCCCCCAAAAGGGCCACCGGGTAGCTCACCAGACCCCCCAGGATGGCCGCCACGAAGCCCTTCAGGCCCAGCATGAAGCCCATGAAGTAGGCGGCGTTGATGAGGGGGGCAAGGAGGAGCCCGGAAACGCCCGCCAAAAGGCTGGCGATGGCGAAGGCCACCATCCCCGCTTCCTCGGGGCGAATCCCCGAAAGCCTGGCCCCAAGCCGGTTCTGTGCCGCTGCCAAAAGGGCCTTGCCGTATAGGGAAAGGCGGAAGAAAAGGTAAAGCCCAAGCACGGCCGCCCCGGCGAAGAGGAGGACCAAGACCCCCTGCCAGGAAAGCCCCACCACCACCTCCCCCGAGAGGAGGGGGGCGGGGCGGTACTGCTCGGGCCCGAAGAAGACGAGGCCCAGGCCCTGGTAGGCCACATGGAGCCCCACGGCCATGATGAGGTAGGCCAGGACCGTGGCCTCCCGCATGGGCTGGAAGAAGACCCGGTAGGTGGCCACCCCCAGGTACACCACCAGGAGGACGCTGGCGGGGTAGGCGAGAAGGGGCACCCTCAGGGCCAAGAGGAAGAGGAGGAAAAGCCCCAGGCCCCCCAGAAGGGGCCAGAGGCCGCCCCGGCCCCGGGCCAGGAGGGCCCAGAGGAGGCCCAAGGCCAGGGCCAGGGCCAGGGTGCCGGGGAGCTTGCCAGAGTGGAGCCACACCAGGGAGAGGGGGGCAAACATGAGAAGCTCCCCGATGGGCACCAGGATCACCCGGGTCACGGCGAAGACCAGGACCAGGCCCACGGCCATAAGGCCGTAGATCACCCCGTTCTGCAGGGCGTCCAGGAGGAGGAGGCCGAGGATGGTGGCGTCCATGGCCTAGCGGAAGGTGCGGACAAGCTTCCAGCGGCCGTCTTCCACCTGCACCATCACCGCGCTGTCCTCAAAGCGGAGGCCCAGGTGGTCCTCCCTGCTGAAGGTGAAGACCCCGTGGGTAGCCACCAGGCCCCGGGTAGCCTCAATCTCGTCCCGGAGGGCGGCGCGGAAGGCGGCCAGGTCCCTGTCGGGATCGGCCCGCCTCAAGGCCCGCTCCAGGGCCGGCCTCAGGATGAGCCAGGCGTCCCAGGCGTGGGCCCCAAAGGTGGAGTAGGAGCCGATGCCGTGCTTGGCCTCGTAGCGCTGGATGTAGTCCAGGGCCACCCGCTTGCTGGGGAAGCCCCCAGGGAGCTGCTCGGCCACCAGGATGGGCCCGGCGGGGAGGAGGGTGCCCTCCACATCCTTGCCTCCCACCCGCAGGAAGTCGGGGTTGGCCACCCCGTGGGTCTGGTAGATGAGGCCCCCATAGCCCCGCTCCCTCAGGGTGCGCTGGGGAAGAACGGCGGGGGTGCCGCTGGCCCCGATCAGCACGGCGTCCGGCCTCCGGGCCAGGATCCTCAGCACCTGGCCGGTGACGCTGGTGTCCGTGCGGGCGTAGCGCTCGCTCACCACCACCTGGAGGCCCTTGGCCCTGGCCTCGGCCTCAAAGAAGCGGGCCCAGCCCTCCCCGTAGGCGTCGTTGAAGCCGATGTAGCCCACGGTCTTCACCCCCCGGGCCACCATGTCGGCGGCGATGGCCCGGGCCATGAGCTCCTCGGTCTGGGGGGTCTTGAAGACCCAGAAGCGCTGGGCGTCCACCGGGTGGATGATGTCCTTGCTGGCGGCCAGGGAGATGGTGGGCACCCTGGCCTCGGCCACCACGGGGATCATGCCCAAGGAGGCCGGGGTGGTGGTGGTGCCGATGATGGCCACCACGCCCTCCTCCACCAGGCGCCTGGTGTTCCGCACCGCCTGGGTGGTGTCCGAGGCGTCGTCCAGGATGATGAACTGCACCTTCCTCCCGGCCACGCCCCCCGTGCGGTCCAGGATGTCCTGGATGAGGAGCATGGTGTTCCGCTCGGGGATGCCCAAGGAAGCGGCGGGGCCGGTGGTGGAAACCACCACCCCCACCTTGAGGGCCCCTTGGGCCAAAGCCGAAACCACCAGGAAAAGACCTGCCAAGAGCCAACGCTTCATCTCGCACCTCCTTTTTTCCCACGGGCCTGGGGCCCGGTTGGGCCTAACTAACGTTTGCTTCAAGCATAGGAAGGGACCTTTGTCCCGTCAAGGGGCCTAGATGACGTGCTGGGGGATGCCCTCCAGGCGGGAAGCCCGCGTGGGGAGAGGCCTTCCCTCCAGGTCCAGGAGAGGGCTTCCCTCCAGGAACCAGCTTTTGGGGGTGCGGTGCCCCCAGAGGGTCTGGCGGCGGGGGTCGTTGAGGGACCAGCGCAAGGGGGGATGGTCGGGGTCCACGGTGAGGTAGTCGGAGGTGTAGAGCTCCACGCGGTGGCCGTCGGGGTCCTTGAGGTAGAGGAACATGGCGTTGGAGATCCCGTGCCGCCCGGGGCCCCTCTCAATCTGGTCGGTGCGCATGGCCCCCGCCAGGATGTCCGCCGCCCGGAGGATGGCCATGGCGTCGGGGAGCCAGTAGGCGAAGTGGTGGAGCCTGGGACCTTCCCCGTTGGTGAAGGCGATGTCGTGGACGTTGCCCTTGCGGTGGAGCCAGCTGGCCCAGAGCCTGCCCTCCTCGTCCTCGGTGTACTCGCTCAAGCGGAAGCCCAGGGCCTCCTGGTAGTACCGGGTGGCCTGGGAAACCTCCGGGGAGAAGACGTTCAGGTGGTCCAGGCGCAAAAGGCCCGGGCCCCGGTGCTCGTGGTAGCGCTGGAGGACCCTGGGGAGCTTCGCCGCCTGGAAGTAGAAGGCCAGGGGGTAGCCGAAGGGGTCCTGGACCCGGAGGACCTCGGGACGGCCCCAGTCGGCCTCCTCCTGGTGGGGAAGCCCCTCCCGCTCTGCCCAGGCCCTTAGGGCCTCCATCCCCTCCTCCGAGTCCACCTTGAAGCCCAGGCTCCGCACCGCCGGGAAGTCCGCCTCCTTGAGCTTCAGGCTCCACTCCAGCTCCTCGTAGCCCCGGAGGTAGGCGCTCTTCCCCTCCCTATGCTCCAGGCGAAGGCCCAAAAGCCCCTGGTAAAACTCCAGGCTCCTTTCCAAGTCCCTAACCCAAAGCTCCAAGAACCCCACCCTCACGATGGCCATACCAACCTCCTGTAGCCCCGGGCGAAGTAGACCAAGGGGGGGCCAGCCTCCCCCAGGGCCACCTCCTCCACCCGCCCCACCACCAGGCGGTGGTCCCCCCCGGGGTGGAGGGCCGTAAGGCGGCACCGCAATACCGCCAGGGCCCCGGGCACGGCCCCCTCCACCAGGAAGACCCCTTCCTGGGGCCTGCCAGCGAAGTGCTGGGAAACCCCCTCCTGCCCCTCCCTTAGAAGGCTCACGGTAAAGGCCCCGCTCTTTTCCAGGAGG
Organism: uncultured Thermus sp.; assembly: GCA_947085095.1. GTDB lineage: Bacteria > Deinococcota > Deinococci > Deinococcales > Thermaceae > Thermus. The sequence continues at coordinate 57,962 of CAMTVD010000013.1, read as the reverse complement.
GGAAGGATCTTGGCCTCCTCCCAGATCCCTAGGGCCACCAAGGGGGGCTCGAGGCTCAGGGACATGAAGGCGGTGGCGGTCATGCCCCTTTCCTCCTCGCCCAAGCGGGCGGAGACCACGGTAACCCCGGCGGCGAAGCGGCTCATGGCCTCCTTGAAGGCCTCCCTCACGCCCCCACCTCCGCGAAGACCTGCAAAGAAGCCCTAAGAAACTCCCGGATACGGGCCTTGTAGGGCTCCTTGTCGTAGACGCTGTAGAGGGTCTGGTGCATGCGCACCGGGTCCCCGAAGAAGAAGCGCTCGTAAAGCTCCTGCCGGGCCCCGAAGCCCGAGAGGGTCATGTCCCAGGCCAGCCGGAAGAGGGCCACCCGCTCCTTGGCCTCGAGGGTCGCCCCCTGCAGGTACTTCTCCAAAAGGGGGGCCAGGGGGCCAAGGAAGTCCCTCTCCGAGGGCAGGGTGATGAGTCCAGAGGCCCCGATCTGCTCCAGGATCTCCCTCAGGCGGGGGTAGAGCCTGGGGTAGAGGTTCCGGGCCCCGTCCAGGGCCCCGCGGTCCGGGACCAGGAGGCCGTAAGCGTTCTCCTTGGCCTCCTCCTCCGCCCGGGTCCAGAAGGCCCGCATGGCCTCCAGGTAGACGATGATCTCGGCGATCTTCTCCTGGACGTGGGCGTAGGCGTCGGCCCCGATCCCCTCGGCCATGAGGGCCGCCACCCCCAGGAAGGCCTCGGTCTTGGCGGTCTTCAGGGCCACCACCTGGTGGGCCATGTGGTTCAGGGCCCCGGTGGCGGCGTAGGCGTTGTTGCAGAGCTCCACGCTCCCCAGGATGAAGACCCTTTCCCAGGGGACCAGGACCTCGTCAAAAATGACCAGGCAGTCCATCTCCTCGAGGCGGCTACTGAGGGGGTGGTCAAAGGGGCTATCCCCCCCCACCAGGCCTTCCCGGCAGACGAAGTGGAGGCCCGGGGTGGAGGTGGGCAGGGCGAAGGCGATGGCGTACTTCTCCGCCCCGGGGCCCTCCTTGAGGAGGGTGGAGGGGAAGATGAGCACCTCGTCCGCCAGGGGAAAGGTGGCCGTCATCCGCGCCCCCCGGACCACGATGCCCTGATCCGTTTGGCGCACCACCCCCACGGGGATGTAGGGGTCGGGCTGGGCCGAGGGGGGCTTGGCCCGGTTCACCTGGGGGTTGGTGAGGGCGTGGGTGGTGGCCAGGTCCTGGTCCCGAAGGTATTTGTAATAGTTGCGGACATTATCGGCGAACTCCCCAAAGTACTCGGCGCTGGCGGCGTAGGCCATGACCACGGCGTTGAGGTAGTCGGGGCTTCGGCCCATCATCCCCAGGTTCTGGTCAGCCCAGAGCTTGTAGGCCCTCCCCCGCCGCTTGAGGTCCTCCTTGGTCCTGGGGATGAGGAAGCTCATCCCGTGCCGCCGCCCCTCCTCCTCGTAGGTGAGGGCCTCCCGGTGACGGGGGTCGTGCTGCAGGTCGTAAAGGGCGGCCATGGTGCGCACGATCCCCCGGAAGACCGGGTGGGTGGTGGGGTCTTCCACCTTCTCCCCCTTGTACCAGAGGTTGGGGGGGCGCATCCTTAGAGCTTCTATGTACTCCGCTCCCGTCCTCGCCATGCTAGCCTCCTTGGCCGAACTTGGGCACGTGGGGGGGCCTCAAGGGGAGGCCCACGCTCTTCAGGTCCGTGTAGAAGTCCAGGGCGTAATGCCCCCCTTCCCGCCGGTCCCCGCTCCCCTTCACCCCGCCGAAGGGGGTGGGGAGGTGGCGGACGTTGTGGCTATTGAGGTAGACCATCCCCGCCTGAAGCTCCAGGGCCAGGCGGTGGGCCCTCTCCAGGTCCCGGGTGAAGACGTAGGCGGCGAGGCCATAGCGGGTGTCGTTCGCCTTCCTGAGGGCCTCCTCCTCGTCCTTGAAGGGGATGGCCACCAAAACGGGGCCGAAGATCTCCTCCTGGGCGATCTTCATCCCGTTCTCCCCCACGAAGAGGGTGGGCAGGAGGTAGTTCCCCCGGGAGAGGTCCTCCCCCCGGAAGGACCTTAGGGCCCGCTCCCCGCCCACGAGAAGCCTGGCCCCTTCCCCCTTCCCCGCCTCTATGTAGCCCAGGACCCTTTGGAGGTGCTCGGGGTGGATCAGGGGCCCCACCTCGGTCTCCGGGTCCAGGGGGTGGCCCACCCGGATCCTCCCCGCCCTTTCCGCCACCCGGGCCACGAAGGCCTCAAAGATGCGCTCCTCCACCAGAAGCCGGGAGCTCGCCGTGCACCGCTCCCCGTTGAAGGAGTAGATCTGGAATACCACGGCGTCCAATGCCCTTTCCAGATCGGCATCGGCGAAGACCAGGGCGGGGCTTTTGCCGCCAAGTTCCAGGGAAAGCCGCTTGAGGTGCTGGGCGGCGTTTTTCATGACGATCCTCCCCGTCTCCGTCTCCCCGGTGAGGGTGATGAGGGGAACCAGGGGGTGGGCCACCAAAGCGGCCCCCGCCTCCTCGCCATAGCCCTGGACCAGGTTGAAGACCCCGGGGGGCAGGTCCGCCTCCTGGAGGATCTCGGCAAGCTTCGTGGCGGTGAAGGGGCTCCACTCGGCGGGCTTCAGGACCACGGTGTCCCCGAAGGCCAAAGCCGGGGCGATGCGCCAGGTGGAGAGCATGAGGGGGGCGTTCCAGGGGGTGATGATGCCCACGGGGCCCGCGGGGACCCGGAGGGCGTAGTAGAGCCAGTCCCGGTCCACAGGGTAGGTGCGGTCCTCCATGGCGTGCTCGGCGTACTCGGCGTAGAAGGCGAAGTTCTCCGCCGCCCGGGCCACCTGGGCGCGGACGATCCTCAGAACCTGCCCCGCATCCAGGCACTCCGTGACCGCGAGTTCGTCGGCGTGCTTCTCTATGAGCTCGGCGATCTTCAGGAGGTAGCGCTTTCTTTCCCTGGCCCGGGTGCGGCTCCACTTCTGGAAGGCCTCGAGGGCCGCCTTGGCCGCCCGGTCCACCTCTACCCTCCCCCCCCTCGCCGCCTCCCCCAGGACCTCGTTCGTGGCGGGGTCCAGGGAGGGAAAGGTCTCCCCGTTTTCCGAGGGCACGAACTCCCCGGCGATGAAGTGGAGGGCGGGCCTTTCCCCAAGCCGCTTCCGCACCTCCTCAATCCTCTCCCAAGGGATGCCTGCCACCTGGTCCTGGTACCTCATGCCTCCTCCTCTATGGGGTTCTCCAGGGCCCCCAGGCCCTCTATCTCCAGGCGCATCACGTCCCCCGGCCGCACCCGGCTCACCCCCTTGGGGGTGCCGGTGAGGAGGACGTCATAGGGCTCCAGGGTCATGAACTCGGAGATGAAGGCGAGGAGCTCGGCCACGCTATAGAGCATCCTCGAGGTGTGCCCCTCCTGCCTAAGCTCCCCGTTCACGTAGGCCCTTAGCCACAGGTTCTGGGGGTCTTCCACCTCCCCCACCACCAAAAAGGGCCCCAAGGGGAGGAAGGTGTCCCGGCCCTTGGCCCTTATGGGGGGGCGGAAGGTGTTCTGGACGAAGTCCCGGGCCACCAGGTCGTTGGCGATGGTGTAGCCGAGGACGTAGTCCAGGGCGTCCCTCGCCCTCACCCGCTTCATGGGGCGGCCCACCACCACGGCGAGCTCCACCTCGTAGTGGACGAACTCCGCCCCCTTGGGGTAGAGGACGGTGCCCTGGTGGGGGAGGAGGCTGGTATTAGGCTTCCAGAAGAGGGCGGGCTCCTCGGGGCGCCCCAGGCCCAGCTCCTCGGCGTGGTCGGCGTAGTTCAGGGCCACGCCCAGGACCTTCCCCGGGGTAAAGGGGAGGAGCCAGGTGACCTCCTCGGGGGAATGGGCCTCCCCCGCCTCGTCCAGGAGGAGGCCCTCCCGAAAGACCCCCTGGTGGACCCGGCCCTTGTGGAGGAAGCGGGCTAGCTTCACGCTCCACCCCCCAAAAGGCCGTAGCGCTCCGCCATGCGCCTGAGCCGCTCCTCCACCTCGGGGGTGGTGGGGGCGAGGGGCAGGCGCCACTCCTTCTCGCAGAGGCCCATCCAGGAGAGGACGGTCTTCAAGGGGATGGGGTTCGTGTCCCAGAAGATGGCCTCGTTGGCCTCGAGGAGGTAGAAGTGCATCTCCCTGGCTCCCTGGTAGTCCCCGGCAAGGGCTTTCTCGCAGAGGAGGGCCACCTCCTTAGGAAGCCAGTTGGCGGTGGCGGCGATGGTGCCCACGGCCCCCAAGCTCATCATGGGCAGGGTGAGGCTCTCCAGGCCGCAGAAGACCAGGAAGTCCCGCCCCGCCTCCTCTAGGAGGTGGGAGAGGTACTCCAGGTCCTTGGAGGAGTGCTTGAGGCCCAGGATGTTGGGGAAGTCCCGCCTGAGGCGGGCCACGGTCCTGGGGGCGATCTCCACCCCGCTCCGGCCCGGGATGTTGTAGAGGATGAGGGGAAAATCGGGGACCGCCCGGGCCACCTCGGCGAAGTAGCGGTAGAGGCCCTCCTGGTTGGGCTTCACGTAGTAGGGGACGATGACCATGGCTCCCGTTGCCCCCACCTCCTGGGCGTAGCGGGTGAGCTCCAGGGTTTCCTCTAACCGCAAGGACCCCGTGCCCGCCAGGACCGGGACCCGGCCCGCCGCCTCCTCCACGGCGATGCTTATGACCCGCTTCCTCTCCTCCAGGGTCTGGGTGCCGGGCTCCCCGGTGGTGCCCCCCACGCTGATCCCGTGGGAGCCCCCCTGGATGGCTCGGTCCACAAGCCGCCTCAGAGCCGCCTCGTCAATCTGGCCCCGCCGAAAAGGGGTGATGAGGGGTGGTATGGACCCGCGGAACATGGGGCTCCTTTCACCTCCCAGGATGGGGCGGGCCTGGGGGAAGGGCAATCATGCTATTAGACAATGTTCCGCTACATTTTGGTCTCAACAACAAAAATCAGAGATCTCCCGGAGAAGCCAGGGTGTGGTATGGTGCTTTTGCACCATGACCCTGGCTAACTTTGGTGAAAACGCCATAGGCTTCTCTGCCCTCATGCAGGACCTGGGCCTCACCGTCCTGGTCCCCTCGGACAGGCCCGTCTTCTACCTCCTCCCCGAGCCCAGGCCCCTCCTCGCCCAAGAGGGGGCCCTGCTGCTGTTCCGCCCGGAAGGGAGCCTCTTCCGCCACCGCGCCGCCTCGGGCCTCCTCCTCCCCGAGCCCGACCTCGAGGTGCAGAGCTTCGCCGAGCGGGAGGGCCTGGGCCTGGCCCTCTACCCCCCCTGGCTTAAGCGGGAGGAGCTGGAAAGGGCCATCTCCTTAAGGCTCTTCGCCCTGGGGCCGGGGATGGCCCTGGCGGGGCTTTTGGACCTCCTCCTCAAGCTCCCGGAAAGGCCCCTCTTGGAGGTTCTCCACCAGGCCACGGGCCTCTCCCTGGCCCGGGTGGCCCCCTGGGGGGAGGTCCTGGGCTTCGCCGGGCCCGTGCCCCCGGAACACCCCAAGGCCCCCGGGGAGGGGAAGGGCTACCTGGCCCTGGAGGCGGGGGAGGGGGTTTTGGTGGCCTACGGGGAGGAGGGGGTTTTGCGGACATCGCGGGGGCTTTTGGAGGTGGCGGCCCGCCTCCTGCGGGTGCGGGCTTTGGAGAAGAGCTTGGAAAGGATGCAGGAGGAGTCCCTGGGGGAAGCCCTCCTTTTGGCCCTGGTCCTGGGGGAGGCGGAGCCCGAGAGGCTTTTCGCCTTCGGCTTCACCGAGGGGGTGGAGTGGGTCCTGGCCCTGGTGGAGCCCCCCTCCGTCCCGGGGCGGCACCGCCTGGCGGAGGAAAGGAGGCGGGAGGCCACCTTGGAGCTACGGCGGCGCTCTGGGGCCTACCTGGACCGCTTAGGGGTGCCCTACCTCCTGGGGGTGCGGGGGAACCGGCTCCTGGCCATGTGGCAGGTGCACAGCCCCAAAAAGGAGGCGGGAACCCTCCTCGCCGCCCTCCCCCCGGGAAGCCGCCTGGGCTACTCGGCGGTCCACGCCGGGGGGGAGGTGGCCGAGGCCTACCGGGAGGCCCTCATCGCCTTGAAGGCCGCCAGACCCGGGGAGGCCCTCTCCTTCACCGGGCTTGACCCCGTGGCCTTCGTCCTCCTGCAACAGTCCCCCGAGGACCTAAAGGCCCTGGTGGAGCGCTACCTCCCCCTTCCCCCAAAGCTCCTCAAGACCCTGGAGGCCTACCTGGAGTCGCAAAGCCTGGAGGAGGCGGCCCAGAGGCTCCACATCCACCCCAACACCCTGCGCTACCGCCTGAGGCGCATGGAGCGGCTCCTCGGCCCCCTCTCCCGCCCCGAGGTGCTGGCCCGGGTGCACCTGGCCCTGCGGGCCCGGGACCTCCTTTTGGGCTAGGGCCTTGACGGCGGGGCCCCAAGCCCCTAGGCTGGTACCGACCGACCGGTTAGGAGGCGGTATGCCCGAAGCCTGGATTGTGGAAGCGGTTAGGACCCCCATCGGCAAGCACGGCGGGGCCCTCTCCTCCGTGCGCCCCGACGACCTCCTGGCCCACGTCCTTTCTGCCCTCATGGCGCGCTCCGGGGTCCCCAAGGAGGAGGTGGAGGACGTCTACGCCGGCTGCGCCAACCAGGCGGGGGAGGACAACCGCAACGTGGCCCGCATGGCCCTCCTCCTCTCCGGCTTTCCCGTGGAGGTGGCGGGGTGCACGGTGAACCGCCTCTGCGGCTCGGGGCTGGAGGCCGTGGCCCAGGCGGCCCGGGCCATCTGGGCCGGGGAGGGGCAGGTCTACGTGGGAAGCGGGGTGGAGTCCATGTCCCGCGCCCCCTACGCCCTCCCCAAGCCGGAGAAGGGCTTCCCCACGGGGAACCTGGTCATGTACGACACCACCTTAGGCTGGCGCTTCGTCAACCCCAGGATGCAGGCCCTCTACGGCACGGAGAGCATGGGGGAGACGGCGGAGAACCTGGCGGAGATGTACGGGATCGCCCGGGAAGAGCAGGACCGCTTCGCCCTCCTCTCCCACCAGAAGGCGGTGCGGGCCTGGGACGAGGGACGCTTTTTGGAGGAGGTGGTCCCCGTGCCTGTGAAGAGGGGGAAGGAGGAGGCCCTGGTGGAGGTGGACGAGGGGCCCAGGCGGGACACCTCCTTGGAGAGGCTCGCCGCCTTAAGGCCCGTTTTCCGGGAAGGGGGAACGGTGACCGCAGGGAACAGTAGCCCCTTGAACGACGGGGCGGCGGCGGTGCTCCTGGTCTCGGACGCCTACGCCCAGGCCCACGGCCTCAGGCCCCTGGCCCGCATCAAGGCCCTGGCCGTGGCCGGGGTGCCCCCCCGGATCATGGGCATCGGCCCGGTGCCCGCCACGAAGAAGGCCTTAGCAAGGGCAGGTCTAAGCCTCAAGGACATCGGCCTCATTGAGCTCAACGAGGCCTTCGCCGCTCAGAGCCTGGCGGTCTTAAGGGAATGGGGCCTGGACCCGGAGGACGATCGGCTCAACCCCAACGGCGGGGCCATCGCCCTGGGCCACCCCCTGGGGGCCTCGGGGGCCCGGATCCTCACCACCTTGGTCCACGAGATGCGGAGGCGGGGGGTGCAGTGGGGCCTCGCCACCATGTGCATCGGGGTGGGCCAGGGGATCGCCATGGTGGTGGAGGGGCTTTAGCCCGGAAGGGGCACCCGGCGCACCTCCTGGCCCTGGGCCTCGAGGTGGTAGGCCTCCTCCCCTTCCCCGGGAAAGTCCTCCCGGAAGTGGGCTCCCCGGCTTTCCCGCCGGAGGAGGGCCATGCGGAGGAGAAGGCGGGCGAGAAGGAGGAGGCTTCCCGCCTCCACCTCCTCCCGCCCCACTTCTTGGGCCGGGCGCTCCCGGAGGGGCAGGCCTTCGGCCAGGGCTAAGGCCTCCTTCAGGCCCTCCTCCCGCCGCACCACTCCCGCCTCCCGGCCCAGGGCCTCCCGTAGCTCGGGAAGAAGCCCTGGGTCCAGGCTGAGGGCGGGAAGGGGCTCCCACCCTTTGGGAAAGGCCAGGTCCCCTAGGGCGGCAAGAGCGGCCCGCTCCCCCATGACCAGGCCCTCGAGGAGGCTGTTGGAGGCCAGGCGGTTGGCCCCGTGGAAGCCGGTGGAGGCCACCTCCCCGGCGGCGTAAAGCCCCGGCACCCCGGTGAAGCCCAAAAGGTCCGTCCTGACCCCGCCCATGGCGTAGTGGGCGGCGGGGGCCACGGGGAGGAGTTCATGGAAGGGGTCCAGGCCCAGGGCCCGGGCGGAGGCCACCACCGTGGGGAAGCGCTCCCCCAGGTGGGGAATGGGCCTCAGGTCCAGGAAGGCCCCGCCCGTCCTCTCCCTTTCCCGGTGGACCGCCCGGGCCACCACGTCCCGGGGAGCGAGCTCCCCCAGGGGGTCGTAGCGGGGCATGAACCTCTCCCCATGGGCGTTGAGGAGGATGGCCCCCTCCCCCCGGCAGGCCTCGCTGATGAGGGAACCATCGGGCAGGGCCGTGGGGTGGAACTGGACGAACTCCAGGTCCCTCAGAATGGCCCCCGCCCGAAAGGCCAGGGCCATCCCGTCCCCCGTGGCCCCCTTGGGGTTGGTGGTCACGGGGAAGAGGCGCCCCAAGCCCCCCGTGGCCAGCAGGACCGCCCCGGCCCGCACCAGGAGGGGACCCCTGGGGGAGAGGACCCAGGCCCCCGCCACCCGTTCCCCCGAAAGGAGGAGGCTCACCGCCTGGTAGCCCTCCAGGAGCGGGCTTTGCAGGCGGGCGAGGAGGCCTTTCAGGAGGAGGAGGCCAGATCTATCTCCCCCCAGGTGGCGGACCCGGGGGCGGCTATGCCCCCCTTCCCGGGTGGGCTCGGGGTGGAAGGGAAGGCCAAGGGCGAGGAGGCGCTCCAGGTGGCGGGGGGCCTCCTCCAGGATGGAGCGGGCCACCCCTTCCTCCACCAGGCCCCGCCCGGCCCGGAGGGTGTCCAGGAGGTGGGCCTCGAGGTCGGCCTCGTCCAGGGGAAAGGCCACCCCGCCCTGGGCCCAGGGGGTGGAGCCCGAGGGCAGGGGGTCCTTGCTGAGGAGGAGGACCCTGGCCCCTTCCGCCTCCGCCGCCAGGGCCCCGTAGACCCCGGCCACCCCTGCCCCCAGAACCAAGAGATCGGTCTCCAGGGTCTCCATTAGCCCACGGCCACCATGCCAAGAAGGGCCCGCCTGGCCTTCTCCGCCACCTCCTCAGGCACCCGGACCACGTGCTTCAGGTCACGGAGGGAGGCGTAGACCTTTTCCAGGGTGATCCGCTTCATGTACTCGCAGACCGCATCCGGCTTCACCGGAAAGAAGGCCTTTCCCGGGGCCTCCTTCCTGAGGCGGTGGAGGATGCCCACCTCGGTGGCCACCACGAAGGCCTCCTTTTCCGAGGCCTTGGCGTGGCGCACCATCCCCTCGGTGGAGAGCATCCTGGCATCGGGCTTCAGGTAGAGGCAGCCCGAGCCGCAGCCGCACTCGGGGTGGATGAGGAACTCCGCCTCAGGATGGGCCTCCAGCAGGGCCTTCAGGTGCTCCTCCCGGATCCCCGCATGCACGTGGCACTCCCCGGGGAAGAGGTCCAGCCTCCGCCCGGTGACCCGGGCCACATGGGCCCCCAGGAACATGTCGGGGACAAAGTAGATGGGCCGATCTGGGGGGAGGCCAAAGACCACCTCCACGGCGTTGGCAGAGGTGACGCACACGTCGGCCAGCGCCTTGACCTCGGCCTTGGTGTTCACGTAGGCCACCACGATCCCCTCGGGGTGGGCCCTTTTCCACTCCAGGATGTCCTCGGGGCGGATGCTGTCGGCCAGGGAGCAGCCCGCCTCGAGGTCGGGGAGGAGCACGGTCTTCTCCGGGTTCAGGATGGCCGCGGTCTCGGCCATGAAGTGGACCCCGGCGAAAACGATGACCTCAGCCCGGGCGCGCTGGGCCTCCCGGGCTAAGCCCAGGGAGTCCCCCACGAAGTCCGCCACCTCCTGCACCTCGGGGAGCTGGTAGGAGTGGGCCAGGATGACCGCCTTCCGCTCCCGCTTCAGTTCCAGTACCGCTTGGGTCAGGGTTTCCTTATCCATGGTCTTCCGCTTGGACAGGCTTGAAGCCTTGCTCCCAAAAGTGGTTGTCGTAGGCGAAGGCCATTTGTATCTCCCTTTGCCGCATGTAGAGGAAGCTGGTCCAGTCCACCAGGCTCACGTCCCGCCGCCCCGAGGCCAGGGTGGCGGTGAGGGCCGCCTGGTGCAGGCCCTCGCCCACCGGGGCCACCCGCACCACCCCCAGGAGGTCGTGGACCAGGACCCTGGCCGCCTCCATCCCCAGCCGCCCTTGGACCAGGGCCAGGCTTTCCACCACCACGTAGGCGTGGGTGTGGAGGCGAACCCTTCGCCTAAGGAGGTGGGCAAAGGTATAGGCCGCCTCCTGGTGATGGGCGTCATCCCGGTCCAAAAGGGCGTAGAGGGCCGAGGTGTCAACGAAGACCACGGAAGGCCTCGTCCAGGTGGCGGTCGTGGGCCTCGCTCACGTCCTGTGCCCCGGAGGCGAAGCGCCCCACCGCCAGAAGGGCTCTTCGGGCCCGCTCCTGGTAGCCGCCGTTCTCCTCCTCCGCCAGGTAGCGCTCCACCGCCCGGCGCACCAGCTCCGCCAGGGAGGTGCCCTCCTCCAGGGCCTTGGCCTTCAGCCGGGAAACCTGCTCCTCCGGAAGTTGGACCTGGGTCCGCACCATGCCACCATGGTAGCACATCATGCCATCATGGCTTGATCACCAGGAGGGAGAGGTCCAGGGCCCTGGCGGAGTGGGTGAGGGCCCCCACGCTCACGTAGTCCACCCCGGCCTCCGCCACCTGCCTGGCCCTTTCCAGGGTCATGTTGCCGCTGGCCTCGAGGGGCACCCTCCCCCCTACCCGGCGCACCGCCTCGCGGATATCCTCCAAGGAAAAGTTGTCCAGGAGGACGAGGTCCGCCCCCGCCTCCAGGGCCTCCTCCAGCTCGCTGAGGCTCGTCACCTCCACCTCCACCCTGAGGTAGTGGGGGGCCCCTGCCCTGGCCCTTTGCACCGCCTCCTTGACCCCCCCCGCCGCCCGGATGTGGTTCTCTTTGATGAGAATCCCGTCAAAGAGGCCGAAGCGGTGGTTCCTCCCCCCGCCCACCCGCACGGCGTACTTCTCCAAAGCCCGGAGGCCGGGGGTGGTCTTGCGGGTGTCCAGGACCTGGGCCTTGGTGCCCCGGAGGACCTCCACGTAGGCCCGGGTCAGGGTGGCGATGCCGGAAAGCCGCTGAAGCAGGTTCAGGGCCAGCCTCTCCCCGGCCAGGATGCCCCGCAGGGGCCCCGCCACCCGAGCCACCTCCTGCCCCCTCGCCACCAAGGCCCCCTCGGCCACCAGGGGAGTGAGGGCCACCCTTGGGTCCAGCAGGGCGAAGACCCGGCCCGCCACGGGGAGGCCCGCCACCACCCCCTCCTCCTTGGCCAGGATGACCGCCTCCCCCTCGAGGGCTTCCGGGACCAGGAGGGAGGAGGTGAGGTCCCCATGCCCCAGGTCCTCTAGGAGCCAGGCCCTTAGAGCCTCGTCCAGATGGGAAAACCCCTCCACCCCTCCTTTATACCCTGGCCCGACCGCCTTCACAAAAGCCCAGCGGGCGGTGGCGTAGGCTTAGGGGGTGAACCGCCTCAAGGACGCCAAGAGCCCCTACCTCCTGGCCCACGCGGAAGACCCCGTGGACTGGCACCCCTTTGGGGAGGAGGCCTTTGCCAGGGCTAAGGGGGAGGACAAGCTCATCTTCCTCTCCGTGGGCTACTTCAGCTGCCACTGGTGCCACGTGATGCACCGGGAGTCCTTCCAAGACCCCGAGGTGGCCGCCCTCCTCAACGCCCACTTCGTGCCCGTCAAGGTGGACCGGGAGGAGCGCCCCGATGTGGACGCCGCCTACATGCGGGCCCTCGTGAGCCTCACCGGCCAGGGAGGCTGGCCCATGAGCCTCTTCCTCACCCCGGAGGGCAAGCCCTTCTTCGGGGGCACCTACTTCCCCAAGGAGGACCGGGGAAACCTCCCCGGGTTCAAGCGGGTCCTCCTGGCCGTGGAAAGGGCCTGGCGGGAGGAGCGAGCGGCCCTAGAGGAGGAGGCGGAGAGGCTCGCCAAGGCCCTCTGGCGAAGCCTTAGCCCCCCTCCAAGCCCCATCCCCCAGGACGTGGAGGAACGGGCCCTAAACGCCCTCTCCCGCTCCTTTGACCCGGAATGGGGGGGCTTCCTCCCCGCCCCCAAGTTCCCCCAGGGGCCCCTCCTCCTCTACCTCCTGGCCCGGGCCTGGCGGGGGGAGGAGGCTCCCAGGGCCATGCTCCGGAAAACCCTCACCGCCATGGCCCTGGGCGGGGTCTACGACCAGGTGGGCGGGGGGTTCCACCGCTACGCCGTGGACCGCTACTGGCGGGTACCCCACTTTGAGAAGATGCTCTACGACAACGCCCTTCTCGCCCGGGTCTACCTGGGGGCCCACCGGGTCCTGAAAGACCCCCTCTTCCTGCGGGTGGCCCGGGAAACCCTGGACTGGCTCCTTTCCATGCAGCACAAGGAAGGGGGGTTCTTCACCGCCCTGGACGCGGAAAGCGAGGGGGAGGAGGGGCGCTACTACACCTGGACGGAGGAGGAGCTCAAAGAGGCCCTGGGGGAGGACTTCCCCCTGGCCCGCCGCTACTTCGCCCTGGGGGAGGACCTCCTGGGCCGCTCGGTCCTCACCGCCTGGGGGGAGGAGGCGCTGAAGCGGGAACTGGGGGAAGGGTTCGCCCCCTGGCGGGAACGGGTGCGGCAGAGGCTTCTTTCCGCCAGGCGCAAGCGCATCCCCCCGGCCCTGGACGACAAGGTCCTTTCCGACTGGTCAGCCCTGGCGGTGCGGGCCCTGGCGGAGGCGGGGAGGCTCCTTGGAGAGGCCCGCTATCTGGAGGCCGCCCGCAAGGGGGCCCACTTCCTCCTCCTCCGCATGACCAAGAAGGGGGTTTTGCGCCACACCTGGCGGGAAGGGGCCCTGGGGGAGGAGGCCTACCTGGCCGACCAGAGCTTCGCCGCCCTGGCCCTGCTGGAGCTCTACACCGCCACCGGGGAATGGCCGTACCTGGAACAGGCCCAGCGCCTGGCGGAGGCGGGGTGGGAGCTGGCGCAAACCCCAGAAGGGGGGCTTCCCCTCCCCGCCAAGGCGCTGGAGGAGGGGGCCCTGCCCTCGGGGGAAAGCGCCCTGGCCGAGGCCTTCTGGCGCCTGGGAAGCCTCTTCGGCCCCACCCACCACGAGAGGGCGGAGGCCCTCCTGGAACGCCAGGCCCACTTCCTGGCCCGCCACCCCCAGGCCTTTCCCGGCTTCCTCCTGGTGCACCGCCTCCTGAGAGAAGGGAGCGAGCTGGCCGTCCCCCTCCCCTCCCCCTTTCTCCGGGAGGTCCAAGCCCTCCACCTGCCCCTCACCCAGCTGGTCCTGGGGCCGGCGGGGGCCCTGCCCGCCCTGGAGGGAAGGGAGCCTGGCCTCCTCTACCCCTGCCGCCAAGGAGCCTGCCGCCTTCCCGCCCAGAGCCTGGAGGAGGCCCTGAAGGCCCTTAGGGAGCCCTAAAGCGTACCCAGGCCCCCGGCCAGGCCTGGCCTAAAAGCCAGAGGTCCCGGGGGTCCACGATGGCGGGCTTCGCGTAGCCCCCCAGGCTTCCCTTGTCCGCTAGCAGGACCAAAGGCCTTCCCGAGGGGGGCACCTGGACCCCGCCCAGAGGGGTGGGCTCGGAAAGCCCCTCTCCCCCAGGGACCCCGGGGCCTTCCAGCTCCAGGCCCATCCTGTCCGCCCGCGCCACCCGGAAGGCCCCCCGGAGAAGGGCCTGGAAGGCCTCTGGGGAGAACTGGGGCCCGGGGAGGAGGCGGAGGGTGAGGACCTGGGGGAGGGGCCTTAGGGGAAAGGCCAGGCCCGGGCGGACGGGGCGCTCCTCCTGGAGGCCCAAAACATCCCCCGCCCCGAGGGGCCTTCCAATCCGCCCCCGGAGGTCCGGGGAGACGGAGCCCAGGAAGGGGGTGGCCTGAAGGCCCCCCGCCACCGCCAGGTACCCCCGCACCCCCTGGCCCTTGGGAAGGAAGCGGAGCGCCTTGCCCTGGGGCCAGAAAAAGCTCCGCCCCGGAGGCATCTCCTCCCCCTCCACCTCCACCCGAAGCCCAAACCCCGCGAAGGCCGCCACCAGAGGCCTCAGGGCAGTGAGGACGGGGCCTTTTAGGCTCACCTCCAGAAGGGGGGCATGGGGAGGGTTCCCCACCAGGCGGTTGGCCACCCGGGCCGAGTAGGGGTCTAGAGGCCCCGAGCGGGCCAGGCCAAACCGCCCCGCCAAAAACCTCCCCTCATCCACCACCAGGTCCAAAAGCCCGGGCTCCTCCACCCTGATGGCGGGAAGCCTGGGCTTTTGGGGGAGGAGCTCCAAGGGAGAGGGCTCCTCTGGCGTGGGCCCCTCGGCCTCCCGGAAGCGGACCCGGTCCCCGGGGCGGAGGAGGAAGGGTTCAGCGCGGTGGGGGTCGTAGACGGCGAGGAGGGCGGTCCCCAAGAGGTTCCACCCCCCCGGGGAGGGCAGGGGGTAGATGCCCGTCTGCGCCCCCGCCACCGCCACGCTGTGGGCGGGCACCTTGGGCCTGGGGTGGGGCCTTCGGGGAAGGCGCAGGGCCTCCGCCACCGGGGCCATGAAGGGAAACCCCGGGGTGAAGCCCAGGGCGTAGACCCGGTAGAGGGGCTTCTGGTGGAGGGCCTTCACCGCCTCCAGGGAGAGGCCCGTGCGCAAGGCCACCTCCGGAAGGTCCTCCCCGTCGTAGCGCACGGGGATTTCCACCACCCTCCCCTCCTCCACCTCCCCAAGGGGCAAGGCTTGGAGGCGGCGAAGAAGCTTCCTCCGGGGAAGCCGCCTGGGGTCGTACTCCAGGTAGAGGGTGCCGTAGGCGGGCACCGCGTCCAGGAGGCCACTGGGGGGATTTGCTAAAAGGGCCTGGGCCAGGGCCAGGGCCTCCCGGTTGCCCGCCTCGGAGATGCCCTCCCCGAAGCGCAGGTAGAACCCCTCCAGCACCCCCTTACTCTACCGCCTGGCCTGGGAAACGCCCTTGACGGCAAAAGGGTGAAAAGGGTAGCTTGCGGGCAGAAAGGAGGCCAGGATGGCGGCGATCCTCTACAGCCTGGGCCAGGACCACTACAGCCTAGACCCGGACTTGAAAGCGGTCTTGGACACTTTTGCTCCGGGCCTGCCCCAGGAGGAGCTCTCGGCCTTTGGCAGGCTGGTGGGGGAGGAGGTCCTGGAGGTGGCCCACCACATAGACACCCTCTCCCCGCCCCGCCTGCAGATGCACGACCTGGACGGGAACCGCATAGACCGGGCCTGGATCTCCCCGGCCCAGAGGGAACTTTTGGAGAAGCTGAGGCCCATGGTCCGCCCCGCCTACGAGGGCCGGGGCTGGCCCCTCCACTACGCCATGGGCTACCTCCTGGCGGACGGGGGGCTTTACTGCATCCTCACCATCACCCACCAGGTGGCCTACGCCCTCCACAAGTACGCCCCCGAGTGGGAAGGGGTGAAGCGGGACCTCCTCTACGGCAAGGCCTTTGGGGCCACCTGGATGACGGAGATCCAGGGAGGAAGCGACCTGGGGGCGAACCGCACCCTGGCCAGGCGGGAGGGCGGGGCCTTCCGCCTCTACGGGGGGGACAAGTACTTCGCCTCCGGGGCGGGCCTCGCCGACTGGGCCATCGTCACCGCCAGGCCGGAAGGGGCCCCGGATGGGGCCAAGGGGCTTGGCCTCTTCCTCCTTCCCCGGGAGGTGGAGGGGAGGCTCAACTTCACCGTGCGCCGCTTCAAGGAGAAGCTGGCCACCCGGGCCGTGCCCTCGGGGGAGGTGGAGCTTCAGGGTAGCCTGGCCTACCCCATCGGCCGCCTGGAGGAGGGGATCTACTACACCCTGGAAAACCTCACGGTCTCCCGCCTGGCCAACGCCGTGGCCGCCATGGGCCTCGCCAAGAAGGCCCACCTCGAGGCCCTCTTCCGGGTGCGCCGCCGCACGGCCTTCGGCAAGAGGCTCCTGGAGCACGACCTCATCCAGCACGACCTTTTGGAGATGCGCCTGAGGCAGGTGGCGGGCACCGCCCTGGCCTTTTTGGCCGTGGCCCAGTTTGACCGGGTCTGGGAGGAAAGGCCCCCCTACTCCCCGGGCTACCACCTGGCCCGCCTCCTCTCCCACCTGGCCAAGGGCCGCACCGCCGAGCACGCCGCCCAAATCACCGGGCTCGCCATGGAGCTCTTCGGGGGGCTGGGCTTCCTGGAGGAGTACGGGGTGGCCCGCTGGCACCGGGAGGCCCTGATCACCCCCATCTGGGAAGGCCCCGCCAACATCCAGGCCCTGGACATGCTGGAGGCCATGGCCAAGAAGCGGGCCCACGAGCCCCTCCTGGAGATGCTCAAGGAAACCCCCGTGGCCCTGAAGGCAGCCGAGGGGGCCCTGAAACGCCTGGAGGAGGAGGGCCCCTGGCACGCCAAGGAGGCCCTGAGGCGCCTCGCCGACGCCGTGAGCGTCCACGCCCTCATGGCCATGAGGGAGGCCTACGGGGAGATGGCCCGCCTCTACGCCCTGCGCTTCCTGGAGGGGGAAAGCCTCCCCAAGGAGGCGGCCAAACCTGAGCTTTACGACCCCTGGTGGAGCCTCTCGTAGAGGGGCTTCAGGTCCTCAGGGGTGAAGCGGGCGGTGTACCCCTTGGGGGGGACCGGCTCCTGGTAGAAGAACTCGGGGAGGCGGTCCTCCTCGTGGGTGAAGCCCGCCAGGTGGTTGAAGCGGTGCTCCAGCTTTAGGACCCCCTCCCCCACCTCCCGCCAGAACTCCGGGGTGAAGCGGGTACCAAGGGCGGCGTTCACCGCCTCGGCCACGAAGGCCACCTCCTTGTTGGTGACGCTCCCCCCGAAGACGCAAAGCCCCAGGGCGTCGTTGGCGGCGGCGTTCACTTGCGCGGTGTAGCTGGCCTCGAGGATCTCCTCCACCCCCATGGCCCGGGTTTCCAGCCTGGGGGCGTTCCCGGCGGTGTGGTCCGCCCCCTGGGCGGTGACCATCATGGTGATCCCCGTGGCCTCCACCACCCGGGGATCGTAGGCGGAGATGGCCTGGCGCTTGATCACGGGGATGCGCCTCACCCCCAGGGCCTCCCCCACCCGGGCCGTGCCCTGGGCCAGGAAGCGGGCCTCCTCACTCGCCCCGTAAAGGGCTTTGAGCTTGGCCTCCATGAAGGCGTAGTCCCCCCAGTCCGCCAGGCCCTTCTCCATGAAGAGGGCCAGGCTGGCCCCGGTCTCAATGGTGTCTATGCCCAGATCGTTGGCCAGGCGGTTGAGGCGGGCGAGCTGGTCGGGGTCGGCGAGGCCGCAGTTGGTGCCCAGGAGGCCGATGGTCTCGTACTCCAGGGGGGAGACCACCTCCTCCCCCCTCTCGTCCACGATCACGTTGGAGCACTGGATCACGCACCCCGGCATGCAGGCGTGGGTGTGCTTCCCGCCCCGCTTTTTGTTCAGGGGGGCGATGTACTGCCCCCCCATGCGGAAAGCCTCCGGGGGAGCGAGCCGCCCCTCGCGGAAGTTGCGCACGGGCAGGCCCCCGAAGGCGTTTTGGAAGTCCGCCATGCCCATGGTGCCGATGGCGTTGTAGAACTGCATGACCAGGGGGTCCTGCCGGAGGAGGCGGGCGTAGCGGCGGACGCCCTCCAGGACCTTGGGCTTGTCGTGGACCTCCGCCTTCCCCGGCACCTCCACCACGATGGCCTTGACCCGCTTCAGGCCCATGACCGCCCCCACGCCCCCCCGGGCCGCCAGGCGGGAGGGCCGCCCGTCTACATCGGAAAAGGCGATGCCGGAAAGGAGGCCCAGCTGCTCCCCCACGGGGCCCAGGAGGGCGAAGGCGATCCTCTCCCCGTAGGCGGCGAAGAGCTTTTTGGCGGCGGCGAAGTTGCCAAGGCCCAGGAGGTCCTGGGCGGGGTCAAAGAAGACCTCCCCCGCCTTGGTGAGGCGGAGGACCACCCAGTCCTGGCTCTGGCCCTCGAGGACCAGCCAGGCCAGCTTCATCTGCCCCAGGGCGTAGCCGAAGGTGCCCCCGCCGTTCGCCTCCTTGATGCCCAGGGTCAGGGGGCTACGGGTGCCCACGCTGGTGCGGTTGGCGTTGGAAAACCCCGTGCCCGCCAAGGGCCCCACGGCGAAGACCAGGGGGTTCTCCGGGGAGAGGGGGTCAAAGCGGTAGGCCTCCCGCTCCAGGAGGATCTTCCCCGTGCGGTACCTTCCCCCAAAGGCCACCTCCTCCGGGGGCACCTCGTGCCAGTAGGCCTTTTTTCCCGTCAGGTCAAGCCGCAAAGACCGCCACACCGTCCACCTCCACGCGCACCACCCGGGCTTCTTCCGGGTGACGGAAAGGATCCCGGTCAAAGGCTACCAGGTCCACCGCATGCCCCGGCCATAGCCGAGCGGGGGGCAGGCCGCTCGCCTCAGGCCGAGTGTAGTAGAAGAGGGCCCGCTCCACAGGGACCCCGCTTCCCATCAGGGGACGGCCTGCGGCCAGGGCCCCTTTGAGGGGGTTCACCTCCCGCACCACCGGGGCATCGGAGGAGAAGGCCAGGGCAAGCCCCGCCCGCTCCATGCGGGCGAACTGGTAGCACCAGGGCAGAAACTCCGGGGGAAGGTAGCGGAGGAAGTTTTCCCGAAGCTCCTGCAAAAAGATGGGCTGGGGCACCACCCAGACCCCCAGGGCCCGGGCCAGGGCCAAGGCCTTGGGGCTGGGCAGGCCGAAGTGCTCCAGGCGGTGGCGAAGGGGCAGGGGCTTGGCCTGGTAGAGGCGGCGGTAGGCCTTGAGGACCTCGAGGATGGCCACATCCCCGATGGCGTGGGTGGCGATGAAAAAGCCCTTCTCGTGGGCGGGCAGGGCCAGCTCCAAGAGCTCCTCCGCCCTAAGGCGCAAGACCCCCCTCCCCCCCACCTCGCGGTAGGGCCGGCTCACGGCCGCCGAAGCTCCAGAGAGCCCTCCGTCGGCGAAGAACTTGACCCCGGCGATGACCAGGCGCTCCGAGCGATAAGGCTCGGGCAGGGGGTAGGTGGCCTCCTCCCCGTCGGGGCGCACCACGGCCAAGACGCTGACCCTCAGGGGAAGGCGCCCCTCCTGGTCCAGGCGGCGGTAGGCGGCGAGGAGGAGGGGGTCGGCCCCCGGCTCCAGGGCCGAGGTGATCCCCTGGGCCAGGAGGTGCCTGGCCCCGGCCAGGACGTAGCGCTCGTAGTCCTCCACCGTGCGCTTGGGCATGGCCTTTTCTAAAAGGCCAAAGGCCCGTTCCAGGAGCAGGCCCTCCCGGTAGCGGATCTCGCCCCCAGGGGGGTTTGGCGTGTCCGGCCCGATGCCCACCACCTCCAGGGCCCTGGTGTTGGCCACGTGGATGTGGGCGCAGGTGCGGGTCAGGACCACGGGGCGGTGGGGAAGGACGCTGTCCAGGAAGGCCCGGGTGGGCCAGGCCCCGAGATGGGCCTCGTTCCAGCCCCGCCCCAGGAGCCAGGCCCCCGGAGGGAGAAGGCGGTCCCGCTCCTGCAAGAGCTTCCCCAAGGCCTCGAGGCTCGCCACGCCCCGGAGGTCCAGAAGGTCGGTGAGGAGCTGGCCCACCTTCCAGACGTGCACGTGGGCATCGTGAAAGCCCGGTAGGATGGTCTCCCCTTCCCCGCGCCCCGGCTCGAGGCCCGCCACCCGCCCCTCCCTGACCCACAGGGCCCTATAGGGGCGGTACCGCCCCCGGGCATCGGGAACGTAGATCCTGCCCGCCACCTCCCTCACCAGCCCACCTCCGGGTTCCGCCAGACCACGAAGACCCCGTAGTCCAGGCAGGAGGGGTCTTTGAGGTACTCGGGGATGATGCCGTAGACCCGATAGCCCCGCTTAAGCTGCACCGTGAGGACGGGGTCGCTGAGCTCCCCCCGGACCACCCGGTGCACGTACTCCTCAATGGGCATCTCCTGGGCATAGAGGTGGTAGCCCTTGGGCATGCTCCCCGCCACGTGACCCTTGAGCCCCAGGCGGCGCACCAGGTCCTGCCGCACCTGGTAGAGGAGCTTGGAAAGCCCGAGGCCCCGGTACTCCGGCAGAACGCCGATGTCCGCCCCGTAAAGCCAGTCCCCCTCCGGGTCGTGGTTGGTGAGCCAGTTCTCCGCCACCGCCTCTATATAGCGGTGCTGGTAGTGGTGGAAGTCCACCCGGGTGCGGAAATCCGTGGAGCAGGCCACCACCCTGCCCGTGGCCAGCTCCACCACCGCGTGCTGCCCTTCCGGGAAGACCCTCATGTGGGAGAGGTAGTGCTCCCGGGTCATGCGCTCCTCCCGGGAGAGGGTGGGGAAGCTCTTCTCCTGGATCTCTTCCAGGGCCTCCGCCATCCAGGGCTCGGAGCGCACCACGGCGAAGCGCCCGTCCTCGGATAAGAGAAGGGGTTCAGGCAAGGGCCGCATACACCTCCCGGATGTTCTCCCGCACCACACGCAAGGCTTCCTCCAGCATGTCCAAGGGGATGTCCAAGGGGGGGAGGAAGCGGAGGGCGTTGGAGTAGAGGCCCGCGCGGATGGTGATCACCCCCTTTTCGGCGTTCTTCCGCACCAGCTCCAGGACGAACTCGGGCCAGGGCTCCTTGGTCTTGGGGTCCTTGACGAACTCCAGGGCCATCATGGCCCCCATTCCCCGCACGTCCCCCAAGGCCGGGACCTGGGCCTTCAGGGGCTCAAAGATCTCCCGCACCTTGGCCTCTATGGCCTTGGCCCGGTCCAGGAAGCCGGGGGATTCCAGGATTTTAAGGGCCTCGAGGGCCGCCACCGCCGCCAGGGGATTCCCCCCGTAGGTGCTCCCCACCCCGCCCACGTGGGGGGCGTCCATGACCTCCGCCCTGCCCGTCACGGCGCTGATGGGCATCCCCGCCCCCAGGCTCTTGGCGGACACCAGGAGGTCCGGCACCACCCCGCTATGCTCAATGGCCCACATCCTTCCCGTGCGCCCCGAGCCCGACTGCACCTCGTCCGCCACCAGGAGGGCCCCGGTGCGGTCGGCGATCTCCCGGAGCTTGCGCAAAAATGCGAAGGGAACGGGGAGGAAGCCCCCCTCACCCAAAACCGGCTCAATGACGATGGCCGCCAGGGCGCTCCCATCAATGTGGGCGATGAGGGCGTTCTCCAGGTTCCAAAGGGACCAGTCCAGGTACTCCTCCTCGGTCATGCCCCTCGGGGTGCGGTAGAGGTTGGGCACGGGCAGGCGGTAGACCTCGGGAGCGAAGGGGCCAAACCCCTTCTTGAAGAGGGCGTACTTGGAGGTCATGGCCATGGTGAGGTTGGTGCGCCCGTGGTAGGCCCCCTCAAAGACCATCACCGCCGCCCTGCCCGTGTAAGCCCGGGCCAGCTTGACGGCGTTTTCCACGGCCTCGGCTCCGCCGTTGGCGAGAAGGGTCTTGGCGGGGCCGGGCCCGGGAAAGAGGCGGTTCAAGGCCTCGGCCAGGGCCACGTAGGGCTCGTAGTTGGCCACGATGGCGCACATGTGGACGAGGCGCTCCGCCTGGTCCTTGATGGCCGCCACCACCGTCTCAGGGGTGTGGCCCACGGCCAAAGCCCCGATCCCCCCCGCCAGGTCAATGAGCACATTGCCGTCCACATCCTCCACCAGGGCCCCGTGGGCCCTGGCCACGGCGACGGGGTTGGCCTGGGCCAGGGCACGGGTGACCGCCTGGGAGCGCCTCTCCTGCAGGGCCCGGCTCCTGGGACCGGGGATGGGGGTCTTTAGCTGGATGTACCCCATGGCCTTTACCTACTCTTCACCGCGGTCCAGACCTCGTCGTAGATGCGGTTGTCCCTGCCCAGGTCCAGGATAAACTCCAAGCGCTTCATGAGTTCGGCCGAGGGGTAGATGGCGGGGTTTTTGCGGTCCGCGGGGTTGATGTGGGGCAGGGCCGCCTTGTTGGGGGTGGCGTAGCGGTTGAAGTTGGAAAGCTGCGCCCCCACCTTGGGGTCCAGGATGAAGTTGATGAAGCGGTGGGCCCCTTCGGGGTTAGGGGCTTTGGCGGGGATCATCATGGAGTCCACCCACAGGGTGGCCCCTTCCTGGGGGATGGTGAAGGCCACCTTGCCCGGGTTCTCGTCCGCCGCCTTGACCGCGTCCCCGTTGTAGACCACGGCGTAGGTGGCGGCCCCCGCCACCACCCGGTTCTTGCCCCCCACCCCACCCTCAAACCCCAGGAAGTAGCGGCTCCGCTTGGCCTGCAGGAGCACCTGCCCCGCTTGCTGCACCTCCTTGGGGTTTTTGGTGTTCACCGAGTAGCCCAGGTACTTGAGGACGTTGCCCAGCATCTCCCGGGTGGAGTCCATGAGGATAAAGGGGGCCT
Source organism: uncultured Thermus sp. (assembly GCA_947085095.1). Taxonomy (GTDB): domain Bacteria; phylum Deinococcota; class Deinococci; order Deinococcales; family Thermaceae; genus Thermus. The sequence continues at coordinate 35,662 of CAMTVD010000013.1, read as the reverse complement.
TGGGCTCCTTGAAGAGGACCGCCCAGCTTTTGGGCTCCGGCACCCGGTCCTTGCGGTAGATGAGCCCGGTGGTGCCCCACTGGTAGGCGGCGGAGTAGCGGTTTCCGGGGTCAAAGGGGGGGTTTTTGAACTTGTCGTCCAGGTTCTTCAGGTTGGGGATCTTGCTGTGGTCCAGGGGCTGGACCAGCTTCAGCTGGATGATGGAGGGCACGTAGAAGTCCGAGGGGAAGATGAGGTCGTACTGCCCCACCCCGCCCGCCTGCAGCTTGGCGATCAGCTCCTCGTTGGACTCGTACAGGTCCACCCGCACCCTGAGGCCCGTCTGTTTGCTGAAGGCCTCGAGGATGGCGGGGTCCATGTACTCCGACCAGATGAAAAGCCGCAGTTCCTTCTGGGCCAAGCCCAGGGCCAGAAGAACCATCAACGCCGCCAAAATCCTTTTCATGCCGACCTCCTTGTCAAGCGCTCCGCGCCCAAGACCAAAAGCACCGTGAAGAGGAAGAGCAGGGTGGAAACCGCGTGGATCTCCGGGGTGATGCCCCGACGGGTGGAAGCGTAGATGATGAGGGGCAGGGTCTGGCTGGTGGGGCCAGCGGTGAAGAAGCTGATGACGAAGTCGTCCAGGGAGAGGGTGAAGGCTAGCATGGCCCCGGCCACGATGCCGGGAAGAAGGAGAGGCAAAAGCACCCGCCTCAAGTACACGGGGTAGGTGGCGTACAGGTCCCGGGCCGCCTCGTCCAGCTCCCGGGGCAGGCTCCGCAGGCGGCTTCCCACCACCAGGGCCACGAAGGCCACCTGGAAGGTGACGTGCCCGATCACCATGGTGAGCAGCCCCGGCTCAAAGAGGCCGGAGACCGCCCTAAGGAAGCCAAAAGCCACCACCAAGGCGGCGGCCAGGATCAGGTCGGGGGTCACCACGGGCAGGTAGAGAACGTTCTCCAAATACGTGCGAAAACCCCGGCCCCAGGGATGGCGCTCCATCCCCAAGGCGAACAGGGTGCCCAGGAAGGTGGCCAGCAGGGTGGAGAAGATGGCCAGCAGGAAGGTGTTGCGGGTGGCCTCGAGGATGGCCTCGTTTTGAAAAAGCCTCAGGTACCAGTCCAGGGTAAAGCCTCCCCAAGAGAGGCCGTGGCGGGTCTTGTTGAAGGAAAAGAGGGCCACCGCCAGCATGGGCAGGTACAAGAAGGCCAAGGAGGCCAAGGCCACCGCCCGCACCCAGAGGGAGGCCTTCACGCCAGGCTCACCTCCTTCCCATAGCGGCGGTAAAGGCGCAAGGCCAGGAGGGTGAGCAGGATGAGGACCAGGCTCAACGCCGCCCCATAGGGCCAGTCCCGCATGGTGTAGAAGGCCTGCTGGATCAGGTTGCCCACCAAAAGGTACTTGGCCCCGCCCAAGAGGTCGGGAACCAGGAACATGCCCATGGCCGGGATAAAGGTGAGGATCACCCCCACGGTGAGGCCGGGTAGGGTCTGGGGCAAAACGCCGTGGACAAAGGTGCGCCAGGGGCTGCCGTAGAGGTCTTGCACCGCCTCCACCAGGCTCTGGTCCAAGCGCTCCACGCTGGAGTAAAGGGGAAGGACCATGAAGGGCAAAAAGGCGCTCACCATGCCCACATACACGGCGAAGGCGCTGGGGAAGAGGGCCATGCCCGGCTCCGCTAGACCCAAGGCGGCCAGGAAGCGGGCCAGGGGCATCTCGGGGGCCAGGAGGAGCTGCCAGGCGTAGGTGCGGATCACCAGGTTAGTCCAGAAAGGGATGATGACCAGGGACAGGAAGAGGTAGCGGCGGCCAGCCGGTTGCGCACGGATGAAGAAGGCGATGGGGTAGGCCAGGAGCACGCAGATCAGCGTGGTCCAGAAGGCCACCCAAAGGGTGCGGAGGAGGGCCATGAGGTTGTCCAGGCTGAAGCCCAAAATCCCAAAGCCCAGAAGCCGGTGGTAGTTCTCCAGGCTGAAGGTCCAGACCACCTCGCCAAAAGCCCCCCGCTCGGCGAAGGAGAGGGGGATGAGGAGGAGGCCCGGCAGGAGGAGGAAGGCCAGAAGCCACGCCAGCCCGGGAAGGAGAAGGAGAAGTCCCCGGCGCGCCAGACTGGACCCAGTGGTGAGCTCCCCGTACCAGACCAGGAGTCTAGCCATCCAACACCACCAGCCCCTCCACGGGAATCCGCACGAAGACCTCCTCCCCGGGCGCCAGCCGGAGCGCGGTCCGAAGGCGAAGCGGGGGCTCCAGGAAGGCCTCCAGGTAAGCCCCCCGGTAGACCACCTCCCGCACCCGGGCCACGAAACTTCCGGGAACAGCTCCCCGGAAAACCTCCACCCTCTCCGGGCGCAGGGCGAGAAACCCCTCCGCCCAGGGCGCCCTCAAGGGGAAGAAGCCGAAAGGGGTCTCCACCCCCTCCCCCACCCGGCGGGCGGGGATCAGGTTGGCCACGCCCAAAAACTCCGCCACGAACCGGGTGCGGGGCCGCTCGTACACCTCCTCCGGGGTGCCCACCTGCAGGAGGGTCCCCGCCTCCATTACCCCGATGCGGTCGGAAACGGCCATGGCCTCCTCCTGGTCGTGGGTGACCAGGATGAAGGTGGCCCCAAGCCGCCTTTGCAGGTTGCGAAGCTCCACCTGCACCTCAGCCCGGAGCTTGGCGTCCAGGGCGCTCATGGGCTCGTCCAGAAGCAGAACCTCGGGCTCGTTGACCAAGGCCCGGGCCAGGGCCACCCGCTGCTTCTGCCCCCCGGAGAGCTGGTGGGGATAGCGGTGGAGCAGGTTTTCCAGCCGCAAAAGCCCCAGGGCGTACCCCACCCGGGCCCGCACCTCCGCCTCGGGAAAGCGGCGGCTACGGAGGCCAAAGGCCACGTTCTCGTAGACGGTGAGGTGGGGGAAGAGGGCGTAGTTCTGAAAAACCGTGTTCACCGGCCGCCGGTGGGCGGGAAGGGGCGTGAGGTCCTGGCCCTTGAGCACCACCCTGCCCTCATCGGGCACCTCAAACCCCCCCACGATGCGCAGGAGGGTGGTCTTGCCGCACCCGGAAGGCCCCAGCAGGGTGAAGAACTCCCCCGGGCGCACCTCCAGGGAAACCCCTTTCAGCACCTCCTGCTCCCCGAAGCGCTTGCGCAGGGCCTCGAGGACCAGCCCCGTCCCCTTTAGCTCCCCCACCTTGGAGGTCATCCTACCCCCAGCATGGTGCGCACCGCCTCCTCCAGAAGCTCCGTGTGCCTGTCTACCATCTCCGGCGTGGTGGCCGGGCTCATGAGGGCCATGTTGTGGAAGGGGGTGAGGAGCACCCCCCGGTTCAGGAGAAAGAGGTGGATGAAGGGGTCCAAAAGGGAGTCCTGGCCCGCCATGGCCTCGGTGCCGTTCCTGGCAGGATCGGGGCGGAAGAGGTACTCCACCCGTCCCCCCAGGCGGGTCACGTGCCAGGGGAGGCCGTGGCGGGCAAAAACCCCCTGCGCCCCCTTCTCAAAACGCTCCCCCATGGCTTCCATGTGGGCAAACTTGGGCTCGGTGAGCACCCGCTCCAGGATGAGCCGGGCCGCCCTCAGGGAAAAGGCGTTGGCGGCCAAGGTTCCCCCCACCCCAGCGGTGTCGGCGTGGGGGCCAGCCAGCAAGGCGGCGTAGGCCTCGGCCACTTCCCGGGAAAGGCCGTAAGCCCCGATGGGCACCCCACCCCCTAAGGCCTTGCCCAGGGTAACCATGTCGGGCTCTAAGCCAAAGCGCCGGGTGCACCCCCCAGGCCCCGCAGAGAGGGTGTGGGTCTCGTCCAGGATAAGGAGGGTCCCATAGGCCCGGGTAAGGGCGCGAAGCCCCTCCAGGAAGCCCGGAAGGGGATGGACGATGCCCACGTTGGTCAGGACCGGCTCCGTGAGCACCGCGGCCACATCCTCCTCGGCCAAGGCCTTTTCCACGGCATCGAGGTCGTTCCACTCCACCACCCTGGTGGTGAGGAGGGGGTCCACCGGTGGGCCCAGGTTGCCTCGGCGGCTCCGGGGCGTCTCCCCCTCCAGGGCCACAAAGGCCTCGTCCACGGTGCCGTGGTAGCACCCGTGGAAGACCAGGACCTTGGGCCTCCCCGTCACCGCCCGGGCGATGCGCAGGGCGAAGCGGTTGGCATCGGTGGCGGAAAGGGTGAACTGCCAAAAGGGCAAACCAAAGCGGCGGGAAAGCTCCTCGGCCACCCACAGGCCGTCCTCCGTGGGGAGCATGGCGGTGAGGCCGTGGGCCAGCTGGGCCTGAAGCTCGGGCACCACCTCCTTGGGGCTGTGGCCGGTCATGGCCCCCGTGTCCCCCAGGGCGAAGTCCGCGTAGACATGCCCGTCCACGTCGTACACCCAGGCCCCTTCCGCATAGGCCAGGAACAGGGGAAAGGGCCCCGCATACCGGGTCATCCAGGGCATGGGCACCCCAGCGGGCAGGTGGCCAAGAGCCCGCTCCGCCAGGGCCCGGGAACGGGGGCGCTGGGCGGCGTAGCGCTCCCGTTCCTCGGCGAAAAGGCGCTCCACCCTATCCCGGTCCACGCCTCACCACCTCACCATCACGTGGCGGACCACGGTGTAGTCCTCCAGGGCGTAGAGGCTCATGTCCTTGCCGTAGCCGGACTTTCTCAAGCCCCCGTGGGGCATCTCGTTGACCAGCATGAAGTGGGTGTTGACCCAGGTGGTGCCGTAGCGAAGGCGGGCGGCCACCTGCATGGCCCTGCCCACGTCCCGGGTGAAGACGCTGGAGGCCAGCCCGTAGTCCGAGTCGTTGGCCAGGAGGACGGCCTCCTCCACCCCGGAAAAGGGGGTCACCGAGACCACGGGGCCGAAGACCTCCTGGCGCACGATCTCGTCGTCCTGCCGGGCGTGGGCGAGGAGGGTGGGCTCATAGAAGAACCCCGACCCCTCCATGGGCCTACCCCCCACCACCGCCTCAATGTGCCCCGCGGCCAAGGCCCGGGTCACGTACCCGTGCACCCGCTCCCGGTGCTCCCTGGAGACCAGGGGCCCCATCTCCACCCCCTCCTGGAAGGCGGGGCCCACCCGGATGGCCCGGATCTTTTGCGAGAGGAGTTCCAGGAAGGTGTCGTACACCTCCCGCTCCACGTAGACGCGGCAGGCGGCGGTGCAGTCCTGGCCGGCGTTGTAAAAGCCGAAGAAGCGCACCGCCTCGGCGGCGGCCTCGAGGTCGGCGTCCTGGAAGACGATCACCGGGGCCTTGCCCCCCAGCTCCAAATGGGTGCGCTTGATCCCCCTTGCCGCCGCCTGGAGGACCTTCTCCCCCGTGACCACGGAGCCCGTGAGGGAGATCATCTCCACCCGGGGGTGGGTTATCAGGGCCTGGCCCACGGTGGGGCCCCGGCCAAAGACCACGTTGACCACTCCCTTGGGGAAGATCTCCCCCAGCAGGGTCGCCAGCCTCAGGGTGGTGAGGGGGGTGATCTCCGAGGGCTTGAGGACGCCGGTGTTGCCCGCAGCCAGCAGGGGACCCAGCTTCCAAGCGGCCATCATCAAGGGGTAGTTCCAAGGGGTGATGGCCGCCACCACCCCCACCGGGTCCCGGCGGATCATGCTGGTGTGGCCGGGGAGGTACTCGCCAACGGCGGAGCCGGGAAGGACCCGGGCGGCCCCAGCGAAGAAGCGGAGGGTGTCCACGATGGCGGGGATCTCGTCGTTGAGAACCGCCTGGTAAGGCTTACCCACGTCCAGGGCCTCGAGGCGGGCGAAGGTCTCCGCCTCCTCCTCCAGGCGCCGGGCCAGCTCCAGGAGAAGGTAGGAGCGCTCCTTGGGAGAGGTCTGGCTCCACTGGGGAAAGGCCCGCGCCGCTGCCTCCACGGCCTCGTGCACCTGTCCAGGGCTGGCCTCGGGGATCTCGGCCACCACCTGCCCGGTGCTGGGGTCGTAAACGGGCAGGACCTCCCCCTCACCCAAAACCGCTTCGCCAGCTATCCACATACGCCGCTCAAGGTTCATAGGCTCACCTCCAAGGATGCCTCCAGCCGCCCAAGCCCCTCCTCCACCTCCTCTGGGGAGGCCACCAGAGGAACCAGCAGTCGCAGGACGTTCCCAAACATGCCCGCCTTCAGCAGGATGAGGCCCCGGGCCCGCGCCGCCTCCAGAACCCTTTGGGTCAGCTCCGGGGCCGGCTCCTTGCTCCCCGGGTCCCGCACCAGCTCCAGGGCCACCATGGGTCCCAGGCCCCGCACCTCCCCCACCTGGGGGAAACGGGCCCTTAGGCGCTCAAGCCCCCGCCAAAGGACCCCGCCCAGGGCCTCGGCCCGCTCCAGCAAGCCTTCTTCCGCGAACACCTCCAGCACCGCAAGCCCGGCGGCGCAGGCCAGGGGGTTACCCCCATACGTACCCCCCAGGCCCCCAGGCTTGGGGGCGTCCATGACCTCAGCCCTCCCCACCACCCCCGAAAGGGGAAGCCCGGCGGCCACGCTCTTGGCGAAGGTGAGGAGATCCGGCACTACGCCGCTATGCTCAATGGCCCACATCCTGCCCGTGCGGCCGAAGCCAGACTGGATCTCGTCGGCCACCAGGAGGATGCCGTGGGCCGCGGTGATCCGGCGCACCTCTTCCAGGTACGCTGGCGACAAGGGAATAAACCCCCCCTCTCCCAGGACGGGCTCCAGGATCAAGGCCGCCACCCGCTCCGGGTCCACCTGGGTGCGGAAAAGCTCCTCCAGGCCCTCCAGGGCCAGGCCATCGGAAACCCCCCGGTAGGGGTAGGGGGCAGGGGCGTGGTAGACCTCGGGGGCGAAGGGGCCGAAGTTCTGCTTGTAGTAGGAGGCCTTGCCGGTGAGGGACATGCCCAGGAGGGTGCGGCCGTGGAAGCTGTGGGTGAGGGCCACCACCGCTGGCCTCCCCGTGTGGGCCCGGGCGATCTTCACCGCATTCTCCACCGCCTCGGCCCCCGTGGTGAGGAAGATGGTCTTCTTGGCGAAATCCCCGGGGGCGAGAAGGGCCAACCGCTCCGCCAGGCGCACGTAAGGCTCATAGGGGGTTACCTGGAAAGAGACGTGGGTGAAACGCTCCAGCTGGGCCCGCACCGCCTGGAGGACCCGGGGATGCCCATGGCCCACGTTCATAACCCCGATGCCCCCGGCGAAGTCCAGGTATTCCCGGCCATCCACGTCCCAAAGGCGGGCCCCTTGGGCCCGGGCCACGAAGACGGGGTGAGCCTGGGCCACCCCCCTGGGCACGAACCGCTCCCGCAGTTGCCAAAGCGCCTGGTTGCGCGATTCTATGAGGGCCACCTTGCCTCCTTTGAGGCGAAAGGATAGGCCACCAAGCCAGGCCCGGCAATGGTTTCAGCCCACAAAAAGGCTCAGGTGTTTTTGTGCTCTATTAACCAAATGCGGGCCGCCAGCTCCAGCAGAAAGCGCTCCTCAGGATCCCTTAGGGAAACCCCAAGCTTTTCCTCCAGGCGGACGAGGCGGTAACGCAGGGTGTTCAGGTGGACCCCCAGAGCCTTCGCCGCCTCCTGAAAGCGAAAACCGGCCCGCACCCAGGCCAAAAGGGCCTGACGCTCGCCAGGGCGGAGGGGTTCCAGCATGCCCAGGAGCTCCCGCCGGGCCTCGAGGTCCCCCAGGAGAAAGCGGGGAACGAGATGGGCCTCGTACCGGTAGACCCCGGGGTCGGGGAAGATAAAGAGCCTCTCCACCTCCTCCAGGGCCCTGGCCAGCTCCAGGGGGGCGTAAGGCCGGGAGAAGTAGCAGGGCCAGGGCTTGGCCAAGGCGCGGAAAAAGGCCCCGGGGTCCAGCTCCTCGGGCAGGAGAAAACGCACCTGGTTCAGGTTCACCGAGACCACGCCCCCCACCCCCTTGGCCCTGAGGAGGTTCCGCACCTCTCCCAAGGCCCGCTCCCGCTCCTGGAAGGCCCGCTCCGAGAGGGGAAGGCTCAGGGGAAGCAGGACCACCCCCAGGCGGTAGCGCCGCCCCAGGTCCAGGCCAAAGGCCCTGGCCCGCTCCGGGGTCAGGGCCTCCCGCCCCCCCTCCAGAAGGGCGTCCAGAAAAGCGTAGCCCAGCCGGGCCTCCCGCTCGGCCAGGGCCCGCTGGTGGGCCAGGATGAGCCCGGCCACCAGGGCGGCGTTCTCCAGGGCCCGGGCCTCCACCTCCTCCACCGGTCCCTCCAGGACCAGGTACCCACCCCGCTCCCGGCCCAGGGGCACGGGCACCGCCAGCCCCTCACCGGGAAGCTCCGTCCACCGCACCTCCCGGCCCATGAGGCGGGAAAGGTGGGCCAGGAAGGAGGCCAGGTCCTCCCGATCCAAAAGGGCGGCCATGAGGGCCCGGTGCAGGGTCTGGACCCTCTCCTGCACCTCCAGCTGCCGGGCGAGAAGCCGTTTTAGCACCTCCTCGGTGACCTGGGCAAAGGGCACCTCCCAGGGGAGCTCCAAGGCGGCCACCCCCGCCGCCGCCAGGACCTCGAGGGCGGGCTCGGGGAAGCGTTCAAAAAACTGGGGCACGGCCAAAGCCACCCCAGCGGGCTCCGCCGCCGCCAGGCCCTCGGCGAAGCGCCGCAAAGCCCCCTCCTCCCGGGGCCAGGCGTAGCCGGTGGAGAGGAGGAGCTGCCCCCGGCGCACCCAGGGAGCGGGCTCGGGGAGGTCCACCACGTGGACCCAGGTCACGGGCCTCGAGGGGTCCCCCGCCAAAAGGCGGGCCTGGGAGAGCGCGGGAAGCGCCAACAGCTGGATGAGGGGGATGCCCGACATCAGCCCTCCAGCCGCGGGGGAACGAGGGCAAGGCCCGGGCTCAGCTGACCTCCACCTCCACCCGCCTTAGGGCGCGGGAGAGCCGCTCCACCCCCTCCAGGAACTCCTCCTCGCGGATGGTGAGGGGCGGGGCCACCACGAGGAGGTTGTGCTTGGCCAGGAGGTAAACCCCTTCCTGGAAGAGGGCCTTCAGGAGGGCCTGCATGGGGGGGCTAAAGGGGGCGTGCCAGGGGGAGAGGGGTTCCTTGGTCTCCCGGTCCCGCACCAGCTCCACCCCAAAGAAGGCCCCTAACCCCCGCACCTCCCCCACCCAGGGGTGGTCCAGGAGGGACCTCAGGGCCTCCCGGAAGAAGGGCTCTAGCCGCCTGACCCGCTCAAAGACCCCCTCCTCCCGGTAGGCCTCGAGGGCCGCCAGGCCCGCGGCCACCGCCAGGGGGTGCCCGGCGTAGGTGTGCCCCGTGGGCAAGGGGGTTTCCTCAAAGGCCTGGGCCAGCCCCTCCCGCACCAGGACCCCGCCCAGGGGCACGTAGGCCGAGGTCACCCCCTTGGCAAAGGTGATGAGGTCGGGGACCACCCCAAACCGCCCCGCGGCAAAGGCCGCCCCCAGCCGGCCAAACCCCGTCATCACCTCGTCAAAGACCAGGAGAATCCCGTGCCGGTCACAGATGCGCCTAACCCCCTCCAGATACCCCTCGGGGTAGACGATGACCCCGTTGGAGCCCACCACCGGCTCCAGGAAGATGGCGGCCACCCGCCTGGGGTCCTCGTGGAGGAGGACCCGTTCCAGGTGGTCCAGGGCCCTCCTGGTCTCCTCCTCCGGCTCCTCGGTGTAGAAGGGACTCCGGTAGGGGTAGGGAGCGAAGAAGTGGACCACCCCGGGGATGGCGGGCTCGGCGGGCCACCTTCGGTTCTCCCCGGTAAGAGCGGCGGCGCCGTGGGTGGCCCCGTGGAAGGAGCGGTAGGCGGCCAGGACCTTGAAGCGCCCCGTGAGGTGGCGGACGAACTTGATGGCGTCCTCGTTGGCCTCGGTGCCGGAGGGGGTGAAGAAGACCCGGGCCCCCTCCGGCCAGGGGGCTAGGTCCGAGAGGGCCTTGCCCAAAAGGGCCCGCTTGTCGTGGAAGAGGCTCGGGGCAGCGTAGGCCAAGGTGACGGCCTGCTCGGCAAGGGCCCGGACCATCCTGGGGTGAGCGTGGCCCAGGTTCACCGCCACCAGGCCCGCGGAGAAGTCCAGGTAGCGCTTGCCCTCGGCGTCGTAAAGCCAAACCCCCTCCCCGCGGACGACGAGGGGCGGGTCCAAAGGCTTTTGCGGAAGCCAAGGGGTGAGGACATGCCGCTTGTGCAGAGCTTTGAGGTCCATTCTGAGGGGATTATACCCAGGAACCCCCTTGCCCATAAGGTGATAATGCGTTATCATCACCAGCATGAGGCGCGCCCTGGTTCTTTTCCTCCTCTTCGCCCCCGCCCTGGCCCAGGTCCGGGTGGCGGCCACCACCCCCATCCTGGCGGACCTGGTGGGCCAGGTGGGGGGAGGCCGGGTCCAGGTGGTGGCGGTGGTTCCCCCGGGGGCCGACCCCCACACCTTTGAACCCAGTCCCTCGCTGGCCAAGGCCCTCTCCCAGACCGGGCTCCTCTTCGCCAACGGGCTTGGCCTCGAGCCCTTCCTCCCCAGGCTGAAAACCCTTCTGCCCAAAGGGGCCAAAGTCGTCCTCCTGGCCGAGGGGCGAAAGGGCCTGATCTGCGAGGAGGAAGCCCACCCCGGGGAGAAAGAGGACCACGCCCACGGGCCCTGCGACCCCCACCTCTGGCTGGACCCCACCTACGCCTTGGCCTACGCCGAGACCATCGCCAAGGAACTCTCCGCCCTGGACCCCGCGGGCAAGGCCCAGTACCAGGCGGGCCTCCAACGCTTCCGGGAAGAGGTGGGGAAGCGGGACCAGGCCTTCAGGTCTTGCCGCCTCAAGGGGGTCAAGGTGGTGGCCCAGCACGATGCCTTCCGCTACTTCGCCCGGCGGTACGGCCTGGTGGTGGTGGGCGTCCTGAGCCACGGGGGGGCCCAGGAAGTGGGAAGTAAAAGCTTCCTCGCCCTGGTGGAAAAGGCCAAGAGGGAGGGGGTCAAGCTGGTCCTGGCCGAGCCCCAGTTCCAGGGGAGGGCCATCCGCACCCTGGCAGAGGCCATCGGGGCCAGGGTGGCCGTCCTCTACACGGACACCTTGGATGACAGGGTGAAGAGCTACCTGGACCTCCTGGACCACAACCGGAAGGCCCTTTGCCCATAATGGGGGCATGGGCTTCAAGGAGATCTTCGGCACCCTGCCCGAGGCCAGCGCCCAGGCCCCGGGCCGGGTGAACCTCTTGGGCGAGCACACGGACTACCAGGAGGGGTACGTCCTTCCCACCCCGGTCCCCTACCACATCCAGGTGGAGGCGGCCAGGGCGGAAGGCCGGGTGGAGGCCTACAGCGAAACCCTGAGGGAGCTTCGGGCCAGGCCCCTCCCCAGCCCGCCCCAAGGGGACTTTCTGGACTACCTCATGGGGGTGGTGTGGGCGCTGAGGGAGGCGGGGCACCGGGTTCCCGGGGCCCGGTTTTACGTCCGCGGCAACCTCCCCATGGGAGCGGGGCTTTCCAGCTCCGCGGCCCTCGAGGTGGCCAGCCTCAGGGCCCTGAGGGCCCTCTACCGCCTGCCCCTCTCTGACGTGGACCTGGCCCTTTTGGGCCAGAGGGCCGAGGTGGAATACGTGGGCGTGCGTTGCGGCATCATGGACCAGATGGCGGCCAGCGTGGGCGAGGTAGGCAAGGCCCTCTTCCTGGACACCCGCACCCTGGCCCACGAAAACCTTCCCCTTCCCCCCGGGACCCGGGTGGCCGTCTTGGACCTGGGGCTAGAGCGCCGCCTGGCCGAAGCCGGCTACAACCAGCGCCGCCAGGAGGCCGAGGAGGCGGCTAGGCTCCTCCGCGTCCAGGCCCTGCGGGACGTCAGCGACCTCTGCCTGGTGGAAAGCCTCCCCGCCCCCTTGGACCGGCGGGCCCGGCACATCGTGGGCGAGAACCTGCGGGTGCTCAAGGGGGTGGAAGCCCTCAGGCGCGGGGATGCCCAGGCCTTCGGCGAGCTCATGACCCAAAGCCACCGCTCCCTCGCCCAGGACTACGAGGTAAGTCTCCCCGTGCTGGACGAACTGGTGGAGGCGGCCCTGAAGGCCGGGGCCCTGGGGGCCAAGCTCACCGGAGCGGGCTTCGGCGGGGCGGTGGTGGCCCTGGTGGAGGCCCCCCGCTACCAGGCCTTCCAGGAAATTCTGCAGGCCCGTTTCCCCCAACTGCGCCTGCTCTAGGCTGGGTTCCCGATGCCTCTGGCCATCGGGCCAGGGCAAGGAAGGACTCCCAGGCAGGGAGTTTTGCCCTTGGGGGCTGGGGCCCGGGCTCCTTTAAGCTAGGGACATGGAGAAACCGAGCCTCCTCCCCCTCCTGGACCGCCTCCTCCCCCTAGATGAGGAAAGGATGGCGGAGGCCGCCCGCCTGGCCGGGGTTCCCCTGGCCCAGGCCTTTGGCGTGGTGGCCTACTACCCCCGCTACCGGGGCCTGCCCCAGGGAAGGCTTTTGGTGGACGACCCCGTGGCCCGGGCCCGGGGGTTCGCCCGCCTGAGGCAGGAGGCGGAGGGCACCTACCCCCCTCTGGGCCTCGAGGCCCTCTCCCCCATCTACCTGCGCTTCCAAAACGGGGAGCGCTTCGTGGAGGTGGAGGGTGGCCCCGTTCCCTTCGCCGAGTTCCGCCTGCCCTTCTCCTTAGCCCACGGCAAGCGCCTCATCCCCCCGGAACCCGTCCTGGAACTCCCGGCCTACCGGGCCTTAGGGGGGCTGAAGGGGCTTTTTGCCTTGCAGAAGGGGCACCTCACCCCGGAAGGGGTGATGGCGGCGGTGGAGAAGGCGGGGCTTCTGGGCCGGGGAGGGGCCGCCTTCCCCACCCACCTCAAAATGCGGGCCGTGGTCCGGGGGGAAGCCCCCAGGTACCTGGTGGTGAACGCCGACGAGTCCGAGCCCGGCAACTTCAAGGACCGCTTCCTCCTGGAGCACCACCCCTTTTTGCTCCTGGAAGGGGCCCTCTTGGCGGGCTTGGCGGTGGGGGCGGCCAAGGTCTACCTGTACGTGCGGGAGGAGTTCCAGGCCGCCATCCTGGGCCTGGAGAAGGCGGTGGAGGCCCTGAGGGAGGCGGGGCTTTTGCTCATCCCCACGGAGGTTTTCCGAAGCGGAGGGCTTTACATCTGCGGGGAGGAGACAGCCCTGCTGGAGTCCATGGAAGGGAAGCGGGCTGAGCCCCGGCTCAAGCCCCCCTTTCCCGTGGAGAAGGGGCTTTGGGGCCGGCCCACCCTGGTGCAGAACGTGGAGACCCTGGCCAACCTCCCCCTGATCCTGGAGGAAGGCCCCGAGCGCTGGCGAAGCGAGGAGCCCAAACTCTTCTCCATCAGCGGGGACGTGGCAGCGCCGGGCCTTTACGAGCTCCCCCTGGGCACCCCCTTGGCGGAGGCCCTGAGGCGGGCGGGCGGGGAGCCCGAGGGGTTGAGGGCGGTCCTATTGGGGGGGGCGGCGGGGGTCTTCACCCGGGAGTGGGGGTTTCCCCTCCGCTACAAGGAGCGCCTTCCCCTGGGAGCGGGGGCCATCGTGGCCTTTGGGCCGGAGGCGGACCTTTGGGAGGTCCTTCTGGGCCTGGCCCACTTCTTCCAGGAGGAGTCTTGCGGCAAGTGCTTCCCCTGCCCCCTGGGAACCACGGTGCAACTGGAGCTGGTCAAGAGGCGGGAAAGGAACCGGGACTTGGTGGCCGACCTGGCCCAGACCCTAAGGGGAAGTCTCTGCGGCCTGGGTCAGAGCGCGTACTGGGCCTACCAGAGCCTTTTGGAGGTGGAAGGTGCGGCTTAAGGTGGACGGCGTGGAACTCGAGGCCCGGGAAGGAGCCCTTCTCCTGGAGGTGGCGGCGGTGCCCACCCTGTGCCACCACCCCCACACGGAGACCCGGGGCCTCTGCCGCCTCTGCCTGGTGGAGGTGGACGGCCGCCTGGCCCCCGCCTGCGCCACGGAGACCAGGGAAGGCATGGAAATCCGCACAAAAACGGAGGAACTTCGGGCCCTGCGCAAAACTCTCTTGGAATGGCTCCTTCTCACCACCGACCTGTCCCTGGCCCCCGAACTCCAGGCCCTGAGCAAGGAACTGGGGGCTAACCCGGAGCGCTGGGGCCCGGTTCCCGGCCGTCAGGGAAGGGAGCCCCTCCGGGACAACCCCTTCTTCCTCCGGGACTACGCCAAGTGCGTGAACTGCCGCCGCTGCGTGGACGCCTGTGGGGATGGGATCATGGGGGTTTACGCCCTCGCCATGGAGGGGAAAGGTTTTCTCTCCCACCCCACCACCCCCTTGGCCCGCCCCCTGCCCGAAACCCCTTGCGTCTTCTGCGGCAACTGCGTCCAGGTCTGCCCCACGGGGGCCCTCAGGCCCCTGGCCCTGGAGGTGATCTGATGCGCACCACCTGTCCCTACTGCGGTGTGGGCTGCCAGGTGGAGCCCGAGATCCGGCATGGCCGCGTGGTCCGGGTCCTGGCCCCGGATCTGCCCCCCAACCACGGGGCCCTTTGCGTCAAAGGGCGCTTCGGCCTGGACTTCCCCTTCTCCGCCAAGCGCCTCCTCTACCCCATGGTGCGGGAGAAAAAGGGTGGCCCCTTGCGCCGGGCCACCTGGGAGGAGGCCCTGGACCTGGTGGCCAGGAAATTCCTGGAGATTTTGGAGACGAAAGGCCCCCAGGCCCTGGCCGTCTTCCCCTCCGCCAAGACCACCAACGAGGAGGTCTACCTGGCCCAGAAGCTGGCCCGGGTCCTCCTTTCCACCCACAACGTGGACCACTGCTCCAGGCTTTGCCACTCCTCCTCCACCGCCGCCCTCTCCCGCTCCCTGGGCGGGGCCAGCATGACCAACCCCCTCGAGGACATCAGCAAGACCGACCTCTTCCTGGTGGTGGGCTCCAACACCACGGAGACCCACCCTGTCATCGCCGCCATGATCAAGAAACGGGTACGGCAGGGGGCCAGGATGATCGTGGTGGACCCCCGGTACACGGGCATGGCCGAGGCCGCCACCCTGTGGCTAAGGGTGCGCCCCGGCACCGACGTCTTCCTCCTCAACGCCATGGCCCGGCAGGTGCTGGAGGAGGGGCTCTGGGACCAGGCTTACGTGGAGGCGCGCACCGAAGGGTTCCAGGAGTGGGCGGAAAGCCTGAAGCCCTACACCCTCGAGGCCGCCGAGGAGGTCACAGGCGTCCCCAAAGAGCGGATCGCCGAGGCCGCCCGCCTCTACGCCACCACCCCGAAGGCGGGGGCCTACTGGGCCATGGGGGTAACCCAGCACACCAAGGGCACGGCCACCGCCCAGGCCCTGGTGAACCTGGCCCTCCTCACGGGCAAGGTGGGCAAGGAAGGGGCGGGCCTCAACCCCTTGCGGGGCCAGAACAACGTGCAGGGGGCCGGGGACATGGGGGCCCTGCCCGATGTCTTCCCCGGATACCTCAAGGTGGGGGACGAGGCGGCAAGAAGGCGCTACGAGGCGCTTTGGGGGGTCCCCCTTCCTGGGGAGCCAGGTCTGCGCATGACCGAGGTCTTTCAAAGCATCCCCGAGGTGGCCGCCATCTACCTGATCGGGGAAGACCCGGTCACCAGCGAACCCCACCAGGACCACCTCAAGGCCAAGCTGGAGGAGCTCCCCTTCCTGGTGGTCCAGGACATCCTGGAAAACGAAACCACCCCCTTCGCCGACGTGGTCCTGCCCGCCGCCAGCTTCCTGGAAAAGGACGGCACCTTCACCAACACCGACCGCCGGGTGCAAAGGGTGCGGAAGCTCCTGGACCCCCCAGGGGAGGCCAGGCCCGACTGGTGGATCACAGGGGAGCTGGGCCAGCGCCTGGCCAAGGCCCTCGCCCGCCCCTGGCCCACCTACCCCGGCCCCGAGGCCATCTGGGAGGAGGTGCGGAGGGCCATCCCGGAGATGATGGGGGGGATCAGCTACGCCCGCCTGGAGAAGGAGGGGGTGCGCTGGCCCTGCCCCCGGGAGGATGAGCCCGGGGAGGCGCTCCTCTTCCGGGAGCGCTTCAACACCCCCTCGGGCAAGGCCCGCTTCTTCCCCGCCCTCTATCTTCCCCCTGCGGAGACCCCCTCCCAGGACTTCCCCCTCACCCTGTCCACGGGCCGGGTGCTCTACCACTGGCACGGGGGGACCCTAAGCCGCAACAGCGGGTTGGAACGGGCCTACCCGGAGCTGCGGGTGGAGGTGAACCCAAAGGACGCCGAGCGGCTTGGCATCGCCGACGGGGAGCCCATCTACGTGGTGAGCCGCCGGGGGCGGATCCGGGCCCGGGCCTGGGTCACCGAGCGCACCCCCGAAGGGGTGGTCTACGCCCCCTTCCACTTCGCCGAGGCCCCGGCCAACCGCCTCACCCTGGACGCCCTAGACCCCATCAGCCGCATCCCCGAGTACAAGGTGAGCGCGGTGCGCCTGGAAAAGGCGGACTAGGGGCTGGGGAAAGCAAAGGTGGCGTAGCCCAACTCGGCCACGGCGAACCAGCGGTACTGCTCCTGCCGGAAGGCCCAGTAGGCGGTGTAGATCCGCCTGTAGGTGGGGTCCTTGGCCGCCTGCTCCTCGTAAAGGGCCCGGGCCTCCTCCAGGGCCTTTTTCATGATCTCCAGGGGCCACCGCCTCAACCTGACCCCAGCCTTCAGGAGGCGCTCCAGGGCCTGGGGGTTTTGCGCATCGTACTTGGCCATCATGGTGAGGTTCACCTCGGCGGCCGCCACCTGGAAGGCCTCCTGGAACTCCTTGGGCAGGCGGGCCCACTCCCTTTGGTTCACCAGGAAGGAAAGCTGGGCGGAGGGCTCCCAGAAGGAGGGGTAGTAGTAGTACCGGGCCACCTTGTAAAAGCCCAGCTTCTCGTCGTCATAGGGGCCGGAGAACTCGGTGGCGTCAAGGGTGCCCCGCTCCAGGGCCGGGTAGATGTCCCCCGCCGCCAGGGTCTGGGGCACCACCCCAAGCCGCCCCATCACCACGCCCCCAAGGCCGGGGATCCGCATCCTGAGGCCCTTCAGATCGGTGAGGGCCTTGATCTCCTTGCGGAACCAGCCCCCCATCTGGGCCCCGGTGTTCCCCCCGGGGAACTGGAGGACGCCGAAGTCGGCGTAGACGCCCCTGAGGAGCTCCAGGCCCCCGCCGTAGCGCATCCAGGCGTTGTGCTGGCGGTAGGTCAGGCCGAAGGGCACGCCCCCGTCAAAGGCGATGGCCGGGTTTTTGCCTATGTAGAAGGGGCCGTAGGTGTGCCCCGCTTCCACCGTCCCCTGCTGCACTGCGTCCAGCACCTGCCCCCCGGGGACGATCTCCCCCGCCTGGTGGGGGCGGATCTGGAAGCGCCCTCCCGTGAGCTCGGCCACCCGGTTGGCCAGGTCCTCGGCCCCGCCGTAGAGGGTGTCCAGACTCTTGGGGTAGCTGGAGACCAGGCGCCAGCGCACCGAGGGCGTGGCCTGGGCATAGGCCCCATAGAAAAGGCTCATCCCCAAGCCCACCCCTGCCTTCTTCAGGAAGCTCCGCCTTTGCATACGCCCTCCTTTGGAACTTAGATTCTACCACCCCGCCCAGCCGCCCGAACCCAAAAGGGCTATGCCCCATCCCCCTCCCGGAGGAGCCCGCTCACCTGGGCGAGGAGGGCCTGACCCTCAAAGGGCTTGCCCATAAAGGCCTGGGCCCCGGCAGCCAGGGCCTCCTCCCGGCTTTTCTCAGAGACGCTAGCGGAAAGAGCCAAAACGGGGGTCCTCCCCTGGGCCCGCACCTGGCGGATGACCTCGAGGCCCGAAACCCCCGGCATCACCAGGTCGCAGACCACAAGATCATAGGCTTGCCCCAGCTTTTCCAGGGCCGCCTGGCCCGAGGGAGCCCAGTCCACCTGATGCCCGGCCTTTTCCAGAAGGCGCCGGACCATGTGGGCCACCAGGGGCTCGTCCTCAACCAACAGGATGCGGGCCATATAGGGGTAGGATAACCCGGAAGCGGCTTCCCTGGCCCTCCTTGGTCTCCACCTCTATCCGCCCCCCGTGGGCCTCCACGATGTGCTTGGAGATGTAGAGGCCAAGCCCGGTGCCGGAAACCCCCCGGGCCCTGGCATTCTCCGCCCGGGCAAAGCGCTGGAAGAGCTTGGGAAGCTCTTCCTCCGGGATACCGGGCCCGGTGTCCGCCACCTCCAGAACCACGTTCTCCCCATGGGAAAAGGTGGCTAGACGCACCTCCCCGCCCGGGGGGGTGAACTTAAAAGCGTTGGCCAGGAGGTTCCCCACCACCTGGACCAGCCGTTCCGGGTCCGCCTGCAAAAGGGGAAGCTCCTTCACCTCCACGCGGAACTCCACCCCGGAAAGCCGGGCCACCCCCCCGAAGCTCCGGGCCAGGTCCAGGAGGAGGGGCCTGAGGTCCACCGGGCGCCTGGACACCTCAAAGCGGCCCGCCTCGAGGCGGCTCGTGTCCAGAAGGTTGTCCACCATGGTCTTGAGGCGGAAGGCGCTTTCCAGGATCAGCTCCACGGACTCCTGAGCGGAAGGGGAAAGGTCCTCCTCCTTGAGGAGCTCCGCCAGGCCCATGATGACGGCCAGGGGGGTCCTGAGTTCGTGGCTCACCGCGGCGATGAACTCCCCCTTGAGCCTCTCCGCCTCCAGGTGGGGCCTCAGGTCCCGTAGGGTAACCACCACCCCCCCCACCCTGGAGTCCTGGAGGAGGTTCTGTCCCCAGGCGCTCACGGGAACCGGGGTGCCATCGGCGTGGAGGACCCTAAACTCCGCCACCCGCACCTCCCCCGGCCGGGTCAAAAGCTCCCGGAAGAGGGCCTCCGCCCTGGGCCGGTCCTCAGGGTGGACAAAGTCCAAAGCCTGTGTGGGCACCCGCCTGTACCCTTCGGGGTCGTAACCCAGGATGTGGCGGACGCTTTCTGAGACGAAGCGGACCATGCCCTCCTGATCCAGGACGTAGACCACATCCTGGGCGTGCTCCAAAAGGGCCTTGAGCCTCGCCTCCTCGGACTCCAGAAGGGCCAGGAAGCGGGCCTTCTCCAGGACCAGGGCGAGGAGCGTGCCCACCTGACGCATCCGGGCGAGAAGCCTTTCGGGGAAGCGGCGCTCCTTCCGGTACCCGAGAAAGAGGGCCCCACGGAACCCCTCCGCCCGAAAGGGCACCGCCAAAGCGCTCTTGAGGCCCAGACCCTCCGCCAAGGCGCAGTCTTCGGGCCTCAAGACCTCTACCCCCAGGGGGGCTTCCTGGACCAGGGCCCGCTCCAGGAGGTTGGGCCAGGGAAGTTCTGCGGGGATGGGGCAGGTGGCGAAGAGGACCTCTTCCCGCCCACCGTTTTCGGAAAGGAGGAGGCCCTCGTCAGCGAGGAACAGGGTCCTGAGGCGGCCCACGATGGCCTCCCCCAGGGCAGAAAGGTCCCGTTGCCGCAGGGCCTCCTGCGCCAGGTCCACCAAAGCCTGGGTGAAGGCCGCCTGCTCCCGCAAGGCCCGCTCCATGCGGGTACGCTCGCTGATATCGTGCAGGACCAGGATCCCCGCCTCCCCCACCCGCCGCCCCCGGACGCTAAAGGTGCTTCCCCCGATGGCCAGCTCCAACCGCCCCCCCTCGAGGGCCGGCCCCAAGGCAGCGGGCAGGTCCTCCAGGGCCACCTCCGGCCCCACGGAGAGGACCTCCCGGGCCTTCCCGTTGGCAAAGCCCCGCTCCCCAAAGAGGACCACCACTCCATCCGGGAGCTCTTCCAAAACCTGGGAAAGCCGCTCCCGCTCCGCGGCCAGGGCCAGGGAGAGCTCCTTTTTATCCCGGAAGAGTTCGGCGTTGCGGTAGGCCACCCCCGCCGCCTGGGCTAAAAGCTCCACGTAGCGGAGGTCCTCCTCGCGGATGGCCTGGCCCCCGGGGCCGTGGTCCAGGGCCAGGACTCCCAAGACCCTCTCTTCGGCCAGAACGGGCACGTAGGCCACGTTGGGCCCCGCCTCCTGGGCCACACCAGGGGGCAGGGCCTCCTTGCGGAGGAGGAGGCTCACCTTCTCCCGGGCCGCCCGGGCCATGGGGTCGGGGGAGGAGGCCAGGCTCAGGCGGACCTGGCTCCGCCCCTCGGTCCAGTAAACCCTTCCCTCCTTCGCGGTGAGGTACCCCTCCAAGAACTCCCCCCGCACCAGGGCCACGGTGACCCGGTAAAAGCCGAAGCGCTCCGCCAGGGCTCGGGCCAGGGTTTCCAGGACGGCCCCCGGCTCTAAGGCCTTGGCCACCTCCCGGGTGAGGGCCATCACGTGAGCGAGGGCCTCGGCGTGGCGGGAAAGGCGGCTTAGGGCCTGGTTCCGCTCCTTGAGGATGGCCGCGTTCTTCAGGGCCAAGGCGGTGAGCTGGGGCAGGAGGGGCAGGAGGGGGACGAGAGCCTGGGGAACGCCCTCGAGGCTCAGCACCCCCTTGGCGGCGAAGCGGGGGCAGGAGGGGCAGACCATGGCCCGGGTGGCCCGGGTGGCCCGGGGCCTTTCCGTGCACCGCTCCTCGGGGTCGGCCCAACAAAAGGGCTCCTCCTCCCCCACCACGGGGAGGAGCCACTCCTCCTTGCGCCTGAGGGGCCCCTCGCTAAAGAAGGCCTGCTGCACCACACCTTCCTGGTAGAGGGGGAGGGCGATGGCGGAAACGGTGTAGTGCCGCCCCCGCCCCGAGGCCACCTCCCCCAAAAGCTCCCGGGTCCCGGGGTGGTAGAGGAAGAGGGCCGCCCGCTCCACCCCCTCGTCCGTGGCCACCTCCAGGAGGTTTCTCAGGATCTGGGTGGGCTCGAGGTCCTTCAAAAGCGCTCGCTGAAAGCGGGCGAGAACCTCCATCTGCCCTGCAGGCCGCATCCTGCCCCAATGGTAGCATGGGGGCCAGGGTTGCCAGGGGTGGGGGGTAAATCTTAGACTTGGTCAAAGAGAGTGGCCCCCTGGCCCTCCCCAAGGAGGTGCGGCATGCCCATAGACTTCAGCCTCACGGAGGAACAGAAACAGCTCCAGGCCCTGGCCCGGCGCTTCGCCAGAGAGGTCATCCTGCCCGTGGCCGGGGAGTACGACGAGAAGGAGGAGGTCCCCTGGTCCATCGTAGAAAGGCTCCACGAGGTGGGCCTCCTCAACGCCATCATCCCCGAGGAGTACGGGGGGATGGGGCTCAAGATGCTGGACGAGGTGATCGTGGGAGAGGAGCTGGCCTACGCCTGCATGGGCATCTACACCATCCCCATGGCCAGCGACCTGGGCATCACCCCCGTGCTCCTCGCAGGAACCCACGAACAGAAGGAAAGGTTCCTGAGGCCCCTCACGGAGAAGCCCGCCCTGGCCGCCTTCGCCCTTTCGGAGCCCGGAAACGGCTCGGACGCCGCCGCCCTCAAGACCAGGGCCGTGCGCCAGGGGGACCACTATGTGCTGAACGGCACCAAGATGTGGATCTCTAACGGCGGCGAGGCGGAGTGGGTGGTGGTCTTCGCCACCCTAAACCCTGAGCTCCGCCACAAGGGGGTGGTGGCCCTGGTGGTGGAGAAGGGCACCCCCGGGTTCCAGGCGGTGAAGATCCACGGCAAGCTGGGCCAGCGGGCCTCGGGCACCTACGAGCTGGTCTTTGAAGACGTCAAGGTGCCCGTGGAAAACCGCCTGGGAGAGGAAGGCGAGGGGTTCAAGATCGCCATGCAGACCCTCAACAAGACCCGCATCCCCGTGGCCGCGGGGAGCGTGGGGGTGGCGAGGCGGGCCCTGGACGAGGCCCGGAAGTACGCCAAGGAGCGCGAGGCCTTCGGCAGGCCCATCGCCGAGTTCCAGGCCATCCAGTTCAAGCTGGCCGACATGCTGATGGGCATAGAGACCGCCCGCATGTACACCTACTATGCCGCCTGGCTCGCGGACCAGGGCCTGCCCCACGCCCACGCCAGCGCCATCGCCAAGGCCTACGCCTCGGAGATGGCCTTTGAGGCCGCCAACCAGGCCATCCAGATCCACGGGGGCTACGGCTACGTGCGGGAGTTTCCGGTGGAGAAGCTCCTAAGGGATGTGAAGCTCAACCAGATCTACGAGGGCACCAACGAGATCCTGAGGCTCATCATCGCCAGGCACGTGCTTGCGGAGTAGAGGAGGTAGCGAATGAAGTTCGTAGCGGTGATCCGACAGGTTCCAGACGGGGAAAGCCGGCTCAGGATCCAGGGGGGAAAGGTGGACCTCTCGGGGGCCACCCTCATCCTGGACCAGATGGACGAGTATGCGGTGGAGGAGGCCCTCCGCCTCAAGGAGAAGCACGGGGGGGAAGCCGTGGTGGTGGGCTTTGGCCCCGAGCGCGCCGAGGAGGCCATCCGCACCGCCCTCGCCATGGGCATGGACCGGGGAGTGCACGTGGTCTTTGAGGGCTTCGCCGACCCCGTGGCCGTGGCCGAGGCCCTGGTTCCCGTGCTAAAAGAGGAGGCCCCCACCCTGGTCCTCACCGGGGGGCAGCAGGCGGACTGGGACAGCCAGGCCCTGGGAGCGGCCCTGGCCGAGGGGCTTGGGGTGCCGGTGGTGGCCTGGACCACGGCCATAGAGCTGGAGGGGGATACGGCCAAAGCCAAGCACGACCTGGACGAGGGGGCCGAGTGGGTGCGGGTGCGGCTTCCCGCCCTCTTCACCACCCAGCAGGGGCTCAACGAGCCCCGCTACCCCACCCTGCCCGGGATCATGAAGGCTAAGAAGAAGGAGATCCGCAAGGTGCAGGCGGAGGTGAGGGCAAGGGTGGAGCTCCTTTCTGAAGAAATCCAGGAGAAGCAGCGCCTGGGCAGGATTCTGGACGGCAAGGACCCGGTGGCGGCGGCGGAGGAGCTGGTCCGGCTTCTTCACGAAGAGGCCAAGGTCATCTAGGAGGGCAACATGGTTCTCGTAGTTCTGGACCACGACGGCAACAAGTTGCGCAAGGGGAGCCTCGAGGCCCTCACCCGGGCCCGGAGGCTGGCTGAGGGCCTG
Source organism: uncultured Thermus sp. (assembly GCA_947085095.1). Lineage (GTDB taxonomy): Bacteria > Deinococcota > Deinococci > Deinococcales > Thermaceae > Thermus. The sequence goes on along the minus strand of CAMTVD010000013.1, from coordinate 12,961 downwards.
GGGGAGAAGGCGGTCGGGGTGCTCCTGGCCGAGGAGAAGGCCCCCCTGGAGGAGGCCCGAAAGTACGTGGAAACCCTCTACACCGCCACCTTGGGTCCTTACACCGCCGAGAAGTGGGCGGTTGCTGTGCTGGAGGCGGCCAAAATGGGGGCCAAGGCGGTGGTGGCCCCCTCCAGCCGGCAGAGCCGGACCTATCTGGGCCGGGTGGCCTACGCCCTCAAGGCGGGGCTTCTGGAGGACACCCTGGACTCCTCCCTGGAAGGGAGCGAGGTCCACGCCACCCGCTACGCCTACCTGAACCGGGTCACGCAAAGGGTGAAGGCGGCCCTCCCCGTGGTCCTCACGGTGAAGCCCAACACCACCCCCCTGGCGGAGCCCCTGGAGGCCTCGGCGGAGGTGGTGCCCCTGGCGGTGCCCGAGGTGCCCACGGTGGAGGTGCTGGAAAGGGTAGCGGAGGAGAAGAAGGGGGTCTCCCTCACCGAGGCCAACGTGGTGGTCACCGGGGGGCGCGGCATGGGGAGCGCCGAGGCCTTCAAGGGGGCGGAGGAGCTTGCGGCCCTCCTTGGGGGTGCTGTGGGCGCCACCCGGGCGGTGGTGGACGCCGGCTGGCGGCCTTATGGCGAGCAGGTGGGCCAGACGGGCAAAACGGTCCAGCCCGCCCTCTACATCGCCCTGGGGGTCTCCGGGGCGGTGCAGCACCTGGCGGGGATGAACAAGAGCAAGTACATCGTGGCCGTCAACAAGGACCCCGAGGCCCCTATCTTCAAGCACGCCGATTACGGCATCGTGGGGGACGTGCACCAGGTCCTTCCCGCCCTGATCCAGGCGGTGAAGAAGCTCAAGGACTAAGGAGCGTAGCTCATCCCTCCGCTCGAGGGGGCTAGAAGGGGTCGGGAAGCTATTTTCCCGGCCCCTTTAGCTGCCTTCCCCACGCGTGTGGGGACTACGCCCTATGGACATTTCCGGCCGCCTTCGTCTCCGGTCCATCCCCACGCGTGTGGGGATGGACCGACCCCCTCGAGGCTGGGGTCCCCCTGGAGCCAGTAGTCCCCACGCACGTGGGGATGGACCGGGGATACCGTTCCAGATGACCGTGTCCCCCTCCGTAGTCCCCACGCACGTGGGGATGGACCAGGGTCGGAAAGACTACCATAACCTTCTAAGAGTAGTCCCCACGCACGTGGGGATGGACCGTGGTTTTGCATTGGGCCCCTTGACAGAAAGCCAGGTGAAGGTTAGTCTGATCGTAAACGGTTACGATGGCGCGGAAAAGAGGTTATACCATCAAAGAGATAGCTAAGTTGGCTAACGTTTCCGTAGGAACTGTTAGCCGAGCTCTCAACAACCGCCCAGGTGTGAACCCAGAGACCCGGAGACGGATTTTGAAGCTGGCGAACAGCTTGGGATTCACCCCCTCCGCAGCCGCCCGAGAGCTTGTCGGGGTGTCCACCACCGTGGGCCTTCTCCTGGCCCCGGGAGTCCGCCGTTACACCCCCTACTTTGCTCTGCTCCTCGAGGCCCTCTCCGAAAGCCTGGCCAAAGAAGGCTTGCGCGTTAAAGAGGTTCCCACGGACCCCTTAGGTCTCCCCCAGGAAGAAACCTTAGGGTACGTGCTTCTAGGGGCCCATGACCACGATCCAAGGGTGGAGCACCTGCGAAAGGCAGGAAAGCCTTTTGTGCTCATCGGTGCCCAGTCTGAAGTGTTCGCTGTAGCCCCGGACGACGTGGACGGTGGCTACCAGGCCACCCGGCACCTCCTGGAACTTGGGCACCGCGAGGTAGCCCACCTCACCGGCCACCTCCACCACCAGGCGGGCCGGGAACGCCTTCTGGGCTACCGCAAGGCCCTCGAGGAAAGAGGCCTGGACTTCAGGCCCGAACTCGTACTGGACGGCGGCTTTGACCCCCTCACCGCCTACCGGGTGGTCCGCAGAACCTGGGAAGGAGGCTTGCGCTTCACAGCCCTTTTCGCCGCCTCAGACGAGATGGCTCTAGGGGCCAAGGCCGCCCTCGAGGACCTGGGGCTTCACATACCCTGGGACGTGAGCCTTGTGGGCTACGATGACCTACCCGAGGTGGGCCCGGAACTCACCACTATCCACCAAGACATCCCCACTATAGCCGAGGAGGCCGTCCTGCTACTCAAGAAGGCCATGGCACGCGAGGCGCCCGTGGCCAAACGGGTGCCCGTGCACTTGGTGGTGCGGGGGACCACGGCCCCAAAGGAGGTGATAACCGGAAAGAAAATCTAGGCCATAGGCAATGGGCGCATTAACTTCTGGGAAGTTGTTTGGAGGTAAAGCATGCGTAAAATTCTCGCAACCTTTTTGGTCCTTCTGGGCTTGTCCGCCTTGGCCCAGACCCAGGTGCGCATCTCGGGCTGGGGCGGCCCCGATATCGCCATCGTCACCGGGCTTCTCCGGGAGGTGGTGCAACCCAGGTTAGACAAAGAAGGAATCCGTGTCATCTACGAACCGATAGAAGGCGACTATACCCAGTGGCTCTTCAACGCTCTGTCCGCGGGCACAGCTCCGGACCTCTTCTATGTGGACATCTTCTGGTCGGAGAGCCTCTTCGCCACCGGCAGGGTGGAGCCCTTGGACCGGTACTTCACCAGGCAGGAGGTGGGGGAGTTTCTGCCCAACCTGGTCCAGGCGTTCACCTACCAGGGCAAGCTTTACGGCATCCCCAAGGACTTCAACACCCTGGCCCTGCAGTTCAACAGGGACCTCTTTGACGAGGCAGGGGTAAGATACCCCAACCAGCAGGACACCTGGGAAACCTTTGAGGCCAAGCTCCGCGAAGTTCAGGCCAAGCTAAAGGACGTAGCCGGCTTCTGCGTGGTAGCGGACTTCGCCCGCTTCGGGGCCTTCGCCTTCGCCACCGGGTGGAAGCCCTTTGATGAGAAAGGGCACACCCTCTTGGACGGGAACTTCCGCCGGGCCTTTGAGTGGTACACCGGCCTGGTGAAGCGGGGGGCCGCCCGGTTCGCCCAGGACCTGGGCGAGGGCTGGACCGGAGGGTGCTTTGGAGGGGAGAAGGCGGCCACGGCCATAGAGGGAGCCTGGATCGCGGGCTTCCTCCGGGACAAGGCCCCCAACCTGCGCTACGGCACCACCTTCCTCCCCCTGGACCCGGTGACCAAGAGGCGGGGTAACTTCGTCTTCACGGTCTCCTGGAGCATGAACGCCCAAAGCAGGAACAAGGAGGCGGCGGCCAAAGTCCTCAAGGCCCTCACCTCCCCCGAGGCCCAGCAGTGGGTCCTGGAACGGGGCCTGGCCATCCCCAGCCGCAGGGCCCTGGCCAACAACCCCTACTTCCAGCGCCCGGGCAAGGAGCCCGAGCTGAACCGCATCGTCTTCCAGGGGTCCACGGCCCAAGGGGGTGCGGTCCACCCCTTCAAGTTCCGGGGCTTTGGGGGTGACTGGATGCGGCCCATCAACGAAGCCCTACAGGCTGTAATCACCGGCCAAAAGACCGTGGACCAGGCCCTAAGGGACGCCCAGGTGGCCCTGGACCGGCTCACGGGCAGGAGGTAGACCTGGGAAAAGGGGGCGGTTCCCACCGCCCCTTTTCCCTTTGGGAGGGCCTATGCGCCTCAAAGCCCGGACTCTCGAGGGCCTCTACGCCCTCTTCCTCCTTCTCCCCTTCCTCTTCACCCTGGGGGTGTTTTTTCTCTACGCCTTTGTGCGCGCCTTCTACTTTGGCTTCACCGACTACGACCTCTTCTCCCCGCCCCGGTTCGTGGGCCTGGCCAACTACCTCCGCCTCTTCCAAGACCCTTTTTTCCTCAAGGCCCTGTGGCACACCCTGGCCTACAGCCTGGTGGTGACCTCCTTGCAGACCTTTCTTGCCCTGCTTCTGGCCTTGGCCCTGAACCAGCCCCTAAGGGGGATCACCGCCTTCCGCACCGTCTACTACCTGCCCTCGGTCATCTCCACCGCAGCGGCGAGCCTCCTCCTCCTCTGGCTCTTCCAGCGCACGGGCTTAGTAAACCAGGGACTTTCCCTCTTCCTCGCCTATCTCCCCCATCTCCTGACCGTGGCCCTGATCTTCGCCTCAGTCCAAGGAGCTCAGGTGCTTTGGGAAAGGCGAAGGGGCATCCCCGCCCGGTTCCTTGACCCCGCTTTGGCCCTGGTGAGCCTGCCCTTGGCCTTTCTTGGGGCCTACGCCTTAAGCCTTGCGGGCTTGGTTCAGCCTCGGGAGGTGCGGGTGGAAATCTCTTGGCTCCCCACCACCGCCGCCTTCCTCGGTATCCCCTACCCCCTCTGGGCCATTATCCTCATGAACACCTTCACCACCATCCCCACCTTCATGGTCCTCTTCCTGGCGGGGCTCAAGGGCATTCCCAAGACCCTCTACGAGGCGGCGGCCCTGGACGGGGCGAGCCCCTGGGTCATGTTCAGCCGCATCACCGTGCCCCTCCTGCGGCCGGTCCTCTTCCTGGTCATCACCCTGGGCATTATCGGCACCCTGCAGCTCTTTGACCAGGTGCTCTTTGTGGGTGGCTCAGGCGGCGCCCCGCTCGAGGCCACCATCACTCTGGCCTACTACGTTTACGGCAACGTCTTCCCCTCCGGAGCCACGCCCCGGGTGGGCCTAGCCTCGGCGGCGGCCCTCTTCCTGGCAGGGCTTACCCTCCTTGTGGTCCTCCTCCAGCGCCGCTTCGGCGTGAGCGAAAGGGGGTGGGGAGAGTGAGCGCCAAGGAAGCAAGCAGGCGACGCTGGGCCCGGGTCGCCTGGATCTATGGCCTGCTCCTGGGCTTTGGGGTTTTCTTCTTGGGGCCCTTCCTCATGGGCTTTCTGGCGAGTTTGAAGACCAACCCCTTGGAATGGCCCTTCACCCTGGGCTTACCCCAGGTCAGCCCTAAGAACTGGGTAGCAGCCTGGCGTCTGGGCAACGAGGGAGGAGGTGACCCTTGGCTTGGCGGGATGCGCCCGGGAAGGGAGGTGGTCTTGGAGGTCGCCTATTTCTGGCCGGAGACCACCCCTCCGGAGCTTCAGGCGGAAATCCCCCGGCGCAGGCCCGGGGCGGGGATGGGGGCGGTGTTTGAAAACCCCTACGCCGCCGACTACGTGCGCCTCGAGGGACCCAAGCTTCTGGAGAAGAGGCCCTTCCGAATGGGGGAGGCCGAAGGGTACCTCTACCGCTACCGCCTCCGCATCGCCTACCAGAGGGAGGGGCCCTACTTGGAGCGGGTTCCCCTGGACCTCGAGGCTCCCCGGGGGGCCCTCCTGGTAGCGGCCACCCTGGACCCCACCCGCTTTGAGCGCCGGGGCCGGGTCGCCTCCTGGGACAACGTGGTCCCCGGGTTCCTAGGCTACACCTTTCACAACTACGTCCGCGCCTTCCGGGAAACCCGCAGCCTGGAAACGGGGCAGAGCCTCTTCTTGCGCTGGACCTTGAACTCCTTCCTCATCGCCGCCATCAAGGTGATCACCACCCTGGTCTTCGCCTCCATGGCCGGGTACGCCCTGGCCCGGCTCCGCTTCCCGGGCAGACAGGCCCTTTTCCTCCTCCTCCTCTTCAGCATGATGGTACCCGCTCAAGTGACCTTCATCTCCAACTACCTGGTCCTCCGAGACGGCATCTTCGGCCTCTCCCGACTCTTCGGCGTGGAGACCCTGCTCAACACCTACGCCGGCCTCATCCTCTCCGGTTTGGTGGGGGCCGGGGCCGTGTTCATCATGAAGCAATTTTTTGAATCCATTCCCAGAGAGGTGGAGGAGGCCGCCCTCATTGACGGGGCCACCCCCGTGCAGACCCTCTTCCGCATCGTCTTGCCCATGGCTACCCCCGCCCTGGGGGCCTCGGCCATCCTCACTTTCCAAGGCGCTTGGAACGAGTTCTTCTGGCCCTTCATCGTCCTCACCAGCCCCCGGGAGATCTACACCCTGCCCCTAGGCCTCCTCTCCTTCCGCAACGCTTACGGCCAGGTGGGAGACTGGGGGCTCATCCTGGCGGGAGGGTTTTTGTCCATGATCCCCATCCTCATCCTCTTCGCCGTATTCCAACGCTACTTCGTGGAGGGAGTGAACGTGGGTGCGGTCAAGGAGTGAGCCATGATGCTTCCTCTCAAGGAGGATGACACCTACCTGGTCCTCAACCACCAAGGCTTCGCCGAGGCAGGGGCGGAGGGGATTTACCGCCACGACACCCGCTTCCTCGCCCGCTACCGTCTGGTCCTCCCCCCGGGGCTTGACCTCCTGCAAAGCCGCTCCCCCAGGCCCGACCGCCTGGTCCAGGATTGGGCCAAGTTTGGGGGGGCAGATGGGGAGCTCTACCTGAGGCGCACCCTCAAGGTGGCCCGGGGCCGGGTGGAGGAGGTCCTCCGCTTCCAAAACCTAGGGAACGCTCCCCAGGAGGTGGCCTTAGGGCTGGAGGTAGAGCCCAGTTTTCAAGATTTATTCCAGGCTCGGGGCTGGCACCCCGTACCCGGGGAGAGGAGGGGCCTAGTCTACCGGGCTCCAGACGGGGTGGAGAAGCGCATCACCCTCACTCCCTCCCCACCCCCAGGGGGTTACCGGGTTTTCCTTCCGCCCAAAGGGGAAGAAACCCTGGGTTGGACGCTGGATCTGGAAAGCTCCTTAGGGGAAGAGGGCGCCCTGCCCCCCTACGAGGCCTTCCTCGCCGCCTTCCCCGAGGCCGAGGAGCCCTGGGGTTCGGCCATGAGGCAGGCCCTTTTGGACCTTAGGGCCCTCCTCCTCGCCACCCCCGAGGGCCCGGTGCCCGCTGCCGGCATCCCCTGGTTCGTGGCCCCCTTCGGCCGGGACAGCCTCCTCACCGCCTTCATGCTCCTGCCCTGGGGCAAGGAGGTGGCCCGGGGAGTCCTCCGCTACCTGGCCAGGCGGCAGGGGGCGGTCCTGGACCCCTTCCGGGAGGAGGAACCGGGGAAGATCCTCCACGAGGTGCGCCTGGGGGAACTCTCCCGCCTGGGAAAGGTTCCCTTCGCCCGCTACTACGGCACCGTGGACGCTACCCCCCTTTTCCTCGTCCTTCTCGGCCGCTACCTGGACCTCACGGGGGACCTGGCCTTGGTGCGGGAACTCAGGCCCCACTGGGAGGCGGCCTTGGCCTGGCTGGAGGGGGCTGATCTGGACGGGGACGGGCTTTTGGAGTTCGTCCCCAAAGGCCACGGGCTCGCCGTCCAGTCCTGGAAGGACTCCCACGACTCCATGAGCCACCAAGACGGCCGTCTGGCCGAACCCCCTTTGGCGGTGAGCGAGGTCCAGGGCTACGCCTATGCGGCCCGCCTGGCAGCAAGCGGGTTCTATCAGGCCCTGGGGGAAGGGGAAAGGGCAGAGAGGGAAAGGGAGCGCGCTGCGGAGCTTTTCCGGCTCATCCAGGAGCGCTTCTGGCTGGAGGAGATGAAGACCTACGCCCTGGCCCTGGACCGTTGGAAGGAGCCCTTGAGGGTTAAGGCCTCTGACGCCGGCCACCTCCTCTGGACTGGGGCCGTCCCCGAGGAAAAGGCGGAAGAACTCTTGCAAACGCTGCTTTCCAAGGAGATGTGGTCAGGCTGGGGCCTGCGGACTTTGGGGAGCAAGGAGGCCCGCTACAACCCCCTTTCCTACCACAACGGCTCCGTCTGGCCCCACGACACCGCCCTCTTCGCTGGTGGCCTCTTCCGCTACGGCCGCAAGGAGGAGGGGGCGTGGGTGGCCCAGGCCCTCCTGGACCTGGCCCGAAGCCAGCCCGACCTGCGGCTACCCGAGTTGGTGGGGGGCTTCCCCAGGGAGGCGGGCCTACCCCCTGTGCCCTACCCCGTGGCCTGCCGCCCCCAAGCCTGGGATGCCGGGGCCGTGGTCTACCTCTACGCCCTGGTCCAGGGGGTTCGGGCCTGGTGATCAAGCCAGGTGGTTCAGGGGCCCGTGGCCGTGGCCCAAAGGAGGAGCGGTCATGAGGGCCCGGGTGAGGTAGGCCTTGGCCTCGGCCACCGCCTCCTCCAAGGGCTTTCCCAGGGCCAAGAGGGCGGCGATGGCGGCGGAGAGGGTGCACCCGGTGCCGTGGGTGTTCCGGGTGGGAATGCGGGGAGCGGGGAAAGGCTTCAAGCCCTGCCTTGTGGCCAGGAGATCCACGCTCTCCGCCCCCTCGAGGTGCCCCCCCTTGAGGAGGACGGCCTTGGGGCCCAGGTCCAGAAGGGACAAGGCAGCCTCCTCGGCCTCCTCCAGGTCCCGGATGGGCCTCCCTAGAAGGGCCTCCGCCTCCATGCGGTTGGGGGTGATGAGGGTGGCGAGGGGAAAAAGCCCCTCCACCAGGGTGGAAACGGCGGAGGGGTCCAGGAGGGGGTCCCCGCTTTTGGCCACCATGACCGGGTCCACCACCAAAGGCTGGATGCCGAAGCGCTCCACCGCCTCCGCCACCTTGGCGATGATGGCAGCGCTCCCCAGGGCCCCGGTCTTGGCCGCGTGGACGGGGAGGTCCTGGGCGATGGCGGCGATCTCCTCGTAGACGAACTGCGGAGGCAGGAGCTCTACCCGCCTCACCCCCAGGGTGTTCTGCACCGTGAGGAGGGTGGGGGCCGCCATCCCGTAGACCCCGAAGCGCTGGAAGGCCTTCAGGTCCGCTTGGAGCCCCGCCCCCCCGGAGGGGTCGGAGCCGGCGATGGTGAGGGCGGTCCGCATGGCTAGGCTAGGGGAAGCTCCATCCGAGCTCTCCCCTTCAGAACCGCCTCCACCAGGTTCATGGGGCAGAAGGGGCCGCACATGCTGCAGGCCTTGGTCCTGGAGCCCCGCTCCTCCTTGAGCCGCCTCGCCTCCTCGGGAAAGAGGGCTAGGGCGAACTGCCCCTCCCAGTCCAGGCGGTAGCGGGCCTCGGACATCCTCTGGTTCCTTTCCAGGGCCCTGGCGTTTCCCCGGGCCACGTCGGCGGCGTGGGCGGCGATCTTGAAGGCGATGACCCCCTCCTTCACGTGCTCGGGGGTGGGGAGGCCCAGGTGCTCCGCCGGGGTCAGGTAGCAGAGCATGTCCGCCCCCCACCACCCCGCCAAAGCCCCCCCAATGGCCCCGGCGATGTGGTCAAAGCCCGCGGCCGTGTCCACCGGGAGCATCCCCAGGATGTAGAAGGGGGCGTGGCCCGTGAGCTTCTTCTGGATCTGCACGTTGGCGGCCACCTCGTTTAGGGGGACGTGCCCGGGGCCCTCCACCATGGCCTGCACTCCCGCCCTCCTCGCCCTTTCCACCAGCTCCCCGATGGTGAGGAGCTCGGCGATCTGGGCCCGGTCGGTGCTGTCCGCCAGGGAGCCGGGCCTTAGGCCGTCCCCTAAGGAAAGGGTCATGTCGTAGGTGCGGGCGATCTCCAGGAGATCGTCAAAGCGGGCGTAAAGGGGGTTCTCCTCCCCCCGGTGGAGCATCCAGGCGGCCATGAGCCCCCCGCCCCGGCTCACGATCCCCGTGGTGCGGGAGGTGTTCCGGTAGACCTCCAGGTTCTTGAGGGTCACCCCGGCGTGGACGGTGATGTAGTCCACCCCCTCCTTCCCGTGCTCCTCTATGACCCCGAAGAGCTCGTCTGCTGACATGTCAAAGAAGCTCTTGCGCTTGGCCGCCCGGAACTCCGCCTCGTAGATGGGCACGGTGCCCAAGGGCACAGTGGCCACCTCGAGGATCCGCCTACGGATCTCCTTGAGGTCCCCCCCGGTGGAGAGGTCCATGATGGTGTCCGCCCCGTAGCGGATGGCCACCCTGGCCTTCTCCACCTCCTCCTCCACCTCCACGTAATCGTATGAGGTCCCCAGGTTGGCGTTCACCTTCACGGAGAGGCCCTCCCCGATCCCCTTGAAGTCCTTCAGGGTCCCGTGGTTGGGGTTCCGGGGGATCACGATCCGCCCCGCCGCCACCCCCTCCCGCACAAACTCTGGGGAAACCCCTTCCCTTTCCGCCACGTAGGCCATTTCCTCGGTGATGATCCCCTTCCTTGCCGCCTCCAGCTGCGTCATCCTTCCACCCCCATGAGCCCAAGAAGCCTTTTCGCCGTCCACGGGGCCAGGAGGACCCCGTTCCGCCCGTGCCCCACCGCCGCGTAGACCCCCCTCGCCACCTCCCCCACGAAGAGCTCCCCCAGGGGCCTATAGCCCCAGAGGACCCCCCGGAAGCGGGCCTCCTCCAGGAGGGGAAAGCGCTCGTGGGCGTAGTCGGCAAGCCAGCGGAGGCCGAAGAGGTCCACCCCCTCGGCCCAGCCCTCCCGGCTCGTGGCCCCCACGTAGACCCCGCCCTCCCGGGGGAGGAGGTAGCCGTCCCCGGCGAAGAGGGGGCCGGGCGGGGCCTCACCCCCTAGGAGGAGGGCCTCTCCCCTAAGGGGGCGCACCCCTAGGCCAAAGCGGCCGCCCCAGGCCCCCACCGCGAGGAGAAGGAAGCGGGCCCGGGCCTCCCCCTCCTTCAGGCGCACCCGCCCCTCCTCCACCCCCTCGGCCTCCGCCTGGAGCAGGGGCACGCCCATCCCCTGAAGGGCGGCGAGCAGGGCCTCCCGGAGGGCCCTGGGGTTCACGTACCCCCCGGGGAAACGCCTCGCCCCCTGGCCGCCCCGCACCGGGTAAGGGAGGGGTTCCCGGGCATCCCAGGCCGCCTTCTCCCCTTCGCTCAGGGCCACCACGTGGGTGCCGGAAAAGCCCGCCTCCACCGGGAAGCCCCGCTCCTTGAGCTCGGCCAGGAGCTCCTGGTAGTAGGCCAGGCCGAAAAGCCCCGCCTCCAGAAGCTCCCCGGAAAGCCCCTCGGGGTAGGGGGCCAGCATCCCGGCGCTGGCTAGGGTGGCCGCCCCCTCCTTCCCCGCGTCCAGGAGGAGGACGGAAAGGCCCCGCTTGGCCAGCTCGTAGGCGGCGAGGGCCCCGATGATCCCCGCCCCCACCACCGCCACCTCGGCCTTCACCCGGAACCTCCCAGGGGCACCCCCTGGGTGGGGCTCGAGGGGCTCGCCCCCTCCCTGGGCCGCATGGGCCCGGCCAGGTAGGCCTTCCTCCCCGCCGCCACCGCCAGGCGGAAGGCCTCGGCCATGGCCGGGGGGTCTTCCGCCTCAGCGATGGCGGTGTTGACCAAAACCGCGTCCAGGCCCAGCTCCATCACCTCGGCGGCGTGGGAGGGGAGGCCTAAGCCAGCGTCCACCACCACCGGGGGCAGGCCCGCCCTTTCCCGGGCGAAGAGTTCCAGAAGGGCCCGGGTCTTCACCCCCCAGCCCGAGCCGATGGGGGCGGCCAGGGGCATCACCGTGGCCGTGCCTAAGGCGGCGAGCTTCCTAGCCAGGACCAGGTCTGGCCCCATGTAGGGGAGGACCAGGAAGCCCTCCTCCAAAAGCCGCTCCGCCGCCTTTAGGGTCTCCACGGGGTCGGGGAGGAGGTAGCTCTGGTCCGGGATGACCTCCAGCTTCACCCACCGCTCCCCGGTGAGGGCCCGGCCCAGCCGGGCGAGGCGGAGAGCCTCCTCGGCCGTACGGGCCCCCGCGGTGTTGGGGAGGAGGCGCACCCCCTCGAGGGCCTCCAAAAGCCCCACATGCCCCGGGGCCTTGAGCTCCACCCGCCTCACGGAAACCGTGACCACCTCGGCCCCCGCCGCCTGGATGGCCTCCCGCATCACCCCGAAGTCCCGGAACTTGCCCGAGCCCAGGATGAGGCGGCTTCTGAGTTCCACGTCGCCCACCTTCCAGGTGTCCATCTACCCTCCTTGCATGAGGGAAACCACCTCCACCACGTCCCCCTCCTTTAGGACGTGGGGAGGGAGCTCCCGCCCGGGGAAGGCCTCCTCGTTCACGAGGACGGCCACCCGCTCCAGCTCTACCCCCAGCTCCTCCAGGACCTCCTTCAGGGTCCGGCCCTCGAGGGGCCTCGCCTCGCCGTTAAGCCACACCATAGAGCCGCTCCCTAAAAGCCCTAGCCGCCCCCTCGGGGTCTGGGGCGTCCAGGATGGCCCGCACCACCACGATCCGCCTGGCCCCGGCCTTTAGGACCTGGTCCAGGTTGGCCAGGTCAATCCCTCCGATGGCGAACCAGGGCCTCTCTCCCAGGTTTTCCGCCGCCCAGCGCACGTAAGCGAGCCCCGCTGCGGGCCGCCCCGGCTTGGTGGGGGTCTCCCACACCGGCCCCACGGAGAGGTAGTCCGCCCCCTCCTCCAGGGCCCTCAGGGCCTGCTCCGGGGCGTGGGTGGAGCGGCCCACCATCCCCTGGAAGAAGCGCCGGGCCTCCTCCGGGGTTAGGTCCCCCTGGCCCAGGTGGACCCCGTCCGCCCCCAGGAGGGCGGCGAGGTCAGGGCGGTCGTTCAGGATGAAGGGGACCCCATAGCGCCGGGCGAGGGCCAGCATCCGCTCTCCCAGGGCCAGGGTGGGGCGCGCCTCCCAGTCCTTGGCCCGAAGCTGCAAGACCTCCACGCCCCCCGCCAGGGCCCGTTCGGTGCGGTCCAAGGTTTCCTCCCAGGACCAACCGGGCCTGGGAGTCACCACCAGATAGAGCCTTCCCAGCAAGCTTCCACCCCCTCAGGCCGACGGGAAAGGCCCACGCGGCCCTGGGGAGGTTGGGTTGTGTGAGGGGTGTCTCCGCATAGGCTTCCCTCCGCCGGCATTACCCGGATCAGGTTCCAAGGGTTGCTGGGACCACCCAGCTCTCAGCCCCTCCATTGGGGCACCCCTAGCCTGCAGGGGCCAGTATACCAGAAGTAGCGAAAGGACAAGGGGGCGGGGCCACAAAGCCGGGCTGGGTTATACCCTTGACATTCATAGACTCATTGGTATATCATACCGGGCAACCCGCCAAGGGGCGGGTAAAGGAGGCCGGAAACATGGGGCTGTCCGAAGCGGCGGAAAGGGAAATTGCCCACCTCGAGGCCATGATCGCCCGCCTCGAAGGGTCGTGTCAAGAGTTATGTGTAAGAGTCTGTGTACGGGGGGCATACCGCTCCTGAAGCATCTTCTCCAGCACCTCCTTCACCTCCGAGAACCCCTTTAGTTTCCGTTCTGCCCACCTCCCTTCCTGCCTCTCCGACTC
>CAMTVD010000012.1:0-65539 GCA_947085095.1 uncultured Thermus sp. | reverse complement strand
CCATGGCGGCCCAGAGGCGGGTTTTCTTGTGGGTCTTCGGGTCCAGGGAGAGTTCCAGCAGGAGCCGGTCCTCCTCAGGGGTCAGCTGGATCTGAAGAGGGGCTGCCATGTTGACATGATAAGGGGTTGGCACTTAGTGGGACAGCCCATCCCACGGTTTCCGGGCTCAACTATGGCGGGACCAACCTGCGCTCTTACAAGATCAACCTAGAAAACGCTTCGCTTGTTTACGATGCCACGGTGAGCAAGGGCTGGCTTGGGAGCGCCACCAGCTACGCCATCCCCGATCTAGCCTCACTGCTCAGCTACACCCCGTATAACTCTGGGGACACCGTCTACATATCGGTCTATGCCGTGCTCTCCCCCAATCCTGTGCTAGATCTGGACCAGAACGACCCTGCCTCCTTGACAGCCACCACAGACATTAGCCTGGTGTGCGCTCTGGGGAGCTACGCCGTGGGTGGGTCCGTATCCCTGCCTTAGGCAAGGGCCTGACGGAGGGTTTGCGCTGCCTGAAGGAGCTCTCCCAAAGGCCGCACCAGGGCGAGGCGCACGAAGCCCTGGCCCCCGGGGCCGAAGCCCCGCCCGGGGGCCAGGGCCACGCCCTTCTCCACCAGGCTTAGGGCGAACTCAAGGTCGTCCACCCCCTCGGGGAGCCTCCCCCAGAGGTACATGGTGGCCTTAGGGGGGAGGAGGTCCAAAGCCCCCTTCAGGGCCTCGGCCAGGCCTAAGGCCCTTTCCCGGTAGACCTGGGCGTAGCCCCTTAGCACCTCCTTAGGGGTCCTTAGGGCCGCCATTCCCATGCGCAGGATGCCCGCGTACGGGTTGAAGTCTATGACCCCCTTCACCCGCTCCAGCCTCCCTATGGCCTCCTCGCTCCCCAGGGCGAAGCCCAGGCGGAAGCCCGCCAGGTGGTAGCTCTTGGAGAGGGAGAAGAGCTCCACCACCCGCTCCCTTCCCCCGGGGAGGGCCAAAGGAGAGGGGGCCTCCCCCTCGTAGACCTGGTCCACGTAGGGGTTGTCGTGGACCAGCCACAGGCCGTGGCGCCGGGCCAGGCCCAGGGCCTCCTCAAAGTAACCCCAGTCCGCTACCGCCCCCGTGGGGTTGTTGGGGTAGTTGAGGAGGAGGACCCTGGCCTCCTTCCAGACCCCCTCGGGGACCTGGGAGAGGTCGGCGAGGCCATCGGGGCGGAGGGGGATGTAAAAGGTCTTTAGGGAGGCCACCCGGGCCGCCCCGAAGTAGCTGGGGTAGGCCACGGCGGGAAGGAGGAGGAGGTCCCCCGGCTCGGTGAGGGCCAGGAGGAGGTGGGCCAGGCCTTCTTGGCTCCCGATGAGGGTTAGGGCCTCCCGCCTGGGGTCCAGGCCCACCCCGTACCGCTCTTGGTACCAGCGGCAGGCCTCCTTCAGGAAGGGGAGGGTGCAGCTCTTCAGGCAGTAGCCGTAGGTGGCGGGGTCTTCCAGAGCCTCCCGCAGGGCTTCCAGGGGCGCTTTGGGGGGCAGGAGGTCGGTGGAGCCGATGGAGAGGTCTATAAGTCCTAGGCCCCTTTCCCGGGCCTTTCTTTTGGCCTCGTCCACCACCAGAAATACGGAGGCTTCCGGGACCCTACTCATGGTGCCCCTCCCGCCAGGCCTTTCCCGTCACCAGGGAAAGGGCGTGGGGCAGGGCGGGGAGGACCGCTTCCAGGGACTCCCGGGCCCCCTTGGGGCTTCCCGGGAGGTTCAGGATCAGGGTCCTGCCCCTAACCCCCGCCACCCCCCGGGAGAGGGCGGCCATGGGGGTCTTCGCCAGGCCCTTAAGGCGCATGAGCTCGGCGAGGCCGGGGACCTCCCGCTCCAGGACCTCCCTGGTGGCCTCGGGGGTGCGGTCCCGGGGGGCTAGGCCCGTGCCCCCGTTGGTGAGGATGAGGTCCAGGCCCTCCCGGTCCGCCCAGAGCCTCAGGACCTTCTTGATCAGGGGGGGCTCGTCGGGGACCAGCTCGTAGAGGGCCACCTCGTAGGGCCCCCCCTTCAGGGCCTCCCGGATGGCCAGGTGGGTGGTGTCCTCCCGCTCCCCCCGGTAGCCCTTGTCGGAGATGGTGAGGATGCCCACGCGGAACATTGCCCTTAGCCTATCACGCCTCCCGGAAGACCTTTTCTAGAAGGCTTCGGGCGTAGGCCAGGGTGTGGGCCAAAGCTTCCTCATCCAGGCGGGCGAAGGTGTCCGTGGGCCAGTGCCAGTCCGGGGGGACGCCGCCCTCGAGGCGGACCAGGGTCAGGCAGGAAAAGCCCCGTTGCGTGAGGGGCAGGGTGTCAAAGTAGGCCAGGCGGTAGCGGAGGGGCCTGGCCCCCGGGACCTCCCGGGCCGCCTTGAGCAGGGGGCCCCGGTAGGGGAAGTAGCGGAGCATCCCCTCCCCCTCGGCGAAGAAGAGCTCCCCCCGGCCCAGGTTGTCCAGGTTGAGGACCAGGGCGCCAGGGGGAAGGTGGGGGAGGAGGGCCTTGGCCCCCAGGGCCCCCACCTCCTCGCACCCCGTAAGGGCCAGGCCAAGCCGCCACCCCGGAGGGGGGTCAGCCTCCAGGAAGAGGGCGGTGGCCACGGCCACCCCGCTCCCGTTGTCGTTTCCCCCCTCCACGTAAGGGGCAAAGAGCTCCCGGTGGAGGAGGAGGGCGGCCTGGAGGAGGAAGTAAAGGCCAAGGGGCCAGGCCAGGGGGGTGAGGGCCAGGAGGGGGGCCAGAAAGGCCAGGCCCGCGTTCAGCAAAAAGGCCCGCCGGAAGCCCCGGACTCGCCTGGGGTGGTAGAGGAAGTGGGTCTTGGCCGTGTCCACGTGGGCCATGAGCACCAAGGCCTTTTCCCCCTCGCCCTTCCAGGCCAGGAGGTTCTGGGAGGGAAGGCGGTCCAGGAGGAAGCCCCAGGGGCGGGCCCCCTGGAAGTAAAGGAAAAACCCCAAGGCCCCCAGGAGGGGGAAGAGGGGGGAGAGGGGAGCCAGAGCCAGGAGGAGGCTTATGGCCAGGAGCTCCCACCCGTAGGTGGCCACCCCGCGGAAGGGCAGCAGACGGGGCTCCAGACCCTTTTCCTTCAGGAAGGCCTCGAGGCGAGAGAAAGCCTCCCGCTCCAGGGGGGTGGCGCTTCCCCGGTGGGGGAGGTGGAGGAGGGAGAGGACCGCTTTCACCGTGTCCACACCCCGAGCATAATGGCCCCATGTGGACCTTTCCCCAGGTGCTTGAGGGGAGGTACGTGCGCTTGGAGCCCCTTTCCCTGGCCCACCTGCCGGGGTTCCTGGCCCGGTTTGACCCCGAGGTCTACCGCTACCTGAGCCGAAGCCCCCAGGAGGCCACGGCGGAGGCGGTGAGGGCCCACTTGGAAGCCCTCCTCGCCGAGCCCGGCCGGGTGAACTGGGCCATCTACCTGGAGGGGGAGCTCGCCGGGCGCATCTCCGTCATCGCCCCCGAGCCCGAGCACGGCAAGCTGGAGCTGGGCACCATGATCTTCAGGCCCTTCTGGGGTAGCCCCGCCAACAAGGAGGCCAAGTACCTCCTCCTGGCCCACGCCTTTGAGGTTTTGGGGGCCGAGCGGGTCCAGTTCAAGGTGGACCTGAGGAACGAGAGGAGCCAGAGGGCCCTCGAGGCCCTGGGGGCGGTGCGGGAAGGGGTCCTGCGCCGCAACCGTAGGCTTGGGGACGGCTCCTTCCGCGACGACGTCGTCTATAGCCTCCTGAGGGAGGAGTGGCCGGGGGTGAAGGCCCGGCTAGAGAGCAGGCTCTATGGACCCGAGGGCCGTCCTTAGCCTCCTGGTGGTCCTCCTCACCTATCTGGGCTTGGCCCTGGGGGGGCTTCCCGGCTACCGCATGAACCGGGCGGGGGTGGCCCTGGTGGGGGCGAGCTTTCTTTTGCTCCTTGGGACCCTGGACCTGGAGGAGGCCTGGCGGGCCCTGGACGCCTCCACCCTGGTCTTCCTCTTTGGGGTCATGGTGCTGAACGCCCAGCTCTCCTATGCCGGCTTCTTCGCCCTGGCGGCCTCAGCCCTTCTGCGCCTGGCCCGAAGCCCCTTGGCCCTCCTCCTGCTCCTCACCTTCGGGGCCGGGGGGCTTTCCGCCCTCTTCCTCAACGACACCATGGCCCTCCTCCTCACCCCTCTTCTCCTTCGCCTCACCCGTTCCTTGGGCCTGAACCCCGTCCCCTACCTCCTCGCCCTCATGGGGGCGGTGAACACGGGGAGCCTCATGACCCCCACGGGCAACCCCCAGAACATCCTGGTGGCGAGCCTCTCGGGGATCTCCTACCTAGGCTTTTTGGGGGCCCTGTGGCCCGTGGCCCTCTTTGGTCTCGCCCTCCAGGTCCTCCTCCTCGCCCTCCTCTACCCCGAGGTCCGAAGCCTGAAGCCCCTTCCGCCCCTCCCCCCCTTGCGGGCCAGGGTCTACCCTGCCCTCCTCTCCAAGGGGCTCCTGGTGACCCTGGGCCTCTTTCTGGCCTTCCTCCTGGGCTACCCCATGGCCCAGGCGGCCCTGGTGGCGGCGGGCCTCCTCCTCTTCACCCGCAGGCTCCGCTCCGAGCGCTTCTTCCTCCGGGTGGACTGGGAGCTTTTGGTGATGTTCGCCGGGCTTTTCATGGTGACGGAGGGGGTGAGGCGGCTGGGGCTCGCCGAGGGGCTTCTCTCCCTGGCGCAAAGCCCTTTCGGCCTTCTCCTTTCCGCCACCCTCCTCTCCCTTTTGGTTTCCAACGTGCCCGCCGTTCTCCTCCTGGCCCAGCACGTGGAGGGGGAGGCCTCCTGGCTCCTTTTGGCGGGGGGGAGCACCCTGGCGGGGAACCTCACCCTCCTCGCCAGCGTGGCCAACCTGATCGTGGCCGAGGGGGCGGGGAAGGAGGGGGTGCGGCTTTCCTTCGGGGAGCACCTTCGCTTTGGCCTCCCCCTCACCCTTCTGACCCTGGCTTTCCTTTACCTCTGGCTCACCTGAGGCGGGCCTCGAGCCAGCCCCCGATGGCCAGCACCCTCCCGTCCTCGGCGTAGGGGCCCACCACCTGGAGGCCCACGGGCATCCCCTCCACCTTGGCGAAGGGAAGGGTGAGGGTGGGCACCCCCAGGAGGCTGAAGGGGAGGGTCAGGGTGATGAAGGCCTCCCGGTGGCTCCTTTTGCCGGACTCCAGCTCCACCTCCTCCGTGCCCAAGGGGGGGGCGGGGAGGGGCTGGGTGGGGAGGAGGAGGGCGTCCACCCCCCTGAGGGCCTTCACCAGCTCCAGCCTCAGGACCTCCCGCTCGGCCACGGCGTCCCGGTAGTCCTTCTCCGTGAGGGCGAGCCCCGCCAGGAGGGCCTCCCGCACCTGGGGGGAGAAGCCCTCGGGGTGCTCCTTCAGGGCTTTCTCGTGGATGCGGGCCGCCTCGTAGCGCACCAGGCGGGTGTAGACCTCGTAAGCCCCCCTTAGGGGCAAGGAGACCTCCCTGACCTCGGCCCGGAGGGTGGGAAGGTCCTCAAGAAGCCTTAGGAAGGCCTTCCTCACCCCCACGCCCAGCCGCCCCTCCAAAAAGTCCAGGGGGACGCCGAAGGTGGGGTTCTGGGGGCCCTCTAAGGGGATGCTCTCCCCGGCCAGGATCTCCGTGAGCAGGTGGGCGTCCCGCACCGTCTTGGTGAGGGGCCCCCCGTGGTCGGTGGAGCGGGAGAGGGGAAGGGCCCCCTCGAGGCCCACCCGGCTGTAGGAGGGCTTGAAGCCCACCACCCCGTTGAAGGCGGCGGGGATGCGGATGGACCCCCCGGTGTCCGAGCCCAGGGAGGCGAGGCCGATCCCCAGGGCCACGGCCACGGCGCTCCCGCTGCTGCTCCCTCCGGCCTGGCGGCTCGGGTCAATGGCGTTCCGGACGGGCCCGGTCCAGGGGTTCTCCCCGGTGATGCCCAGGGCCACTTCGTGCATGTTGGTCTTGGCGAAGAGGAGGGCCCCGGCCTCCCTCAGGCGGCGCACCGCCAGGGCCTCCTCGGGCAGGGGCGGAAGGGGGGCCCGGGTCCCGGCCCGGGTGGGCATCCCCTTCACCGGGAAGAGGTCCTTGACCGTGAGGGGAAGGCCGTGGAGGGGGCCCCGCGTCTGGCCCCGCCTCAGCTCCTCCGTGAGGCGAAGGGCCTCTTCCCTGGCCCTCTCCTCGTCCAGGTGGGCCAGGGCGTTCCGGTCCTCGTGGGCCTTGGCCCGCTCCAGGGCCTCTTCCAGGAGGGCCAGGGGGGTGGTTTTGCCCGTTTCCAGGAGGTGCTTGGCCTCAAGCAGGTTCATGCTCCATTATAAAAGCCCGAGAAGCCCCTTCCTCCAGGGCCTTCTGCCCCGGCCAGGTGTAAAGGACCACCTCCCGGTCCTTCAGGGCTAGCTGCACAAGCTCCTCGGTGGGGAGGCGGGATTCGGCGTCCAGGACCACGGAGAGCTCCGCCCGGGTCACGGGATGCCTGGGGGCGAAGAGGGTGCAGCACTCCTCGTCGGGAAGGATGGAGATGGGGTAGGTGCCGATCCTTTGCGCTTCCTTCACGATCTCCTGTTTGTCCATGCCAACGAGGGGCCGGAGGACGGGCAGGGTGGCCGCCTGGTTGACCGCGTAGAGATTTTCCAGGGTCTGCGAGGCCACCTGGCCCAGGCTGTCCCCGGTGCAAAGGGCCAGGGCCCCCTCCTCCTGGGCGATGGCCTCCGCCAGGCGGAGCATGTAGCGGCGATAGAGGACCACCCTGTAGGCCTTGGGGGCCTCGAGGAGGATGCGCCGCTGCACCTCGCTGAAGGGGACCAGGTGAAGCCTCAGGCGGTGCTGGAAGCGCACCAGGCGCTCGGCGATGGCCCTCGCCTTCTCCCGGCTCGCCCCCGAGAGGAGGGGGAAGGGGTGGAAGTGGACCAGGACCACCTCCGCTCCCCGGCGCATGAGGCGGTGGGCGGCCACGGGGGAGTCTATGCCTCCGGAGAGGAGGGCCACCACCTTGCCGGAGACCCCCGGGGGGAGCCCCCCGGGCCCCGGGTGGTGGGAGACCTCGAGGAGGGCCGCCCCCGGCAGGAGGCGCACCACGAACTCCCGCTCCGCCCCCTTGAGGCGGACCATGGCCCCGGTCCTTTCCTTGATGAA
The DNA here is from genome assembly GCA_947085095.1 of uncultured Thermus sp. GTDB lineage: Bacteria > Deinococcota > Deinococci > Deinococcales > Thermaceae > Thermus. Next base: position 58,489 of record CAMTVD010000012.1, on the reverse strand, counting down.
GGCGCCGAGGGCCCTTTCTATCTCCGGGGAGGTGAGGGGGAAGGCCTTGTCCGAGCGCTTGGCCGTGACCCGGAAGCTGGCGAAGCTTGCCCCCTCCAGGGCCTTTTCCAGGACCGTTTCCAGGGCCTTCAGGTCCGGGGCGGTGCGGACCACCCGGGCGAAGCTCCCCACCCCCAGGGTGTCCCCTAGGCGCGCTTCCGCCTCAGGCCAGGCCCATGGGGGAAGGCGGAAGAGGAGGGCCATGGGCCACTCCCCTTCCAGCCGGGCCTCGAGGCCCTTCAGGGCCCGCCTCACGTGGGCTTTGGCCTTCTTCAGGAAGAGGGGGCGGTTCCCCCCTTTCAGGGCCAGCTCGTGGAACAGGTTTACCAAAAGCAGCTGGTCCATTCAGCACCCCACCTTCACCGCCAGGTAGAGGCGGCTGCACAAGGAGCCCCTCCTGGCCGCCCCCTTGAGGTCCTCGGGGCGGCCAAAGCGGAAGGCGGTGTAATAGGTCTTTCCCGGCTTGGGTGCGGGGAGGCGAGGAGGCGAAAGGAGGTCGGCCTCAAAGACCCAAAGCTCCAGGGTGTACCCCGGCCGCTCCTCCCGGCCGAAGGCCACGGGGTGGCGGAGGCGGACCTCGGCGGAAAGCTTCTCCTGGGCCACCCGCCTCGCCGCCTCCTCCAGGCTTTCCCCTTCTTGGAGGCTCACCGCGGGCAGGCCATAGACCCCGGGAAACTCGGCCTCCTCCTCGGGGCGTTTCACCAGGAGGAGCCCCTCCTTCCCCCAGGCGGCCAGGGCCACGGAGCGCTTCACCATTCCCTAAGGCTACCAGGATTGTGGCCTGGGCGCAAATCTCAGGCCAGGCGAAGGGGCTCCACCTCCACCGGGGTGCTGTGGAAGGTGCTCCCGCCCCCCAGGTCCGTGAGCCTTTCCGAGGTGAGGTGGTTCACCCCCTTGCCGTCCGGGGCCCACTTCTCCCACCAGGTGCCCTCGAGGACCACCGTCCCCGGGATGGGGGCCTCGCTGACCTCCACCTTGCGCACCACCTGGCCCTGGGGGGAGCGGATGTAGGCCAGCATTCCCGTGGAAAGCCCCCGGGCCTTGGCGTCCTCGGGGTGGATGAGGAGGCGGGGCTCCCCCCCTTCCGCCTCCACCAGGGCCTCCACGTTCCCGTAGGTGGTGTTGAGGAAGCGGTGGGCCGGGGGGGTGAGGAGGATCAGGGGGTAGCCGGGCAGGGGCTCGGTGGGGATCACCGCGGGCGGGGGGCTGAAGCGCACCGGCCCCTGGGCGAAGGGGAGGAAGGGCTTGGGAAGGTTCAGCTTGACGAAGCCCTCCTCCTTGAGCCTCTTTAGGGTGATCCCCTGGAGGAAGGGGTGGTCGGTTTGGAGGAGGCTCTGGGCTACCTCCTCGGCGCCCCAGTAGAGGGTGGGCTCCTTGAGGCCAAGCCTTTTCGCCAGCTCCCGGAAGACCCAGGTGTTGGGCCTAGCCTCCCCTTCCGGATCGGCCAAGGGCTCGTTCCAGGAGAGGTGGTAGTGGCCGTAGCTGGTGTAGAGGTCCGGGTGCTCGTAGAAGAGGGTGGCGGGGAGGAGGTAGTCGGCGTAGAGGGCGGTTTCCGTCATCACCTGCTCCAGGACCACGGTGAAGAGGTCCTCCCGCTCTAGGCCCTCCTTCACCCTCCCGGTGTCCGGGGCCACCACCAGGGGGTTGGAGTTGAAGACAAAGAGGGCCCTGATGGGGGGCTTCAGCTCGGTGAGGGCGGTCCCCAGCTGGTTCATGTTGACGGCCCGCGCCCCGGGGTTGGGCCGGAAGTACCCCTCGTGGAGGTGCTTCCCCTGCAAAAGGTGCCGCCCGCCCAGGAAGCGCTTGTTCAGGAAGAAGGCCCCGCTGGTGGAGAGCATGGCCCCGCACCCCGGGTAGCGCCAGGCCCCGAGGAGGGCGGGGAGGAGGATCGCGGCCCTGAGGGCGTTCCCGCCCCCCGGGTGGCGGGTCATCCCGTAGCCCACCCGGAGGAAGACCCTCTTTCTCTCCCCCATCTCCCGGGCCAGGCGGAGGATGGCCTCCTCGGGGACCCCGGTGAGGGCGGAGGCCCGCTTGGGGGTCCACCTCTCCGCCTCCTCCCGGAAGGCCTGAAGCCCCGTGGCCACCTCTTCCAGATAGCCTTCGTCCACCAAGCCCTCTTGGAAGAGGATGTGGGCGATGGCGTAGGCTAAGGCGGCGTCGGTGCCGGGGCGGAGCTTGATGTGCCAGTCGGCGAAGCGGCTGGTGAGGTTTTCGTAAGGGTCAATGTGGACGATTCTTGCCCCCCGCCTCCTCGCCTCCTTGAGGAAGGGGGTGAGGTGGCTGTTGGTGGCAAGGCTGTTGATGCCCCAGAGGAGGATGTAGCGGGCGTTTTCCGGGATTTCCTCGGGGTCCGGGGCCAGGCGGGGGCCGTAGGTCATCTCCCAGGCGGCGCTCCCCGCGGTGGCGCAGATGGTCTCCAGGAGCTCGCTCGCCCCGATGGCCCGGAAGAAGGCCAGGGGGTGCTGGTTCTCTATGAGGCCCATGGTCCCGGCGTAGTGGTAGGGGAGGACGGCCTCGCCCCCCTCCCGGTTCAGGATTTCCTTTAGCCTTCCCGCGATGGCGGAAAGGGCCTCCTCCCAGGAGACCCGCCTAAACCGCCCCTCCCCCTTCCGCCCCACCCGGCGCATGGGGTAGAGGAGCCTTTCCCTGACTCTTTCCGGGTAGCGGTAGGTCTTGGCGCAGGCGAAGCCCCGGGTGATGGGGTGGCGGGGGTCCCCCTCCACCTTGGCAAGCCTCCCCTCCTGGAAGGTGAGGCGGAGGCTGCAGGCATCGGGGCAGTCCAAGGGGCAGGTGGCCCGCATAGGGCTATAGTAGCCCAAGCTGGTCCAAGGGGTGCACCTTTCCCGAAGGAATATAATCCCACGCGATGGAGGGCCTCGAGGCCGGGTTCTGGGCCCTGGGCCTGAGGGTGGCCGGGGTGGACGAGGCGGGCCGGGGGGCCTGGGCCGGGCCCATCGTGGTGGGGGCGGTGGTCCTCCCCCCGGGGCGCTATTCTTTTCGGGACTCCAAGCTTCTCTCCCCCAAGGCCCGGGAGGCCCTGGCGGAGGAGGTGGGGCGGGTGGCCCTGGCCCACGCCCTGGGCCTGGCGGAGGCGGAGGAGGTGGACCGGCTAGGGGTCTTGAGGGCCACCCTTTTGGCGGCGGAAAGGGCTTTGGCCGCCCTGCCCCTTCCTCCCGAGGCCCTGGTAACGGACTACCTCCCTGTGCCCACGCCCCTTCCCCTCCTCTCCCCGCCCAGGGCGGACCAGCATAGCCCCAGCGTGGCCGCGGCCAGCATCCTGGCCAAGGTGCACCGGGACCGCCTCATGGCGGAGCTGGACCGCCTCTACCCCGGCTATGGCTTCGCCCGGCACAAGGGCTACGGCACCCCCGAGCACCAGGAGGCCCTCCTCGCCCTGGGGCCTTCCCCTGTCCACAGGCGGCGCTTCGCCCCCGTGGCCCAGGCTCCCTTAAGGTTTCCCCAAGAACCTTGAGCCAGGCCAGGAGTAAGCTGAGGGGGGAGGTGCCTATGCGGCCACTTCTGGTCTTGCTGGCGGGACTCCTTTCCGCCTGCACCATCACCCTCGAGGGGCTCACCCTCACCTACCGTTTGGACCTCAGCCCCGCCATCCTGCGCTTTGAGCCGGACCGGGGGGCGGGGGCCACCTACTTCGTGGGGGAGGAGATCCGCTTCCTGCTCACCCTGGACCGCCCCGGCTGGGTGAGCCTGGTGGTCATAGACCCCGACGGGCGCACCTATGAGCTGGACCGCCTCTACCTGGAGCGGGGCACCCACCTCCTTCCCCGGGGGGCCTACCGCTACCGCCTGATACCCCCCAGGGGCCTCCACCGGGTGCGGGCGGTCTACACCGAGGCCCCCCCGTCCCCCCGGGTGCGGATAGAAGGGGTCTACACGGACTGGGACGCCCGGCTTCGGGTTTACCTGGAGGCCTCTGGGGCCCGGGGCTACGGGGTGGCGGAGACCCACTTTTACCTCTACTGACCGCAACTTTATGCTAAGGGGGCTTGCCAAAACCCCTAGGGCCTGGGGTATAATCCCCCCGGACCGCGAAGGAGGTCAAAATGAAGCGGCGTGACTTTCTGAAGAAGGCAGGCATCGGTGTAGCGGCCAGCGCGGCCTTCGGTCCCGTGTTTGCCCAGGCGGCCCCCACGGTGCGCTGGCGTTTGGCCAGTAGCTTCCCCAAGGCCCTGGACACCATCTACGGGGCGGCGGATGTCCTGGCGGGGCGGGTTTCGGAGCTCACGGGAGGGCGCTTCCAGATCCGCCCCTACCAGGCGGGGGAGCTGGTGCCTGGCCTGCAGGTTATGGATGCCGTGCAGCAGGGCACGGTGGAGATCGGCCACACCGCCAGCTACTATTTCGTGGGCAAGGCAGCGGTTTTCGCCTTTGACGCCGCAGTGCCCTTCGGCCTCACCGCCCGGCAGCAGAACGCCTGGATGTACTATGGCGGCGGTATTGAGCTTTTCCGCCCCATCTTTGCCGACTTTGGCATCATCCAGTTCCCCGGCGGCAACACCGGGGCCCAGATGGGGGGCTGGTTCCGCAGGGAGATCAAGGGCGTGGCCGATCTCAAGGGCCTCAAGATGCGTATCCCCGGCCCGGGCGGCCAGGTGATGAGCCGGCTTGGGGTGGTGCCCCAGGTGCTGGCGGGTGGGGACATCTACCCGGCCCTGGAGCGGGGTGTGGTGGACGCCGCCGAGTGGGTGGGGCCCTACGACGACGAGAAGCTGGGCTTTTACAAGGTGGCCAAGTACTACTACTACCCTGGCTTTTGGGAACCCGGCCCTCAGCTTTCCTTCTACGTCAACCTGAAGGCGTGGCAGAAGCTTCCCAAGGAATACCAGCAGGCCCTCGAGGTGGCGGCCGCCGAGGCCAACCTGTCCATGCTGGCCAAGTACGACCAGGTGAACCCCCCTGCCCTCCAGCGGCTCATCAAGGCGGGGGTGCGGTTGCGCAAGTGGCCCGCTGACGTAATGAAGGCGGCCCAGAAGGCAGCCTTTGACTGGTACGAGGAGGAGGCGGCCAAGGACGCCACCTACCGCAGGGTCTACACCGCCTGGAAGAAGTTCCGGGAGGAGCAGTACCGCTGGTTCGGGGTGGCGGAGCTGGGCTACGAGCAGTTCGCTTTCCCCGCTGTCTAGACCCTTCATATGGGAACCCCCGGGGCCACCCCGGGGGTTTCTTTAATGCCACCCCCTCGTGGATGGGGTGGCAGGGGGCCTGGGACCCGCCCTAGTTCCCCACGAAGCGCAGGATGGGCTCCCGCAGGAAGTAGACGAAGACCAGGACCAGAAGCTGGAGGAAGATGAAGGGGATCCCCCCCAGGTAGATGTCCCCGGTCTTCACCTCCCTGGGGGCCACGTTGCGGAGGTAGAAGAGGGCGAAGCCGAAGGGAGGGGTGAGGAAGGAGGTCTGGAGGTTCACCCCCACCAGGAGGCCAAACCAGAGCTTATCAATGCCCAGGGCTTCCGCTCCGATGGCCAAGAGGGGCAGGGCGATGAAGGCGATCTCAAAGAAATCAATGAAGAAGCCAAGAAGGAAGACCAGGACCATGACGAAGAGGATGAAACCCGCCTCTCCCCCGGGAAGCCCCTTGAAGAACCCCTCCACCCACAGGTCCCCGTCCACCCCCCGGAAGACCAGGCTGAAGAGGGTGGAGCCGATGAGGATGAAGATGACGAAGGCGGTGAGGGTGGCGGTCTGCTCCATGGCCTGGTAGAGGACCCGGAAGGAGAGGCGTCGGTTCAGGGCCGCCAGGATCAGGACCCCCACCACCCCCATGGCCCCCGCCTCCGTGGGGGTGGCCATCCCCAGGAGGACGGTGCCCAGGACCAGGAAGATGAGGACCAGGGGGGGGACCATGGAGAGGAGGGCCCGCCGGAGGAGGGGGTTTTTGCGGATGTGGGGAAGGAGGATGAGGGTCCAGAGGAAGAGCCCCAGGAGGACCTCGAGGCCCTCAAGCCAGGCGGGCAGGTGGAGGAACTCCCCAAGCCTCCAGGCCCCCACCCCCACCAGGAGGTAGGAGAGGAGGGCGAAGGCGGCCTCGGGCTCCTTGCCGGCATCGGGGCGGGCCTCGAGGGGGAGGGCCGGGGCCCACTTGGGCCGGAAAAGGGCCACGTAGATCACGTAGAGGAAGTAGAGGCCCACGGTGAGGCCTGCGGGGATCAGGGCCGCCCGGTACATGTCCCCCACGCTCACTCCCAGCTGGTCCGCCAGGACGATGAGCACCACGCTGGGGGGGATGATCTGGGCCAGAGTGGCGGAGCCCAGGATCACCCCGCTGGCCAACCGGGGGTTGTAGCCGTACTTGAGCATGATGGGCAGGGAGATGATGCCCATGGCCATGACGCTGGCGGCCACCACCCCGGTGGTGGCCGCCAGGATGGCCCCCACGAAGACCACGCTCAGGGCGAGCCCTCCCCTAAGGGGCCCGAAGAGCTTGCCCATGGTGTCCAGGAGGTCCTCTGCCAGGCCGCTCCGCTCCAGGATGATGCCCATGAGGGTGAAGAAGGGAATGGCCAGGAGGAGCTGGTTGGACATGATGCCGAAGATGCGGTCGGGCATGGCCCGGAGGAGAGCGGGGGGGAAGAGGTCCAGGGCGATGCCCAAAAAGCCGAAGACGATGCCCGTGGCCCCCAGGGCGAAGGCCACCGGGTAGCCGGAGAGGAGAAAGAGGATGAGGGCCAGGAACATCAAGGGGGGCATGAGGGCATGGAGGTCCATCACTCCACCCCCCTCCCCTTTTCTTCTGCCAGAGCGTAGACCCCTGCCAGGAAGGCGATCCGCTTAATGAGCTCGGAGAGGCCTTGGAGGGCCAGGAGGGCGAAGCCCACGAGGAGGGCCAGCTTGATGGGCCAGCGGGGAAGCCCGCCCACGTCAGGGGAGGTTTCCCGGATGGCCAGGCTGGTCATGGCCCAGGGCCAGGCCAGGTAGAGGACCCCGAGGGCCATGGGGATGAGGAAGAGGAGGGTGCCCAGGAGGTCTATCCAGGCCCGGGTCCGCGGGGAGAGGCGGCCGTAGATGAGGTCAATGCGCACGTGGGCGTTCTTCTTCAAGGCGTAGGCCCCTCCCAGGAGGAAGATGAGGCTGAACATGTACCACTGGGCCTCGAGGTAGGCGTTGGAGCTGTAGCTGAAGCCGTAGCGCATGAGGGCGTTCCCTGCGGAAAGAAGGGCCACCAAGAGGGTTAGCCAGGCGATAATCCGGCCCACCCCCTCGCTGAGGACGTCTATGGCTTTGGCCAGAGCCAGGAGTGCGCGCATGTTTCCCTCCAGAAAAACCCGCCCCATCCTAAACGAGAAGGAAAGGGGGCGTCAACACGGCGTTTTCTCAAACCTGCACAAATATGCACTACCGGGCCCGCTTTATGCCGGCTACTAGAAAGGCCCCCAGGAGGAAAAAGAGCCCCGCCAGGAGGAAGAGGACGGTGTAGCCCAGGCCCGGGCTTGCCGCATTGAGGAGGTCCAAGGGCCGGCCGAAGGCCCCGGCCAGCACCTGGGGCACCACGATGGAGGTCTGCCACAGGCCCATCTCCGTGGCGTGGGCCTCGGGGTCCTTGAGGACATCGGCCACCAGGGCCCAGTCCACCGCCAGGTAAATCCCGTAGAAGAGGCCGAAGAAGAGGGAGAGGAAGAGGAGGAGGTCGTAGCGGGGGAAGGAGAGGATGAAGGGCATGAGGAGACCCAGCCCCGCTCCCGAGAGGTAGATGAGGGGCTTCCGCCCCAGCCTATCCGAGGCCCGGCCCGCGGGCACGCTGGCCAAGGCCGCCCCTAAGGAGATGAGGAGGCCCAGGAGGGCCACCGCCTGGAAGGGCTCCTCCGTGAGGGTGCGCCCCAGGGCCTGGAAGACCCGCACCACGTCCGCCAGGAAGTACTGCAGGTAGGTCTGGGCCAGGTAGAAGCCCAGCATGACCAAAAAGCGGGTGAGGTAGACCAGGAAGAAGTCCCGGTCCTGCCAGGGGGCGGCCATGGCGGGGAGGAAGGGGCGGGGGTTGGCCTTGGGCAGGCGGTCCGGCACCAGGGAGAGGCTTAAAGCGGCCCCCAGGAGGTTCAAAAGGGCCGCCAGGTAGGCCTGGGGCTCTAGGGGCAGGAGGAAGCCCACCATCCCCCCCAGGACCTGCCCCGAAACCTGCAACACCCCCATGTACCCCGAGGCCGTGCCCCGCTCCCCCTTGGGTACCAGGTCGGGGATAAGGGCGGAGTAGGGCCCGGTGGCCAGGTCGTCCGCGAGCTGGAGGAGGAGGTAGGCCAGGAGGAGGAGGGCGTAACTTTGGGCGTGGACCAAGAGGAGGAGGGCGAAGGCGGTGAGGAGGCTTCCCCAAAGGAGAAAGGGCCGCCTTCTCCCCAGGCGGTCCGAGAGGTAGCCCATGATGGGAGGCCCCAGGATGGCCATCACCGCCCCCAGGCCAAACAGGAAGCCCAGCCGGGTGGCCTTCTCCTCGGGGGGGGAGAGCTCCGCCACCTTGGCGGGGAGGATGACCAGGAGGACCAGAAACCACTTGAAGCTGGTGGAGAACCAGTAGGCGGAAAGGCGGAGGAACCAGCTGGGCCCGTGGCGCATGGGGTCTACCTTACCAGACCGTGGCCTCGGGGACGATAAGACTATCGTCCAGGCCCACGGCGATGCGCTGCACCCCGTTCAGGCTCTTGGGCAGGAGGAGGACCGGCACCTCTCCCCGGTGGAGGAGGTAGCGGGCAAGCCCTCCCCGGGCCAGGGCCTCCAGGGTCCCCGTCCCCCGGTGGCCCAGGAGGACCAGGCGGCTTTTAAGCCCTTCCCCGGCCACCACCTGGGCGGGGAATCCCCGGAGCACCCGGACCGGTAGGCCGGTCCCGGCGAGGGCCTCCCGCACCCTTTCCTCGGCCAGGCGCAGGGTTTCCTCCACCTTGGGGGAGAGTTCGGGGAAGCGCTGGGTGAGGGCCTCGAGGTAGGGGGTAGGCACCACGTGGAGGAGCTCCGCAGGCACCCCCAGCCCCCCTTGCAGGTACCGGGCCGTCTCCACCACCGCCGCCAGGGTCTCGCCCAGGTCCACCGCCGCCAGGAGCCGCACCATGTTTTCCTCCTAAGCCCACTATAATCCTAGGCGTGCTCTGGCTCCGCGACCGCGCCCTGGACCTCTCCCGCCCCAGGATCATGGGCATCCTGAACCTCACCCCCGACTCCTTTTCCGATGGCGGCCTCTACCTGGACCCAGAGGTGGCCCTCCAAAGGGCCCGGGAGATGGTGGCCGAAGGGGCGGACCTTTTGGACCTGGGGGCCGAGTCCACCCGCCCCGGGGCCGAGCCCGTGCCGGTGGAGGAGGAGAAGCGCAGGCTTCTTCCCGCCTTGGAGGCTGTCCTCTCCCTGGGCATACCCGTCTCCGTGGACACCCGCAAGCCCCAGGTGGCCGAGGAGGCCCTAAGGATGGGGGCCCACCTCTTGAACGACGTGACGGGCCTAAGGGACGAGCGCATGGTGGCCCTGGCGGCCCGCTTCGGGGTGCCAGCGGTCATCATGCACATGCCCGTGCCCGACCCCAAGACCATGATGGCCCACGCCCACTACGGGGACGTGGTGGCCGAGGTGAGGGCCTTTTTAAAGGCCCAGGCGGAAAAGGCCCTAAGGGCCGGGGTGCCCCAGGTGGTCCTGGACCCGGGGTTCGGCTTCGGGAAGCTCCTCCCCCACAACCTGGCCCTCCTCCGCCATCTGGAATCCATCCTGGATCTGGGCCACCCTGTTTTGGTGGGGCTTTCCCGGAAGCGCATGATCGGGGAGCTCACGGGGGTGGAGGTGCCCAAGGACCGGGTCCATGGCTCCGTGGCCGCCCACCTCTACGCCGTGACGAAGGGGGCCAGGCTCCTGCGGGTCCACGACGTCAAGGCTCACCGGGAGGCCCTTGCGGTCTGGAACGCCCTCTGGGGGTAGGGATGGGGGAGATCGCCCTTTTGGGCCTAGAGTTCTACGGGCGGCACGGGGTCATGCCCGAGGAGGGGCGGCTTGGGGCCCGGTTCGTGGTGGACCTCTGGCTGGAGGTGGCCTTTGAGGGCAAGGGGGACCGCCTCGAGGAGACCGTGGACTACGCCCAGGTCTACGTCCTGGTGGAGGAGGCGGTGCGCCACCGCCGCTTCTACCTCATAGAGGCCCTGGCCGACCACCTGGCGGAAGCCCTCCTTCAGGCCTTTCCCCGCCTCCTGGGGGTGCGGGTGCGGGTGCACAAGCCCCACGCTCCTATCCCTGGGGTTTTCCGCGACGTGTATGCGGAAACGCAAAAAAGGCGGTCCTAGAGGGGATTGCCCTCACTCATCTTGCGCTCATGGGAAGGCTGTGTTAGCATGTTCGCGCCCGAGAGGGCTAGAAAAGGCCTATCCCTTCCCCCACCGCTCAAAAGGGCGGTGGGCTATAAACGCTCTCATCCTCCTGGGCTAAACTGAAGGAGCCCGGAAAGGGGCGGGCCTATTATGGAAAGGGTGGCCATATTTATTGACGGCTCCAACCTCTACAAGGGGTTGGTGCAGCACCTGGGTTCGGACTATCGGCTGAACTTTGTGGAGTTCATCACCCTCCTCACCGCGGGTAGAAGGCTTCTGCGGGCCTACTACTACAACGCCCCCCTGCCCCCCGAGGACCCCGCCGCCAAGGCCCACCAGAGCTTCCTCAACTACCTGAAGCGGGTGCCCTACGTGGCCGTGCGCCTGGGGAGGCTGGAGCGGCGGGCGGAGGGGTTCGTGGAGAAGGGGGTGGACATCCAGATCGCCATAGACATCCTCCGCCTGGCCTACGCCGATGCCTACGATGTGGCCGTTTTGGTCTCCGGGGACGGGGACTTCGCCGAGGTGGTGCGGGTGGTCCAGGACATGGGCAAGCAGGTGGAGAACACCACCTTTCACGCCCTTTCCTCCCACCGCCTGGCCCAGCAGGCCGACCGCTTCTACCCGCTGGACGACTTTCCCTGGGAGCGCCTAAGGGCCCCCAGCCTGCCCCAGCCTCCCGAGGGCGAAGGGTAGCCCTCGGGGGGCTTAGAGGAGCTCTTCCGGCTGGAAGAAAAGGGCGATCTCCCTTTGGGCGTCCTCGAGGCTCGCCGAGCCGTGGATCACATTCTCGTCAATGGTGGTGGCGTAATCCCCCCGGATGGTGCCGGGGAGGGCGTCCTTGGGGTGGGTGGCCCCCATCATCTTGCGCACCTCGGCCACGGCGTTGGGACCCTCCAGGACCATGGCCACCACCGGCCCCGAGGTGATGAAGCCCACCAAAGAGGGGAAGAAGGGCTTATCCCGGTGCTCGGCGTAGTGCCTTTCCGCAAGCTCCCTGGGGATCCTCAGGGCCTTTAGGCCCACGATGCGGAAGCCCTTGCGCTCAAAGCGGGCGAGGATCTCCCCCACCAGGCCGCGCCGAAAGCCGTCGGGTTTCACCATCACGAAGGTGCGCTCCATACCCCTAGGAGTCTAGCAGGTCCTAGGGGCGGAAGTAACCCAGGAGAATGTAGGCCACCACCACGACCCAGAGCAGGATGAGGAGGACGTCCCGCCAGCCCACCCGGGGGCGCTCTTTGGGCCCTAGCACCTGGGTGGGGAGTTCCTCGGGCTCCTCTCCCAGCTTGAGGCCCACGGGAGCCCCTGCCGCCGCTTCCAGGGGCAGGGCGTAGGGCCGCATGCCCTGGGGGAGCTCCGGGGGAAGGCGGACCACCGCCACGCTCACGTTGTCGGGGCCGCCCCACTCGTTGGCCAGTTCCACCAGGCGGCGGGCGGCCTCTTCCGGGGGGAAGTTTTTCAGCACCTCCTTGAGGGTGCGGTTCTCCAGCACCCCGGAAAGCCCGTCGGTGCAGAGGAGGAAGGTGTCCTCGGGAGCGAGCTTCAGGCCCAGGAGGTCCACCCGGGCCTGGGGGAAGGAGCCCAAGGCGTTGGTGATCACGTTGCGCCAGCGGTGGGTTTTGGCCTCCTCCGCGGTGAGGAGGCCTTGGCGCACCCGCTCCGCCACCCAGGAATGGTCCTCGGTGAGGAGGGTGAGCTCCCCTCCCCGGAGGAGGTAGGCCCGGGAGTCCCCCACGTGGGCGATGAGGGCGTAGGGCAGGTCCAGGAGGAGGCAGGTGGCGGTGGTGCCCATGCCCCGGTTCTCGGGGCGCTGGGCCTCCTGGTAGATGCGGGCGTTGGCCTGCTCAAAGGCCTCGAGGAGGGCCTTGGGCGAGGGCTCGGCCTGCTTTAGGTGTTCCAGGATGGCCTCCACCGCCAGGCGGGAGGCCACCTCTCCCGTGCGGTGCCCTCCCATTCCGTCCGCCACCACAAAAACCCCACCCCAGGGGGTGAGGAGGTGGCCCACCGCATCCTCGTTCTTGGACCGCTTCAGGCCGGGGTGGGTCTCTAGGGCGAAGCCGAGGCCGGACACAGGGGGATTTTACCCCAAAGGGCTGCATAGCCTTGACGCATACCGCATACCAGGGTAGATTGAAAACAGGCCCGGGCAGAAAGCCCGGTGGTTTTGTTTTGGAGGGCGCTATGCGTTTTGAGAGGATCGCCCCCTACACCTACCGCATCCCCAGGCAGGGGAAGATGCGGGTGGATGCCGTTTTCTTCGCCTCGGAGGAGATTCTGAAGGACCTCGAGGCCGAGGGCTACGCTTCTTTGCAACAGCTCATGAACGTGGCCACCCTGCCCGGCATCGTGGAGCCCGCCCTGGCCATGCCCGACATCCACTGGGGCTACGGCTTCCCCATCGGGGGGGTGGCGGCCTTTGACCCGGAAGAAGGGGGCGTGGTGAGCCCGGGCGGGGTCGGTTTTGACATCAACTGCCTTCCTGTGGGAACGCGGGTTCTCTTCCACGACCGCTACACCCGCCCCATAGAGGAGTTGGCGGAGGAGACCTCCCCCCTCCTCACCGTCTGGCGGCTTGGGGAAAGGCCCGAGGCCGCCCAGGCGGCCTTCCTGCTTTCCCGGGAAGGGGAGGCCCTCATCCGCCTGCGGACGGAGGGTGGGTTTGTCCTGGAGGCCACCCCTGACCACCCCGTCTACACCCCCGAGGGCATGCGGCCCCTCGGGGAGCTGGGGCCCGGGGACCGGGTGGCCGTCCACCCCTTCCGCGGCCTTCCCCATGAGCCGCCGCCCGATCTCTTGATTCTCGGGGAGGAAGAGGTGGAGGCTTTGGGGGATCGCCTGGGCTTTCCTAAGGCGGCCAGGGTCCTGAAGGCCTTGGGGCTTCTGCCCCTCAAGGCCCACCACCCCCACCTTCCCGCCCTCCTCCGCCTCCTGGGGTACGCTTGGGGGGACGGCACCTTGTACCGCTCCCAGGGCCGGGCCTACCTAGTCCTTTACGGGGAGGCGGGGGGGCTTTTGGAGGCCAAGGCGGACCTCCTGCGCCTGGGCTTTCGGGCGGGTGGGCCCTACCTGAGGAGGCGGCAACACCGCTTCCGGGGCCGCACCTTCTCCACCCAGGAAGCGGCCCTCAAGGCCACCTCGCGGGCCCTTTTCCTTCTCCTTCACGCTCTCGGCCTGCCGGAGGGCCCCAAGGCCCAGCAGGCCTTCGCTCTTCCCCGGTGGCTCTTCCACCTCCCCGCCTGGCTCAGGGCCAACTTCCTGGCCGGGCTCTTCGGGGCCGAGCTCTCGGCTCCCCGGGCGGTGAGCGGCCACGGCTATAACCTGGCGCCCCCAACGCTTTCCCAGTCCAAGCGCCTGAGCCAGAGGGAAAGCGGAAGGGCCTTCATGGAGGATCTGGCCCGTCTGATCCTCTCCCTGGGCCTCGAGGTCCAGGCCTTGCGCGAGGAGGCCGACTGGAACGAGCCCGAAGACCCTTCCTTGCGCTTCAAGCTCATTCTTCGGGCCACGCCGGAGAACCTGGGCCGCCTCTACGAGGAGGTGGGCTACGCCTACGCCCCCACGAAGACCGCTTTGGCCCTTAAGGCCGCCCTCTACCTCCGCCTGAAGGCGGCCCACCTGGCCACGAGGGCGGCTCTGGCGGCGGAGGCGCGCGCCCTGAGAAGCGGGGGCCAGAGCGTCAAGGGCATCGCCCTGGCCTTGGGGGTTCCCCGCCGCTTCGTGGAGCGGACCCTCTACGAAAAGCGGACGAGCTTCCGCCCCCAGGGCTTCCCCACCTTCCCCGAGTTCGCCCGGACCACCGGCCCCATGCTCTTTGACCGGGTGGTGGCGGTGGAGCAGGTCCCCCACGGAGGGCGGGTCTACGACCTTTCCATGGCCCACCCCGACCACAACTTCGTGGCCGAGGGCTTCGTGGTTTCCAACTGCGGCGTCCGCCTTCTCGCCTCCAACCTGACCCTCGAGGACCTCCTCCCCAAACAGCGCGATCTGGCGGACACCCTCTACCGCCTGGTCCCCTCGGGGGTGGGAAGCGAAAGGCGGGACGTGCGCTTTAGCAAAAAGGAGCTCAAGGAGATCCTGAAGGAGGGGGCGGGCTGGCTCATCCGCCGGGGCTTCGGCTACCCCGAGGACCTCCGCTTCATAGAGTCCGAGGGCCGTCTCCCCTGGGCCAACCCCGACAAGGTCTCGGACAGGGCCTTTGAGCGGGGGGCCCCGCAGATCGGCACCCTGGGGAGCGGGAACCACTTCCTGGAGGTGCAGTACGTGGACGAGGTCTACGACCCCGGGATCGCCGAGGCCTTCGGGCTTTTCCCTGGCCAGATCACCGTCCTCATCCACACGGGAAGCCGGGGCCTGGGGCACCAGGTCTGCCAGGACTACGTGGAGCGTTTCCTCAAAGCCGCTCCCCGGTACGGGATAGAGTTGGTGGACAAGCAGCTGGCGGCGGCCCCCATAAAAAGCCCCGAGGGAGAGGACTACCTCCAGGCCATGGCCGCCGCCGCCAACTTCGCCTTCGCCAACCGCCAGCTCATCGCCCACTTCGTGCGGGAGGCCTTTGAAGGGGTGGGCTTCTCCCCAAGGGACCACGGCCTTAGGGTCCTTTACGATCTGGCCCACAACAACGCCAAGTTTGAGGAGCACGAGGGGAGGCGGGTCCTGGTCCACCGCAAGGGGGCCACCCGGGCCTTTGGCCCCGGCCACCCCGAGATTCCCCTGGAGTACCGCAAGGTGGGCCAGCCCGTCCTGGTGCCGGGGGACATGGGCCGCTACTCCTATGTTCTTGCGGGCACGGAGAAGGCCATGGAGGTTTCCTTCGGCAGCAGCTGCCACGGGGCCGGGCGCAAGATGAGCCGCCACCAGGCCAAGAAGGTGGCCCGGGAGCGGAACCTGGTCAAGGAGCTGGCGGAGAGGGGCATCCTGGTGCGGGCCGCCACCCGGGCCACGGTGGACGAGGAGATGCCGGAGGCCTACAAGGACGTCTCGGTGGTGGTGGAGGCGGTCCACGGGGCGGGGATCGGGAATAAGGTGGCCCGTCTCAGGCCCCTGATCGTGGTCAAGGGCTAAGCCCCTTCTCACCCTTTTCCGCTTTCATGGAGGGATGAGGCTTTTCGCCCTCCTCCTCTTCCTCTCCCTGGCCCTGGGCCAGACCCTCCTTTCCGCCCCCACCTTGGGCCTCCGCTTCCAGGAGGAGGGGGGGGCTTGGGTCTACCAGGGGGAGGGGGTGCGCCTGGTCTACGTGCCCGGGGTGGGCTGGGTGGAGCCTTTGGCGGACCTTCCACCCCCGGAAGGGGAAAGGCTTCCCCTCGAGGCCCTGAAGGTCCTGGGCTACTTCCAGGTCCCCGAGGCGGGGGTGCGCTTTGGCGTTCAGGGAAGGGCTTTCCGGGTGGTCCTGGACCTCTCCGCCCCCCATCCCGGGGGTCCGGAGGAGGGGGTGGGGAAGGGGGAGTTGAGGGTGCGCCTTCCCTACCTGGTCCCGGGCCTTCCCAGCGTCCCTTGGCCCCAGGGGCTTTCCGCGGAGGTGCGCCTCCTGCCCCAGGGGACCAGCCTCACCCTCAAGGCCCCGGGAAGCCTCCTCCGCTACCGCCTCTTCTCCCTGGAGAACCCCCCCAGGCTGGTCCTGGACCTCCACCTCCTCCTGCCCGAGGTGGAGGAGGCCCTGGCCCCGGGGGTGCGCTACCGGGAGGTCTACGCCTTCACCCCCGAGCCCTTGCGGCTTTACCTGGTGGAGGCGGAAAGGGGCCGCCTCCTCCCCGTGGGCACCCCCTTAAAGCGGGCCCTCCCCAAGGACCTGGCCCCAGGGGCTCTTGCCGTCCTCAACGGGGGGTACTTTGACCCCAAAACGGGGACCCCCATCGGGCTTTGGGTCCAGGAGGGGGTCGCGGTCTCCTACCCCTTCGGCCGGGTGGCCCTCATGTGGGACGAGTTCCAGTTCTTCCTGGGGCTTCCCCGGTTTGAGGCGGTGGTGGCGGGGCCAAAGGGGGAGCGGGTGCGGGTGGGGGTGAACGCCTCCCGGTCCCTTCACACCGCCCACACCGTCCCCGGGCCGGTGGGCCGGGAGGGGGAGGAGGTGGCCTTGGTAGCCGGGGGGAGGGTCCAGGCCCTCCTGCCCGCTCCCCAGGACCTTCCTCCCGGGGCCTGGGCCCTCACCTTCCCCAAGGGGCTTCCCCCTTTTCCCCTTCAGGAGGGGGACCGCCTCTCCCTCTACGGGCGGCTGGACCCCCCCTTCCGCTACGCCCTCGAGGGGGGGCCCCTCCTCGTCCAGGAAGGGCGGTACGCCTTTGACCCCGCCAAGGAGAACTTCAAGGACCCCAGGCCCCTCCAGGCGGTGGCCCCCCAGGCGGCCGTGGCCTGGACTAAGGAAGGGAGGCTTTGGCTTCTGGTCTCCGAGCCCACCACCCCGGGGGTCCTGGCCCGGGGCCTCCTCGCCCTGGGGGCCTGGAACGCCCTCCGCATGGACGGCGGGGGCTCGGCCCAGCTTTGGGTAAGGGGACGGCTAAGAAGCCCCTACCAGGGGAGTCCTAGGCCGGTGGTGAGCGCCTTGGCCCTTTACGCCCCATAATGGCCTTGTGGAGCCCGGCTTTCACCTCCGCTACGCCCAGAGGCTGGCCTGGCGCTACCGGCTCCTTCTGGCCCTTTGCCTCGCCCTCCTTGGCCTCCTCCACCCGGGGTTCGCCTTAGCCTCCCCCCTGGCCCTTCTCCTCCCTAGCCGCCTCTTTGTGGGCCGGGCCCTAAGGGAGATCTCCCGGGTGAGCCTGGCCTACGCCACCGCCCTGGCCTACGGGGAGGAAAGGCTCTGGGCCGAGGCCAGGCGGGTGCGCCTGGAGCCCCCGCCCTTTCCCTTGGGGCTCCTTCTGGCCTACTTCCTGGCCCTTCTTCTCCTTTTGGCCCTTGCCGCCTGGCGGCCTGGGGACGGGGGCGGGGTCTGGGGCCCGCCGGGGGCGGAGCGGCCCCTTGAGCCTGCGGGTGCCCCCAGGCCGGGCCAGGAAGGGGCCGCCGAGCCCCAGGGGGACGGGGAAAGGGGAGAGGACGGGATCCGGGCGGATGGGGAGGGGGAGCAAGCCCCAGGACAAGGCGAGGCCGGGCGGGATGCGGAGGGGCCAGCCCCTGAGAGGCCTGGGGAGGGCCAGCCAGGAGGCCCTGAGGGTCCTATCCCTCAGGACCAAGGGGTGGCGGCGCCTTCAGGCCGGGAAGGTCCTGAACCCCAGGGGCCACAGGCGGAGGGGGCGGTCCCCCCCCAAGGCCAGGAGCAGGGGACCCAGCCAGGCCCCGGGGGGCCCGCCCCAGACTTGGGGGGAGCCCTGGAGGCCCTTCCCCGCCCCCCGGAGGGCCCAGGCCAGGGCCTCCTGGCCCCAGGGGGAGAGGGCGGGGAAGGGGCGCTTCCCTCCCCTTGGCCCGGGGGGAGGCCGCCGGAAAAGGTGCGGCGGGGGGCCGAGGTCTACCTGGAGCGCACCCCCCTTCCCCCAGAGGCCAAAGAGCTCCTCAGGCGGTATTTTGGCGGGCCCTGAGCTTTTCCAGGGCCTCGGCCACGCTCACCGGGCCCACCTCGAGGCGGTCCGCCAGGGGGAAGGCCCCCATGGACCCCCTGTGGCCGAACCGGGCCCCGACCCGCAGGTCCACGTCCTTCAGGAGCTCCCGCATCAGGGCATGCTTGTTTTCTCCCTCCAGAGCGGCGTAGGGGTTTTCCCGCACCTCCAGGAGGCGAATCCCCCCCTGCTCCACCTCGTAGATGGCGAAGCGGGGGGCGTGGCCGAAGGGGCCGGGGTAGACCTTCTCCGGGTCGTTTTTGGCGAGGGCGATGGCGAGGCGCATGCCTTCAGGATACACCCTCGGGGTAACCTCTACTCCTCCCGCCGCCACTCCCCGCTCTTCCCCCCGGTTTTGTGGAGGAGGCGGACCTCCCGGATGGAGAGGCCCTTGGAGGCCGCCTTGAGCATGTCGTACACGGTGAGGGCGGCCACGGCGCAGGCGGTGAGGGCCTCCATCTCCACCCCGGTCTCCGCCTTGGTGCGGACCGTGGCCTTTATGCGCACCTGTTTGGCCTCCTTCTCCAGCGCGAGGCTCACCTCCACCCCCGTGAGGGGCAGGGGATGGCAGAGGGGAATGAGCTCGGCGGTCTTCTTGGCGGCCATGATCCCCGCCAGCTGGGCCACGGCCAGGGGGTCGCCTTTGCCCACCCCGCCCCCCTCCAGGGCCTTTAGGGCCTCCTCGGTGAGCTCCACGAAGGCCTCGGCGGTGGCGGTGCGGAAGGTGGGGGGCTTCTCCGTCACGTCCACCATGTGGGGCTTGCCGTCCTTGAAGTGGGTGAGGTCCATGGCCTTAGTGTAGTAGCCTGGGGGCAAATGCCGACCAACCCCGAGGTTTTGGTGGTGGGGGCGGGGATTCTGGGGCTTTCCGCTGCCCACTTTCTGGCGGAGAGGGGGCTTCGGGTGACGGTGCTGGAGCGGGGGGACCCCCTGGCCTGCACCAGCGACAAGTCCACGGAGTGCTACCGGGTCTTCTGGCCGGGGGACGAGGCCTTGGCGGCTTTGGTGGGCCGGAGCTTGGACCTCCTTCAGGGCTTTGCCGCCGTGGCCCGCCCCAACCGCCGGGGCTACCTCTACGTGGGGGAGGAGGAGCCCCTTCTCCTCATGGCCCAGGAGGCTCCCCACGCCGGGCCCCTGCGGGTGCACAAAAGGGCCCTCTCCTATCCCAAGGAGGCGGCCTGGGGACTGGACCTGGTGCGCCCCGGGGCCCTGGGGGAGGTGTTTCCCTACCTGGGGCACCTCCGGGGAAGGGCTGCCCTGCACGTGCGCCCGGCGGGGTGGTTCTCCGCCCAGGGCTTGGGGATGGGCCTCCTCGAGGCCCTCCGCCAGAGGGGGGGAAGGCTGGTCCATGGGGAGTTTCTGGAGCTGGAGCGGGAAGGGGGGCGGCCCCGTTACGCCCGGGTCCGCCGGGGAGAAGAGGAGGAGCTTTGGCCCTTTTCCCTTCTGGTCCTGGCTCCTGGTCCCGGGCTTCCTGGGCTCCTTGCGGCCATGAGCCTGGAGCTTCCCGTGGTGGCCGAGCCCCACTTCAAGGCCTGGTTCCCTGATCCCCTGGGCCTCTTTCCCCGGGAGGCCCCCTTAATCATTTGGAACGAACCCCAGGAGATTTTCAGCCCCGAGGAAAAAGCCCTTTTGCAAGAGGAGGCCGGGCTTGCCCTCCTCCTCGGGCCCCTTCCCCCGGGGGCTCACGGGAGGCCCGAAGGGGAGGGCTTCCTGGCCCTTTACAACCCCTTTCCCCAGGAGGCCCTTCCCCAGAACTGCGACCCCACCCCCCCTTCTTGGGCGGGGGAGGTGGCCCTAAGGGGGCTTTTTCCCCTCCTGCCCCGCCTTCCTGCCTACCTGGGGGTGCGGCCCCGGGTGGACGGGGGGTATTACGTGCGTACCCCGGAGAACCGCCCCCTCCTGGGGCCCCTGGAGGACGGGGTCTTTCTGGCGGGGGCCTTTTCCGGCTACGGGGTCATGACCGCTTTAGGGGCGGGGGAGCTCCTGGCCCACTGGGCGCTGGGGGAAGACCTGCCCTCCTGGGCCCAGACCCTGGCTCCCGGCCGCTTCCAAGACCCCGGCTACCGGCCCAGCTGGGCCGCCGCCAAGGCCCAGCTCTAAAGGGCGAACTCCTTGAGGAGGCCCTCGAGGTCCAAAGCCTCGGTCTGCCCCTGGGCGGGGTAGACCTCGGGGTAGCGGGGCAGGTAGGCCTTCAGGCGCTCCTCAAAGGTGGGCACCTCCGCCTTCCAGAAAACGCCCACGGGGATGCGCTCCCCCCACTCCAAGGCTTTCTCTTGGAATAGGGCCATCTTCCGGTCCAGCTCCTCCGGGGGGAGACCCTCGGGCACATGGGGGTCGTACCCCTCCTCCTGGAGCTTGTAGAGGCGGGGGGCGAACCACTCCTTGGTGTGGAGGTCGTTGTAGGTGGGGCAGGGCTGGAGGACGTGGAGGAAGGCCAGGCCCTTGTGGGCTATCCCCTCCTTGATGAGCTCCTTCAGGCCCTTCACATCGTAGGCGTAGCCTCGCCCGATCCAGGTGTAGCCCGCGGCGAAGGCCAGGAGGAGGGGGTTGAGGCGGCTTTGCGGGTTGGGCTTGGGCAGGCTTTTGGTCTTCTCCCCCAGGCCCAGGGTGGGCCCCGCCTGTCCCTTGGTGAGGCCGTAGACCTCGTTGTCGTAGAGGATGTAGAGCATGTCCACATTCCTCCTGCCCGCCGCCACGAAGTGCCCGGCCCCGATCCCAAGCCCATCCCCGTCCCCGCCCACGGCCACCACGGTGAGGTGGGGGTTGGCCAGCTTGGCCCCCTGGGCCACGGGCAAAACCCGGCCGTGCAGGGTGTGGACCCCGTAGACGTTGAGGTAGTGGGGGGTCTTGGCCGAGCAGCCGATGCCGGAGAAGACCGCCGTCTGCGAAGGGTCTCTCTTCAACTCAAAGAGGGCCATCTGCAGGGCGGAGAGGATGCCGTAGTCCCCGCACCCCGGGCACCAGTCGGGCTGCTTCTCCGCCTTGTAGTCCGCAAGCTTGAGCTCCACCATGCTAAACCCCCTTCCTGAGCACCAGCTTTGCCGGGGCCTGGCCCCCAGCGATGACCTTCAGGGCCTCCACCGCCTCGTCCAGGGTGATGGGGCGGCCGTTGTACTTCACCACCCGGTGGTGGACCTTCCTCAGGGTCTCCTGCTGCACCAAGTCCGCCAGCTGGCCGGAGAAGTTGTGCTCCACCGTGACCAGCCGCTTGCCCTCCAGGAGGTGGCCGATCTCCGGGAAAGGCCAGAGGAGCCGCAGATGCAGATACCCCACCCCTTCCAGGTGGTCCAGGGCCTCCAGCATGGTCCCCTTCACCGTGCCAAAGCCTAGGACCAACACCTCCCCGTCCCGATAAAGGGTGTACTGGTCCTCCAAGGGGATCTCCTTCCTGGCGGTCTCCAGCTTCCGCATGCGCTTTTCCATCTGGGTTTCCCGGAGGACGACGTCCTCGGTGATGTGCCCCTCGGGGTCGTGCTCGTCCGAGGTCATCCAGTAGAAGCCCCCCGGGGTGCCGATGGGGACGAAGGGGGAGATGCCGTCCTCGCTTTCGCTGTAGCGCTCGTAGGGGCCAAACCCTTCCTTGGGCGTGATGCGCTTCTCCCCGTCCAGGCTCAGGACCCTTAGGGTTTCCTTGGGAAGGCTTTGGGCGCTAGAGGAGAGGAACTTGTCCACAAGGTGCACCACCACCGTCTGGTAGCGCCAGGCCCAGGCCAGGGCTTTCTGGGCGTCCATAAAGGCGTCCAGGATGTCCCCGGAGGCCAGGACGATCTTGGGGTACTCCCCGTGCCCCCCCCGGATGGCGAACATCAGGTCCCCCTGCTCCGTGCGGGTGGGAAGCCCCGTGGAGGGTCCGCCCCGCTGGTAGAGGGTCACCACCAAAGGGGCTTCGATCATCCCGGCGAAACCCATCCCCTCGGCCATGAGGCTGAAGCCGGGGCCGCTGGTGGCGGTGGCCGCCTTGGCCCCGGTGAGGGCCGCCCCGATGGCCATGGTCACCGCGGCGATCTCGTCCTCGGTCTGCACCACGGCCACGTCCGCCCCAGGGAAGGCGGTGTGGGCCTCCAGGTAAGTGGACTCGTCCGTGGCGGGGCTGATGGGGTAGTAGGTCTGGAAGCGGAGGCCGCCCGCCAGTTTCCCCAAGGCGGCGGCCTGGGCCCCGGTGAGGTAGACCCGGCCTGGCTCGTAGCCGTTCAGGTGCAGGCTAAAGGGGAGCTTGGGGACCTCTTCCCGGTAGACGGCCTCGGCCACCTTCTGGTTGAGCTCCAGGACCTTGCCCCTGAACTGCAGGGCCAGGGCCTCGAGGAGGGGCTCCAGGGGGTAGCGGAGGAGGTGGAGGCTGGCGGCCACGGCGATGGTGTTCAGGGTGCGCCGGGCCTGCAGGGAGGGCACCCCGAGCTCGGCCCCGATCCGGTCCGCCACCTCTTCATATGGGTAAGGAAGGGGCTGGACCCCGGTCTCCACGTAAGCCCCTAGGATGTCCTTTAGGCTCGGGTCCCGTTTGCCGAAGCGCTCCGCGAGGCTGTCCGCCACCCGGTGGTCCAGCATGGGGAGCTTGTGCAGGGAAAGCTCCAGCACCTTGGGGTCGTAGAGGAGCACCCCTCCTTCCCGTACCTCCCCCAGGTGGCGGGCCAGGGTCTCCCCGTCCAAGGCCACCAGGAAGTCCACTCTCCCCCGGAAGGCCTGGACCGGTTTTCGCCCGAGCCGCACGTCCAGGTAGGAGTGCCGCCCCATGATGTTGGAGTGGTACTCCCGCTTGGTGGCCACCCACCACCCCCCTTTGCCCACGGCCCGGGCGAAGAGGGTGGCCGCGGTCTCTATCCCGCCTCCTTGGGGGCCGCCTACACGCCAGGTGAAGTCATCCATAAGCCCTCCTTTGGTCAGAAATAGGCTACCCCTTTCGCCCCCTCTTGGCTAGGGGCTTTTGTACATAGGGCTCACTCCTCCCGGTCCGCGCGGTGGAGCCTCTTTCCCCAAAGGCTTCGCGGGGCGTGGTGCTCCAGGACCAGGGCCCGGACCTGGGGGTCTTTTATGCGTTCCGCCGCGTAGAGGGGGTGGTGGCGGCGCACCTGGAAGGCCCCAAGAAGCCCCCGCCGCAAAGGGTAAGGGGGTACCGGGAGGGAGAAAAGGCCCACCAGGACCCTTTCCCAGGGCCGGTAGGGCCTCAGGGCCTTGCCCGCATCGTGGAGCAGGGCGGCCCGCACCGCGAAGCCGGGGGCCTCGGGGTAGAGGGCGAGGAGCCTTTGGGCCACCCGCACCCCGTGGGCCCGGTCCCGGGGGTCCATGGCCAGGTAGACCCCCCTCTCCTCCTCCTCCAGAAGGGCTAGGGCGAAGGCGTCGTCGGGGGCTTCCTTGGCCAAAAGGGCCCGGAAGAGGCGGTAAAGCCTTCCCCCCAGCCCCATCTAGATGAACTTCTTCAGCATGTTGGCGATCTCCTCGGGCTTCTTGGGGTCCACCTTGCCCTCGGAGACCTCGGCGGCGCACACGTTCAGAAACTCGTGGAGGATCAGGGTGGCCGCCGCCTCCATGGCCTTCTTGGTGGCGGTCATCTGGGTGAGGACCTCGTCGCAGGGGCGCCCCTCGGCCACCATCTTCTGCAAGCCCCGCACCTGGCCCTCAATGCGCCGAAGCCGCTTCAGGATGTTCTCCACGGTATCCGGTCCCAGCTCGGTGGTCCTGGTCATGGGGGCATTATATACCAGTACCCCCTATGTTGTCTTCGCTTAGGGGTTCCTCGGCCTCGAGGGCCTTGGGCTTCCGCACCCAAAGGAGCCGGGCCGAGAGGAGCCGGGCTATACGGGTGAGCTCCTGGGCGGGGTCCTCCGGGGCTACCTCCTCCCAGGCTTCTTCCTCAGAAAGGACCGGGGGCTCCCGGGAGGGGCTAGGGGGGGGTGGGCTTGGCCTGGGCTCGGTGGGGCTAGCCCCGTTCGGGGTTTTTTTTTCCAGGAGGAAGGCCAGCTCCTCCACCCCAAACTGGGCCCGGGCCAGGGGAAGGAGGGTGGATTTTTGCTCCTCGGCCTTCTTGTGGTGGAAGGCTTTGTTTTCGGGAAAGCGGAGGACCAGGGTGGTCCCCTCCAGGTAGGGCCTGGCCTCCCGCACGAAGGCCCTCAGGGTGGGCTTCAGGGCCTCGAGGAAGGCCCGCCACCTCTCGGGGAGGTCCACCCCGGGCGGCGTTTCCTGGGGTGGGGGTTCAGGGGGCTCCTGGAGCCGGGAAGGGGTATGGGGCTCAAGGGTAGCCTTGGGGCTGGGCCCGGGGACGGCCTCAGCCCAGGAGGGCCCGGGAGCGAAGGCCGAGAGGAGGGTGGCCTCGAGGGCCAGGAGGTCCGAGCGTTTGGCCAGGCGTTCCAGAGCCTCGTCCAGCCGGGTGAGGGCCAGGAGAAGGGTCTCCTTGGGGGCGGGGAGGTGCTCCCCCTCGAGGCCGTAGGCGGCGTAAAGGCCCGCCCTCAAGACCTCCATGAGCCCCCCTATCAGGCTCCTGGGGGCAAAGCCCAGGCCATAGAGCCGCCTCGCCTCCTCCAAGGCCTCCCGCACCCTTCCCTGGAGAAAGGCCTGGGCCAGGCGGGAGAGGGCCTCCTTGGGGGGGAGGCCCAGGGCCTCCTCCACCTGGGCCCGGGTCAGGGGGCCGGCGAGGAGGAGGCGGTCCAGGAGGCTTTCCGCATCCCGCATGGCCCCGTCCGCGAGCCGGGCGATGAGGAGGAGGGCCTCCCCTTCCGCCTCCCTGCCCATGGCCTCGAGGATGCGCCGCAGCTTGGAGGCGATCTCCTCCTCCTTAAGGCGCCGGAAGCGGTAGTGCTGGACCCGGGAGAGGATGGTGGGGGGCATCCTTTCGGGCTCGGTGGTGGCGAAGACGAAGAGCACGTGGGGCGGGGGCTCCTCCAGGGTCTTCAGGAGGGCGTTGAAGGCGCTTTTGGAGAGCATGTGGGCCTCGTCCAGGATGAAGACCTTCTTGGGGGCGGAAAGGGGGGCGAGGAGGATCCTTTCCCTCAGTTCCCGCACATCCTCCACGGAGTTGTTGCTGGCGGCGTCAATCTCCACCACGTCGGGGTGGGTCCCCTTCTGCACCGCCTGGCAGTGGGGGCAGACCCCGCAGGGGCGGTCCTGGACCTCGCACCCCACGGCCATGGCCAGGAGGCGGGCGGTGGTGGTTTTGCCCACCCCCCGGGGGCCGGAGAAGAGGTAGGCCTGGGCCAAGCGCCCTTCCCGTATGGCCCGCATGAGGGGCTCCTTCACGTGGTCCTGGCCCACCACCTCGGAGAAGGTGAGGGGGCGGAAGGAGCGGTAGAGGGCACCCACAAGGGCTAGTATAGGGCTTGGTGCGGAGCTTCCTCTCCTTTCACGTGAAGGCCCCCTTGGAGGGGGTGGCGGCCTTCGCCAAGGGGCGGACCCAGGGGGCTGGGGTCTACCTGGTGCCGGACCCTCCGTGGATCAGCCTTTACCACGAAGCCCTGGAGGCCCAGGAGGATGTGGGGGCGGTGCGGGGCTTCCTGAAGGGGCTTTCCCAGCTGGGGTTGGCCTTGGCCTTCTTCGTCCAGGCGGAGGAGGACCTCCTCTTCCTCCTGGCGGAAGGGGGCGAGGTGCGGGCCGAACTCAGGGTAGGCCCTGAGATTGGGGCGCTCCTTCAGGCCCCCGGGGAACTCCTCCCCCTTTTGCAAAAGGCCAAGGCCATGCCCCCTGTGAGCGCTGTGCAGGCCCTTGCCCTCCACTTCGGCCTCCACCCGGACCACGCCGCTTTGGGCTTTCTGGACCTCCTCGAGGCCGAGGAGGAGGAGGGCCTTCCCGAGGAGGTGGTCTACCTTGAGTGAGCCCCTTGTGGTCAAGGTGGGGGGG
This sequence comes from uncultured Thermus sp., assembly GCA_947085095.1. Taxonomy (GTDB): domain Bacteria; phylum Deinococcota; class Deinococci; order Deinococcales; family Thermaceae; genus Thermus. Next base: position 32,826 of record CAMTVD010000012.1, on the reverse strand, counting down.
AGCCTGAGGGCCCCCGAGGCCCTTTTGCAGGAGCTGGCCCGCTACCCAGGCCCCTTGGTCCTGGTCCACGGCGGGGGTCCGGAGATCGGGGCGTGGCTTTCCCGCCTGGGCCTGGAAAGCCGCTTCCAGGATGGGCTTAGGGTCACCCCGGAGGAGCACCTGGAGGTGGTGGAGATGGTCCTCACCGCCATCGGCAAGCGCCTCGCCGGAGGGCTTTCCCGAAAGGGCAGGCGGGCCGTGGGCCTCTCGGGCCAGGACGCCCTCCTCCTCCGAGGGAGGGCCCTCCCCCACCTGGGCCGGGTGGGGGAGGTGGTGGGGGTGGACAAAGAGCTCCTCCTTTCCCTTCTGGAAAAGGGCTACACCCCGGTCCTGAGCCCCATCGCCCTGGACGAGGAGGGGGCCTTGAACGTGAACGCGGACACCGCCGCCGGGGCGGTGGCCGGGGCCCTGGGCTGGCCCGCGGTCTTCCTGACCGACGTGGAAGGGGTCTACGGGGATCCCAAGGACCCCAGGACCCGCTTCCCCCGCCTCACCCCGGAAGAGGCGGCCCTCCTCAAGGAGCGGGGGGTTATCCAGGGGGGCATGATCCCCAAGGTGGAGGCGGCCCTGGCCGCCCTCAGCTTTGGCGCTCCCTGGGCGGCCATCGCCAGGGGCAGAAGGGATGTCCTGGGCGAGGTCCTTTCCGGGGAGGCGGGGACCCACTTCAGGAAAGAAGCCTGAGGAAGGCTCCCATGAAGGCGGGGAGGTCCTTGGGGCCCTGGGCGGTGACCAGGTGGCCGTCCACCACCACCCCCTCGTCCTGGTAAAGCCCCCCGGCGTTCAGGAGATCATCCCGGATGGAGGGGAAGCCCGTGACCTTCCGGCCCCGCACCAGCCCGGCGCTGATCAGGACCCAGGGGCCGTGGCAGATGGCCCCGATGGGCCTTCCCGCCTCCCCCACGGCCCTGACCAGGGCCAGGACCCCGGGGCTCCGCCTCAGGTAATCGGGGGCGAAGCCCCCGGGGATGAGGAGGCCGGAAAGCGCCCCCGCTTCCTCTGGCCTCGCTTCCGCCTTCCAGGCGAAGCCGGACTTGGCCCGGTACTCCTTGGCCTCGGGGCCGATGACCACCGGGGTGAGGCCCGCCTCCAGGACCCGGTAGTAGGGGTAGAGGAACTCCCTTTCGTCAAAGAGGTCCGCCAGCATGATCCCGATCCGCCCCACGCCACACCTCCAGGAACTCCCTAAGGATATTCCCCGTCACCCCCCAGATGTCCACCCCCCGCCAGGGGAAGTGCCATACCCGCCTTCCCAGGCGCTCCTCGCTCCAGGGGGTTATCTTGAGGAGCTCCTCGAGGGGGGCCAGGAGGAGCTCCGCTACCTCCTCGGGGTTGGGCCTAAGAGGGGGAAGGTCGGGGCGGAAGACCACCACGGGCTGGACCAGGAAGCCCTGGGGGGAAAGGGTGGGGGAGAGGAAGCCCAGGGGCTCGAGGCCCGCAAGCCCCACCTCCTCGGCGGCTTCCCTCAGAGCCGCCCGCACCACGTCCTCCCCGAGCTCCACCACCCCTCCCGGGAAGCTCACCTGGCCTGCGTGGGTGGGGAGGTGGGGGCTTCTCAGGGTGAAGAGGAGGCTTTCCCCGAGGAGAGGCACGGCCACCGCTGCGAGCCGGAAGCCCCTCGGGAGGTCTAGGCCTTGCGGCAGGCCCTGAGGGAGCGCCGCCTTAAGGCGCTCTCGGGGTCCAGCCCCCTTTCCACGAAAAGCCCCACCAGGTTCCACAAAGCCTCCTCCAGGTTCCCCTCCGCCAGGGCCCGCTTAAGCCCCGCCTCGCTTCCCCGGTCCAGGCCCTTCTTCTGCAGCTCGTAGGCCTTGAGGAGGGCGGGCAGGGACTTGGGGCCGCAGGGGTCTTCCTTTTTGCCCTCCTGTGCCTTGAGCTCGTCCCAGCGGGCCTTCACCTCCTCCGGGGTCTTGGCCATGGCCTCGCCGAAGACGTGGGGGTGGCGGTGGACGAGCTTTTCCACGATGCGCCCTTCCACCTCCTCGTAGGTGAAGGCGCCCCTTTCCTCGGCGATGACGCTGTGGAAGGCCACCTGGAGGAGGACGTCCCCCAGCTCCTCCGCCATGGCCTTGGGGTCCCCCTCCAGGATGGCGTCCGCCGCCTCGCCCGCCTCCTCCAGCAGGTAGGGGACCAGGCTCTCGTGGGTCTGGGCCCGGTCCCAGGGGCATCCTCCCGGCCCCCGCAGGCGGCGCATCACCTCAAGAAGCCGTTCCATGCCCTCCATTCTCCCTTAGGAGGAGCCCTCCCGCCAGGGAGAGGCCCACCAGGAGGAGGGAAAGGGGGTCCAAAGGGGCTCTCTCTAAGACCAGCCCTCCCTCCCCCGGGGCGGGGAGGCCGGTGGTGCGGGTGAGGAGGAAGAGGAGGACCAGAGCCCCCACCAGGTACTGCCCGGCCTTCAGCCACCTGGGGCCGAGGGGCGCTTCCAGGAGGGGCAGGAGGAGGAGGGCGAGGCCAAAGCCCAGCTCTAGGGCCAGGAGGACCATGAAGAGGAGGCCGTACCAGAAGCCCGGGCTCTGGAGGGCCAGGGCGGGGTCCTTTAGGCGGAAGACCTCCCCGCAGAGCCCCCCGCCCAAGGGGGTGTCCCCCAGGCCCAGAAGCTGGAGGAAGAAGGGGAGGATGAGGAGGAAGGCGGCCAGGCGGAGCATTTCCTCATGCTACCGGTCCCGCCGGGCGAAGACCAGGGCGGCGAGAAGGGAAAGGAAGACCCCAAAGAGGACCAGGTAGGCGAGGCCCAGAAGGGGCCCTACCGCCCCCAGCCTCTCCGCCACCAGGTAGCCCACGGGGCCGGTGAGGACCGGGGCCTTCAGCCCGGCGAGGAGGCCCACCCGGTGGACCTCCTGGGGGTTGAGGAGGAGGGCCAGGGTGAGGAGGCCCTCGAGGGGGTAGTCCTTCAGCCTCACGGCCAGGGCCACCACCAGGGGGCTATAGAGGACGTTCCAAAGGCCGAAGAGGCCAAAGCCCAGGGCCAGGGCCCGCCTTTCCTCCAGAAGGAGGGCGGAAAGGAGGGCGCCCACCCCCAGCCAGAAGAGGAGGAGGCCCACGCCCGAGAGGAAGAGCCAAAGGGCGCTTCCCGGGGAGAGCCCCAGGACCCCCGCCCCCAGGAGGAGGCCCAGGAGGAGGGGCGGGAAAAGGCCGAGGAAGACCCCCAGGACCCCCTGGAGAAAGGCCCGAAAAGGGCGGAGGGGAAGGCCCAGGAGGAAGGCCCACTCCTCCCGGGAGGCCAGAAGAGGCACCGCCAGGGCCAGGACCAGGGGGGGGAGGAGGAGCAGAAGCCCCGAGTAGAGGCCCACGAGCCCCACCCCCTCCCCCCGGCCCTGGAAGCCCAGGGCCAAAAGGGGAGGGAGGAAGAGGAGGCCCGCGGTCCAGGGGTTGCGGGCCACCTCCTTCAGGAAAAGGCCGGTCATGGCTTGGAAGGGGGTGGGAAGAAGTCGGTGGGGACCCAGGGGCGCTTCTTCCCCTCCTCCAGGGCTTCCCGCCAGCTGAGGACCCGCCCGCCCCGCCTTTCCGGACGCTCCTTCAGGTGGCGCTCCAGGTTCTCCCGGCTTTTGAAGGCGAGTAGCCCCGAGCCCATGGGGGTGCGGATCTTGGGGTTGTGGTAGAGGAGGGCCTTCTCCGCCGCCACCCACAGGGGCTGGGTGCGGGTGCTTTCCAGGAAGTCCGCCAGGTAGGCCTCCTTGGCCTCGAGGTCCGGCCCTCCCCAGCCCGAAAGCTGGTCCAGGAGGCAGGCGGGGTCATCGTAGAAGAAGGCTTTGCCCCTGGGGTTCACCGCCTGGGCGGCGTGGCGGGCGTCCAGAAGGGTCATGAAGCAGTAGGGGCAGGCCTCCACCCCCACCCTTGGGGCCCGGGGGGCGGCCAGGGCCTTGGGGAGGAGGGGCAGGGCGAGCAGGACAAGGAAGCGCCGACGTTCCATGGGTCTACCTTAGAGGCGGCGGGGCCTTGGGGGAAGGCCCTAGTGGCCGTGCCCCTCCAAAAGCCCGGCGTGCCGGGCCAGGAGGGCCACCAGGTTCATCTCGGGCAGGGGGGCGAGGTCCAGGAGGGTCTGGAAGGTGAAGAAGTTCTGCCGGCCGTGCTGGGCCTTGTGGGCCTCGGCGAAGGCCCGGGCCATGGCGGGGCTGTCAAAGGCCAGGAGCCTGGCGTTCATCACCACCATCATCCGCTCCCCCCAGTAAAAGGTGGCCCGCCTTGCGGGGATGAGGCGCACGCTCCCCTGGGGTTCTTTAGGGTCGTAGCTCCCCCGGTCCGTCACGTAGAAGGTGGTCCCTTCCCCGTCCTTCAGGCCGTGGACCCAGGCGTAGTTCACCATGCAGGCGATGCTCTCAAAGTGGAGGGCCTCCACCATCTCCTTGGGGTTGTGGGGGGCAGGCCTAGGCTCCCGGAAGGCGATCTGGCTATAGGTCTGCTCAAAGAAGCCCCTGGCGAAGGTGCGCCCCCGCCACTGCCCCTCGGGGGTCTTGAGGGGCATCTCGCAGAAGGCGCAGGAGCCGGTGTCCCAGGGAATGGGCTTCGGGGGGATGAGGTCCCTGCCCATCCCGGGGGACATGCCCGTCTGGCCGTGCCCCATCTGGGCCAGGGCTGGGCTGGAGAGGACCAAACCGCCTAAAGCCGCCAGAACCTCACGCCGCGTCTTCGCCATACACCACCTCCATCAGCCAGGGGAGGCGCTCTCCCCTGGGGCCCAAGACGCTTTCCGGGGGGCCTTCCTCCAGAAGCCTCCCCCCCTTGAGGAGAAAAAGCCGCTGGGCCAGGGCGGCCTCCTCCAGGTCGTGCAGGGCCAGCAGGGCCACCCCTTCCCCCTTTGCCTTCACCCAGCTCCAAAACCGCTCCCGCCCCTTGGGGTCCAGGGCGGCGGTGGGCTCGTCCAGGAGCCAGATGGGGGGGTTCCCCATGAGGGCCGCGGCCAGGGCCAGGCGCTTCGCCTGCCCTCCGGAGAGTTCCCCCACCCGCTTGGGTAAGAGGGCCTCAAGCCCCATGCGCCAGATGGCTTCCTCTAGAGCCCTTGGCTCCAGCCCCTTCGCCTTTTGGGCCCCTTTGAGGACCTCGAGGGCCTTAAGGTGGGGGAAGAGCCTGGGGTTCTGGGGCAGGTAGGCCCGGAGGGATAGGGCCCTGGGGTCCCTTGGGCCGTGGCCCAGGAGGGAGACCTTCCCCCCATCAGCCCTTAGCCTCCCCGCCAGGATGGCGAGGAGGGTGCTCTTCCCCGCCCCGTTGGGTCCGAAGAGCCCCACCACCCCCGCCTCTGCCCGGAGGCTCACCCCGGAAAGCCTCTCCCGCTTGACCAACGCCTCCACCGCCACCACAGGACACCTCCTAAAAGGCCCAGGAGCATGGGACCTGCCTGCGCCCCCCCTTCCCTGGGCAGGGGCTTGGGCCTGGGGTCCGCCAGGGACAAAAGCCTCAGGCCCGGCACCTGGGCCTCCACCCCCTCCCAGAGCACCACTCCGGGAGAGAGGGCGAAGAGGGAGAGCTCGGGCTGCCGGGCGAGGAGGAGGGCGAAGCTGGAGGTGGGGAGGTGGGGGACGGGAAGGCCCGGGGCCCGGTCGTAGGCGTTGCCGAGGACCCTGGCCTTGGCCTCGGGGTCGTCCACCAGGAGGTCGTAGAGGTTGCCCAAAAAGGCGTTTCCCACCACCTGAGCCGAGTTTTTCCCCCGCTCCCGGGTGATGCGGAGGGCGGTGCCGTTTTGCCGGAAACGGTTTCCCTCTACCCGCACCCCCTGGGCATCCATAAGGACCAGGCCCAGGGTGTTCTCCCCAAAGGTGTTCGCCGCCACCTCCGTTTCCCGCTCATCCTGGACCAGAAGGCCATAGCCGATAGGGGTTGTGTGACCCAGAAGAAGATTGCCGGCCACCCGGTTCCCTGCTCCGTGCATGAGGGCGTTGCCCACGGCGTTTTCCCGGCTCACGTTTTCCTCCACCCGCACCCCCCAGGAGAACATCACGTGGAAGCCATAGCGTCCGTTGGCCTCCAAGAGGTTCCCCCGGATGGCCATGCCGGGGCTGTACTCCACGTAGATGGCGTCCATGTAGCCCGCGAGATGGCTTTCCTCCACCGCCGCCTCCGGGCTCCGGTAGACCAGGACTCCGGGGGAGTGGCCCAGGCCCCAGGCCCTTAGGCCCCGCACCAGGGCCTTGGAGGAGTCCTCCACCCGCACCGCCGTGGGGGCCCCCACCACTTCCACGTTTTCTAAGACGCAGGCCCCACACCCCCTGAGGTAGATGGCAGCGTCGGGCTCAAAAAAGTCCTCCCCCGGCCCCGCCCCCACCACCCTTAGGCCCCTAACCTGGATCCCCGGGGCCAGGAGGCTCAGGGTGTGCCCCCTCGTTCCCCGAAGGACTGCTCCCTCCCCCTCCACCACCAGGCCCGGGGTGGTGAGCACCAGGGGGCCCTTGACCTCGCCGGATAGCCTCAGGACCGGGACGGCCAGGGCCAGGCCCAAAAAGGGCAGGAGGCCCAAGGGGTGCATACGCCCTCAGGGTAGGGAAGGGGGTGGGGACATTTGTACTTTTGCGGCCCCGCCTTGGGGCCTTGGGGCACAAGTACATTTGTCCCGTAAACCCCCGTAGACTGGTACGTGTGAAGCGGCTTTTAGCCCTTACCCTCCTGGCCCTGCCCGCCCTGGCCCAGGTGGTGGCGGTGCCCGGCTGGGTGCGCCTGGTCCCCCCCGTGGTGCGGGACACCGCCGCCTACCTCACCCTGGAGAACCGGGCCAAGACTCCCCTGAGGCTTGTGGGGGCAGAATCGCCCCTGGCGGAGCGGGTTTCCCTCCACCGGGACCACCGGGAGCAGAGGGGGGGGCACACGGTGCTGGGCATGCGCCCCCTGCCCCAGGTGGAGATTCCCCCGGGGGGTAAGGTGGTCTTTGCGCCCGGGGGCTACCACCTCATGCTGGAGGGCCTGAAGCGGCCCCTGAAGGCGGGGGAGAAGGTGGAGATCACCCTCCTCTTCCAAGGGGGCGGGAAACTCAAGGTGATCCTGCCTGTGGAGATGCGATGAAGCGCTTTTTGCCCATCCTTATCCTCCTGGCCCTTTTGGGCCTCGGCTACCTCCTCGTCCCTAAGGGCTCCCACAGCTTTTTCGGCACCCGCCTTTTGAACCCAAAGCCTGTGGACTTCACCCTGGAAGGCCCGGGGGGCTCCGTGCGCCTTTCGGATTTCCAGGACAAGCTGGTCCTCATCTTCTTCGGGTTCGTGCACTGCCCCGACGTCTGCCCCACCACCATGCTGGCTCTCAAACAGGCCTACGAGGGGCTTTCCCCCGAGGAGAGGAAACGGGTCCAGGTGATCTTCATCAGCGTGGACCCCGAGCGGGACACCCCTGAGATCGCCGACCAGTACGCCAAAGCCTTTAACCCCGACTTTCTGGGAGTTACGGGGGCTCCGGAAACCATCCAGGAGGTGGCCCGCGCCTTTGGGGTCTACTACCAAAAGAGCCAGTACCGGGGCCCCGGGGAGTACCTGGTGGACCACACGGCCACCACCTTTGTGGTCCAAGGGGGGAAGCTGGTCCTCCTCCTGAGCCCAGAAAAGCTGAACTTCGCCCAGAATCCGGGGTACCTCTCCAAGGTGGTGGCGGACCTGCGGGCCCTCCTGTAGAATAAAAACATGATGGATTTCAAGGGGCTTTTGGAGAAGGCCAAGGAGGCGGCCAGGTCGGTGGCCCAGGAGGCGGAGAAGCGCTTAGAGGAGCTTAGGGAAAAGTTGGACCAGAACAAGGACGGGCGTCCCGATGTGGTGGAGAAGGCCCTTGAGGAGGCGGAAAAGGCCCTAAAGGAGGCCAAAAGCCGCCTGGCAGAGCTGGACCAGGACAAGGACGGCATTCCCGACAAGCTGAAGGAGGTTTCTGAGCTGGCCAAGAAGGCGGCGGAAACCGCCAAGCTCAAGGCCGAGGAGGCCGCCCACCTCCTCAGGGAGCGCTGGGGCAAGGGCAGGGGGGCCTAGCCCAGGGCCACGTCCAGGGCCATCATCAGGGCGAAGCCCGTCATCACCCCGAAGGTGGAGATGTCCCCGTTGCCTTCCCGCTGGCTTTCGGGGATGACCTCCTCCACGATCACGAAGACCATGGCCCCCGCCGCCAGGGCCATGAGGTAGGGGAGAAGGGCCAGCATCTCCTGGACCAAAAGCGCTCCCAGGACCGCCCCGATGGGTTCCACGATGGCCGAGAGCTGACCGTAGAACCAGGCCAGGCCCGCCCCTACTCCGGCCCGCCTCAGGGGCCAGGCCACGGCCAGGCCCTCGGGTAGGTTCTGCAGGCCGAGGCCTAGGGCCAGGGCGATGGCCCCCCCCAGGGTGGCTGCTCCCGTGGGGTCCAGGCCAGCCGCGCCAAAGGCCACCCCCACCGCCAGCCCCTCGGGGAAGTTGTGCAGGGTGATGGCCAGGATGAGCAAGGTGGTGCGCCGCCAAGGGGTGGGGATCCCTTCCCGCGCCTCCATGGGGAAGCCCAGGTGCAGGTGGGGCAGGAGGCGGTCCAGAAGCCGGAGGAGGGCCCCTCCCGCCAGAAAGCCCACCACGGCGGGGACCCAAGGGTTCATGCCCTGGGCCTCGGCCATCTCCATGCCGGGGACGAGGAGGGAGAAGACGCTGGCCGCCAGCATCACCCCGGCGGCGAAGCCCAGCATCCCGTCCAGGAGCTTGCGGCTGGGCTCCCGGGCGAGGAAGACGCTGGCTGCCCCCACCGCGGTGAGCCCCCAGGTAAAGAGGCCGCCTAGGAGGGCGTAGAACAGGGGACCTTCCACAAGGGGAATTTTAGGTATACCTAAACCTCCTGTCAAGCCCCATATGGGGTATCCTGGAATCAGGTATGCTGGATAAGCTCGCACGCTTGGAGGAGGAGTACCGGGAGCTGGAAGCGCTTCTTGCTGATCCCGAGGTCCTCAAGGACCAGAAGCGCTACCAGACCCTTTCCCGGCGCTACGCGGAGATGGGGGAGATCATCGCCCTCATCCGGGAGTACCGCAAGGTGCTCCAGGACCTGGAGCAGGCGGAGAGCCTCCTCGAGGACCCCGAGCTCCGCGAGGTGGCCAAGGCGGAAAAGGAGGAGCTTTTGGTCCGCAAGGGGGCGCTGGAACGGGAGCTTGAGCGCCACCTCCTGCCCAAAGACCCCATGGACGAGCGGGACGCCATCGTGGAGATCCGCGCCGGGACCGGGGGGGAGGAGGCGGCCCTCTTCGCCCGCGACCTCTTGGAGATGTACCTGCGCTTCGCCGAGGAGATGGGGCTGGAAACCGAGATCCTGGACTCCAACCCCACGGACCTGGGGGGCTTTTCCAAGGTGGTCTTTGAGGTGCGGGGCCCAGGAGCCTACGGCACCTTCAAGTACGAGAGCGGGGTCCATCGGGTGCAGCGGGTCCCCGCCACGGAAACCCAGGGGCGCATCCACACCTCCACGGCCACGGTGGCCGTCCTGCCCAAGGCGGAGGAGGCCGACTTCCAGCTCAACATGGACGAGGTCCGCATTGACGTGATGCGGGCCTCGGGGCCGGGGGGGCAGGGGGTGAACACCACGGACTCGGCGGTGCGGGTGGTCCACCTGCCCACGGGCATCATGGTCACCTGCCAGGACTCAAGGAGCCAGATCAAGAACCGGGAGAAGGCCCTGATGATCCTAAGAAGCCGCCTCCTGGAGATGAAGCGGGCCGAGGAGGCGGAAAAGCTCCGCCAGACCCGCCTGGCCCAGATCGGCACCGGGGAGCGCTCGGAGAAGATCCGCACCTACAACTTCCCCCAGTCCCGGGTCACGGACCACCGCATCGGCTTCACCACCCACGACCTCGAGGGCGTCCTCTCGGGAAGGCTCCAGCCCCTTCTGGAGGCCCTCAAGCGGGCCGACCAGGAGCGCCAGCTGGAGGCCATGACGGAAGCGTGATGCGCCGCGAGATCCTGGTGGTGGCGGCCATCCTCCTGGACCGTCAGGGGCGGGTCCTCCTGGTGGGCAACGACTGGGGCCGCCGGGGCCAGGTGCGCTACACCCTTCCCGGGGGGACGGTGGAGCCAGGGGAGACGGTCTTGGAGGCCTTGGTGCGGGAGGTGCGGGAGGAGACAGGCCTAAGGGTGAAGGCCATTGAGCACCTGGCCTACGTGATCCAGGTGGAGGACCGCCGCAAGAACGAGCGCACCCTGGCCATGGCCTTTAGGGCCGGTTACGAGGGGCTTCTGAATCCCCGGGATCCCGACGGCCACATCGTGGAGGCCCGCTTCTTCACCCTGGAGGAGGTGGCGGTCAAACTGGCCAGCCACCGGCCCCTGCAGGAGCCCCTTTTGGACTACCTCCGGGGGGAGCGGGGCCGGTTTTACGCCTATTCCGGCTGGGGGGAGGAAGGGGTGCGGGTCTAGGGACCCAGCTTCCGCTTCAGGTAGGCCAGAAGCTCCTCCAGGGCCTTGCGGAGGGCTCGCTGTTCCTCCGCTAGGGCCTCGAGGGGGTCCTTGGGCTCGAGGCCGGAAAGGGTTTTGAAAAGGAGGGTGGGGTTGCCGCACTTGGGGCAGGAGATCCCTTCGGGCCGCACCGAGGGGGCGTAGAAGACCCGGGTGCCGCACCGGGGGCAGAGGAGGTACTTGGTTCCCAGGGCCTCCCCCTTCCGCACCCCCTGCTCCAGCTCCAAGGCCTCCTCCCGGGGAAAGCCCAGGAAGTAGTCCTCCCCCACTTTGACGAGCCCCAGGCTTTCCTCGGTGCTCTTCAGGTCCCCCCGCTTCCCCTCGGGCACCTCCCAGGTGAAGCCGTTCCAGCGGAAGTGGCGCAGGTGCTTTTTCCCTTCCCGGTCCTCCACCTCCACGATCAGCTGTAGCCCGGGATCCTTGGGGTAGTAGTAGAGGCGCACCGCCTGCACCCCGGAAAGGGCCTGGGTGCGGGGCAGGGTGTAGGCCAAGGGCCCCTCCCCCCGGGCGGGATAGCCCACCAGGCGCTCCAAATCGTAAATGGTGAGGCCGGGGCGGTTTGCATCCCCGTAGAGGAGCCGCTCTAAATATTTGAAGGCGGTCTCCAAACCCTGATCCATGCCCAAAGTCTACCCCGGGAGAGCGTCCCGGGGTAGACGGCCTTATGGCCTTGTCTAGGGAGCGGGCCAGTTCAGACAGTAGGGCCTGAGGACGGCGTGCTTCCCGTTCCCGTACTGGGAGAGCATGGCCTCCTGGACCCCCTTTTCTGGCCAGAGGTAGTCCACCACCAGGGGGGCGTCCTCGTTCCCCGCCCCACCCAGGTTCCAGGGGCCCGCCTCCCTGCCCACGGGGCGGAAGTGGTCGGGTCCGAAGCCGTCCTGGCTTCCCACCAGCACGTAGAAACAGACCCTTTGCCCGGGGGTGGGGTTGAAGTACTTCTTGTCCACCTGGAGGATGACCTGCTTGTCCGCGGGGTTGCTGGACACCACCACCCCGTCCGCGGTGTCGGTGCCGTCGGGGAAGCCCACCCGCTGGCCGTACTGGGGCCAGCCCGCCGCCTTGAGGAAGAGGTCCCAGGGGTGCCCGGGGTCAAAGGCCACCTTGGCCCCTTTGGCGAAGGTCTCCGTCTTGCCGCCTTCTTTGAAGTCCACGTAGACGTTGATGAGCTGGTGGCTGAAGCCCGCGGGCGCCCCCCAGGGGTTGGTCATCTCCTTGAAGGTGAAGACGAAGGTCCAGGTGGCCCCGCCGTCCAGGAGGCGCATCTCCAGGAGGTCAAAGAGGCCCTGGAAGGGGGCGAAGGCGTTCTCCTTGGGGTAGGTGTAGGTGCCGGGGCCGTGCTCGTCCCCCTCGGGGTCCTTGACCACCAGCACCTCCTTCCCCGCCAGGCGCTGGGGCAGGGCCAGGGCCAGGGGGTTGCCGTTGGGAGCGGTGTCCAGGATGCGCCCCTCCCTCTCCAGGACCACCGCCAGGCGGAGGACGTCCCCCGCATCTGCCCGCAGGGTGGTGTAGGGGATGCGCATCTCCACCGCCTGCTCCAGGAAGGCGCGCCTGCCCGCCAGGTCCGCGGGGGAGCTGGCCAGGACCCAGGCCCCCTCCCGGTAGGCGTAGCGCACCAGCACCACCTGCCCCTCCCGGACCTGGTTGAAGTCCAGGGTGACCCGCTGCTGCAGGGGGAAGCCTAGGGAAGCCTCCCCGCCCTCGGGGAAAGCCGCCCCGCCCTCCTCCCTTGGGGTGGTGGCGTAGACGTGCAGGCGGTACCCCTGGCCCACCAGGTCGCGGGCCCTGACCCCGTCCCGCAGGTCCACCCTGAGGTAGACGTTCTGCTCGTCAAACCCCAGGTGGAGGCCCTTGATGAGGTCGTCTGGAGTCTGCATGGTGGTGCCGTCGGGGTCGGGGAGGTAGGCGGCCCCCTTCCACTCCTCGGCCTCGGCCCGGCCGTCCAGGGTGGGCTTCACCCGTCCAGGGGTGCCTTGCGGTTGCACGGGGGGGCGGACAGCGATGTAGAGCTCCTCGGGGGCTTTCTGCCCCAGGGTCTGGTAGACCGCCTGGAGGATGGCGCGGAAGGCCTCGTCAAAGGGGGGGTGGTTGGGGAAGCCGGTGTCCTGGCCGTACCACCAGAACCAGTCGGAGGCCTGGGCGGCGTAGATGAGCCCCATGGCCTTTTCCACCACCCGGGGGTCCCCGCCTTGGGCCCGGTAGGCCAAGACCGCTTGTCGGGCCCGGCTCAGGCGGTCCCAGGCCTCGTTTTCCTCCGGCTCCCCGGCCCACATGGCGAAGTCCCCGGCCCAGCCCCCGGTGCCCAGCCTGGCGATGGGGAGGGTGGGGAGGTTCACCACCTCGGAGAAAAGCACCGTCTTCAGGGTGCCTTTCCGTTGCTCCTCGGTCAGGCGCTGGTAGAGGAGGCGGCGGAAATCGTTGCCGTTATTCGGGTAGTGCTCCCAGGCGTTCTCCCCGTCCAGGGCGATGGTGAGCACGGCGTTGGGGTTCTGGCCGATCACCTGGCGGCGGATCTCCAAAAGGGCGGCGATGAAGTCCTCCGCCGCCCGCTCGGCGGGCATCTGGCTGTAGCTGAAGCCGATGCGGTCCGAGAGGTCCCGGTGCCGGAAAAAGAGGACCACCCGCTTGCCGTTTTTCTCTACCCGGTAAAGCCGGGTGAGGGTGGCGGGGTTCACGGGGAAGCCGCTTTTGCCCAGGATGGCCTCGTCCGTCACCAGGAAGCCGATGCCCGCTTCCGCATAGAGCTCGGCGGCCTTCTGGCTCACGGCGCCCTCGGGGGGCCACATCCCCTTGGGGGCCTTGCCGAAGAGCTTCTGGAAGTAGTCCCGTCCGGCCCGCACCTGCCAGGCGGCGTCCTCCGGCCAGGCGATTTCCTCCTTGGGCAGGGCCAGGGCGGGGTTGGACTCGCGGATGGCCCCCTTGTCTATCAGGATGGGCAGGATGGGGTGGTAGTAGGGGGTGGTGATCAGGTCAATCTGGCCCCGCTCCCAGAGCGCCTTGTGCAGGGGCAGGATGGTGGCCATGAGCTCCAGGTGCTTCTTGAGCACATAAGCCAGGTCTTCCTGGGTGAAGCCCCGGTCCTTGCGGTAGAGAGCCCTCAGGCCAGGGTCCCGTTCAATGTAGTCAATGTTGATCCAGTATAGGTTCCAAAGCACCCGGAGGTCCTGCAGGTCCTGGTCGCCAAAGGCCTCGCCCCGGGTTTTCTTGGCCTGGAGCTCCTTGTAGCGGGGGCTTTTTTCCACGAAGCGGGGGCTAATGTCAAAGAAGCGGTCCACGATGAAGGCCCGCTCCTCCTGGGAGAGCTCCCTGAGGGGCTTTTCCGAGACCCGCCAGTAGGCGTCCTTAGCCTTGCCCGAGAGGTAGTCCTCAATCTGCTTGAGGAGGGTGGAGGTGTAGTCAAAGGTAACCTTGATTTCCGGGAACTCCTTGAGCACCTCGGCCATCCAGGGGTAGCTGTTCGTCCCGTGCATGCGCACCCACGGCCCCTCGTACTGCCCGGTGACGGGGTTTTCGTAGGGGGGCTGGTGCTGGTGCCACAGGATGGCCACCTGGAGGGGTTGGGCGAAGGCGGCGCCCAGGGCCAGGACCAGGATATGGAGCCATTTGCTCATCTTCACACCTCCTTTTGGAGCCCCGTGGAAGAGGTTCCATTCATTTGCCTTCAGCCTACCACGCTTTCGGGAATAATAGGGGCGTTATGGCCATGCTCTTTACCCCCTTGGGTCTCCGCGGCCTTCGCCTCAAAAACCGCCTGGCCATGTCCCCCATGTGCCAGTACTCGGCCACAGAGGACGGCCAGGTCACGGACTGGCACCTCCTCCACTATCCCACCCGGGCCCTGGGCGGGGTGGGGCTGGTGCTGGTGGAGGCCACGGCCGTTCTTCCCGAGGGGCGGATCAGCCCCTTTGACCTGGGCATCTGGTCCGAGGCCCACCTCCCGGGCCTCTCTGAGCTCGCCCGCCGCATCCGGGAGGCGGGGGCGGTGGCTGGCATCCAGCTGGCCCACGCGGGGCGCAAGGCGGGCACCGCCCGCCCTTGGGAGGGGGGAGAGCCCTTGGGGTGGCGGGTGGTGGGGCCAAGCCCCATCCCCTTCGCCGAGGGCTACCCCGTGCCGGAAGCCTTGACGGAGGAGGGGATGGAAAGGGTTCTGGAGGCCTTCGTGGAAGGGGCTAAAAGGGCCATCCGGGCGGGCTTCCAGGTGGTGGAGCTCCACATGGCCCACGGCTACCTCCTCTCCTCCTTCCTCTCCCCCCTTTCCAACCGAAGGGAGGACCTTTACGGGGGAAGCCGGGAAAACCGCATGCGCTTTCCCCTCAGGGTGGCGGAGGCGGTGCGAGCCGTCATCCCCCCAGAGCTTCCCCTTTTGGTGCGGGTCTCGGCCACGGACTGGGGGGAAGGGGGGTGGGGCCTCGAGGACACCCTGGCCTTCGCCGAGGCCCTGAAGGCCCTGGGGGTGGACCTCCTGGACCTCTCCAGCGGGGGGGTGGTGCCGGGGGTCAGGATCCCCGCCGCCCCGGGCTTCCAGGTGCCCTTCGCCGACGCCGTGCGGAAGCGGGTGGGCCTGGCCACGGGGGCGGTGGGCCTCATCACCACCCCGGAGCAGGCGGAGACCATCCTCCAGGCGGGAAGCGCCGACCTTGTCCTCCTGGGCCGGGTCCTCCTCCGGGACCCCTACTTCCCCCTGAGGGCGGCCAAGGCCCTGGGGGCGGAGGCGGGGGTCCCGCCCCAGTACCTGCGGGGTTTCTAGTGGCCCCTTAGGAGTTCCGGTAAGGCCTGGCGGTGGGCCGGGGTTCGTACCGGTACACTGGTCCCATGAAGGCCATAAGGGTGCACCAGGTGGGCGGGCCGGAGGTCATGCGGCTGGAGGAGGTCCCCCTTCCCGAGCCGGGCCCCGGGGAGGTTTTGGTCCGGCTTCAGGCCATCGGGGTCAACTACATTGACACCTACAAGCGGAAGGGCCTCTATCCCCTGCCCCTTCCCTTCACCCTGGGGGAGGAGGGGGCTGGGGTGGTGGAGAAGGTGGGGGAGGGGGTGGTGGGGGTGCGGGCGGGGGACCGGGTGGCCTTCGCCAACGTCCAGGGGTCTTACGCGGAGTACCAGCTGGTGCCCGCGGAGAGGCTGGTCCCCGTTCCCGGAGGGCTGGACCTGAGGTTGGCGGCGGCCGCCCTCCTCCAGGGGATGACGGTCCACTACCTCCTGGAGAGCACCTACCCCGTGCGCCCCGGGGACCAGGTCCTGATCCACGCGGGGGCGGGGGGCGTGGGCCTCTTATTCATCCAGTGGGCCAAGCGCAAGGGGGCCACGGTCTACGCCACCGCCAGCACGGAGGAGAAGCGGGCCCTCTGCCTGGAGGCCGGGGCGGACTACGCCCTTCCCTACGAGGGCTTCGCCCAGGCGGTGAAGGCCCTTTCCGGGGGCGGGGTGGACGCGGTTTTTGATGGGGTGGGGAAGGACACCTTTGAGGGGAGTCTGGACGCCCTCCGCCCCCGGGGTGTGCTGGTCCTCTTCGGCCAGTCCTCGGGGCCCGTTCCCCCCATGGACCCCCAGGTCCTGAACCGCAAGGGAAGCCTCTTCCTCACCCGGCCCACCCTCCACCACTACACGGCAAGCCGCAAAGAGCTCCTCTGGCGGGCGGGGGAGGTCTTCCGGGCCCTCAGGGAGGGGTGGCTCAAGGTGCGGATTGGGGCCGAGTTCCCCCTGGAAAAGGCCCAGGAGGCCCACGAGGCCCTGGAGGGGCGGAGGACCATGGGCAAGGTCCTCCTAATCCCCTAGGAAGCGGGCCCGCCAGGCCTTAAGGCCCTCCTCGGGGAGGCCCGCTCCCCGCACGGTGCAGGCCAGGGCGGCCAAGGCCGTGGCCCCCTTCAGGATCTCCTCCACGGCTTCCGCTTCCAGGGCGGAAAGACTCCCCTTGTTCAAGCCCCTCTTCCTCAGGAGGGCCAAAAGGCCCGCGGTGAAGGTGTCCCCCGCTCCCACGGTGTCCACCACCCTCACTTTCTCCCCAGGGACCCGCACCTCCACCTCCCCCAGGAAGGCCACCGCCCCCTCGGGGCCCAGGGTGAGGACCTTGAGGATGGGGGGAAGCCTCCGCACCGCCTCCACGGGGCCTTCGGGAAAGAGGAGGCGGGCGTCCTCCAGGGAGAGCTTGAGGAGGTCCACCCGCTCCAGGTATCCCCCAATCCGGTCCCGTTCCTCTGGCCCCGGGGGGCTTCGTAGGTTGGGGTCGTAGGAGAGGAGGGCCCCTTCCGCCTCCCCGAGGAGGGCCTCTACCCCTTCCCGGGTGCGGGCCTCGAGGGCCAGGAGAGAGCCGAAGTGGAACACCCTGGCTCCCCGGAGGCCTTCAGGCCCTGGGCGGTAAGGCAGATGAAAGGGACGGTGGAAGCTATACTCCCCATTTCCCTCCGCATCCAGGCGCACCAGGGCCAGGGGCATGGGGGCGGGATGGCGGAAAAGCCTAAGCTCGAGGCCTCGCTTTCTCATCTCCTCCTCGCTCCAGGCGGAAACCCAGTCCTCCCCCACCTCAGAAAGGAAGCGCACGGGAAACCCCAACCGGACCAGGGTGGTGGCGGTGTTCAGCACCGAGCCTCCAAGGACCCCCCTAAAGCGCAAGGGGTCCTGGTTTTCCTCAATGAGGTCCACCAGGACCTCCCCCAAAAGGGCCAGCATGGCTCCATTATGCCTGTAACCTCCTTTACATTATCCGGGGGTCTGGGTGGTATAATCCTCCAGAACCTGGGCAGCGGTGCGTGGCCTTCTTCGCAACGGGTGTCTTCCCTTTGGCCCAAAAGGAGGTAAAGGATGCTCGGTGGATATGCCCATAGGATTGCCCGTATCAACCTCTCTACAGGCCAGGTGGAGTACTTCGCCCCCGACCCCAAGGACCTGGAGATGTATGTGGGCGGGAGGGGTCTAGGGGTCAAGTACGTGTTTGAAAACGGCCCCAAGGTGGACCCCTTTAGCCCCGACAACCTCCTTTGCATCATGAACGGCCCCCTTTCCGGCACCCGGGCTAAGATGTCGGGGCGCCTGGCGGTGGTCACCAAGAGCCCCCTCACCGGCACGGTAACGGATAGCCACATGGGGGGCTGGACCGCGGCCAAGCTGAAGTGGGCGGGGTTCGACGGGCTCCTCATCAAAGGGGCCTCGGACAAACCCGTTTACCTCCTGGTAAAGGATGGGGAGGTCACCCTCCACGATGCCTCGGACCTATGGGGCAAGACCACCCATGAAACCCACCGCATCCTGCGGGAACGCCACGGGAAGGATGCCGACGTGATGGCCATCGGCCCCGCCGGGGAGAACCTGGTGCGGTTCGCCAACTGGATCAACAACGACGAGCGCGCTGCGGGCCGGGGAGGCACCGGGGCGGTGGCGGGAAGCAAGAAGCTCAAAGCCATCGTGGTGGTGGGCAAGCAGGAGAACATGCCCCAGCCCAAGGACCCCCAGCTCTGGCGGGAAGCCGACCGGCTGGCCTCGGCCACCATCAACGACCCCAAGAACGTCACCGCCCCCAAAAAGGGAGGGCTTTCCCTTTACGGCACCAACGTGCTCATGAACATCACCAATGTAATGGGGGCCCTGCCCACCTTCAACGCCCAGCACACCTGCATGGAAGGAGTAGAGACCATCTCCGGGGAGTACATCCGCGAACACCGCCTCATCAAGGACAACACCTGCCACGCCTGCCCCGTGGCCTGCAAGAAGATGGTGGAGGTCCACATCAACGGCAAGGCCATCCGCTTTGAGTCCTACGAGTACGAGTCCGCCTGGGCCTTGGGGGCCCACTCTGGCCACACCGACACCGACTGGACGGGCTACGCCATCTACCTCTGTAACGCCTACGGCATGGACACCATTGAGACGGGTAACGCCATCGCCGTCCTCATGGAGGCCACGGAGAAGGGCTACTACCAGGGCCCTGATGGGATCCGCTTTGGGGACAAGGAGGGCGAGGCCCGCATCATCGAGGCCATCGCCTACCGCCGGGGCGTGGGGGACAGCCTGGCGGAGGGCCCGGCCCGCTTTGCCAAGGCCATCGGTCACCCGGAGATTGCCCTCGAGGTCAAGGGGCAGTCCATCCCCGCCTACGACCCCCGGGGCCTCAAGGGCATGGGCATCGCCTACGCCACCTCCAACCGTGGGGCCTGCCACCTCCGGGCCTACACCCCCGCCTCGGAGATCCTTGGGGTGCCCTACAAGACCGACCCCCTGGCCTGGGAGGGGAAGGGCAAGCTCACCAAGCTCTTCCAGGACCTCTCCGCCTTCACCGACTCCTTGGACCTTTGCAAGTTCAGCCAGTTCGCCGAGGGTCCCGAGGAGTACGCCAAGCAGCTTGCCGCCTACTGGGGCCGGCCCGTGACCCCCGAGGAGATCCTCCTCATCGGGGAGCGCATCTACAACCTGGAGCGCTACTACAACAACCTGGCAGGCTGGGCGGAAGGCTCCGACTACCTGCCCGAGCGCTTCCTCAAGGAACCCTCCGACTGCGCAGGCTCCAAGGGCCAGCTCACGGAGCTGGACCTGATGTTGCAGGAATACTACCAGGAGCGGGGTTGGGAGAAAGGCGTGGTGCCCCCGGCCAAGCTCCAGGCCTTGGGCATCCTCTCCGCCGCCGCCGACTAGGCCCTTTAATGGCACCCATAACCCTGGCCTTTTAGGCCAGGGTTTCCTTTAGACTGAGGCTATGCCCAAGGTGAACCTGTACGCCACCTTCCGCGACCTCACGGGTCAAAGCCAGGTCCGGGTGGAAGGCAAGACGGTGGGGGAGGTTTTGGAGGCGCTGGTCCGGGCCTATCCCACCCTAAAGGAGGAGCTCTTTGAAGGCGAAAGCCTCGCCGAACGGGTTTCCCTTTTCCTGGAGGGGCGGGATGTGCGCTACCTGAATGGGCTCGCCACCCCCCTGACGGAGGAGGCCACCTTGGACCTCTTCCCCCCGGTGGCGGGCGGAACCTTCGCCCAGCGCTTCGGGGCTTTGCCCGCCTGGCTCTTGGAAAGGTACCTCAGCGAATGGGGCGGGAGAAAGCTGGAGGAGGGAGTCTACGCCCTCCCCGGGGCCCGGGTGCGCTTCGCCGAGGCGGAACCCTTAAGGGTGGGAAGCCTTTCCCTCCCCCAGCTCCAGGTGGAGGTGGAGGGCGAGGAGGCCGAGGCCTGGTTCCAAAGGATCCAGCTGGCCGCAGCCCGGGGCGGAGGTTAAGGAAGCAACCGCCCCTCCAAAAAAGCCTGGCTCCTCGAGTCCCTTGGGCTTTGGAAAAACCGGTCCGCAGGGGCTTCCTCCACCACCTGGCCCTGGAAGAGGAAGACCACCCTATGGGCCAGCCTGCGCACCTGGAAGAGATCATGGGTGGCCAGGATAACTCCCCGGCCTCCCTCCGCCGCCTCCTTTAGCATGGCCTCCACCTTCAGGGTGTTGGCGGGGTCCAGGCTGGCGGTGGGCTCGTCCAGGAGCAAGACCGCAGGCTCCACCAGAAGCGTTCTGGCCAGGGCCAGGCGCACCGCTTCCCCGCTGGAAAGGAGATGGGCGGGCTGACGAGCCTTGCCCTCCAAACCCACCTCTTCCAGGAGCCTAAAGGCCCGGGCCAGGGCCTGGTGCCGGGGGACACCCCTAAGCCAAAGGCCAAAGGCGGCGTTTTCCAGGACGCTTCGCCGAAGAAGGGGTGGGGTCTGGGGCAGATAGGCGCGGAATCCTCCTTCCACCTGGCCTTCTTCCGGGGAAAGGAGGCCCGCAAGAAGGCGCAAGAGGGTGGTCTTGCCGCTTCCCGAAGGCCCCAGCACCGCCAGGATCTCCCCGGCATAAACCTCGAGGTGGGGAACCTCGAGGCGAAAATCCCCGTAGCGGTGGACCAACCCCTGGGCCTGCAAAACCGGACTCATTCCCGCTCCAGGATAACCAGCAGGGCGGTGACCAAGAGGGCCACCCCCAGGAGAATAAATCCTAAGGCCAAGGCGCTTTCCAGCTCCCCCTTTCGGGTTTCCACCACGATGGCCGTGGTGAGGACCCGGGTGTGGTGGCGGATATCCCCGCCCACCAGGGTGGCCGCCCCCACCTCGCTGATGGCCCCGCCGAAGCCGGCGGCCAAGGCAGCGGCCAGGGTGCGGCGGCTTTCCCAGAACAGGGTGGGAAGCACCTGGCCCTCCTTGCCCCCCAGGCTCCGCACCAAAAGCCGCACCTCCTCCACCCTACCCCTGGCCCCCGAAAGCACGAAGGCGGCGATGAGGGGAAGGGCCAAGACCGCCTCCGCCAGCACCATGGCGTAGGGTGTATAAAGGAGGCCCAAGGATCCCAAAGGCCCCGAGCGGGAAAGGAGGAGGTAGAAGAAAAGCCCCACCACCACGGAGGGGAGGGCGAGGCCGGCATAGAGGAGAATCCGCCCGAAAATCCCCCCACCCCCCTTAAGGGCCAGCCAAAGCCCCAAGGGCACGGCGGGAAAAGCCGCCAGCAAGGTAGCAAGCCCCGCCACCCAGAGGCTGCGCAAGGAGATTTCCAAAAGCTCAGCGGCCTCCACCCCTGGGGATGATACACCGCCCCCTCAAGGGCTTAAAGAGCGGGGTCCCCTCCACCCGCAAACCCTCCACCAACCGAGCCGCCTCCTCCGTGGCCAGGAAGCGGCGCAGGGCCTCCGCCTCCTCCGCCTTCGCCCCCTGAGGCACCAGGTAGTAGGTGTACTGGTTCAAGAGAAGGGGATCCTCCCGCCGATAAAGAGCCTCCAGCCCCCGTTTGCGGCCCACGGTGAGGTAGGTGGCCAGGTCGGAGAGGGTATAGGCTCCCTTCTCCGCCGCCAGAACCAGGGTCTGGCCCATGCCCGCCCCGGACTCCAGGTACCAGCCTCCTTCGGGGGTGAGGCCTGCCTTCCGCCAGAGCTCCAGCTCCTTCAGGTGGGTGCCCGAGCGGTCCCCCCGGGACACGAAGGGAGCCTGGGCCCGGGCGATCCGCCGCAAGGCCTCCAGGACATCCCCTGCCTCCCGGATCCGGGCGGGATCCCCTTTTGGCCCCACCAGGAGGAAGCTATTCTGGGCCAGGCAGAAGGGCTGGGCGATGATACCGCGCTCCAAGGCTTCCCCCTCGAGGTCCGGGGCATGGACCAGGACCGCATCCACATCCTTGCGCTCGGCCAGCCGCAAGGCCTGCCCCGTGCCCACGGCCAAAACCTCCACCCGAACCCCCGTGGCCCGCTCAAAGACCGGCAAAAGCCGGTCCAAAAGCCCGGAGTCGTAGACGCTGGTGGTGGTGGCGAGCCTAAGCCCCAAGCCCGGGCTGGAAGCCAAGGCGACCAGGAGCCATACCGCCTGGATGAAGCGCATGGGAAGAGTTTAGCCTGAAGGGGTGGAAGCCTTGTGTGAGGCCTGGCACCTTTTCCAGGAGGGCCGTTTCTTTGAGGCCCATGAGGTTCTGGAGGAAGCCTGGCGGGAGGCCGAAGGGGAAAAGCGGCGGTTCCTGCAGGGACTCATCCTCTTGGCCGCAACCCTACACCAGCTTCAGGCGGGGCGAAGCGGCTTGCGGAACCTGCGAAAGGCAGAGGGGAAACTACAGGGCTTCCCCTCCCCGTACCTCGGCTTGCACTGGCGGCCCCTCCTGGAGGAGGCCCGGCGTAGACTTGGGGCGTGAACGCTTGGGTCTACGCCTACCGCGGCCAAGAGGTGGAAAACCGGCACCGCATTTCCCTGGCCATCCACGGGCCGGAAGGCCTACTGGCCTATGCGGGAAACCCCGGGTTATGGGCCTACATGCGCTCCTCGGCCAAGCCTTTCCAGGCCCTGGCCCTCTTCCTCACGGGGGCGGTGGAGCGGTTTGGCATCACGGAGGAGGAAGTGGCCCTGGCCACCGCCAGCCACGACGGCACACCCCGCCACGTGGAGGTGGCCGCCCGCTTCCTGGGGAAGCTGGGCCTCGGCCCCGAGCGCCTGGTCTGCGGGGTCCACCCGCCCCTTTCCAAGGAGGCCCGCCAGGCTCTGGAAAGGGTGGGGGAGGGGCCCACCCCCCTCCATCACAACTGCTCGGGCAAGCACGCGGGGATGCTGGCGGCCGCTTTAGCCCTGGGAGCACCCCCGGAAGGGTACGAACGCCCGGAGCACCCGGTCCAGCTCCTGAACCAGAGGACCCTGGCGGAGCTTTCCGGCGCCGAGCCCCTTCACGCCACCGACGGCTGCAGCGTGCCCACCTTCGCCCTGCCCCTTGCCCGGGCGGCCCGGGCCTTTTACCTCTTGGCCCGGCCCGAGGCGGCCCCAGCCCCCTACCGGGAGCCCCTTCGCCGGGTGGGGGAGGCCATGCGCCGCCACCCCGATTTGGTGGCGGGGCCGGGGAGCATTGACACCCTCCTCATGGAAAGGCTCCCCCTCCTGGCCAAGCGGGGGGCGGACGGCTACTACGGCCTGGCCCTTCTGGAAAGCCCCATGGGGCCTTTGGGCGCGGCCCTCAAGGTGGAGGATGGCGCTTCCCAGGCCCGGGAGGTGGCGGTGGTGGCCCTTTTGCGGCTTCTTGGCCTCGAGCCCGGCCCCACCCCCTGGGACCGGCCCGAGGTGCGGAACCATCGGGGCTTGGTGGTGGGGCATTGGGAGGCCCATTTGGAGCTGGCCTGGCTCTGACCCCGGTTTAAGGCACATCGCCGTTGACAGACGAGGGGGGCAGGGGTATAATCTGCCGTGGAAAAGTTTCCATAGGAGGACCATATGAGGCGTAGAGAGTTTCTCAAAAAAGCGGGCGTTGGACTTGCGGCCAGCTTCATCCTGGGACCTTCCCTGGTGCGGGCCCAAACAGGCCCCGTTATCCGGGTGGCGGGGGACTCCACCGCTGTGGGCGAGGGCGGCCGCTGGATGAAGGAGATGGTGGAGGCCTGGGGCAGGAGGACGGGGACCCGGGTGGAGTACATTGACTCCCCCGCAGACACCAACGACCGCCTGGCCCTCTACCAGCAGTACTGGGCCGCCAGGAGCCCGGACGTGGACGTCTACATGATCGATGTCATCTGGCCGGGCATCGTGGCCCCCCACGCCGCTGACCTGAAGCCGTACTTCAGCGAGGCCGAGCTCCGGGAGTTCTTCCCCCGTATCGTTCAGAACAACACCATCCGGGGAAAGCTCACCTCTATTCCTTTCTTTACCGATGCGGGCATCCTCTACTACCGTAAGGATCTTCTGGAAAAGTACGGATACAAGAACCCGCCCCGCACCTGGGCTGAGCTGGAGCAGATGGCCCAGAAGGTCATGGAAGGGGAGCGGAAGGGGGGCAACCGGGACTTCTGGGGCTTCGTCTTTCAGGGCAAAGCCTACGAGGGCCTCACCTGCGACGCCCTGGAGTGGGTCTACTCCCACAAGGGCGGCCGCTTCATTGAGCCCGACGGCACCATCAGCGTGAACAACGGCAACGCCGCTTTAGCCCTGAACCGGGCCCGGAGCTGGGTGGGGAGCATCGCTCCCCAGGGGGTCACCGCCTACGCCGAGGAGGAGTCCAGGAACGTGTGGCAGCAGGGCAACGCCCTCTTCATGCGTAACTGGCCCTACGCCTACGCCCTGGGGCAGGCCGAGGGCAGCCCCATCCGCGGCAAGTTTGGGGTCACGGTGCTGCCCAAGGTCTCTGCTGACGCTCCCAATGCCGCTACCCTTGGGGGCTGGCAGCTCATGGTCTCCGCTTACAGCCGCTACCCCAGGGAGGCCGCTGACCTGGTCAAGTACCTGGCATCCCACGAGGTGCAGAAGGACAACGCCGTGCGCCTTTCCCGTCTGCCCACTCGCCCTGCTCTCTACACCGACAGGGATGTCTTGGCCAGGAACCCTTGGTTTAGGGACCTCCTTCCCGTCTTCCAGAACGCCGTCTCCCGCCCCTCCGACGTGGCCGGGGCCAGGTACAACCAGGTTTCCGAGGCCATCTGGACCGAGGTCCACAGCGTTCTTACTGGGCGAAAGAGGGGTGAGGCCGCGGTCAGGGACCTCGAGGCCCGGCTGAGGCGGATCCTCCGCTAAAGGCCCCCTGGCCCGGGGGGGACAGCGCCCCCCCGGGCGTAGCCTTAAAAGACCATGCTCACCCAAAGGCAAATCCGCCTAGCCTGGTTCTTGGTGCTGCCCACCCTTTTGGTGGTGGCCTTGGTAGCCGGCTACCCCCTGGCCCAGGTCTTCTATTGGTCCTTTTTCAGAGCCGACATCGCCTTCGTGGAGCCCCCGGAGTTTGTGGGGCTGGAGAACTACTTTTACCTCCTCCAGGACCCCGATTTCCGCCAGGCCCTATGGAACACCCTGAGGTTCACCGTGATCTCGGTGAGCCTGGAAACGATCCTAGGCTTGGCCATCGCCCTCATCATCCACTCCAACTTCAAGGGGCGGGGCCTGGTGCGCGCTGCCATCCTCATCCCTTGGGCCATCCCCACGGTGGTGTCCGCCAAGATGTGGCAGTGGATGCTCCATGACGTCTACGGCGTCATCAATATCCTAGGGGTGAAGTTGGGCCTTCTGACGCAGAAAGTGGCCTTTCTAGCTCGGCCAGAACTCCTTCTCCCCTCCATCATCGCCGTGGACGTGTGGAAGACCACGCCCTTTATGGCCCTTCTCCTCCTGGCGGGGCTCCAGCTCATCCCCGAGGAGCTTTACGAGGCAGCCAGCATTGACGGGGCCAGCAAGTGGCAGCAGTTTTGGACCATTACCCTCCCCCTGCTTACCCCTGCTTTGGTGGTGGCCCTCATCTTCCGCACCTTGGACGCCCTTAGGGTCTTTGACGTGATCTTCGTCATGAGTGGGGTGAATCCCGCCACCCGCTCCTTGGCCGTTTACAACCGCCAGACCCTCATCGATTTCCAGGATTTGGGTTACGGCTCAGCCATAAGCGTGGCTATTTTGGTCCTCATCTTCCTCTTTGTCGTCCTCTACATGCGTACCTTGGGTAAGGAGGCCTTAAGATGAGACCCCTTCTGCGCGGTCTAAACCGGGCCCTCTTCTACCTCTTGGTAGTCTTCGTGGTGGTCTACAGCGCCTTTCCCTTCTACTGGGCGGTGGTTTCCAGCTTCAAGCCCTCGGGGGAGCTTTTCTCAACAGACCCTAGCCTTTTGCCCGTGCCTTTCACCCTGGAGCACTACCAGAACGTCTTCCTGCGGGCCAACTTTGGCCGCAATCTGCTAAACTCCCTCATCGTGGCCGGGGGGGCCACCCTTCTTTCCCTAACCTTGGGGGTGATGGCCGCCTACGCCTTGGGCAGGCTTCCCTTTCCTCCCAAAAACGCTGTGCTCTACATCGTCCTGGCCATGACCATGTTCCCGCAGATATCTGTTCTGGGAGGGCTCTTCATGCTCCTCCGCCAGACAGCCCTCTTCAACACCCACCTGGGCCTCATCCTCTCCTACCTCCTCTTCACCCTTCCCTTCACCGTCTGGGTCCTGGTGGGCTACTTCCGGGGGCTTCCCAGGGAACTGGAGGAGGCCGCTTACGTGGACGGGGCCACCCCCTTGCAGACCCTGGTGAAGGTGATGCTTCCCCTCACGGGGCCAGGCCTGGTGACCACCGGGCTTTTGGCCTTCATCGCCGCCTGGAACGAGTACCTCTTCGCCCTCACCTTCACGGTGGGAGATGCGGTGCGCACCGTACCCCCGGCCATCGCCGGCTTCGGCGGGGCCAGCCCCTTTGAGATCCCCTGGGGCTCCATCATGGCCGCCAGCGTGGTGGTCACCGTGCCCCTGGTGGTCCTGGTTCTCATCTTCCAGCAGCGCATCGTGGCCGGCCTCACCGCCGGGGCGGTGAAGGGGTAGGCCTGGGCCCGGTGGGCTTAGGCCAAATGCCGCTCCATCAAGCCTAGGGCTGCCCGGAGTACCTCCTCTAGGTGCTCCTCCCCCTTGAAGCTTTCCGCGTAGACCTTGACGATGTCCTCGGTGCCGCTGGGCCTTATGGCGAACCAGGCGTTCGCCGTGACCACCTTCAGGCCCCCCAGGGGCTCCCCGTTGCCTGGGGCCCGGGTGAGGACCCCTAGAATAGGTTCCCCCGCCACCTCTCCCCGCACCTCCTCGGGGGAGAGGCGGGCAAGCCGGGCCTTGGCCTCGGGGCTTGCGGGCAGGTCCTTGCGGGCGTAGTGGGGGCGGCCCAGGCGCTCCGCCAGCGCCTCGTAGAGCTCGTCCGGGGCCTGGTTCCGCTTGGCCAGGATCTCCGCCGCCAGAAGCCCCATGAGGATCCCGTCCTTGTCGGTGGAGAAGGGGCGGCCGTCTTGGCGCAGGAAGCTGGCCCCGGCGCTTTCCTCCCCGCCGAAGCCCAGCCAGCCTTGAAGGAGGCCTTCCACGAAGTACTTGAAGCCCACCGGGGTCTCGTAAACCTCCCGGCCCAGGGCCCCCGCCACCCGGTCCAGGAGGGCGCTGGTCACCGCGGTCTTCCCCGCCTTGGCCCCCGGCCAGGCCCGGGTGGTGAAGAGGTGGTGGAGAGCCGCCGCCAGGTAGTGGTTGGGGTTCATCAGGCCCCGCCGGGTGACGATGCCGTGGCGGTCGGCGTCGGGGTCGTTGCCGATGGCCAGGTCGTAGCGGTCCTTGAGGGCCAGGAGGCCCGCCATGGCGTAGGGGCTGGAGCAGTCCATGCGGATCTTGCCGTCATGGTCCTTGGGCATGAAGCGGAAGGTGGGGTCTATGGCGCGGTTCACCACCTCCAGGTTGAGGCCGTAGGCTTCGGCCAAGCGCTCCCAGACGGCAAGGCTTGCCCCGCCCAAGGGGTCCACCCCCAGGCGGAGGCCCGCGGCCCGGATGGCCTCCAGGTCCACCGCCTCCCTGACCTTCTCCACGTAAAGCCCGGCGAAGTCAAAGGGTCTGGCCCGGGAAAGAGCCTCCTTCAAAGGAAGCCGCTTCACCCCCTTTAGGCCCTCCCGCAAGAGGGCGTTGGCCCGCTCCTCAATGGCCTTGGTGATGCGGGTGTCCGCGGGGCCCCCCGTGGGGGGGTTGTACTTGAGCCCCCCATCCTCGGGAGGGTTGTGGCTGGGGGTGAGGAGGACCCCGTCCGCTTTGGCCGGGTTTTGGGCGTTGTGCTCCAGGATGGCCAGGGAGACCAGGGGGGTGGGGGTGTAGCCTTCCTCTACCCGGACCTCAATGCCGTTGGCGGCGAAAACGGAAAGGGCCGTGGCCCAGGCGGGTTCGGAGAGGGCGTGGGTGTCTTTGGCCAGGAAGAGGGGGCCCGTGGCCCCGAAACTTTCCCTTAGATCGGCGATGGCCTGGGCGATGGCCAGGACGTGGGCCTCGGTGAAGGTGGCCTTGAGGCTCGTCCCCCGGTGGCCGCTGGTGCCGAAGGCCACGCGCTCTAGGGGGTTTTGGGGATCGGGCTTGGCCTCGTAGTAGAGGGTGAGGAGGAGGGTGAGCTCCCGGGGTTCCATACCGCCAGTTTAAAGAAAAGGGGCGGCCCTTGGCCGCCCCCTGGCCCTTAGGAGTTCACGGCTTGGCCGGGGCTTCCTCCTTGGGGGCCTCCTCTTTGGGCTTTTCCTCAGTCTTAGGGGTGAGCTCCGCCAGGACCTGGGCCAGGCGGTTTTCTACTTTGGCCTCCTGGCGAAGCTTCTGGATGAGGGCTTGGGCTTTTTCCTGGCGTTTGCGATTCTTCACGCCCTCGAGGGCCTCCTCCTTCACCGCCTCAAAGGGCTTCAGCTCCTCGGGCTTGCGGTTTTTGATCAGGAGGACGGTGAAGGTGCCGTCTTCCAGCTTCACCACCTCGCTCACCTCGCCCAAGGACCCCTTGGGAAAGGCCTCCTTCACCTTGAAGACCAGCCGGTCCAGGACGGCGGGGAGTTGGCCCGGGTTCACGGTCCCGTACTCGGTAACATTGCCGCCATGGGCTTTGGCCAGGGCCTGGAGGTCGCTGGCCTTCAGGGCGGCCTCCCGGAAGGCCTTGGCCTTGGCCTCTTCCTGGAACACCACCCCTACCACCTCGGCGCTGGCGGGTACGGTGAAGAAGGCGGGGTTTTCGGCGTAGAACCTCCTGGCCTCGGCCTCGGTGGCGGTCAGGTCCCGGGTCTCGTAGAGGAGGTAGGCCTGGGCCACCTCGTCCTTGGAGCCAATAAAGGGCTTCCCGCTCTTCTTGGCCGCTCCCACCAGGATCTCCTGGTCCACGAGGCGTTCCAGGGTCTGGGGCAGGAAGAACTGCACCGCCAGCTCCCCCAGGCCCTGCTGGATGAGGGCGGCGGTCTGCTGGTTGGAGAAGACGGGCTGAAGGACCTGGGAAAGAAGGATCTCCCTTTCGTTTACCGTGGCCACCACAGGGTTCTTGTAGACGTAGCCCACGCCCTCGGCGAAGCGCACCTGGGCCTTCTTCCTCAGGTCTTCCAGGTAGGCCTCGAGGGCCCCGCCCGCCTTCGCCTCCTGAGCGTCCTTCTCCACCCGCTCCTTGACCTCCTCAAAGGTGGGCACCTTGGGGGGCAGGTAGCTCTCCAGCTTCACCAGGTAGTACCGTCCTCCGGCCTCTATGGGCCCCACCAGGCCCGGCCCCTTTTGGGCGAAGACCGCCTCGGCCACCTTTTCCGGGAAGACCACCCGGGTCACCGGTTTGGGGGCGCTCTCCCCAGGGGCGGCTCCCAGGGCCCCGCCCTGCTCCGCCCCCACCTTGGAGTACTGCTTGGCCAAGGCGGCGAAGTCCTCCCCGGCCTTGGCCTTGGCCAGGACCTCCTCTGCGATCTTTTTGTCGTCCACCACGATCTGGCGGGCTAGGACCCGGGGCTCGGTCTTGTAGTTCTCCTGGTGCACCTCAAAGTAGAAGCGCACCTCCTCGGGTGTGGGCTTGGCGGCGGAGCGGATCTGCTCTAGCCGCTTCTGGATCTGGAGCTGGGTTTTCACCTCGGCCCTAAGTTGGGCGTCCGTGTACCCCACCTGGTTCAGGAACTGCTCGTAGGCCTTTTTTTCCTTAAGGCCATACTGCTCCCGGATGCGATCCACCTCCTTGCGCACCTCGGCGCTCCCCACCCGGATGCGGGCTGCGTCTTGCTTGAGGGCCTCGGTGAGGATCACCTGCTCCAGGAAGTGGGTGTCCACCAGGACCTTGAGGAGGCCCTGGGGGTTGGCGGTGTAGAGGGGGTCATTTCCCTGGAGCCTGAGGAGGTCCAGCTCGTAGACCGCCTTTCCGTTTACCCAAAGGACCGGTTTGCCCTTGGCCTCCTGCCCCGCCTGAGGGGTAAAGAGGAGGATGGCCCCCACCACGAAGGCCAAGGCCAAAAAGCCGAAAAGGATGGTTACCACTCGCTTGTTGATGCCAAACACTTGACCGCCTCCTTCTTCCCGTGCTATAGTACTCCCGCTTGAGTGCGCCCGTAGCTCAGCTGGATAGAGCGTCGGCCTCCGGAGCCGAAGGTCAGAGGTTCGAGTCCTCTCGGGCGCGCCATTTTCTTTTTCCCCTGGGAGGTCCTCTGCACGTGGGGATTCTAACACACCCTTCCTGAGAAAAGGGTTTAGCATGGGGAGGTGTTGCCCCTCCTCCTGGCCTGGCTCCACGCGGT
This sequence comes from uncultured Thermus sp., assembly GCA_947085095.1. Classification (GTDB taxonomy): domain Bacteria; phylum Deinococcota; class Deinococci; order Deinococcales; family Thermaceae; genus Thermus. Next base: position 3,021 of record CAMTVD010000012.1, on the reverse strand, counting down.
CAACGATCTTTTTTCCAACTTCCTCACCCCTCTCCTCCCCAAGCTCATGGCCCATTTTGGTGTGGGCCTGGGCACGGCGGGGCTCCTGGTCTCCGTCTACTCCTTGACGGGAAGCCTTCTGCAGCCCGTGGCCGGCCTCATCGCTGACCGCCTGGACCGGAGGCTCCTTGCCGCTTTGGGACCCCTTTTGGTAGCCCTAGGGATGGGGTCCTTGGGGCTTTGGCCCCGGTTTGAGGTCCTGGTTCTTGTCCTGGGCTTGGCGGGCTTGGGCTCGGCCCTCTTTCACGCCTCGGGGGCCAGCCTGGTGGGGGAGTTCGCCCCGCGGGAGCGGAAGGGCTTTTGGCTTTCCTTCTTTGGTTCCGCGGGCTACCTGGGGCTTTCCCTGGGGCCCATCGTGGCCCTCTTCGCCGTGGGGGCTTGGGGGCTAAAGGGGCTTTTCTGGCTCACCCCCCTGGCCCTTCTGCCCGCCCTCCTCCTCCTCCGCCTTCCTCCGGTTAGGCGGCAGGGGAGGCCAGCGGGCCTTGGCGACTTCGGGAGGGTCTTCCGGGGAGATGTGGCCCGCCTTTGGGGCATGGCTACCCTGCGGAGCCTGGTTTTCATGAGCTTTGCCACCACCCTCCCTTATTGGTATGCGGAGCGGGGCATCCCCGATGCCTACACCGCCATCTCCCTTTCCGTCTACAGCTTCTCCGCCACTGTGGGGGCCTTCCTGGGGGGGACCCTTTCCGACCGCCTGGGGCGCAAGGCAGTTCTGGTGGGCACCCTTACCTTTGGCCTGCCCCTTTACCTGGGCCTCCTCTTCTTTCCTCCGGAAAATCCCCTTTATCTGGTCCTTTTGGCCGTCACCGGGGCTCTGATGAATGCGGGCATCCCGGTGGCTGTGGTCTTGGCCCAGGAGCTTGCGCCTAACCAGACGGCCACGGTCTCGGGCCTCCTCATGGGCTTTACCTGGGGGTTTGCGGGGCTCCTTTACGCCCCCATCGGCCACCTCATTGAGGTCTACGGGGTCATCCCCGTTCTCCTGGCTCTGGGGAGCCTGATCCTTCCCGCCTGGCTTCTCGCCCGCTCCGTGCGGGAACCCCGTAAGATGGGGGCATGAGGATCCTTTTGGCCACGGACGGCTCCCCTCAGGCCCGGGGGGCGGAGGTGCTGGCGGAGTGGCTTTGCTACAAGCTTTCCGCCAAACTCCTCGCCCTCTTTGTGCGGGACGTGCGCTTGGTGCGGATGGTGGAGTTTCTGGACTTCGGGGCCCTTACCATTCCCGTTTCCGTTTACCAAGAAGAGTTGGAGAAGGCCCTCACCCTCAAGGGGGAAGCAATTCTTGAGCGTATACAAAAGAGCGGCCAGGAGGCGGGCCTGGAGGTGGATACTTTTCTGGAAACGGGGATACCCCACGAGGCGATCCTCCACCACGCCCGCATGGCGGACTTGGTCGTCCTAGGGCGGACCGGAGAAACCCACGGGGGAAGCTTTACCGGACTGGGGAGTACGGTGGACCGGGTGCTTCGGGCTTCCCCTACCCCGGTGATGGTGGCCCCCGTGGACTATGTGGAGATAGAGGGGGCCTTGCTGGGGTACAACGCCTCGGAAAGCGCCGTGCGGGTCATGCACACCCTGGCCCTCCTGGCCAAGCCCTTGGGCCTCAGGGTGCGGGTGGTGAGCGTGCATGATGACCCCGTGCGGGCGGGGGCCTGGGCCCTCGAGGCGGAGACCTACCTCAGGGACCAAGGGATCGCCACGGAGGCCCTGGCCTTCGCCGGGGACCCCGCGGAGCACCTCCTGGCCCTACAGGGGCCTTCCGACCTCCTGGCCCTGGGGGCCCCGGTGCGGCGGCTGGTGCTGGGGAGCACCACGGAGCACGTGGTGCGCCATGCGGTGGGGCCCGTCCTCACGGCCCGGTAGTTTGGTACAATAGGCCCCTAAGGGAAAGGGGGGCTCATGACGGTCCGGCAGGTCCTGTTGCGCAAGGGGGGCGGGGTCTACGCCATAGGCCCACAGGCCACGGTATTGGAGGCCTTGAAGAAGTTGGCTGAGCACGACATCGGCGCCCTTTTGGTCATGGAAGGGGAGAGGCTAGTGGGCATCTTCTCCGAGCGGGACTACGCCCGCAAGCTGGTCCTCTTGGGCCGCTTCTCCAAGGACACCCGGGTGGAGGAGGTCATGACCAAGGAGGTGATCACCGTGCGCCCGGAAACCGATCTGGCCGAGGCCATGCGCCTCATGACTGAACGCCGCGTGCGCCACCTCCCTGTGGTGGAGGGGGGGAAGGTGGTGGGGGTGATCTCCATCGGGGATGCGGTCAAGGCCATCATCACCCAGCAGGAGATGCTCATAGAGGAACTTTCCCGTTACGTGTCCGAGAACCGCTAGTCCCGGAAAAGCCAGTTCAGCACCAGGCTCACCAGGGAGAGGAGGAGCGCCCCCACGAAGGCGCCGGTAAAGCCCTGGACCTCGAGGGCCGTGGCCTGGGCTACCAGGTAAAGGATGACCCCGTTGATCACCAAGGTAAAAAGCCCCAGGGTGAGCACATTCAAGGGCAAAGTGAGGAACAGAAAGACGGGACGGATAAGGGCGTTGGCCAGACCCCAGATGGCCCCCGCCACCAGGTAATCGGCAAGCCCTACCCCCGGGGAAAAGCCCACCCCGGGGTAGAGGAGGCTCACTAGCCAAAGGGCCAAGGTGTTGAGGAGGAGCCGGGCTAAAAGACTGCGCACACCCTAAGCTTACCGCGGCCTGTACCTTCTGTCCCACCTGGCCCTCTGCAAAGCCCCCGGCCACTTTAGGAAAGGCCGTGGCGGTAGAGGGGAAGACCCCCCGGGGAAGCGACAACCGGTGAGGCTGGTGGATCTATGCTGACAGCTCTTGACACCTTTGGGGGCATCTGGTAGATTTTTCTTTGCGCTGCCCGGTGGGTGGCGGGGGATCTTGAAAGCTGGGGTGGATGGATGGAAGCCACGGGCCACGTGTTGAGCGTGGTCCTTGAAGGGTCAAGATGCTAAGGGCCCACGGTGGATGCCTTGG